>JBGATO010000063.1:0-20121 GCA_044229145.1 Candidatus Eiseniibacteriota bacterium | reverse complement strand
ATCGTTTCCAAGGTCGACATGCAGGAAGTGAAGAACGCCGTCGCGATGGCGCAGAAGGAAATCATCGCGCGCTACGACTTCAAGGGCGTCACGGCGGAGATCGAGCTGACCACCGAGCCGGAGGGCTTCACGCTCCTGGCGCAGGATGAGATGAAGCTCAAGGCGCTGGTCGACGTGCTCGAGGGCAAGCTGTTCAAGCGCAACATTTCGTTGCACGCGCTCGAGTACAAGGACCCGGAGCCGGCTACCAAGGGCGCGCTGCGCCAGACGGTGCTGCTCAAGCAGGGCATCGAGCGCGAGGTCGGCCGCAAGATCGTCCAGTTGGTGAAGGACTCGAAGCTCAAAGTCCACGCGCAGATCCAGGACGATCAGGTGCGCGTCAGCGGCAAGGCGAAGGACGACCTCCAGAAGGTGATGGCGCTGGTGCGCGCCGAAATCGCCGACACGCCGCTCCAGTTCACCAACTACCGGTAGACCGCCCGATGCGATTCCTCGCCGAACGCGCGCTCAACGCGGCGCAGCTCGCCGGCGCGTCGTACGCCGACGTGCGGCTGGTCACCTCGCGCGCCGAATCCGTGCAGATGAAGAACGGCCGGGTCGCCGCGGTCACCGACACGCAATCGGCGGGCTTCGGCGTGCGCGTGATCGCCGACGGCGCGTGGGGTTTCGCGTCGAGCGCGACGCTGAGCGCCTCGGAAGCCGAGCGCGTGGCGCGGCTCGCGGTGCGCATCGCGCAGGCATCGGCGAAGGTGCGGCGCGCGCCGGTGGTGTTGGCGCCGCTCGCCGCGCAGAGCGGCGCGTGGACGAGCCCGCACGTCATCGACCCGTTCGCGGTGCCGTTGGCGGAGAAGCTCGCGGTGCTCGACGCGGCGGACGCGGCGATGCGGCGCGTCGCTGGCGTCACCGTCGCCGAAGGCTCGATGCAGGCGTGGGACGATCGCAAGACGTTCGCCTCCACCGAGGGCAGCTTCCTCGAGCAGCACATCGTGCAGATGGGCGCCGGCATCAAGGCGACGGCGGTGCGCGACGGCGAGGCGCAGGTGCGCTCGTATCCGTGCAGCTTCGGCGGACAGTTCGAGACGCGCGGCTACGAACTCGTGCACGCGATGGACTTGCCGGGCAACGCGGAGCAATGCGCGAGCGAGGCGGTGGCGCTGCTGTCCGCGAAGCAGTGTCCGCCCGGCGTCACCGACATCGTCCTCGACGGCTCGCAAGTCTCGCTGCAGATCCACGAATCGTGCGGCCATCCGATCGAACTCGATCGCGTGCTTGGCCACGAGGCAAACTTCGCCGGGACGTCGTTCCTCACACTCGACAAGGTCGGCGCGTTGCAGTACGGCTCGCCACTGGTGCACATCGTCGCCGACGCGACGACGCCGTTCGGCCTCGGCAGCTTCGCCTGGGACGACGAAGGCGTGCCGGCGCAGCGCGCCGACATCGTGCGCGACGGACTCTTCGTCGGCCACATGTCGTCGCGCGAGACGGCGGCGCTCACCGGCGCCGCGGCGTCCAACGGCACGATGCGCGCCGAGTCGTGGGCGCGTCTGCCGCTCATCCGGATGACCAACATCAACCTCGAGCCCGGCTCGTGGTCGTTCGACGAGTTGCTCGCCGACGTCGACGACGGCATCTACATGACGACCAACCGCTCGTGGTCGATCGACGACAAGCGCTACAACTTCCAGTTCGGCTGCGAAGCGGCGTGGGAGATCAAGCACGGCACGCTGGGCGCGCTGCTCAAGAACCCGACGTACACGGGCATCACGCCGGAGTTCTGGAACAGCTGCGACGGCATCGGCGATGCGTCGACCTGGCGCATCTGGGGCACGCCGAACTGCGGCAAGGGCCAGCCGATGCAGGTCGGCCGCACGGCGCAGGGTGCGTCGCCGGCGCGTTTCCGCCGCGTGCAGGTGGGGGTGGGCTATGGCGGATAGCGTGGACCGCGGGCCGGTGGCCGAGACCTTCGCTCCGGTGGATCCGTTCGCGACGCCGGAGACGGCGCGCGCGTTGACAGACGCGCTCACCGCGCAGGCCGGCGCCGGCGAGGAGATCGAGGTCGTCCTGCTGGCGCACGACGCCGCGCTCACCCGCTTCGCCAACAATGAGATCCACCAGAACGTCAGCGAGGCGGATCACGTGCTCGCGGTGCGCGTGGTGCGCGGCGGGCGTGTCGGCAGCACGAGCGGCAACGCGCACGATCCCGAGTCGTGCGCGGCGCTGCTGCAGCGCGCCCGCGAGGCGGCCGACGTGATGCCGGCGGATCCTGGCCGCGCGCCGATGGCCGCGCCCCGTCCGGCGCCGCCGATCGACGCGCTGCGCGACGCCACGCTCGCGCTCGACCCCGAACGGCGCGCCGCGCACGCCGCCGCGCTCATCGCGCCGGCCGCCCGGCACGGTTTCACCGCCAGCGGCTTCGTCGCGCGCACCCTGCAGCACGTCGCGGTGGCCAACTCGCGCGGCGTCTTCGCCTACCACAGCGGGGCGCACGCCTCGCTCTCGCTCACCGTCACCGCGCCCGACAGCAGCGGCTGGGGCGAACAACACGTCCGCGACGCCGCGGCGCTCGACCCGGCGGCGGTCGGCGAGCGCATCCTGGCGAAGGCGGTCGGCTCCGCCGCGCCGCGCGAGGTACCGGCCGGCGAGTACGACGTCATCCTCGAGCCGAACGCGGTGGGCGAGATGGTCGCCTTCCTGGCGATGCTCGGCTTCAGCGCGCAGGCGTTCGCCGAGGGCCGCAGCTTCTTGAGCGGACGCTTGGGCGAGCAGGTCACCGGCGCGCGTATCTCGATCGCCGACGATCCGTTCCATCCGCTGGCGCTCGGTTCGCCGTTCGACCTCGAGGGTGTGCCGCGCCAGCGTGTCGCGCTGATCGAGAACGGCGTCGGCCGCGCCGTCGTGCACGACACGCAGACCGCTGCGGCCGCCGGCGTCGAGAGCACCGGCCACTCGCTGCTGCAACCGAGCGCGCTCGGCCCGACGCCGACGAACCTCGTCGTCGCGCCCGGCGACGCCAGCCTCGACGAGATGATCGCCGCCACCGAACGCGGCATCCTGGTTACGCGCTTCTGGTACAACCGTGTCGTCGACCCGCTCAAGACGATCCTCACCGGCATGACGCGCGACGGCACCTTCTGGATCGAGAACGGCCGCGTGGTCGGTGGCGTGCGAAACTTGCGCTACAACATGGGCGTGCTGGACATGCTCGCCCGCGCCGACATGGTGGGGCGCGAGGCGCATCTCACGGCGGGTGTCGTGGCGCCGGCGCTGCGGGTGCGCGGCTTCCGCTTCACGGGCGTGACGCGGTTCTAGCGGCGTGGCGGCGGGGAGCCGCCGGGGGAAAAGAAAGAGGCAAGCACACCTGGCGCCCTCGTTCCCCCTCTCTGAACGTGAGCCCCGAGTCCACACCCTGAGGTGCGACTTGTGTGCTTGCCCACGCACACAACCGCCCTCTGCGGGAGAGAGTTCCCGCCGCCGCGAAAATTCGCCGGATTTCGTGCCGCCTCGCTAAGCGATTGCGGTGGAGAGGTTTAGTAGACGACGCCCTTGAGGAAGAAGTGGGCGACTTCGAAGTAGATGATGATCCCCGAGACGTCCACGAGCGTCGCCACGAACGGCGCCGACGCACTCGCCGGGTCGAACTTGAGCCGCCGCAGGATGAACGGCAGCAGCGATCCCGCCGTCGTGCCGCTCACCACCACGCCGAGCAGCGACACGCAGATGGTCAGCCCGACCCGCACCGGATACTGGTAGGTGTGGAAGAAATACTGCCAGACCAGAATGCGGATCATCCCGATCACGCCGAGGATGGCGCCCATCGCCAAGCCCGACATCACTTCGCGCCGCATGACGCGCCACCAGTCGCGCAGCCGGACTTCGTCGAGCGACATCGCGCGGATCACCAGCGTCGACGCCTGCGACCCCGAGTTGCCGCCGCTCGACACGATGAGCGGCACGAACAACGCCAGCGTCGAGAACTTCTCGATCTCGCTCTGGAACCGGCCCATCGCCGAGGTGGTGAGCATTTCGGAGAGGAACAGCGCGGTCAGCCAGCCGATGCGCTTGCGGATGAGGGCCCAGAAGCCGGTCTCGAGGTACGGCGCGTCGAGCGCTTCCATACCACCGATCTTCTGGATGTCCTCGGTGGCCTCTTCCTCGACCACGTCGACGATGTCGTCGACGGTGACGATACCCTTCATGCGGCCATCGGCATCGACCACCGGCGCCGCCAGCAGGTCGTGCTCGGCGAACACGCGGCTCACCGACTCCTGATCGAGGTCGTCGGTGACCGTGACGATGTCGGTCTCCATGACATCGCGCACCAGCTTGGTCGGCGCGGCGGCGAACAACTCGCGAAACGACACCACACCGAGGAGCTTCTGCTGCTCGTCGAGGACGTAGATGTAGTAGATGGTCTCGAGGTACTCGAGCGTCTGCCGCCGCAGGTAGCTGATCGCCGCGTCCACCGTCATCTCGGGGCGCACGCGGGCGAAGCGCGGGTTCATGAGTCCACCCGCCTCGTCCTCGGCGTAGGCGAGCAGCGCGACGACCTCGCGGCGGGTGGCGCGGTTGAGCAGGTCGAGGAGCGCGTCGCGATCCTCGGGCTCGGACTCCTGGATGAGGTCGGCGGCGTCGTCCGGCGGCAACAGGCGCATCCACGACCGCCGCTCCTCGAGCGGCAAGGCCGCGATCAACTCGGCCTGATCCCGGGCGGACAGCGAGAAGAAGAAATCCTCCGCCTCGGCGCGCGGCAGCGAGCGGAGTCCCCAGGCACGGTCGTCGTGCGACAGGAGAAACCACGCATCGCGCAGCTCTTCGGTGGAGAGGCTTTCTTCGAGAGGCGCCACGAACGTCCTCTGACTCGTCTCGGGGAACCCACGCGCCGCCGCATGGAGGGCGGGGGCGACGCTCGTCGGAGGCGGGACGCCGGGACCGCAAGCTGGAGGGCGCGCCGCGCGGCTGATCTTGTAAGATGGAGGCGGCAAATTGCCAGCACTTTACGCGCGCCGGCCGGGGCTTTTCCGGCTCGTGGTCCGCTGCCGCCCCGCGTTGACACCGCATGCCCGGCTGCCTACGCTCACGGCTTGCGCACCCGCGCGACGCTGCCCGTCCCGAGGAAGTCCCGTGATCCAGTTCATCCACTTTCGGCGCGCCGGTAAGGACGACATCCCGGCGATCAGGGCGCTGCTCCACGAGGAGCGCCTCCCGGCCGACGACATCACGCCCGACGAGTGGATCGTGGCGGCGCACGAGAAGGGCAACTTGGTGCTCGGCTGCGGCCGCATCCATGTCGAAGACGGAGTAGCCGAACTCGCCGACTTGGTGGTCGTGCGCGAGCATCGCTCGGAAGGCATCGGCCGCTTCCTCGTGCAGCGCATCGTCGAGGACGTGCAGGATTCGGTGTGCCTGGTGACCCGCCCCGAGGACATGGTGTTCTTCGAGGGCTTGGGGTTCCGTCCGGTCGGCGAGGACGCCGTGCCGGCCTGGATGCGCGCCAAGCGCGACCACCTGCGGTCGATCCTCGATCACACCGAACTGGTGTTCGGCGTGCGCGACGCCAACGTGGTGTCGTTCTGAGGCGTCTGTCTCCGGCAGGCCGCGCGGATGACCGCCGGCTGCCCTCCCATCGCAGTGTCCCAGGAAAGGTAGAGAACTCGTGACGCACTCGCATTTCGGCGCGGCGCTGGCGCTCGCGCTGACGCTCGCCGCACCGGCGGCGGGCTCGGCGGCGGGCCGCATTCCGCACGATACCGGCAAGTTCAACATCTACGCCGGCGGGGTGAAGACGGCCACCGAGAGCTTCGCCATCTACCAGGACGAGGCCGACTCGCTCCACCTGCAGGCGGTGGTCGAGGTGCACACGCCAGGCGACACCATCGGCATCGTCAACGCCAATTTCGTGAAGTTGCAGCCCGAACTGGTGCTCGATGCGGCCACCGGCACTCTGCGGCGCTACCATATGCTCGGCCTCGCGCACGGCACGCTGGAAGACGTCGTCGTGGTGCCCGAGCCGACCGGCGTGCACGAGTCCGGCCAGACGATGGACATCACGGCGCCCGAGAAGCCGAGTCCGATCGATCACCATGCGCCGTTCGACAGCGTGCAAGGCGTGCTGTTCGACATTCGCACGCTGGTGATGCTGTATCCGCTGCTCGCGCGGTACGACCTCGACGCCGGCGGCGTGCAGACGTTCCCGACCTACTCGCCGAGCACCGGCAACAACCCCGACGCCCAGATCACCGACAACGGCCTGCTGCCGGTGCGGATGCCGAACGGCGAGTACGCGGCGCGCCACTACTTCCTGCGGGTCGGCCGCGATCCGCTGAACGTGTGGGTGGACGACTCGCTGCGCATCGTGCGCGTCACGCTGCCGGCGCAGGGACTCGAGGCGTTGCGCGACAACTACTACGGCACCGCGTGGACGCTGCCCGGCCTCGAATCCGGCCTGAAGGTCAGCGACCTGACGATTCCCTCGGCCGGCGCGGTGCTCTCTGGCACCGTGGTGCGCCCGGACACCAACGTCGCGCTGCCCGGCGTCATCCTGGCCGGCGGGCTCGGGCATCGCACCCGCGATTGGGCGCTCACCGGTAGTCCATTGGTGCAGGACGGCGCCAAGGCGTTCGCCGCGATGCTGGCCCGGCGCGGGTTCGTGACGCTGCGCTATGACGGGCGCGGCGTCGGCCGCAGCACCGGCGATCGCGCGGCGGTGACGATGGAGGATCGCGTCGCCGACTTACAGGCCGCGGCGCGCGCGCTCGCCAAGGTCAAGGGCGTCGACAAGAAGCGCATCGCGGTGGTCGCGCCCGACATCGCATCGTGGGCCGTGGCGATGGCGCCGACCAAGGACGTGCAGTGGGCCGCCGCGGTGTTGCTGGGTCCGCCCGGCGATCCCATCGACTCGCTGATGATGGAACGCGTCGAGATCACGCCGATGCTGCCGGACGACGCGGCGGAGGCGCGCGAACAGGTGCAACGCTTGAGCGAACTGATCGCCGGCACCGACCTGTGGGCGCAGTGGGGCGGCGACAGTCTCTATCTGCCGGCGTACCGCCAGCTGGTGGCGCGTCGCACCGTCGACGTGCTCGCCGGGCTCACGTGTCCGACCTCGATCGTCATTTGCGGTCAGGACCGCGACGTGCCGCCGGGCTCGACGCAGAAACTGGTGTTCGCGCTCAAGGATCGCAAGATGTCGAACGTCGATGTCGCCGAGTTCCCGCTCATCGACCACTACCTGATGCAGACGTTGCCCGATGCGGGCTTGGCCGAACTTACCGACGCCTCGCGCCGCGTCGACGACGACGTCGCGGGGCAGATCGCCGACTGGCTGACCAGCAAGGTGGCGCCGCCGGCCCGCGGCAAGTGAGCGCGACCGTGTGGGTCAACGGCACGCGCGATAGCGTCGCCGATGGCACCACGGTGGCGCAGGTGCTCGCCGACCGCGGCCTGCGGCCCGACGAGGTGAGCGTGTTGCTCAACGGCGAAGCGGTGCCGCGTGACGCCTGCGCGGCCCGCCTCGTGCACGACGGCGACCGTCTCGAGTTCGTCCACTTCCATGGCGGCGGCTAGCGTGAGCGCGTCGTCGCGGCCGGCGCCCGACCGCGTCGTCGACACCTCGGGCCTGGTGTGCCCGCTGCCCATCATCAAGGCGAGCGAGGCGATGGCACAGGTGGCGCCGGGCGGCGTGTTGCACGTCATCGCCACCGACTTCGGGATTCTCGACGATCTGCCCGCCTGGTGCACCTCGATGCGCTACGAGCTGCTGGCGCTGGACACCGTCGAGGACGGCGGCGCGGCGGTGTACCACGGATTCGTCCGCCGCGGGCGCTAGGCCCGGCAACGCGACCCCGGCTCGCGGTGTCTGATCCCGTGCGCTGGCGATGGGGCCGCCCTCCCCACACGGCGCCGCGACACCGGATGCCCGCGCTGCCCACACGATCGCGCCGCACCGGCCCGGCTCCCTCGGAGCCACCTGCAGAATTCCGCGCGGGAGACGTGGCCTGACCCTCTCCCGCAGCCCACGACCGACGGACGGAGGTACCCAACCATGAACGCAACTCTCCACGGAACGCGCGCCGGCGGCGCGCTGCGGCGCTGGACGCTCGCTGCCGTCGCCCTGGTGCCGCTGGCGTGTGCCGGCGGTGCGTGGGCGAAGGCACCGGGCTGGCTCGGCGTCTCGATGCAGGACATCACGCCGACGCTGCGCGACGGCATGAACCTCAAGTCGACCCACGGCGTGCTGATCGGCGACGTCACCGAAGGCAGCCCAGCCGACAAGGCCGGCCTCCGCGAAGGCGACATCCTCCTGCGCGTCAACGGCACCGCGGTGGAAGCGCCGAGCGATGTGCAGCAGGCGGTGCGCGATGCCGGTGCCGGCGCCAGCGTCAGCTTCCGCGTCATGCGTGACGGCTCCGAGAAGGACATCAGCGCGACGCTCGGCGAGCGCCCGTCGTCGATGGACGGCGCACGCGAGATGGTGATGCGCGTCCCGCGCGCCGAGGGCGACGACGACGACACGCCGGCCCGTATCCGCGTGCAGCGCGCTCCGTCCGTCGGCGGCTTCCTCGGCGTCCAGCTCGGCGACATGAGCGAGCAGCTGCGTGATTACTTCGGCATCAGCGGGGACAACGGCGTGCTGGTGTCCGAGGTCGAGAAGGACTCGCCGGCCGCCGCCGCCGGCCTCAAGGCGGGCGACGTCATCACCAAGATCGGCGACGAGCCGGTGAGTTCGTCGAGCGAGGCACGTAGCGAGATCCGCGGGCACAAGCCGGGCAGCAGCGTGTCGCTCACCGTGGTGCGCGACAAGGCGACCCGGACGTTTTCCGCGACGCTCGACAAGGCGCCGGTCGGCGATGTCTCGATGGGCGACTTCCCGGGCCTCGAAGGCTTGAAGGGTCTCGAGGGCCTCAAGGGCCTCGAAGGTTTGAAGGGTCTCGAAGGCCTGCACGGCATGATGCTGCCGGACGGCAAGGGCGAGATGCACTTCAAGCACATCAAGCCCGGCGACGGCCCGCAGATCTTCCAGTGGAACGGCGAGGACGATGGCGAAAGCGACGGCGACGACGACAGCGACGGCCCGCGCATCTACCGCTTCGACTCGAAGGACGGCCGCGGCCACAAGATCATCATCAAGTCGGACAAGAAGTCGCACGGCAATGACGATGGCGACGACCTGTGGGGCGGCTCCGGCGACGACGACGGCGAGAAGAACGTCCGCGTGATCGTGCGCAAGCGCCACTCCGGTGGCCGTGACAGCCGCGACGACCGCGACCTGCGCCGCGAGATCCGCGACCTCGAGCGCCAGATCGACGAACTGCGCGACCAGATCGGCGACGACGAGGACGACCGCTAAACACGATCCCCAGCTCCACTCCGACACGCGGCCGCCCGCTTCCCTGCGGGCGGCCGTTGTCGTCTGGACGCGCCACGGTGCCATGCGCCCGCCTGACCCTCGTGCCGCACTGCGGCGAGTGCTAGAGTGCCGCGCATGAGCGTCCCACCCGTGAGCGAGGCGCGCCGGCAGAGCCTGCTGCGCCACTTGCAGGCGATCGTCGGCCGCGATGCCGCGTTCGCCGATCCCGCGAGCCGTCTGGTCTACGAGGCCGATGGTCTCACGCTGACCCGCGCGCAGCCCGATCTCGTGGTGTTGCCGTCGACCACCGCGCAGGTGTCGGCGGTGATGCGGGTCGCGGCCGAGGCCGGGCTGCCGGTGGTGGCGCGCGGCAGCGGCAGCGGCCTGAGCGGCGGCTGCGTGCCGCTCGAGGGCGGCATCGCCCTCAGCGTCGCTCGCATGACCGCGATCCGCGCGATCGACCCGCGGAATCAGCTCGCGGTGGTGGAGCCCGGCGTCATCAACACGACGCTGTCGGAGGCGGCGCGGCCGCACGGTCTCTACTTCGCGCCGGATCCGTCGAGCCAGCAGTCGTCGACCATCGGCGGCAACGTGGCGGAGAATGCCGGCGGGCCGCATTGCCTGAAGTACGGCGCCACCACCAATCACATCCTCGGCGTCGAACTCGTGTTGTGGGATGGCGAAGTGGTGCGCCTCGGCGGTGCCGCGGAGGCGCGCGAACCGTTCGACCTGCTGAGCGCGGTGGTGGGCAGCGAAGGCACGCTCGGCGTGGTGACCGAGGTCACGCTGCGGCTGCTGCCGATTCCGGAGGCCGTGCGCACCGTGCTGTGCGCGTTCGCCACCATCGAGGATGCCGGACGCGCGGTGTCGTCGATCATCGCGCACGGCCTGTTGCCGGCGTCGCTGGAGATGCTCGATCAGGCGACGCTGAGCGCGGTCGAAAGTTGGCTGGGGCTCGGCCTCGACCTCACGGCGGGCGGCATGCTGCTGCTCGAGGTGGACGGGCCGGCGCGCGCGACGTGCGGCAAGCCGCCGACGACGCCGAGCGGCTCGTGTTGTGGAAGGCGCGCAAGTCGGCGTTCGGCGCGTACGGACGCTTGTCGGCGGGCTTCTACGTGATGGATCCGGTGGTGCCGCGCAGCGTGATTCCCGAGGCGTTGCGGCGGATCGCCGCAGCCGCGGCGCGGCATCGTCTGCGCGTCGCCAACGTGTTCCACGCCGGGGACGGCAATCTGCATCCCTGCGTGTTGTTCGATCCTGATTCGCGCGAGGAGACGGCGCGCGCCCTCGATCTCGCGCACGCCATTCTCGATGCCTGCGTGGCGCTCGGCGGCGCGCTCTCCGGCGAACACGGCATCGGCGTCGAGAAGCGCGAGGCGATGCCGCTGGTGTTCTCCGCCGACGATCTCGCGCAGATGGATGCCGTCCGCCGCGCCTTCGACCCGCATGCGCGGCTCAATCCCGCGAAGATCTTCCCGACCGGCGTGGGGCCGGCGGTGGATCCGGTGCCGCACCTCGCCGGCGCGGTGGGGGAGGACGTGTGGATCTGATCGCGCGCTTGCCGGAGACGCTGCGCGCCGCGCTCGGCGCCGATGCGGTGGACATGCGCGGCGCGGCGTGGGCGGTGCGCGGCGTCGCGCCGCTCTGCGCGGTGCGGCCGCGCGACGAGGAGCAGGTCGGCATCGCGCTGCGCATGCTCGACGAAGCCGGCGCCGCGACGCTCCTGTGGGGCGGTGGCACGCAGATGGAGGTCGGGGCGGTGCCGGCGCGCTATGACTGTGCGCTGTCGCTCGCCGGTCTCGCGCGCGTGCTCGACCACGCGCCGGACGATCTCACCGCGACGGTGCAGGCCGGCGCCACGCTCGCCGATGTCCAGCGCGCGCTGCGCGGCGCCGGCCAACGCTTGGCGATCGACGCGCCGTGGGCGGCGCGCTCGACGCTCGGCGGCGTCCACGCCAGCGGCGTGGTGGGACCGCGCACGCAGGACCTCGGTACCGTGCGCACCATGGTGGTCGGCGCCGAAGCGTATCGCGCCGATGGCACGTTGGTGCGCGCCGGCGGCCGCGTGGTGAAGAACGTCAGCGGCTACGATCTGCATCGCGTTCTCTTCCGCAGTTGGGGTGCCCTGGCCGCCCTCACGCGGTTGCACGTCCGGCTGGCGGCGCTGCCCGAACGCGAGCGCGTGGTCCGTGCACGCTTCGCCGATGCCGCCGTCGCGTTCGCCGCCGCCGAACGCGTGCGGCTGGCGCGCCAGCGTCCGGTGGGCGTATGCGTGGTGCGCGGCCTGGCCTCCCTCGGCGCCGGCACGTGGCTGGTGGCCGGCTGGGAAGGCAGCGCGCCCGACGTCGACGCGGCGCACGACGCGGCGCGGAGCGCCTGGGACGCGGCGGTCCATGTCGAAATCCTCGAGGGCGACGCCGCGCAGGCAGCCTGGGCGGCGGTCGCGGCGCCACAACTCGACGACCCGGTGCAGGCCACCGCCCGCGTGCATCTGACCGTGCCGGCGAGCGACGCGCTCGATCTGTGGGCCGCCTGCGACGCGCACGCCGACGTCGCGGCCGCCGGCCTGCTGGCGTACGCCGACCGCGGAGTGCTCGTCGCGCACCTGCGCGGCGACGCGTCGCACGTTGCCGCGGCGTGCGCTGCCTTGCGCGCCACCGCCCGCGACCGCGGAGGCGACGCAGTGACGGTCGCCGCGTCCGCGCGCACGCCCGACGAGGTGTGGGGCGCGCCGCGCTCGGCCGCCTATCACGCCCTCGCCGGACGCGTAAAGGCGGCGTGGGATCCGCGTGGCCGTCTGGCGCCCGGCCGCCTCGCCGGGGGACTCTAGTCGCCCCGGGACCGCGCCGGCCGCGATGGCGCTGCCGGGCATCGCGCTGGTCGGCTATACTGCCGCCCTTTGAGGGGAGGTGCGTCCCGCGTGCATGCGGGGCACGCTCCCGGGGACGCCTCGCGGCGTCCGGCCCTGCGTCGCCGCGCGACGCGCCAGAGAGAGGACCCTCGTGAACTACACCGTCGTCGTCGCCACACAGAGTGCCGACCCCGATGTCTGCGCCGCGCTGCAGACCCAGAAGCGCGCCGTCGCCCGCGCCCTCAAGGCGGCCGGGACGTGCGCGGCGTTCGCCACCATTCGTCGCGATCGCTCCGAGCAACTCGACATCTACCTGTTCGAGTGCGGCGCGTCGCTCGACGACCTCACGGCGAAGTTCGGACCGCACGCCACCGCCGCCGAGATGACCGAGACCGCCTCCGACACCGCGCTGGTGCGCTCGGCTGGCGAAGTCGTCGAGACGCTGCTCACCGCGTTCGACAGTGAGGACGAGCGCTACGCCAACATGCGGCTCGAGTTGCTGCACAACGTCTTCAACGGGCTCGGCGAGGGCTACCTCACCGAGATGCTGTTCTACCTCGAATCGGCGGTGGAGGCGTCGTCGCGCTTCGACCCCGCGTTCGCCGAGACGCTCGACGCGGCGATCAAGCCGCTGCTCGACGGATACTTCGCCCTCGGCGACGAATAAGCCGACGGCATGACCGTTCCGCCCGCCGCGCCCGCCGCCGCCCCCGCGCCGGGTGCGCGCGGCGGGTTCCGCACCGCCGAGGCACCGGCCCGCGCCGCACTGCTCTCGTGCGTGCACTGCGGACTGTGCCTCAACGCCTGTCCCACCTACCGCGACACCCGCCACGAAGGCGACTCGCCGCGCGGTCGCGTCTACCTGATGCGCGCGGTGCAGGAAGGCCGCCTCGACTTCACCCCCGACGTCGTCCGGCACATCGACAGCTGCATCGGCTGCCGCGCCTGCGAGACCGTGTGTCCGGCCGGTGTCGACTACGGCCACCTGCTCGAGGCGACGCGTGCCGAGATCGGTGCCCGCGTCCGGAGGCCGTGGTGGCAGCAGCTGGCCGACGACGCCGGGCATGCGGTGCTGGCGCGGCCGCGCTGGCTGCGCGTGGCCACCGTGCTGACGCACCTTTACGTGCGCAGCGGCCTGCGGCGTCTGGCGCGGGCGAGCGGGCTGTTGCGCGTGCTGCCGCGTCCGCTGCGGATCGCCGAAGAGATGCTGCCCGAGTCGATCGGCGTCGCGCCGGCGCTGCGCGTGGCGCCGCCGCTACCCGCCGACGCGCCGGTCATCGGACTGCTGCGCACCTGCGCCATGGACCTTGCCCTGCCGGGCGTCCACGCGGCCACCCGGAGCGCCTGCGCCGCCGTCGGCCTGCGCGTGGTCGAGCCGGCGACCGGCGTCTGCTGCGGGGCGCTGCATCAGCACGCCGGCCGCCTGGACGAGGCACGGGCGCTGGCCCGCGCCACCATCGCCGCCTTCGAGGCCACCGGTGTCGACCTCATCGCCACCAACTCGGCCGGCTGCGGGTCCGCGATGAAGGACTACGGGCACCTGCTCCGGGACGATCCGGCGTGGGCGGCGCGGGCGACGGCGTTCGCGGGCCGGGTGCGCGATATCGCGGAAATCCTGGCGCCGCGCGTGGAAGCGCGCCCGCCGGCGGCTACCGGGCGGCGCGTACGCGTCGTCTACCAAGAGCCCGGCCACCTCGCCCACGCGCAGCGGGTGCGGCAGCCGCCGCGGCGGCTCCTCGCCGCGCTGCCGGACGTCGACATGGTCGAGCTGGCGCACCCGGACTGGTGCTGCGGCTCCGGCGGCGTTTACAATCTTCGCCAGCCCGATCGCGGGGAGCGCTTGCTGGCCAACAAGATCGCCGATGTCCGGGCGGCCGGGCCGGAGGCGGTGGCGGTGGGGAATCCGGGGTGCCTCCTGCACATCGGGCGCGGTGTGCGACAGGCGGGTCTGCCGGCGCGCGTCGTCCATCCGGTCGAATTGGTGGCCGAGGCGTACGCGGCGGCCGCGCGCGGCTGAGCGGAACTTTCCGCGCCGCCGGGCGGTTGCCGTCATGGCCCTCTGTGGGCCGGAGGCGCGGAACGCGACGCGCCGGCCGGCCGGTTGTCCCCTCGGAATGAGGAGTGTGCGTGGTCCGTTGTGACGACATTCGCGAAGCCCTGAGCGCGGCCCTGGACGGCGAGGCGACCCGTCTGGAGCAGGTGACGCTCGATCAGCACCTTGCGACCTGCGCGGGGTGCGCGGCGTGGGCAGCCGACCTGCATGCGGTGCACGGACGTCTCGGGCAGGCGCCGCGCCCCACGGCGCCGACGGCCTTGCGGTCGCGTATCGCCGCGTTGTCGTGCGAGGACAGCGGGGCCGTGGAGATTCCGGCGCCGGCGCGAGGAGCGGTGGCGTGGCTGCCGCGATTCCTGCGCACGCCGGCCTTTGCCGTCGCCCTGATCATGCTGGTGGCGATGGCGGCGTTCGTGCGTTCCAGTGGCCTGTTGCTGCCGGGCGGCTTGCGCACCGTGGTGGCCGAACACCTCGCGCAGCGCGGGTCGGCCCCGCCGGCGCCGCAGGCGATCGCCGAGGCGAACGAATCGATGCGCACCAGCGTCGCCGCGTACTCCCGGTTCGCGCAGGAACCGCAAGTCGAAGGCGACTTCCTGCATGGCCGGGTGGCCCGCGTGTGCGAAGCCGACGCCGCGCACTTCGCGTTCACCGACGAGGACGGACGGCCGCTCTCGTTCTTCGTCATGCCCGCGGCGTGCGAGCACGGGGATTGGGGCGAAGCGGTGCGGCACCACGGCAAGCTCTACAACGTGGCGCGCTATCGCGGGCACACGATCGTGTCGTGGAACCAGCATGGATCGTTCTGCGTGTTGCTGTGTCCGTCCACCGACCACGAACTCCTCGAGCAGGCGCACCGGGTGCAAACCGGCTTCGACGAGAGCTCGAGTTAGCCGCCCCCGCGCAGAGACCACGCCCCCGGCACCGCCTTGTCGCGGCGCCGGGGGCGTGCCTATACTCGCCGCCTACCGTCTCGATGCACTGCCCGCGCGGCCCGCGCCGCGCGCGGATCCCCGAGGAGGAGCCTCATGTCCAGCACTGCCCCCGCCGGCGCCGCGAACGGCTCCGGTTCCGCCCCGCACCTCGGCATGACGCAGCTCGCGTGGGCGCGCCAAGGGGTGATCACCGACCAGATGCGCCGCGTCGCCGAGCGCGAGGGCCTGGAGCCTGAGCACATCCGCGCCGAGATCGCGCGCGGCCGCCTGGTGATCCCGGCGAACGTCAACCACCTCGCCAAGCAGCTCGACGTCATGGGCATCGGCACCGTCTGCACGGTGAAGATCAACGCCAACATCGGCAACTCCGCCGTGACGTCGCAGATCGACGAGGAAGTCGCCAAGCTGCACACCGCCGTCCACTTCGGTGCCGACACCGTCATGGACTTGTCGACCGGCGGCAACCTCAACGCGATCCGCGACTCGATCCTCGACGCCTCCACTGTGCCGATCGGCACCGTGCCCATCTACCAGGTCGTGCAGGAGATGAAGAAGGCGGAAGACTTCACCATCGACGACTTCCTCCGCGTGATCGAGTACCAGGCGCAGCAGGGCGTCGACTACATGACGCTGCACTGCGGCATCCTGCGCGAGCACCTGCCGCTGTGTAAGAACCGCGTCACCGGCATCGTGTCGCGCGGCGGCGCGCTGCTCGCCGCGTGGATGAGCAAGCACAAGCAGCAGAACCCGCTCTACACGCACTTCGACGAAATCATGGACATCCTGGCGAAGTACGACGTGACGATCTCGCTCGGCGACGGTCTGCGCCCGGGCTGTCTCGCCGATTCCAGCGACGAGGCGCAGTTCGCCGAACTGCGGACGCTCGGCGAACTCACGCTGCGCGCCTGGGAGAAGAACGTCCAGGTGATGATCGAAGGGCCTGGCCACGTGCCGATGGATCAGATCCGCCGCAACGTCGAGCTCGAGCAGGAGATTTGCCACGAGGCGCCGTTCTACGTGCTCGGTCCGCTGGTCACCGACATCGCGCCGGGCTACGACCACATCACGAGCGCGATCGGCGCGACGATGGCGGGCTACGCCGGCGCGTCGATGCTGTGCTACGTGACGCCGAAGGAACACCTCGGCCTGCCGAACGCCGAGGATGTGCGGCAGGGTGTCATCGCCTACAAGATCGCCGCGCACGCCAGCGATGTGGCGCGGGGCCGCAAGGGCGCGCGCGACCGCGACGACCAGCTCAGCCGGGCGCGGTTCAAGTTCGACTGGGAACAGCAGTTCGCGTTGTCGCTCGACCCCGAGCGCGCGCGCGAGATGCACGACGAAACGCTCCCGCACGATGTCTTCAAGAAGGCGGAGTTCTGCTCGATGTGCGGTCCGAAGTTCTGCTCGATGAAGGTGAGCAGTCACATCGAGGACTGGTGCGAGGACACTGCGGAGGCGCCGGCGCTGGTGCAGCCGACGCTGGCCGAGACCGGCTCGCCCTCGTAGCTGTCGCTTGACGCGTCGTCCCGGCCCGGTTCGCCTCGCGCGGACCGGGCCGTGGCGCGGGCGGCGATGTCGCGGCGCGGCCAAGGAACTGGACGCCTGCGCCCCTGAGTTGCTACGGTTGACGCGTGCGCCGTCTGCCGGCGGCGTGCCCCTCGCCACTCCCCGACGTCCGCGCACGCGCGCGACGCCCCGCGATTCCCGCCGTGCCGGAGACTCCACGCCGCATGTCCTTCTGCCGGGACATTTCCGCCGCCTTGCATCGCATGCGCGCCTGGTCGGCGTGCGGCGTTCTCGCGGCTGCGGCCACCGCGCACGCCAATCAACCGCCGGCGATCCAGCCGATCCCGCCGCAGCAAGTGAGCGAGAACCAGACGCTCCTCGTCGCGCCGGTTGCCTCGGACCCCGACGGCGACGTGTTGACGTGGACCGGCAGCGGCCTGCCGAGCGGCGCGAGCGTCAACGCCGGCAGCGGCGCGCTGACCTGGACACCCGGCTTCACGCAGTCCGGCCTCTACAACGGCATCGTGCTCACCGCCGCCGACGGGCACGGCGGCGAGGCCGCGGTGAGCCTGTCGATCGGCGTGATCAACGTGAACCGGCCGCCGACCGTCGCCACCATCCCGACGCAGACGGTGAATGAGGCGGCGGCGCTGGTGGTGACACCGAGCGCGTCGGATCCGGACGGCGATGTGCTCCACTGGTGGGGCGATACCACGTTGCCGGGCGGCACCGTGGACCAGAACACCGGTGCGTGGAATTGGGCACCGGACTACACACGGGCGGGCACGTACAACGGCGTCGGCCTGGTGTGCAGCGACGGGCAGGGAGGCGTGGTGACGGCGACGTTCAAGGTCGTCGTCAACGATGTGAACCGGCTGCCGGTAGTGGGGCCGATCGCCAACCGCTCGGTGATGCCCGGCTATCAGCTGCGGCTCTCGGCGACGGTGAGCGACCCGGACGGCGACACAGTGGTCTGGAGCGGGCAGCGCCTGCCGTCCGGCGCGAGCGTCAACGCCATCACCGGCGTGTTCTCGTGGACGCCGAGCGTCGGACAGATCGGCACGTACAGCAACATCGCGCTCAAGGCGACCGATGCGAAGGGCGGCGCCGCCAGCAGCGTCTTCAACATCACGGTGCGCGCGGTGAACCGGGCGCCCAGCGTGAGCCATATCCCCGACTTCACCTTGCACGAGGGGAGCACGCTGTCGTTCACCGCGTCGGGCAGCGACCCCGACGGCGACAGCCTCAAGTGGACCGGCAAGAAGATGCCGCCGCTTGCGACACTCGACTCGCTCACCGGGGCCTTCGCGTGGACCATCCAGTTCACCGAAGCCGGCAATGACTACGACTCGATTCGCGTGTATGCGCGCGACCCCTACGGCGCCGAGAACTTCACGCTGTTCAGCGTGACCGTCATCGACTCGAATGCGACGCCGTTGCTCGATCCGCTCGACAAGCAGACGGTGGCGGAGAACACGCTGCTCACCGTGGTGCCGTCCGGCCACGATCCCGATTCGACGCAGACGGTGACGTGGTCCGGCGCGAACTTGCCGGCCGGCGCCGCCGTGGATCCGGTCACCGGTGTCCTCACGTGGCGCCCGGCGTACGGGCAAGCGGGCACCTACAACAGCGTCGAGATCCGCCTCACCGATCCGTGGGGCGCGTGGGCGAGCGAGGTGTTCACCATCACCGTGCTGCGGCAACTGCCCGAGCATTTCTTCGGCACCTTCCGCAATCAGACGATCTCGCTGGCGGCGCTGCGCATGAATTACCTCGGCGCGTCGTGGACATATCGCGACATCCGGCCGCTGCTCGACGTCTACGACTGGCAGGTGGATGCCGATCTCACGGATTCGTCGACCTGCGCGGCGGGCACGCAAATGGTGTTCAACTTGATCGCCGCCGATTCGCTCAGCGCCGGAAACCGCTATCTGTCGCGCAAGCCGGCAGACCAAGCGCAATGGGACAGCATCGTCCGCACCGTCGTCGAACGCTACGACGGCGACGGCATCGACGACATGCCGGGCCTGCCGTGTCCTGTGCACACCTGGCACATCGAGGAAGAAGGCACGTTCTGGGTGGACACCGACGCCAACTACGTCGCGCACTTCAACCAGACTGCCGCGGTGATCCGGGACGCCGATCCGCAAGCGCAAGTGGTGCTCATGGGGATCTCGAGCGATCAGGCGTGGAACGCGGCGTGGTACGCGGGCTTCGTGAAGCAGGCGCCGCCGTCGTTCTTGTGGATCCGCGAGGACAGCCTGGCCGCGTTCGTCGCCCGCACCGCCACGCTGCTCGCACAGTGCGACTACGACGTCGTCGACCTGCACTCGTACGAGACGACGAACGTGCTGCAAGGCAAGCTCGCGTGGGTGCGCAGCCTCATGGCGCAGCCGGCGCCGGTGTGGTGCTTCGAGGGCGGCGGGCCGTACGTGTCGCGCGATCAAGGCTATACCGACACGCTCAATGCCTACATGGTGTTCGAGCTGTTCGCCGAGGCGCTGGCCAACGGCGCGGAACGCTACACGTTCCCCTATTTGCAGCCGACGTCAGGCAATTGGGACGATGCGCCCGGCTACGACAACATTCCGCTGACCTCGTACGGCCTCTTCTGCGACGGCTCGGCGTGCACCAAGCCGTCGTACGAGAGCTTCCGCGTGCTCACGCAGCACATCGCCGATTTCACCTCGGCGCGCGATCTCAGTCCGCGCATCTCGGGATTCGCACCCGATTCGTTGTATCGCATGCGCTTCGCCACCACACACGGGCCGGTCGACATCGTGTGGGCGGGGACGGGAACGCGGACGGTGACCTATCGCATGCACGGGTGGACGCCGGGTGCGTTCTCCACCACGTTGCGGGTGACACATCCAGTCGTGGCGGCTGGCCTGACCGCGGATGAGGCCGTGACGGAGTTCATTCCGTTCGTCCAAGGATATGCCAGCCTGACGGTGACCGACGAACCGGTGATCGTCGAAGGGCCGTTCGACACGACGTTCGCGGTGGCGGGCGGCGGGCGGTCGACGCAGGCGGCGTTCACCCCGCCGGAGGCGCGCCTGCGCGCGTCCGCGGCGGGCGGTATGTTGCACGTGCGCTGGAGCGTGCCGGAGCCACCGCGTGTGGTGCAGGTCGACGTGTTCTCCGCCGGCGGGCGGCGGATCGCGACCACGGCGCTCGGCGAGGTTGGAGGCGCGCGCGAGGGCGAGGTGGCGTGGAGCGTCCGCGATGCGGCGGGCCGTGCACTGGCGCCGGGCGTCTACTGGCTGCGATTGCGCGCGGACGATCGCGTGCGGGCGACCGCGCGCGTGGTGTGGCTGCGCTGAGTGCGCGCGGCTAGGTCAGAGACCAGCCGCCGTCGGCGACGATGCTCTGCCCGGTGATCCATCCCGCGTCGGGCGACGCGAGGAACGCCACCACCGCGGCGATTTCCTCC
>JBGATO010000062.1:0-20476 GCA_044229145.1 Candidatus Eiseniibacteriota bacterium | reverse complement strand
AAACAAGTCGACATTAAAGGAGTACGATACGGGCGCTTAACCGCGAAAGAGCGTGTTCGACGTGAAGGAAAGACTGGCTGGTGGTGGAAGTGTTCGTGCGACTGCGGTAACACCATCGTTACTCCGAGCTGGCAGCTTCAACACCGAAAAGTTGTTAGCTGCGGGTGCGCTCGAATCGAACGAGCACGGGCAGGCTTGGCTACTAAGAATCACCCGACGCACGGAAAGGTGCTGTCATATTACCGGCGAAACGCCGCCGTGCGTGGTGTCAGTTGGGCGCTCACGAGCGACGAGTTCACCCGCTTGCTGGGTAGTGACTGTTACTACTGCGGAGCGCGCCCTGAAGAGCACACCGCGATCGTTCATTACGCTACCCGTAATACAGCACCAACGCCGCGTTTTAAGACGCTGGTGTATAACGGTATTGACCGTGTTGACAGCGATAAGGGCTATATAAGCGGGAATGTAGTTACCGCGTGTACTGCTTGCAACCGCGCGAAACTGTCTATGGGCCTCGATGCTTTTAGGGCGTGGGTTCGTAAGATTCACCGACACCTCACCGAGAAAGGTTGGTAACTGTGCAATTCTCTTGGCTAATTTCGGACACTCACTTCGGCCACGTCCGAATTCTGGAGTACGAGCCGATGCGCCTGGCCTGGGGCGCCGACGCGCCGGCCATGTCGGCGACCATGATCGCGGCCTGGCGTGACACTGTAAAGCCCGGCGACCGCGTCCTGCACCTGGGCGACTTCATGCTCGGGCCGAAGGCCGCGTGGCCCGGCTACCGCGCGCAGCTGACCGGCGAGATCACGCTCGTCCGGGGCAACCACGACCCGACGCCCGGGCACAAGCACTGGGCGCACCTCGGCCCGCTCGCGGTGCACGCCGTGCTGGCGTTCGAGCACCCGCGCTACGGCCGGATCGTCTGCCGCCACGACCCGCACGAGTTCACCGAGACCGAGGCGCGCGAGGCCGACGTGCTGCTGCACGGCCACCTGCACTCCGGCCACCACCGCGAGGACACGCCGGCGGCCATCCGGGCCAAGGCGTTCTGCGCGTCGGTCGAGCGGCTGGGCACGGCGCCCGCGCCGATGCGGCTCGACGACTTTCTGGCGTTTCACCTGGAGACGCGATGACCGACGTCGAATACGCCCGGGCGATCAGCCGGCGGCTGTCGAAGGCCGTCGGGGCGCACCGCGTCGTCAAGCTGGAACTGGACGCGCGGACGGCGGAGATCACGGCCAGCGCCGTGGTCGACGAGCTGCCGGTCCTCGCGGTCGGGATGACGGTGAGCGAGGCCTTGGGCATCCTGAAGATGCGCCTCGGCCACGTCCTCCAGAGCCGCGTGCAGGAGGCGCTGCGCGAGCGCGACGAGGCGTGCGTCGGGTTCGACCGGCGCATCGCCGAACGGATTGATCAACAACGGCTATGGGAGGGTACGTGATGCCGTACTTCAAAGTTCAACTGCGTCGCGGGTGTGTCGAGACGTGTGACGTCTTTGTAGAGGCCCCGAACATGGCGGCTGCCGAGATGTTCGCAGACAGCGAAGACGTTTGGGAGCACGCCGACGACTGGGACTACGAAGGGTCTCCGGACGAAACGGTCGTCGCCGTTGACGCGCTCGTCGCGCCGACGCCGTTCGAAGAGAACGTCGCCGTGGCCGTCGACGAAAACGGAATCGAGGCGTGACGTGAAGTCACAGGCATTCGCCGACTACTTCGCCGCCCGGGACGCGCTCGAAGAGTGTGTCCTGACGACCGACTGGATCGCCGAGCTGCAGGCCTTCCTGAAGGATCTCGTGAAGGCCGACCCGCACATCACGCGGGTCTCGCTGGCGCACGTGCCCAACGAAGGGCCGCAGCTCCACGTGGCGTTCGACAGCGGCCATTGCTACAAGACGAACCACGGGTTCGTCATGATGGTGAAGGACGTGCCGTTCCCCGAGTGCGGCTACGTCCATGAGGCTGAGGATGTGCTGGCCGATCTCAACCGGTCGGTCAGCAGCTTCTATGCAGAGATCCGCAAGGTCCAACCGATCGTTGTGAATAAGGTGGAGCCATGACGACGCGAGACGTGCCTCGGTTCCACTCGCCGCTCCCGAACATGGGCGGGCTGTGGACGATTCAGCAGCTCCAACGCGAACACGCCGCCGGACGTCTGTCCCCCGGCGGGGTCGGCTACTTTGCCACGGTGGATGGATATTGGACGTCACCGGAAGTAGACATGAAACGTTTCTCCGAGACTGATGCCCCGCCTGGGGCGACGCACATCCTCTGGCTGGTAACGTAGATGGGCGCGTCACACAAGGCCCGCAAGCCGCTCTGTGCCAAGTGCGGCGACCAGGGGTATACGTCCGAGTTCGAACACCCAGGACGTAAACACAAGGTCGGGCGTGTTTTACATGTCCCGTGCCCCAAGAACTGCGCAGCCGGCCGGCAGTGGAAAGACGAAAAGGCTCAACATGAAGAAGCGCGCAAACAAGTCCGCTAAGCGTTCGCAGCGCGTCCGCCAGGCCTACGCCGTCCTCTCGACGTACCCCGCGCCACTGCCCCGTGGCTGGGACATGGCCGTCGACGGCCCGGCGCCGCACGCCAACGCGGACTGCGCGGCCCACGCCCTGGCCGAGTACTTCGTCAAGACGAACGCGTCGCCGGAGCCGTTGGCGCCGAACTACGCCGACGTGATCCTCGTCGACCTGCTCGCGGACCTGATGCACTGGGCGCACGGCAAGGGCCTCGAATTCGAGGACCTGCTGACCGAGGCGCACGACCACTACATGGAGGAACACGACTGATGAAGGTTGACGCCAACACCAAGATGTTTCCGCTGCGCTCGCGGCTCATGAACACGCACTTCGGCGGCGAGGCTGGGCACGGGAATACGTTCAAGATCGTCGGCTACGTTCGAGATCCGGCGTGCGAGGACCGCTACGTCGTCGAGATCGAAGACGGGACCCGGAAGGAGGCCTTCTTCGATGAACTCTTCGACACGTTTCATCCGATCGACGTGCCGCAGGTCCCACCGAGGCACGAGTAGCCGATGGGTCTATTCGACGGCCTGACGTGGAACCCCCACGCCAAGGCCTACTTCGACGAAGCGGGCAACGAGGTCGAGCTCAAGGGCCTGCGCTACGAGCTGATCCTCGACTGCAACGCCGCACCGGACTGCTCCATCGTCTGCTCCCAGCCGCGGCGCAGCGTCCTCGCCAAGCTCAAGTGCACGGAGGGTGACGAGTGCGCCGATCTCGACGGCGAGAAGCATCGCAAGTACGTCGGCACGCTCACCCAGAAGCAGTTCGACGCGCTGATCGACGACTGCGACCTCACGGCCGAGGACGTCGAGACGCTGGGCGCGCTGGGCGGTCTGGGCCTGGCGCCGGCGGTCAGCTTCACCGGCGGCGGTGATGTGTGCTACGTCGCGGCCTACGTCACGCCGCTGCCGCCGGGCACCGACGCCGGCGTCGACCTCGACGACGAGGATTGGCTTGCGCTCCGGCGTTATGTCATTGCAAGATACGGCTAAGATGATCACCGGAGCAGCCGTCCGTTACCGGGTCGACGTGGCGCGGATCGAGAACGAGGACCTGCATGCCTTGCTCAAGGTCCTCGAAGGCGCGGGCCGTGTCGCCGTGGTGGGCGGCGCGGTGCGGGACTGGGCGACGGGGCGGGCGCCGCGCGACCTCGACTTCATGGTCGACGTGCCCGACTGGCAGCTGCCGCGGCTGCTGCAGGCCTACCCCGTCGAGACGACGCGCTTCGGAGGTTACACTGTACACGTCGGCGGCGTGGGCGTCGACGTCTGGCCGCTGAGCGGCACCCACGCCTTCGCCAAGGGCGAGGTGGCCGGGCCGGCCACGTTCGCGCGGTGGCCGCTGACGCCGACGCTCAGCGCCGACGCGGCCCTCGTCACGCTCGACGACGGCGTGCTGCACGACGGCGGCCTGGCCGCGACGCTGGCGTCCGGCGTGCTCGACGTCGTCAACCCGTCGCGCATCTTCCCCACCGCGATCGTCGCCAAGACGGCCGCGCTCTGCCAGCGCTACGGCTGGTCGCTCGGCCCCGGGCTGCGCGCGTGGCTGGCCGACAACGGCCGGTCGGCCCGCGTGGCGCACCTCGACGTGGCGCTGGCGCTGCGCTACGGCCTCGAACCCGACGAGCGCCGCGAGGCGCTGAAGCGCCTATCGCCGTTCATCGAACAAAGGATATAAGATGTCGCGCGTTACTATTACTCCCGGCGTGCAATACGGTCGATGGACGGTGCTGGAATATGTCGGCGTGCGTAACGAGAACCGTATCGTGCGCTGCCGGTGTACGTGTGGTACTATTCGCGACGTAATATTCCGCACGTTACTGTGCGGCAGGTCTGCCAGTTGTGGCTGTATAGCCGCGGAAAAGGCAATCGCGCGTCGAACGACGGAGGTCGGGCGGAGGTACGGGCGCTGGTGTGTAACGAAAGAATTGCCTAGCCGCCGTACGACTAAAGGCAACTTTCTTGTTCGTTACGTGACCGCGGAATGTCAATGCGGCACGGTAAGAGATGTCATACTGTCTACATTGAAGTCGCGCGCGTCCGTTAGTTGCGGCTGCTTCAAAGAAGAATTCAAACACGCACGTTCGACGCACGTGCCGGGTCGTCGATACGGAAAGCTGGTGCTTCTTAGCCTTCGACACGTAGACGGAGGCTACGCCCCGTGGGGCACTTTTAAGTGCGACTGCGGGCGTGTATTGGAAAAGCGGGTGCCCGCTGCGCGATCATTGCGAAGCTGCGGGTGCACGAGTCACTTCGATGGGCGCTCCATGTTTACCGCGTACCGCCACGGCGCTAAACAACGCGGATACGCCTTCGACCTTACACGCGAAGAGTTTGACGCGATAGCCTCAAACACTTGTTCTTATTGTGGAGCGCCGCCCACCGTTAGATATCAATACGGAACAAAGAAGCCTGTCAACGGGCTAGACCGCGTAGACAATAAACAAGGCTACGTGGTCGGTAATTGCGTTGCGTGTTGTGAGTTCTGTAATCGCGCAAAGGGCACAAAGTCAGCGACAGCCTTTCGTGATTGGCTGGCGGCGGTGGTAGCGCGTGCCGTTGCGCGCGAGGCGACGGTAGCCGCGCCCACCACCTCTCTTTGACAGGCCGCGCTGTAAAGCTGAAACAGCTAAACCGTTGTTTTTTCTATAGGAGGTCCGCATGGTCTCGCTCGTTCTCAAGATCGTCGCCCTCGTCATGGGCTGCCTGTTCGCCTACGGCTGCACCGCCGAGCTGTCGCGCTGGATCTTCGTGCGCGTCTTCAGGTGGGACGCCGCCGACTCGAAGATCTTCGCCTGGGCGTGGCCGCTCACCTGGCTGTGCCTGCCGGTCTACGCCGGCCTCGTCCTCGCGCCGCGGTTCGTCGTGCGCGGGATCCGCTGGCTTGTTGGCGTCTGGCGCTTTCGTGCCGCGGTGAAAGCCGTGACACCCAAAGGAAAGGTCTACCGATGATGAGCCCCAACGACCTGAAGGTCTCGGTGTCTCTCGGCATCGTCCGCAACGCGTCGGCACGGCTGTGCGTGCCGCGCCCCGTGCCGCGAAACGAGAAGCCCGCGTTGCAGGAGCTGGCGACGAGCATCTCGACCAAGTTGGGTAAGCTCTGCGCCAAGCTGGCCGACAAGCCGCTCGAACGACACACCAGCCGCGTCGCGGCGTCCGGCTATCACTGGGACTACGACCTCGCGCACGGCTTCCACTTCGACACCGACGGTGATCAGCAGCACGAGGTGTTCTTCTTCGCGTTCCCGCATACGGGCCGCAGCGTCGGCATCGACGAGGTGAAGATCGAGATCACGGCCAACCGGTTGCTCACACCGAACCAGGTCGAGCAGCTGCTGCGCGAGACACTGGAGACGCTGAACCCATGAACGAGAACACCCCCGACAAGCTCTACGTCATCAAGGCCAAGATCTGGCACGACCCCAACGACGAGACCTCGACCGAAGTGGTCGAGACCACCGCTGGCTCGCTCGACGAGGCCGGCGCCGACCTCGACCGCGGCATCGTCGGCGGCGGCGACCCGTTCCCGCGCATCGAGATCCTCTTCTTCGGCGTCGCGGTGCGTTCTGAAGAGAAGGACGACGCGATCATCGCCGCGCTCAAGCGCGGCTTCGACGGCCGCCGGGCGCTCAAGGCGTCGCGCGTGACGCGCGAGAAGGAGCTGCGCGCGGCGTACCACGAGACGCGGCGCGCCTGGGACGACGCCTACACCGCGTTCGATACCTACGTCAACGCGGTGGCGGCGGGTTCCGGGGCGTACGAAGGCGACCGGATGCTCACGCTGATCACGCGGCGCGCGGCGGCCTACGAGGCGTACCTCGCCGCCGAGAAGGTGCTCGACGCCTTCCTCGCGGAGGACGTGTGACCTACGACCCGATGGCCGCGCTGATCGCCGACACGATCGGCCGGCTGCCCGGCGGCGTGGTGCGCTTCTTCGAGCCCACGCCGGCGTTCCTCGACGGGCTGGTCGGCTTCCCGCCGGTCGACTACTACGACGTCGGCGCCGGGGCCGGGCAGCTCGCGGCGGCCCTGAAGCGTCGCGGCCAGCGCGTCGTTGCCCTCGACCTGGCCGTCCACCAGCGGCCGGTTTACGGTGTACAACTCGCCGACGCCGGCACGTACACCTACGCCCCGGACAGCTGCGCCGTGATCGCGCGGCCGTGCCACGGGGACTTCGCCGAGCGCGCGGCGCGGCGGGCCCTGGCGTGCGGAGCCTGGGGCGTGGTATACGTCGGCTTCGCCAAGAACCTGCGCGGCGACCTCGGCCCGCTCGCCCGGCGGGCGGTGCGGGTCCGCGAGGCCTGCGGCGACGAAGGAGAGTCGGCATGGCTGGTCCAAAAGACGTCCAAGCGCTGATCGACCGGCTCGACGCCGGCGAGGCCTACGACCGCGTCCGCGACGACGCCCACTACGGCGTCAAGGTGCTGGCGATGCACCACGAGGACGTTGTCGACGCCGAGTCGCTGCGCGAACACCTCGTCGGTCTGCTGGACGGCGTGCTTCACTTCCGGTTGATCAAGGACAAGCACACCGGCCTGAAGTTCTGGGCGGACTACGCGGCCGAAGGGGGCCGCCTCTATAACCGCAACGGCGGCTACCAGGACTTCGACCCGGAGCGGCAGGAAGTCCTCGACGCGGTCGACATGCTGGACGAGGACCCCTCGGTCCTGGACGCGTTCCTGCAGGACCCGTGGCGCCGCCTCGACTGGACCAACACGTCGCTGGTCGACCCGACCAGTTCGTACGGGTGGGTCGCGCCGGACGGCACGTTCACCGGTTGCGCCTACCACGCGCACGACGCCATCTGCACGTACATCTTCAAGCGCGAGGTGCACGCGATCGAGACGACGCACCTGCGCATCGGCAGCTACGGACCGACCGGCCCGTACGGCGGCTGGCCGACGCCGGAGCAGATCGCGTGGGCCCGCGCCAACGGCCACGAGGACTGGGCCGACACCGAGGCCCAGATCGCCGATGGCTGACGCCGAAAACAGGCGCTGCCAGACCGTGGTGCCGGCCTGCACCGGCGAACCGACGCACACCATCGTCTCGCTCGGCGACGTGTTCGTGCTGTGCGACACCTGCCTGGCGGCGATGGACGCCAAGGCCAAGGCCCACACCGGCAAGACCTTCGTCGAGCTCCTGCTCTGGCAGGAGAAGCGGCGCAACTAGGCCGGAATCCCGAAACGACGTCCTCCGCCCGGTATAAGTACTTGATGGGAAGTGTGGCCGCTGCCTATCAGAAAGGAGGAATGTCGAATGGCCAATCGCAAGTCGTTCTGCTACGCCGAGCGTAGCGTGGCGACGAACGAGGACCGGATCCGCGCGCGTCTGCGCGAGGCGGTCGCCGAGTACACTGCCGTTGTGGGCGGTGATCTCGACGATCTCTTCGCGACGATGGGCGCGGAAAGCGCGGAGCAGAAGCTCCACGCCATCCGGCTCGACCTCGCAACCCAGCCGGGTTGATCGAGGCGTTCGTCGACAACAGCGTACACCACGGGGCCACCCGTGGTGTACGCGCAGGGGTGCAACGCCCTTGTTTTGGCTTCGATCGGTTTCAGGTATAAGAAGTGATGCCCGACCTATCGCCCGACGAGAGGGGCTCTTCTCTCGCGCTCACGAACGGGGCGGAACCGTTCGCATCCGACGGCCGGTGTGCGTACTGCGGCGGCGAGCTCGATCGCCCGGAGTCGTCGACCTGCTACGCCTGCTACGACGCCAACGCGCCGCACGTCTCCTGCCGGCACACCGACGGCACCGCGGTTCCCTCGGCCTTCGCCTTCCTGTCCCAGGCCTGGGACGCCGACGACGACCTCGAAGCCCGGGGTGCGCGGCGCCACCGGCACGCGCGTCGCGCCCTGCGACCGGTGACGCCGTGAGCGGGGCCGTGCCCGTCACGCGCTTCGCCATCCGGCGCCCCGACGCCGCCCTGCTGAAGCGCCTCGGCGTCCTCGGCTACCGCGTCTATCGCCTGGCCGGAGCCATCGAGGTCGACGTGCCGACCGGGGCGATCGCGGGCTTCACGCGGGAGTTCCAGGAGGCCTGGAAGCCCGTGATGGTCAAGTGGTGTGAGTGAGTAGTTGACGCCGGACCGGCGCGGGGGTAGCCTACGTCTGGGATCGGTATTCCCATCGCCATCGGGTGTTCCTCCTCGTGAGGTCACCGCCACCTCCGGGTTACAACGGCGGAAAGGACGGGCGTCACTGCGGCAACGCAGTGACGCCTTTTCTTTTGGCCCGAAGATCCCCGCCGCCGCAGGGTACAAGGCGGTAGAGCCCGCGCAGGGCTCAGGAGGTACCCCATGAGCAACGACAAGGTCCTGGAGCAGCTGACGGCCGAGCAGATCGAGGTGGAACGCCGACGGCGCGAGATCGAGGCCCGCCTCGACATCAACCCGGGCTCGCTGCCGTCGCCGGTGTTACAGGCGCACGTGCGCCTGGAGGCGGACTACGCTGCACTGGTGGCGCGCGAGGCGCGTTTGCGGGAAGAGCTGAAGCGGTACGCGGCCTAAGCTCGAAGCAAAGGCGCGGCCGGGGTGCTCCCGGAGCGCGCCTTTCTTTTGGCCTCGAACAGTGTAAACCTCAGCCGAGATAGTTCTCGTTCCAGAGCGAGCGCCAGGCGTAGCGCAGGCGCTCCCAGAGACGCCGGAAGAAGCCGCACGGTCCGCCGAGGGCCTTGCCTCCGCGGACGATGGTCAGCGTATCGCGCACGTAGATGCGACGGCCGTTGGTGTACAGCGTCGACGCGACGCGGAGGTTCGTGCATTCGAGATCGTCGCGCAGGGCCGTCGGCCGCAAGATCTCGACGTCGCGGTCCTCGTTCACGGGTACGTCCGCGCCTCGCCGAACGCCGGCACGCCGACGCACTGGCTCTTCGGGTCCGACCAGTACGCGATCATCTCGTCCTTCGTCATCCCGAGGCGCGAGGTCTCGGAGGCCCAGAGGTAGAATGCGGGGTCGGCGCGCAGGAAGCGCTTCGTGTAGTTCGGATCCTCGACGCGGGCCTTCCAGAAGAAGAGGCGCCCGTGCGCGTCGATGTGCGTGTTGACGTCGTCGGGGATGAAGAGGCCGGTGTTGTTCATGTGCGGCGGAAGCCTTTCGCGTGCATGTGGTGATACGCGTCGTGGAGGAAGTCGAAGAGCTCTTGGTCGGTCAGATCACCGCGCGCGCGGTTGGCGGTGAGCGTCGTCCAGCGTAGATTGTCCAAGTCGTCTGCGCCTCCGCGCGACTTCGGAACGATGTGGTCGAGGCTGGCGTTGACGCCGGGCTGTAACGGCCGATTGGTGATCGCGCAGCGTCCGCGTTGCTCGTTCCAGGACACCCGGAGTTGTTCGATGAGCGCGTAATCGTACTTCACCGCCGAACCTGCCCAGTGCCGGAAACAGTACGAGCTGTGGGTCAGCTTCTCACGGTCGCAGCCTGACTGTACGCAGAGGCCTTGCTCGCGTTTGACGGCCCGCATCTCGGCGCTCTTGTCGTTAATCTTGGCACAGCACGCGGCGCAGTTCGTTCCGCGCGTGTCGTTGTCCAGGCCGCACCGAACGCACTTATCGTTTGCGCGTTTTCGATGTACCGACTTGCGTGTGTATCGGCGCTGTAGCTCGCGACACGTTTCGCACGTCACGAATCCGGTGGTGGCTGGGTGCTTCTTGCACTTCTTACACAACGCGAACGGCGGCGTAGGCGGGTCAGGTTCGTCCGAAAGCGCCATTGCAACTGCCATGGACGTGAAGCCTACGCGCCGTCACTGATCTCTGTCAAGGCCGGGCTTTACCGTGTAAAGCTTTTCTTTTGGCCTCCGCCGGTCTCGGTGGTAGGGTCGTACGCATGAACCAGCAACTCACCGGGCCGTTCGAGGGCAAGCTGTTCGTCACCGACGCCGCAGACGTCGAACACGCGTTCAACGCGCGCTGTCGCGGCGGCATGTGGTCGGTCGTGTCGCCGGAGCTCGACACAGACTACAACCAGAAGCTCACGTACGACTGGACCTTCGCGGGCGCGGTCGCCATGCTGCTCGCGATCGACACGCGGCTGGCGGGCGCCACGCGGGTCCGCGCCGAACCGCCGGCGCTGCTCCGCGCCGACAGCTGGTTGGGCCAGGGCGGGGAACCGCCGCCGCGCGTCACCGCCCCGCCGTACCCCGTCCTGGCGGCGCAGCTGGAGGCCACGGCGCAGACGCTCGACAACGAGCGCGCCGCGGCGGCCTACCTGACGTACGGCGTGCGGTCGGCGCTGACGGCGCTGCTCGCCCGCGAGCCGCTCGACCTCGCCGCCGTCTTCGAGCTGCGCCACGACCTGCGCGCCCTGGAGCACTACGACGTGCTGCTGGCGCAGCTGCCCGAGCGGCTGCGCGCCGTGGTCAAGAACCAGGCGCCGACCTGCCACGACCCGGACCGCCGCGAGAACTAGACTTGGCGCATGGCCAACGGCGTGCGCATCACGTGGACCGCGGCGACCGACCCCGCGGTCGTCCAGTACGAGATCCGGCGGTCCGCGACGCCGGCGGGTACCCAGGCGACGATCGCCGTCGTGCCGGCCGCGGCGGGCGTCGCCAGGCCGGTCTACGACGACCTCGGCGGTGAGCTGACCAGCGTCTACCAGGTGCTCGGGCTGACCGACCGCGGCGTCGTGGTGACCAACTCCGGGCTCTTCCGCTCCGACGGTTCGAAGGCCGCCGACCTCGACACCCGCGTGCCCGTCGACCACAACTACGGCGGCGTCGACGCCCTGCGCTACGTCGCGCCGAGCGGGGCGGGCGTGCCGCAGGCGACCGTCCACGCCTACAAGCAGCCGGACTGGGACCGCGGGCGTCGCGACCTGGCCGTCTCGGTCACGCAGACCGACGACGATGGGCGTTGGCAGGCGCCGCTCTTCCTCGAAGTCGGGTACGACTACGTGATCGTGCTGGAGAAGGAAGCCGCCTTCGGCCCCGACGTCGCGCGCATCACCGTCTGAGGCTTTGACCTTTTCGGGTGGATCGTGTAGGGTCTGCCCATGGCTGTACGCAAGGTCCTTCCGCACACCGACCCGATCCTCCGCCAGATCGCCGCGCCCGTCGATCTCAACGACCCGGAGCTGCCGGCGCTGATCGCGGACCTCCGCGACACGATGTCGGCCCAGGCCGGCCTGGGCCTGGCCGCGCCACAGATCGGCGTGTCGAAGCGCGTCTTCGTGATCGCGGCCTCGATCTCGCTCGTCGCGGACGATCCGACACAACAGCCGGCGCTCGCGGTGATCAACCCCAAGATCACGAAGCGCAGCGAGGCCATGGCGAGCATCGCCGAGGGCTGCCTGTCGATGCCCGGCGCGACCCTGACGCTGGAGCGGCCGGCGGCGATCGACGTCATGTTCTGGTCGCCGCTCGGCGTCGACGGGGCGCTCGTGGGCGTCGGCTACACGAACGTCGACGGCCTGGCGGCGCGGGCCTTCCAGCACGAGTTCGAGCACCTCGGCGGCAAGCTCTTCTTCGACCAGATCAAGGACCGCAACCGCCGCGCGCGCTTCCTCGCGCAGTACAAGCAGAGGTTCGCGTGAAGCTCACGGCGCGCCAGCGCGACAACGTCGTGCGTCTGCCGTCCGAACGTTACGTCGAGTCGTGGGCGGTCACGCTCGTCGGCGGCAAGAAGGTGCTCGTCGCGGTGACGCGCGAGGGTGAGGCGTTCTATACCAGCAACGCGTTGTCCAGCGGCACCTGGTTTCGCGACCGCAAGACCCACGACAGCCGTGAGGCGGCGCGGCTCGCGTCGCTCGGGGTGTGGCTGTCCGGCGACGACGTCGAGCTCGTCAAGATCGAGCGCGTGGAGGACTGAATGTTGTCGATGCTCGGGATCCTGGCGTTTGCGTTTCTCACCGGCATGCTGTCCGGCGTGCTGCTCTTCCGCGCCGACGTCGCGCGCATGCGGGACCGCCCGTGACCGACGTCGAGACCGACGTCGCGGGGTACTGGCGGGCCGTGGCCGCGCTGCGGTTGGCAGAGCCGGCGCTGCGCCACGGGCAGGCGGCGTTCAACGCCTTGCACACTGTAAACCAGCCGCTGGCGCTGCGGATCATCGGGTCGACGCTCGACCCGTACTACGACGACTCGCGGCTGGCGGCGTTCGCGACGTTCGTCGAGACGAACTGGAGGCCGACGTGACGGCGATTCGCTGCATCCGATTGTCGCCCGGCGACGTCCTCGCGCTGCAACGCGGGACGGTCTTGACGATGCCGTGGGACGACGAGCTGGTGTCCCCCTTCGGGGATCGGCTCGAAGACGGCGGCGTGTATCTCGCGGCGGAGGACGAGGAAAGCGCGTTCGCCCCGAATACGGTCTGGGTGAAGGTCGAGACGACGCGCGCCGGGCGGCGCACCCTGCAGCGAACCGATCCACCACCGCCCGAGACGGCGACGCGCGCAGGATGTGTCTTCTGCTCGCCCGAGCCCGACCGCGTCTTCATCGAGACCGACGAGTTCGTCGTGATCTGGTCGAAGTTCGAGGTCGCGCTCGGCCACGCGCTGATCCTCCCGCGCCGCCACGTCGCCGACCCGTTCGACTTCAACACCCTCGAAGCGCGGAAGTGGCACGGCCTGCTCCCACGGATCGTCGGCCGCATCCAGAACGAGTACCGCAACGCCGGGTTGGCAGCACCTGACGGGTACAACGTCGGCTGGAACGCCGGCACCGCTGCCGGCCAGACGGTCATGCACGCGCACATCCACGTGATCCCGCGCGTGGCCGGCGATGTCGCGGATCCGCGCGGCGGTGTGCGCAACGTGATTCCCGCGAAGGGGAACTACCTTGCCGGTGCGACGACGCCGTGCACGTTGCCGCCGCCCGGCTGGGCGTGTTCACGCGGAAGCGGGCACACAGGGCCGTGCGCGGCGAGTCCCGTGGAGCAGCGCGGGCCGGGGATCGTGGTGCCGACCGCGGACGAACGGCTCGCGGCGTTGCAGGCGAAGGTCGACGCGTGGGATCGCGCAATGGTCGACATCGAAACGTCGTACATCTACGATCCGTCGCGGATGAACACCTATCACGAGGCCACGAAGGCCTTGCGCGCCGCGGCCTCGGGCCCGTCGCCGGTGATGGGCGCGTACACGCAGGTCAAGGCGGAGGCGCCGGCCAGACCGTTCATGTGCTACCAGGTTCCCGGGGTCATGGTCGCCTTCGGCAAGATCTACGTCGACGGCAGCGACAAGCCGTTCGCGACAATGGCCGAAGCCAAGGCCTTCCTCGACGCGAAGCTCGATGCAGACCGGCGAGACGACGGATGAGACGGCTTCCGCACGACACCGATCTGGGCGCGCCGACGCTCGCCCTGCCGTCGCCTGACGGCGATGAGATCGAGGTCGGGCGGCACCCCCACGGTGACGACGTCGTCGTGCGGATCACGGCCTACCATGACGCGGGGATGTCGATCACCGGACTTCGTCTTAGCTTAGACAAGGTCCGGCTGCTGCATGCAGCTCTCGGCAACTTTCTCGGAGACCCATGCTCGAAGACCGACTTGTCCGCTGGCTCTTCCGACGCTACGGCGTCCTCGTCGACCAAGGCCTATACACCGTCTTCACCGTCGCTGTTTGGGGCACCCTGATCGTCGCCGCCGCGCGCTGCTGACGTCAGCTCCCGCAGGCGCTCGCGCGTCAACGCGCCCTTGTCGGCGCGGCGGTGGCAGTTCGGACAGAGCACCACCAGGTTCTCGATCGCGTCGGTGCCGCCCTCGGACCGCGGCGTGATGTGGTGGACGTCGGTCACGTCCTTGTCCCAGCCGCAGTTCAGGCAGGCCGCGCCGTAGACGGCCTTGGCCGCGCGCGCGATCCACTTGAAGTGGCGCGCGGGCTCGCCCGGCGTGGCCGGTTGCGTCGCGAGGCTGGCGTGGTAGAGGGCGGCGATCGTGCGGTCGTGGAGGCCGGACGCCATGCGCCAGGATAGGCGCTTACTGGCGGCGCGAGGCGCGGCGGACCCAGACCCGGACGGTGCCGGCGGCGGCCAGCGAGACCAGCAGGGCCTGCTTGGTGCCGAGGTAGATGGGCGAGCTGCCGGCCGACGCGGTGACGTCGGCGGACTCGCCGCTGATCGCGTTGAGGGCGTCGTCGACGTTGGCGACCACGACGCTGGTCAGCGTCGCCGTGCCCTCGACCTGCAGGACCTCCAGCGGCTCCGGCGCCTCGAAGAAGAAGAGCCCGGCGTTCTGGTTCGACGGCGGGTCGAACCGTAGGATGTTGCCCGCGTAGGTCGGGTCGTAGCCGCCGGACAGCGCCGTCAGCGACACGGCCGTGGCCGTCGCGTCGGTGGCCACGCCGAACAACACGGGCGACGGGCCCTGCGACACGACGCTCTGGTTCTCGGCGTCGAACGACGTCGTCACGGGGCCCTTGAAGGCCGCGAGCGCCGCCGCGACCTCGGACAAGAGCGCCGTGATCGCGCCGGCGCTGCGCTTCAGGAGCACGACGACGTTGCGTCCCTGGACCTTGACCTCGGTCTTGGCCTGGGCGCGGCCGGTGTCGAGCAGCTGGATCTTCCAGTGGTCGCCGTCGGCGCCGACGGTGCGGGCGCGGAACGTCCCGGCGCCGCCCCCGGCGCTGTACGCCAGGATGGAGTAGCCGGTCCGGGTGCCGTTGAAGACGCCGGCGCCGCGGACGCGCTGCTGGACGCAGACGACGCCGCTCTGGTTCAGGTCAAACATGCGGTCGGTACCTCTCGGGAGAGTGTAAGCCGCCCCATACTACAGTGACGCCGCTTGACGGCACCCCGCGAACCCTCACGGAGCGACCGCATGCCTGCTGTTCTGATCTCCATGGCCCAGCAAGCCACCAACGCCGTCTCCGCCGTCGGGACGACCGTCGGCACCTGGGTCCTCGGCGTCCTCGCGACCTTCGTAACGGTCACGGTCATCGCCGGCATCTTCCTGCGCGGCCTGCAGGCCAAGTACGGCGACGCGTACATCACCGGCGTCGTCGAAAAGTGGAACACCTCGGACACCGCGCGCGACAAGCGCGAGGCCTTCATCAAGAAGGTGCTCGACGACCAGGTCCACCGCGACGACGGCGTTGTCCGGACGGCGCTCTCGGAGGCGGTCGCGTCGGTCAACGGCGAGACCAACCGCAAGCTCGACGCGTTGCTGGCGAGCGTCAACAAAAGCACCGAGCACTACCAGCAGATGCTGCAGAAGCTGGCGCACATCGAGGGCTCGGTCGACGTGATGAAGAACGCGCTCAAGAACGCACCGAAGCCGGGCGACGACTAGCCGACCCGCTTCGGCCGGCCGTAGCGGCGCGTGGGCGTCTCCGTGCTGCCGCCGCGCGTCGCCTTTGCCTCCAGGACCGCGTCAGCTGCGGCGAGCGCGCGTTCGATCTTGGCACCCGTGTTGTCCGTCGCCGCCGCCTGCGCCTCGGCCGGCAGGAGGTTGCCGTCGGTCGTGAACACCGCGCCGGCCGGGACGCCGGACTTGGGGTCGTCCTCGACCGCGAAGCCGCCGACCGGTAGCCCGATGAGGCCGTTGCGCGTGACGATGTCGGCCTGGGCCTGTTGTACGGACTCGATGAGGTTGCGGACGAGCGCGTTCTGGGCGGCCAGCGTCTCCAGCTGCGCGGCGAGCTTCTCCTTGCGCTCCTGCAACCGCGCGTAGCGGTGGGCGTCGAGGACGGGGATGGTGCGGCACGTGACGGGCGGCGTGGGGTTCGACATGGCGCCGAGCATACCCCGGCGCGGCGCGGCTGTCTAGGGCTTTACAGCGTAAAGACCGCGGCGGCGCGCCCGACGGGTCTGCTCGACCACCGCGAAGCCGGCGGGGTCGCCGATCGGCGTGTCGGCGCGCCGGATGTGGCGGACGGTCGCGGGCGGCGCCCAGCGGACGCCGTCGTCGGTGTGCGTGAGAACGGCGCCGAGAGCCAGCGCCCCGCCGACGGTGAGCGCGCGTTCTGTGCCGGCGAGGCCGGTGCCCGGGTTGAGCGATATCACGTTCAGCTTCGCGTCGCCGACGCCGACGGGCCCGGTGCCGGTCAAGGTCCGGGTGGACATGACGACGGCGCCTCCGCCGCCTCCCCCGCCGCCGCGAATCGCCTGGGTGTCCAGGCGCTGCTCGGCAGCAGGTAGCACGCTCGGTTCGCGCCAGATCGATGCCTCGATCCACGCCTTGGCCTCTTTGTTCCAGGTGGCCATGACGAGCTCGGTGCCGTTGGCGGTTCCGCGGAGATAGAGCCGTGCGGTGTCGGTTCCGCGTGCGGCCGGATCGGTCAGTGATGCGACGATGATCTGTTCCATGCCCCGAGTCTACGCCCGGGCGCCGCCACGCGTCAACTACCGCCGCCGCCGTGGGTTCTTGACCTCCATGGTCACGTCGGCGAGCAGCCGCGCGTGGTAGGTCGTGATGACGCGGGCGATCGTGTCGATGATCTCGTCGCTGGCCTGGAGCTTGTCTTGGTCGCGGTACTGCCGCAGCACGCGCTCGGCGTCGGCGATCATGTCCGCGCGGATCTTGGCGAACTCGGCGGGGTCGCGCCCGGCCGCGGCCCACATCCCGGACGCCGTGCGCGGCAGCGCGTCCGCCACGTCACGCCGCCTGTCGGATCTCGGGGAGGTGGGTGTCGAGGTAGGCGATCGCCTCGGCGGAGACCACCGAGCCGGCCTGGCCGGAGCACGCGCCGGCGTGGTGGCGGACGAGCAGCTCGTCCATCAGCTTCTTGTCGTCGGCGTTCAACCCGTAGCTGTTCTCCAGCCAGCGCCAGCCTTCGAGGTCGAGCGCGCCGTAGCGCCACCAGGCGCAGTCGAACTGCATGCGGTAGCCCTCGGCCTCGAACGCCGCCCGTCGGGCGCCGCTCGTCGCGTCGAGCCAGAGGTAGGACATGCCGTACGTCGCGAACTGCTCGACGTGCATCGCCTCGTGGCAGAGGGCCTGGATCCGCGACCAGCCCTTCCAGGCCTTCGGCACGAAGACGAACCGCCCGATCGTCGTCGCGTAGTTCGCGAGGAAGTCGTGCGGGTCCGGGATGATGCCGGTGCCCTTGAGGAACTCGGCGGCGAGGTGCATGACCTCGGCGTCGTCCTTGTCGATGACCTCGAAGCCGAAGCGCTGGCAGAGCCAGGCCTCGAAGGCCGCGACCTCGTCGTCGGTGGGTTCGCGCATGGATCCTCTACTCGGCCAGCGCCGTGATCTTGACGTAGCGGTAGCGCCAGGTGTAGCTGCCGCCGTCGTCGGCGTGGACGACCTTGAACGTGTTGTTGCCCGGCGTGAGTCCGGTGATGACCGACGTCTTCACGCACGCGACCGACCCGCTGTTGAACGAGCTGACGCCCGTGGCGGCCTCCGCGTCCTTCGCGCCGCGCGTCGTCGCACCGGACACCGCGACGGCCATGAAGGCGGTGAAACCGGTGCCCGGGCGGTCCACCAGCGCGATCAGCTCCACGCGCACCCGCGTGCCGGTGGCCGCGGTGATCTGCATCGTCGTCGACAGCTCGGCGTAGCCGGCGTCCGTCCCGGAGTGGTTCGGCGCGCTGCCCACCGCCACCGTACTCACGAGTTCCTGGTAAGGCTCGTAGGCCACAAGCCAGGTGCTGCCCGTCGAGTAGTACAGGACGTTGTTGTTGGTGTCCCGGTACGTCCGACCCGCGTACGTCGCGGCCGAGATCACCGGCGCGCCGGCTCCGGTGAGTGGCGTGACGACGGCGTCGGCACCTGCTGGGCCAGTAGCTCCGGTAGCGCCGGCAGGGCCGGTAGCGCCGGCAGCTCCGGCAGGGCCGGTAGGGCCGGTCGGTCCGGCCGGTCCTGTCGGTCCCGTCGGCCCGATCGCCGACTGCATCGCCATCGCGGCGAGGTCGACGTGCGTCAGCGAGAGGCTGCCGCTGCCCGACGTCTTGCACGTCTGGACCTCGACGTCGTACGTGCCGGGCGCGAGCGGCGCGGTCCGGAAGAAGATCGGGAAGCTCTTCTCGTCCTGGGCGCCGTCCAGCAGCGTGACGTCGCTGATCTGGCCGTCGATCACGAGGCGGCACGCGCCGTGGGTGTTCGAGGTCGTCACGTCGAACGTGATGCCGCCGAACACCAGGACCTCGACCGTCTGGTCGAGCGTGATGCTGATCGTGGCCGCGGCGACCGTCGCGAACGTGCCGCTCGTGGTCCCGGAGTCGACGACGATGCCGCCGTAGAAGGAGCTGGGGATCTTGCCCGCGGTGGCCGCCGGGCCGGCGGGGCCGGTGGGACCGGTGGGACCGGCGGGCGGGCCGTTCGGGAAGATGTTCATGCCCGAAGGGTAAGGCGCGCCTGTACAGCGTAAAACTACGGCAGGCAGCGATCCGCGGGCACGCAGTTCAGCACCTCGCGCGCCTCGGCCACTGCCCGGCTGCGGCAGCATACGACGCCGGGCCGGCCGCACGTGTCGGGCATCGCTGGCGTCCACGCGCCGCCGCTGCAGAATTCGAGTTGCGTGTTGTTGCAGCGGAACGCGCCCGCGGTCGGGCACGGACCCGTCGTCGCCAGGGCCGGCGGCGTCGAACAACCCGTCACGTGGACGAGCACGGCGATCACGAGCGCGACGATCAGCGCCACGAAGACGCCGGTGATGGCCTGGAGAAAACGCGCGGAGGACATGCCGAAGGATACGGCGCCGCGCTACGGCCCGAAGTAGTAGATGTTCCCGGCGGTGCCGGCGGTGCCGTCGACGCCCGTACCGCCACCGCCGGTGCCCTTCAGCCCGCCGGCCGCCGAGATCGTGAGCGCGTCTTTGTAGCTGTACACGAGGATGATGGCGCCGCCGCCCCCGCCGCCACCGCCGCCGCAGTTCGCGCCCGCGCCGTTGCCGCCGTTGCCGCCGAGGGCCTGGATCTTACCGCCGCTGACGATGCGGATCGAACGCGCAGCGATGATGACGATGCCGCCGCCGGCCCCGCCGCCACCACCGACCGCGCTACCGGAGCCGCCGCCTGCGCCGCCACCGGCCCCGCCGTAGTAGGGCTTCACGCCCGATGAATACGAGGGCCACCAGCCGAGAACACCTACGATGCCGTCGCGCGGGTCCTGGTTGAGCGAGGCTGCCGTCGTCACAGTACCGCCGCCGCTCGCGGCGTTCGTCCCGGCGCCGCCCGCGCCTCCACCCGCGCCGATCGAGAAGTTCTGGGTACCCGCCGCGCCGCCGGCACCTGTCCCTCCGGCCCCGCCCACGGCACCGCGATTGAGCGCGCCCGCCACGCCCGCTGCGCCCGCCGTGCCGCCCGAGGCATTGGCGCCGTTGCAGTGAATGATCGACGTGTCGTCGGTGAACGTCAGCACGCCGCTGACGAACAACCGATACCCCTGCATGTTGACGGTGTAGCCCGACGGAATCGTGAAGTTGTTGGCGCAGAAGTCGCGCGTCATCGAGACGGGGCTGCCGCCGGTCCAGCCCGTGGTCGTGCCGACGATGATGTCGCCGTCGGCGCCATTGCCGTAGCGACCCATGCCCGCGTCGGTCTTGCGGTAGCCGGTGAAGGTCGAAGCGTCGCCGATCCAGGGCATGCGGTCCTCAGTTCTGGATGTACTTGGTCGTACCGGCACCGCCGTTTGCGCCGGCCGTGCCGGAGCCGGCGCCCGCGCCGCCAGCACCACCGGCTGCGCTTAGCGAACCTGCACCACTCTTGGTGTGGTAGACGACGCAGACGTAACCCCCGCCCCCGCCGCCGCCTCCGCAGTCGTTGCCGCCTTGACCGACCGCGCCGGTGCCGCCCTTCGCCTCGATCGTGCCGCCGAGTACGAGGTCCCGCGCGAGAACGACGCAGGCACCACCACCACCACCACCACCGCCACCGCCGAGGCCGCCGTTGCTCTGGCCGACGCCGCCGCCGCCACCGAACGTCAGACCAACAGCGCTTCCTGCGGCGCCGACGAGGAACGACAGGATCGCGAACGGCAATGCGTCCAGGGTGGCGTACGTGGCCGTCGCGCCCGAGTAGGGGTTGTTCGACCCGCCCGTGCCGCCAGACCCCCCACCCGCCCCGC
>JBGATO010000061.1:0-21096 GCA_044229145.1 Candidatus Eiseniibacteriota bacterium | reverse complement strand
AGGACACGCACGGCACCATCGCCGTCGAGCGCGCGGCGCACGACCGTCGCAGCGCCGACGGAGCCGCACGGCCACGACACCGTGATGCCGCGCACCGCCGCGTTGACGGCCGCCACCGGCGATAGCGTGTGCGCCGCCGTCGGCACGTCGATCTTGTTGGCGAGCACCGCGGCATCCGCGCCCACCGACGGATCGCCGGTGACGAAGAGATCGAGGTCGACGTCGCCGTCGATGTCGCCGACCGCGATGTAGCCGGCGCCGGTCCCGGTGCCGTACTGCACCGGGTCGCCGAACCCGCCGATGTAGCCGCGGAACACCGTGATCACGTCGCCGAGCACGTTGGCGACGATGAGATCGGGCAAGCCGTCGACGTCGACGTCCGCGACCTGGAGATCCAGCGGATTCCGCGCGGTCGGCAGCACCTGCGCCACCGACAACACGCCGCCGATGTTGCGCAGGATCGTCACGGTGTTCGCCTGGTCGTTGCTCACCGCGACGTCGGGATCGCCGTCGGCTTCGATGTCGCAGAGCGTGAGTTTCGCCGAGCCGCCGCTGACACCGTACGCGACGCCCGGCGCGAACGATCCGCCGCCCAGGCCGTGCAGGAGCCAGACCGCATTCGCGCCGTCGCACGCCACCGCGAGATCCGGCGTCGCGTCGCCGTCGAAGTCGCCGAAGGCCAGGCTCGCGGGGTTGCGTCCGACGGCGAAGGTGCCGAGCGCGGTGAAGCCGCCGGCGCCGTCGCCGGCGAGGATCGCCACGTCGTCCGAGCTGAACTCGGCGACCGCGAGATCCAACACGCCATCGCCGGTGAGATCGCGCGCGTCGAGCGCCGCGGGGGCGCTCCCCGGCACCGGCAACGTCACCGGCGCGCCGAGCGCGCCGAGCCCATCGCCGAACAGCAAGCGCACCACACCGCCGTACTGATCCGCCACCGCGACATCGAGTGCGCCATCGCCATTCCAGTCGCCGAACGCCAGCGCGGTCGGCGTCACGCCGGCCGCGTACTCGACGCTGTTGTTGAAGACACCGGCGTCGTTGGTGATGACCGACACCGAACCGCCGCTCTGGTTGGCGATGACCGCGTCGAGATCGCCGTCGCCGTCCATGTCGATGAGACGCGCGTCGGTCGGCGCCAGGCCGGTGCCGACCAGCGTGCCGCCGGGATAGCGGCCGCTGCCGTCGTTGAGCATGAGCGCCACCGCGTCGCCGCGCGAGCCGGCGACGTAGGCGTCGAGATCGCCGTCGGCGTCCGCGTCACCCACCGCGACGCCAAACGGGCCGACGGTGGTCGTGTTGGTGACGAGCTCGTTGAGGTAGCCGGCGCCGTCGAGCGCCAACACGGCGAGGCCGTTCGAGTAGTCGAGGCAGGCGAGCACTTCCTCGCCGCCGCCTGGCGCCACGTCGGCAAGGCAGAACGCCACCGCGGTGGCGGCGAGCGGCGTCTGGTCCGGCCCCGCGAAGGACGGGATTGCCGCGCCATCATTCCGCCACACGTCGACGTTGTGCGTCAGATCGTCGGCCACCACGACGTCGAGGTCGCCGTCGCCGTCGACGTCGAGCAACGCGACGGCGCGCGGGTCTTCGCCGGTGCTCACGGTCAACGGTGGCCCGAAGCCGCCGGCGCCATCGCCCTTGTGCCACACCACGCCGCCCGCGTCGGCGTCGGAGAAGGCGAGGTCCGGCACCGCATCGCCGTCGAGGTCGCCGGCCGCGATGCCGAGCACCTGCCCACTCGCCAGCGTCGACGGCATGGCGAAGGTGCCGTCGCCGTTCGCCAGCAGAACCTCGACGCCGGGCGGCGCGAGCGTCGAGATCACGATGTCGCGATCGCCGTCACCGTCGAGGTCGGCCAGCGCCATCGCGTACGCGTTCGCGGCGGTGGGATAGAACGTCGCGGGACCGAAGCCGCCGGTGCCGTCGTTGAGCAGGACGTCGAGGCCGGTGGCGCGGGCGGCGCAGACGAGAAGGTCGCGGTCGCCATCGCCGTCGACGTCGTCGGCGAACACGACGCGCGGTTGCGAGCCGGTGGCGTAGTCGCGCGGCGTGTCGAGCGTCGCGTCCCCGGCGCCGAGGTAGACGCGTACGACGTCGCCAAGCAGACAGGCGGCCGCGACATCCGGGACGCCGTCGCCGTCGAAGTCGGCCACCGCGCAGGAAGTCGGGTCGGGCGGCGTCGGCCACGCCGTCCAGGTGTCATAAGTGCGCGCCGCCGATGCGGCGCCGGTGCAGGTCAGAAGCATTGCGCTGGCAGTGGGGAGCAACCGGGCGAGAGAACCGCGAATCCGTTCGACAGCACGCGCCATCCAGGTCATGGGAGTCCTCGGGAAGAGTGAGGGTGTGAGCGCGGGGAGGGAATGACAGGCTCTGTCTACGCGCTCGCCGCGCGCTTGTCAACTCGCGGAGACGCCACTGCCGAATGCAATCCGTGCAACGTGCAAACTGGCACGCCACGTGCAACCACTCGCCATCGCTAGCGCCCTGCAGTGCACCGCCAACTCCCGCGAGGGACGCGGCAACACGGAAGGAGGCTACCCGTGCAGAGGACCATGGACGTCGAAGTGGCTCGCCTTCTCCGCGAGAAACACACCGTGGCATGGATGCGTGACTCGTTGGACGGCATTCTCGAAGACTTGGAGAAGTCGAAGGGCGACCGCGACATGACGATGAACGACGTGGTCAGTGCCTTCGTCTGTGCCATGATGCGAGAACGCGAATACTTCCGATCGGAGTTCACGATTGGCTTCTAAACGACGCATCGCTCCGCGCTGAGCCGCCTGTCCCTCGCCTTCGGGCCTGGACCAGGCGGCTTTCCTTTTGCCCGGCGGCGCTCGTGCGCGTCGTGCGATTCGCCCGGCCGGCGCCCGGCGATACCTCTCCGGGGTGCGTCCACATGGAACGTCCGTTCCATTCCGGAGAACCCGACTTCCCGACTGCCGCGTGCGCGGCCTCGGCGTGCCAAACCACGCGACAGGCGGCCCTGGCCCTGTCGCAGGTGCGCGACTTCACCCAATCGCCCCGGACCTCATGGTAGGATGCGCGCCGTCGAATCGGTGCAACTCGTGTATTGGAGCGTGGATGAACCTCTTCCTCGACATGATCCGCCGTGGTGTGATGATCGCCGACGGCGGAATGGGCTCGATGATCGCGGCGCATTTCTACCAGGACCCGCCGCAGCGCGCGGCCCGCCGCATCATCGAAGCGAACCGCGAGCACGCGGAGCTGGTCGAGGAACTCCACCGCGCCTTCCTGCAGAGCGGCGCCCAGCTCATCACCACGAACTCGTTCTCGTTGAACCGCACCAAGTTGGCGGCGTTGGGGTTGGAGGACGATCTCCCCGGGCTCCGGCCGGACGTCGCGATCGGCGGGTCGATCGGGCCGCTGGACCCGGACTATCTGCTCCAGTATGCGCCGTCGCCCTCGGAGGTCCGGCAGCTCGTGCAGGAGCAGGCGGCGGCGCTCGAGGAGCGCGGCGTCGACCTGTTCGTGCTCGAGACATTCACCTCGCTCAATGAGCTGATCGCCGCGGTCGAAGCTCTGCGTCAAATGAGCGAATTACCTATCCTGGCGTCATTTACGATCGACGGCAGCGGACGGCTGTCGGGTGGCGGTGTGCCCGAACGGGCGGCCAAGCGGCTGGCGGAGGCGGGCGTCGACGTCATCGGCGTCAACTGCAGCGTCGGACCGCACGACACGCTCGAGGCGCTGGCGCGGGTGGCGCCGGAAGTCCCCGGGATGCCGCTCGCGGTGCGCCCGAACGCCGGATTCGCGCAGCGCGCCGGCGGCCGCGTGCTGTACCCGAATCCCACCGACCGACACTTCGCCGACTTCGCGCACGAGGCATTGTCGCTCGGCGCGCGGGTCATCGGCGGCTGCTGCGGCGTGACGCCGCGCCACGTCCACGCCATCGCGCAAGCCGTCCGCGAGGAAGGCGCGCCGCGCGAGGCGACGCCGCGCCGCACCATCGTCCAGCTCGACGCCGAACTGCCGCCGGCGCCGCAACTGCCGCCGTCGCGCTTCGCGACGATGCTCGCGGAGAAGCGGTTCCTCGTCTCCGTGCAGCTCGAACCGGCGAAGGCGAGCGACGCCGAGAGCACCATCGACACCGTGGGCGCACTGCGCGCCTCGGGCGCCGTCGACCTCGTCGACGTGAACTCGAAGTCGGGCGGCTCGGTGGTGCAGGACGCGCTGGTGATGTCGGTCGGGATCCAGCAGCACGGCATGGAGGCGATGCCGCATCTGACGCCGCGCGACGCGACGGTGTACGGCGTGGCGTCGCAGCTCACCGCCGCGGTCGCATGGGGCGGCTTGCGCACCGTGCTCGTGGTCACCGGCGACGCGCCCACCGCGGGCGGCACGTATCCTGAGACCGGCGGCATCTTGCACGTCGACTCGATCGGTTTGGTGCGCGGCATCGCGCAGCTCGGGCTGCCGCTCACCATCGGCGTCGCGGTCAATCAGAATGCCGAGGATCGCACGCTCGAACTCGAACGCCTCGAACGCAAGCTGGCGGCCGGCGCGCAGTTCGTGATGACGCAACCGGTGTTCTCGCCGCGGCAGTGGGACGAGTTCGCGCGCGACTGGGCGCCGCACATTCCGGTACCGGTGATCGTCGGTGTCTGGCCTCTGGTGTCGCACAACCAGGCGGTGCGCCTCAACGAGCGCGTCGCCGGCGTGGTGGTGGATGACGACACGTGCGAGTCGTTGCGCGCGGCCGGGCCGGCGGCGCGGTCCACCGGATTCGCGCAGGCGCGGCAGATGATCCATGACCTGCGCACCGCGTGCGCCGGCGTCTACGTGATCGCGCCGTTCAAGCGGCCGCGCGAAGCGTTGGAAGTCATCGAGGCGCCCTAGCCGGCAATGCGGCGCGCCACGCGGGGGTAGTCGAGTACGTAGCCCTCGGCGTCGACGGTGAGCTCGCAGTCCGCGGTGCCGCTCAGGTTTTGGTAGCGATAGCGGCGCGCGCCGTCGGCGGCGTCGGCGAGACGTGTGTAGCGCTGCGTCGCGGCGCGCGGCATGCCCTCGCGCGGCCCGTCGATCCACACGGCCCGCACGTCGCAGGCCCCGCCCTCCGCTGGCGCTGCGGCGCGGAGCGGCAACATGTTGGTCAGCACCGCGCCGGCGAGATCCACCGTCGTGCATCCCTCGAGCGCCGGCAACGCGGCGCCGCCCACGGTGTTCGCCCACTGCCCCGCGCCGTCGTGTTTGAGCGAACACGAGAAGCCGCCCGCCGCGTTGCGAATCCACGGCGCGAGCGGTTCGAGCAGGTCGTCGAGATCGACACACACCACGCTGACGACGACGGCTTGCACGATCCAATCCGGTGCGCAGTTGATGGCGTAACGCAGACGGTACGGCACCGCGCCGCGCACGCCGAGCACGGTGCCGTCGATCTGCACCACGGTGTCGGATTCGGAGACGCGGCAAAATTCGAGGCCGAGCCCGTCGGCCTGTTGCCACAAGAGCTCGCGCGTGTGATGCGGCGTCGGACGCGGCATCGCGCCTCCTACGCCGCCGCGCGGCGCAACTTCAGCCGCCGCGCCATCATCGCGACGAATCCGTGCCCCGCGTGCAGCAACTGCTGCTTCTCCGCCGCGTCGAAGATCCACGTGCCGCGCACGATCGCCACGCACACCACGCCGGCCACCGCCACCAGCGCCAGCGTCGGCAACAGCAACGCGAACGGCAATACGGTGACCATGACGGTGCGCCGCGTCAGCCGCAGCCCGTACGCGCGGTTGAGCCAGTAGAGCAGGACGTTCACGAGCGCGTACGAGAACATCGCCGCGTACGCCGCGCCCTGCATGCCGAAGCGCGGGATCAGCGCGAGATTGAGACCGACGTTGAGCGCCAAACCGGCCGCGATCGCGATGCCCGGCAAGTACGTCTTCTCGATCAATCCGCTATACATGCCGGTGATCGAGTACATCACGTCGAAGCACTTGAACGCGAGCAGCGGCGCGATCACCGCCGCGCCCGGCACGTACTCGGCGCCGTACAGCGTCGACAACACCCACGTCTTGAGCAGCACGAGCACCAGACTCGCGGCGAGCATCAGCAAGGTCGTGCCCTTGAGCGCGAGGTTGAAAGTGCGCTGCACCAGCGGCTGATCGTGACGCTCCCACGCCGCCGCCAGCGCCGGCCCCAGCACGTTGTTCGGCACGTACCCGACCGCGAGCATCATCGCCGCGGTGTTGAACGCCTGGCTGTAGACGCCGAGCGTCACCGGATCCTTCATCAAGTGCGCGAGCATGAGCCGGTCGACGTAGGCGAAGGTGACGAGGCCGGTCGGGATGATCACGAACCAAATCGAAAAGCGGAACATGGTGCGCGCGTACTGCGGTTCGTCGACCCGCGCTTTCTGATCCGGCAGCGCGTGCAGATAGCGGTCGGTCATCCAGCCGCAGATCAACACCGGCACGAGGTACGACAGCACGGTCGCCCACATCACCATGCTGAGCGTGCGCTGCCACAAGAAGATGCCGAGCACCGCGAACACCGTGAGCAAGATCGGCTGCGCGAATTCGAGCAGTGCGGAAAGACGGAAGGTGCGCAGACCTTTGAAGAACGTCGTCAAGTTGCGGTGGAAGACGGCGGGCAACAACGTGAGCGCGGTGATGCGCAATACACCGGCATGCTCCGGGCTCGCGAGCAATAGCGCCGATGCCTGCCGCGGGAACGCGCAGGCGATCACCACGAACGCGGTGGTCATCCCCATGCTCCAGCGCGTGATGGAGCCGTAGTAGGCGCGCAGCGAGCCGTTCGCCTCGTAGCGCGGCACGTAGCGGTTGAAGCTGCTCGCCAGTCCGCACGACACCACCGGAATCCCGACGCCGAGCACGTAGGCGGTCAGCGAGTAGATGCCGATGTTCGCCGGGCCGAGCAGGCGCGCGAACAGCACGCTGCGCACGAATCCGAACGCCAGCTGCGAGATGTTGAGGATCCCGATGACGCCGATCGAGTGGCTCAGCGGATCCTTGGCGAAAACGCGTCTCCAGTTCACGCGGGTTCTAGCGGCTCCCTTGCATGGCGCGCGGCGCAGTGCGGTGATAGACGATGAACGGATCGTAGCCGCCGAGGCGGCGGAAGCGCGGATCGCCGGCCAGCGAATCGGCGAGCGCGGCATCGCGCGGGTCGTCGCCGGCGGTCACCGGCCGCGGCCACAGGACGACGTACTCGAAGCGGCCGCGCATGGCAGGCGTCCGGCCGAGCGGACCGAGACTCTCCCAGCAGCCGACGTTGTGGCGCGTCGCCATCGGGGCGTACAGGCCGACCGGAACATAGATCGGCACGTCGGCGGGAATCGCCTCCATCAAAGACCGCGCGGGGGCGGCGGGCGGACGGGCCGGCGGCAATCCGCGTGGCACCAGCGGCAGCGCCGGGATCACACCCGCCAGCACCATCGTGGCGGTGGCGAGGGCGAGTGCCGGCCGGCGGGTCGGCCACGCCGCCCTGCCCGCCTCGGGCGACGGCGCGGCGCCGCCGCGCGAGGCTCCCCGTCGCGCCGGCGTCGAACCCGCAAGGCGCGCCGCCGTCAGTGCCGTCGCCAGGTACGCGAACGCCACCGGCACGATCGCGTAGTACTCGAGCGGATCGCGCAGCCAGCCCTGCCGCGTCAGCATGTTGACGAGCAGCGCCGGCACCGCGGGCAGCCACGCCAGCGAGCCGGCGAGCGGTAGCGCCAGCATCGGCCGCACCAGCGCGTAGAGGTATTTCACGTTGTCGCCGTTGACCAACAGCCGCGCGAAGCCAACGGGATCGTGCGCGATGTGCGCCGCGATGGCAGCCGGCGTCGCTCCCAAGTGCCCGAGATGCAGCACCAAGAATCGCGCGGGATCGATCCACAAGCCGGGTGTCCAGAACAGCGGCATCACGAGCTTGGTGACCACGACGCCCCAGGCCACACCGAGCACGATGGCCCACGCACCGCCCAGCACATCCCTGCGCGCAAGCAGTGAGTACACGCCGAGCATCGCCACCACCAGCGAGGCGTCTTCGCGTACACCGAGCGCGAGCACCGCGAACAGCGTGAACCAGCCGCGCCGCCGCGCGTCGAGCGCCGCGGCGGCGGCGAACAGGAACACCGGTAGGAAGTCCGCATCGTGGAAATCGTGATGGCCGCTCATCGCGATCGCCGGCAGGCCGAGATAGGCGACCGCGAGCACCGCCGCCGCGCCCGGCGTGGTGTGGCGGCGCAACAACACGTAGAGCGGCACCACGGCGAGCGCCGCGCACACCGCCTGACACGCTGCGAGGGTCAGCGGCGATGGCCACGCCTTCATCACCGGTTGAAATAGCAGCAACGTCGGCGAGAAGTGCACCGCGAAGTGGCTCACCAGCGAGCCGTCGATGGACTCGTGCGTATTGGAGAACGGATAGCCGTGCAGCGCGGTCCACGACGATTGCGTGAACAGTCCGAGCTGGCTCATCGCCGGATCGAAGTCCACCACCGCGGCGCGCGACAGCGAATACGACACGAAGGCGAACGCGATCGCGGCCGCGGCCACCAGCGCCGGCGCGACGCGATCGCACAGCGGCGCGACGCGGTCGAAGGCGCTGGTCCGGGCGTAGGCGCCGGCGGCTGTCAACGCCAGCACCGCCGCCACCGTGTACGCGAGCAGGCCGCCGAGCGGCGGCCGCTCGCCGAGCAGCACGGCGGGCGCATAGATCGCGGGCACCAGAAGCGCCCATCCGAGGAGACGGGCGGAAGTCGACGCGGCTTTCACGCGGCCACTCTAGCGGCGCCCGCGCAGCATGTCGACGCCGCCGTGCGGCGCGGCACCGAAAGGAGACGGCGCGGGGCTCACGATGCGCCCCGCGCCGCCGTCCACGACTGCCGATCGCCGCACGCCTAGCCCGCGACCATCTCCGACGCCACGCGGCGCACCACCGCCACCGCTTCGTCGATCTCGGCCGGCGTCATGATGAGCGGCGGACGGAAGCGGATCGACTGCGGACCGCTGCCGAGCACGATGAGTCCGCCCTCGTTGTACATGCGATCCACCATCTCGTTGCGCTTCTCGGTGGACGACAGCGTGAAGGCGCACATGAGGCCGCGGCCGCGCGGGTTCGACAACAACGTCGGGAACTCCGCGCACAGCTTCTGCAACTCGCCGAGCAGGTACGCGCCGGTGGTGCGGGCGTTCTCGAGCAGGTTGTCCTCGTGGATGATCTCGAGGTAGCGCTGGCAGCGCACCATGTCGACGAGGTTGCCGCCCCACGTCGAGTTGATGCGGCTCGACTTCTTGAACACGTGGTCCTCGACCTCGTCGATGCGCGGGCCGGCCATGAAGCCGCACACCTGCGCCTTCTTGCCGAACGCGATCATGTCGGGCGCGACGCCCATCTGCTCGACCGCCCACATCGTGCCGGTGAGGCCCATGCCCGCCTGCACTTCATCGACGATCAGCATCGCCTCGTGCTGGTCGCAGAGCGCGCGCAGCGTGGCGAAGAACTCGGGACGGAAGTGGTTGTCGCCGCCCTCGCCCTGGATCGTCTCGATGATCATCGCGGCGATGTCGTGCGGGTGCGCGGCGAACGCGGCCTCGATCTGCGCGACCGCCTCGGCCTCCAGCTTCTCGACCTCGGCGAGGTGCGCGCCCTCGATCGGGAACGTCGCCTTCGGGTTGGTGACGCGCGGCCAGGTGAACTTCGGGAACAGCGCCGTCTTCACCGGATCGGTGTTGGTGAGCGAGAGCGTATAGCCGCTGCGGCCGTGGAACGCCTCGCGGAAGTGGAGGACCTGGAAGCCCTTCTCGTCGTTCGCGCCGATGCGGCCGGCCGCGCGGTTCTTGCGCACCTTCCAGTCGAACGCCGCCTTGAGCGCGTTCTCGACGCCGAGCGCGCCGCCGGCGACGAAGAAGGCGTACTTCATCGACTTCGGCATCGCCAAGCGCTGCCAGGCATCGACGAACGCGGCGAACTCGACGGTATAGATGTCGGAGTTGGTCGGGTTGGCGAGCGCGGCGCGCAGCAGGGCGGCGCGGAACTCCGGGTCCTGCATCTTCGGGTGGTTCGCACCCACCGGCGCCGACGCGAAGTACGAGAACAGGTCGAGCAGCCAGCGGTTGTTGCGGCTGTCCCACAGACGGCAGCCGGCCGACTTGTCGAGATCGACCACCATGTCGAACCCGTCGGCGAGGATGGTGCGGCCGAGAACCTCGTGCACCTGCTCCGGCGTAATCCGCGGGGCCGCGGTCAAAGTGTCCGGCGTCATCGTTCGGTCTCCTCTGTGTGGTACGGGGTGTCGAGCGCGCCGTCGTCCTGCGCGTCGCTGGTGCCGTTGCCGTTGCGCACCTTGCGCCGCGCGGCGCGGCCATTGAGCGTGCCGTTCGCGCCCGCGGTGAGCGAGCCGAGCGCGATGCGGGTTTCTTCCTTCGGCGTGTCGAGCACGATCGCGGTGCGGGTCTGCCGCACGCCTTCACTCCCGCCGATGACCTCGATGAGCAGGGCGCGCAGACTCTCGATCGACTGGGTGCGGACCTTCAGGATCAGCGACGACTCGCCGGTCACGTGATGGATCTCCTGCACCTCGCGCACGCCCTGCATGCGTTCGATGAACGCCTTCTCGTAGCTCGCCTTCTCGACGTAGACCTCGACGAAGGCGGAGACCTCCATGCCGACCGCCGCCGGATTGAGGCGCGCGACGTAGGCGTGGATGACGCCGGCCGTCTCGAGTTTGCGGATCCGCTCGTTCACGGCGGGCGTGCTCAGACCCACACGCTCGGCGATGACGGCTTGCGGTGTCTTGGCGTCGGTCTGGAGCTGTTCCAGGATTTGGTAGTCGATGGTGTCGAGCATGTGTCGCTGCCTGTCGGGGCCCGATGGACGTCGCGCGAACGTCGAACGGCGTTCGCTCCTCTATTGCTTATTCTATTCGGCCATTTGTCGCGGTCAACGTATTTTGTTCTGCAATTTCCACGTGTCGCCTTTGGAAAGACTGCGCGGTCAATATACGTGTATCTGCACCTGCATATTTCGCGCCGCGTGAACCCGTGTTGCGCCACGAAACGCTCCCGCCACGGCGTCCCTCTCCCCAGCACGGCCGCGCGGGCCGGTTCTGGTCGGCCCGCGGCCCTGGCCACCCATCCACTCCAGCCCTGGGGGATCACCATGCGTTCCACGCTTCTCGTGTCCGGCCTCGTCGTCTGCGTGGCGCTCGCCGGCTTCGGCGCCGACGCTCTCGCCGCCAAGCGCACCGTCACGTTCAAGAACACCACCGGCAAGAAGGTCAACGACCTCCACATCAAGACAGTGGAGGGCGTCACCATCGACAGCATGACGCCGTTCCAGGACGACAACGGCGTCGATGGCGGCAACTCGCACGACCTGTCGAACGGCACCGTCGACACCATGGGCACCGCGACGGTCAAGATGAGTTCGGGGTCTCCCAGCATCAAGATCAAGGAGTGGTGGTGGACGCTCGACGGCAAGCAGGTCGGACCGACCGGCAAGGACGGCCGCGGCGTCCTGATGGTCGCCGCGCGCAAGATGGCGGGCGATGGCCGCATCAGCGTGCACGTCGCCGGGAAGCTCCTGACCTTCCGCACCGCGCGCAACGCCGACGCCGACCAGGCCATGCGCGACTTCATCGCACAGGCGCAGGCGTTCGTGGGCGATGACGGCGAGCCGCTGCTCGCGGTGACGCAGGAGGATGCGTACACCGTGTCGCTGGCCAGCGAGGTCACCACGCCGCCGGCCGACGCCGGGGACGACGCTTCGGCGGACTTGGTGAGCATCGACACGCAGGACAGCGGCGGCAGCTGGACCTACACCCCCGACGCGCCCAACACCCCGACCGCCATCGACGGCCACGCGCCGAGCATGGTGACCGGATTGCGCCTGGAGAAGTCGCCGGCCCGCGGCGCCGCGGTGATCCAGTACACCACGTCGCGCTACACGCCGGTCGAGTTGCGCATCGCCGACGCGGCGGGGAGGCTCGTGTGGCGTGAGAGCGCTGCCGGATCGCCGGGCGCGCACGCGGTGCTGTGGGACGGCCGCGGTCTGCACGGCGGCGCGGTGCCCGCCGGCGTCTACCGCGTCGAGTTGCGCGCCGACGGCGGCGTGCTGACCCGCGCCTTCACCTTCCTGCGCTAGTCTCCCGCGGGCGGCCGCCGCGTGGCGATCCCACGCGCCCCCGCCCGCGTTCCAAGGCCGCCCCCGCGCGGCCAGAGTGCCGTGATGGCGGCACACGACGGCGACACGGCCCGGACGCATCTCGAGCAGGCACGGCAGGCGTGGCGGCGCGGCGAGATCGCGACGGCCGTGCAGCGCGCGGACAGCGCGGCGGCGCTCGCAGCCGCCGGCGATCCGGCGCTCGCCCTCGACGCACTCGAACTCGGCATGTCGCTGCTCGGGCTCAGCGGCCGTGGCGCGGAGATCGAGCCCTGGCTCTGCCGCGCGGCCGGCGTCGCGGAGGCAGCCGGCGATGCCACCCTGCGCGCCCGCGCGGCACTCCTCGCCGGCAACGTCCACCTCGCCGCGCGGCGGATGCCAGAGGCCATCGCCCAGTACGACGCCGCACGCGGTTTCACCACCGACCACCTCCTGGTGGCCCGCATCGACGCACGCCGCGGCATGGCGCTGCTGCACGCCGGCGCGGTCGGCGTCGCCGTGTCGGTGCTCGCCCGCGCGCGCCGCGTCCTGCAGCGCGACGGGACGGCGCTCGAGGCCGCGATGGCGGCGAGCAATGCGGGCGTCGCCTCGATGGCGCTCGGCCGGCCGCACGAGGCGGCCGCGGCGTATCGAGAGGCGCTGGCCACACTCGGGGCGCCGGGAACCGCGGCGCCCGGCTTCGCCGCCATGCTCGTCGACAATCTCGCCGAGGCGACGCTGCAACTGGGCGCGGCCCGCGAGGCCTACGCGCTGGCCAGTGAGGCGTGCGCGGCCTTCGCCGGATTGGAACTCGCCCGCGAGCATGCGCTGGCCTCGCTCAATCAGGCGCGCGCCGCACAGGAGATCGCCCGCGGCTGCCACGCACGACGGGAGTACGCGGATGGCGCACGCTGGGCCACGGAGGCCGACGCCGCACTTCAGCGCGCCGCCGACGGCCTCCGACACGTCGACGACGACGAAGCGCGAGCGTGGCTGGGTCTCGAGCACGCGCGGCTCCTTCTCGACCGCGGCGAGACGGTCGCCGCCGGCGAGCGCGCCGCCGACACGCTCGCCACGATGGGATGGGAAGCGTCAGATCCGCGCCGCGCACCGCTCGCCGCCCTCCGGCTCGACGCCGCCTCCCAGGAGGGCGACTCCGCGGCCATCCGCGAGGCGGCAGAGGCGCTCGCGCGATGTGCGCCGGCGGGCCACTCGGTGTGGGAGTGCGCGCTCGCCCTGGCCGACGCGCGAACCGCCGGTCCCGCCGAACGCGCACAGGTCCGGCGCCGCCTGGACGCGGCGCTCGCCGAGGCGCGGGCGGCGCACCACGATCTGGCGTTCAGCCACCGTGCGGCGCGTGACGCTCCGCGCCTGCGGCCCGTGGACGAGATCGCGATCGCCCTTGCATTGGCGGACGGCGATATCGCCGGCGTCGCGCGGATGGCGACCGCAGCCAAGGCTGCGCCCCGGCCGGCGCGCCGACGGACGACGACTGCGCGCGCGCATCGCGCCGCCATCGACACCGCCGCGATGCGCCTGCGCCTGTGGACACCGGCCGATGGCGCGGACGCCCGCGCCGCAGCCTGGACGGCCCTCGAGGAGGCCGAGCGTCGCTTCGCCGCCGGCGTGGTGGCACACGGCGCCGCGGAGTCCGCACGCACGCCGTGCGCGAACGCCGCGCCGGTCTCCCGGAGGCCGCGGCGCGGGGAACTGCTGCTCGACTACGTGAGCGACGGACACCGCCTGTCGGTGCTCGCGCACTCCGCCGATGGTGTCGCTCTGCACCCCGCCGGCGAGTGCGCCGCCGTCGACGCGACGCTGCGCGACTGGGAGGACGAGGCGGCCGACGCTGCCTCGCTGAACCCGCAGGCTCGCGCGCGATTCGCCGCCACGCTCGACCGCCGCATGGGCGACCTGGCCGTGCGCATGATGGACCTCGTCTGCCCGGCCGCGCTGCGTGAGGCGGTGGCACGCGCGCACCGTGGGCTGTGGATCTCCCCGTGGGGGCCGGTGGCGCGGGTGCCGTGGCTCGCCTTGCGACCCGCCGCCTCGCACGCACCACTCGGCGCCCGGGTGCCGCTGGCGCTGGTGGGCACCAATGCGTTTCCGCACACCGATGCACCCCGCGGCGGCGACCGCGCGCTCATCGTGGCGCCGGACGCCGGTCTCGAAGGGAGCCGGCGCGAGGCACGACGGCTCGCGCGCGCGTGGCCAGGGGCGCACGTGCTCGCCGGCCGCCACGCGACGCGCGACGCGGTCCTCACCGCGATGCGGCGCGCGCGGGTGGCACACTTCGCGTGTCACGGCACGTTTCGCCGCGACGATCCGGCGTTCAGCGCCTTGCATCTGCACGGCGGCGCGCTCACGCTCCATGACCTCCGGCATGCGGGAGTCGAGGGACGCACGCTGATCCTCAGCGCCTGCGACGGCGCCGGGCGCGACGACAGCGCGGACGCGGTGGCCGGGCTCGCGGCGGGGTGCCTCGCCGCCGGCGCCGCGACGGTCGTCGCCCACGCCGCGGCGCTCGACGATGCGGACGCGGCGCGCTTCAGGGCGATACTGGATCACGCGGCGCGCCGCCGGCGCTGGCCGTGGGCTGTCCGCGCCGCGGTGCGGGCGGCGGGCGATGCCCACCTCCCGGCGGCGGCCTGGGCGCACCTGCATCTCCTCGTCGCCGCACACGAGACGGGGCGCCCCGCGGCGAGGATTTGTTAGACTCGGCACGTCATGCCGTCACCGCTGTCTCCCCTCACCGACGCGGCCCTCGCCGCGGCCTGTTGCGCCACGCCCCCCGACCGTGCTGCCTGGGACGAGTTGTATGCCCGGCTGGCGGGGGTGGTCCGCGCGCGGCTCGCCCACGCGCCGCGCCTGTATGACGACACCCACGTCGACGACTTGGTGCAAGAGGTCTTCGTCCGGCTGGCCCGCGGTGGCGTGCGCGCGTTCCGCGGCGATTCGCTCGTCAACTACGTCTTGTCGATCGCCGATCACGTGCGCATCTCCGAGAACCGGCGGCTGCGCGCGCAACGTCGCGATGTGGCGCGCACGGCATCGCTGGACGACAGCGAGGCGGTCGCCGTGCAGCGCGCGGTGGACACCTCGGCGCGCCGCGCGTGGGAAGGCGACAGCATCGCCGGGGCCGCGTCCGGTGGCGAGGATCCGGAAACCAGCGCGTGGCGTGCGCTCACCGCGCGTCGCCTCGACGCCGCTCTTGCCACCGTGCGCGATCCGCGCGATCGCGCCGTCGTCGACGACTACTTCCTGCGCGAGCCGCCGCTGACGGATCGCGAGATCGGCGAGCGCATGCGCATGCCGCTGCATACGGTGACCTGGCGACGGCGTCGCGCGTTGGCGCAAATGCGCGCGGCGCTCGAAGGCGGGCCCACGAATTCCCCGGCGGACGGCGTCCCTCCTTCTGCCGGGTCCGCGCCTGCGGGCCGCCCCACGCCCCCGAGGAATCCGTCGTGACCCATTCCCCGATGCCACCGGCCGGCTGCCCGGACGTCGACACGCTGGTGTCGGCGCGCTTCCAGACGTTCGCGACGCTGCCGGTGGCGCTTCGCCACCATCTCGAGACCTGCGACGAGTGTCGCGCGGAGGTCGAGGCGCTGTGGACGCTCGACGCCGACCCCGCGGGCGCCGCGGCAGCCGCAGAGGGCCGCATGCCGGAGGCGCTGTGGCGCCGCGTGCAGGACGCCGCGGCCGAGGCGCCGGCGGGGTTGCGCGTCCGGTTGGCCATCAGCATCGCCGCGGCAGGCGCCGCGTGGCGCGAAGCCGCGCGCGACGTCGTACAAGCGATCTCTCCCAACCTCGACATCGTCGCGCTGACCGCGCCCGTGCGTGGCGAAACCGGTGCGCGCGGCACCACCGTGCACGTCACGGCGCGCGACGCCGACGGCGCCGCCACCCACGACGCGCTGATCGCGGTGCGCGACGGCCGCGTGCGCGTCACGTTGCAACGCGGCAGCGAACCGTGCGCCGGCGCGGTGCTGCAAGTGCGCGCGCGGGAGCACGGCACCGTGGTCGCGCGCGGCCGCCCCGACGCCACCGGCACCTGGATCGCCGCGGACCTCGCGGCGGGCGAGTACGACCTCGACGTGGAGTTCGACGATGACGGTGCGTGACCTTCGCCGCGGAATCCTGGTCGTCGTGTGCGCGCTCGTCTGCGCGGCGCCGGCGACGGTCCGCGCCACGACGTGGTGGCTGAATCCGTGCAGCGATCTCGACAACGACCACATCGACGATGCGCTGGAGAACGCGCCGGCGGGCACCACACTCGATGTCGTGGTGGAATACGATCCCGCCGCGCCGCCCGACACCGTGACGATGCGCGAGCAAGTCACCAAGGCGCTCGACACCGACGGCGACAAGCACGCGTCGATCGCCTACCTCTCGGCGCTCGGTCGCGTGTTCGTGTACGGACTGCACGCAGACACCTGCTTCGCCTGCCGCCCGTTCGCGCAGACCATCTTGAGCTATGGCGAAGTCGTCGCGCTGCGGGCGTTGGAGCGCTACAGCATCACCGCGCTGCCCGCCGATAGCACGGCGCCGCCCGCCGAAGCACCGATCAGCGCACACGAGGAGGAGGCGGCGTCCCCGTCACGTCCCGGAGCCGGCACGCGCGTCTACATCGTGGGGTCGGGCCTCGACGATCGCTTGGTGCCCACCAGTTGGGGCTTCAGCACGGCGCTCGATTCGCCCACCGATCTCTCGCACACCCACAATCCCTCCGACGTCAGCACGATCGCGCACGACACCTTCCTGACGACGCGCGCCGAATCGCTGATCACCGTGTGGACGGCACCGTTCGGCGTGCGCGCGGCTCCGCATTTCTACGACGTCCAAGTCACCACGCCGCAAGGGGCGACCACGCTGCTCGAAATCCACACCGCCCTCGAGGCCATCGCCAATCGCGAGCGCCAACTGCGCGGCGGCCGCGACAGCGCGGGCGCCGTCGTGTATCTCGGCGTCGATGCCGGCGGCATCATCGCCAACCACACCATCGTGTGGACGCCGAACGCGGCGGGCGGCCTCGCGCAAGGCAAGTGGCCGCGCATCGAGGAGCGAAACAACCTCAACGCGATCGCCGGCGCGGGATCGCCGTGCACGGATCCGCTCGAGCCGCTCTACGCCTCGCTCGACGCGCTCGGGGTGGTGTTGGTGGCGGGCGCGGGCAACGATGGTACGGAGCCGTCGTATCCCGGCGGCCTGATCAATCCGGTGGGGTTGTCGCCGCGCGTGCTGGTGGCGTCGGCGCTCAATACCGACGGCTTCAGTGCCGCGCCGTACTGCAACTGGGCGCTCGCGCCGGATGGCGCGGCGCAGAACAACCATCCCGATGTCGGCGTGATCGGGCAGGGCAGCAGCAAGAGCTTCCCGGGCTTGGCGCTGAGCGGAACGTCGGTGGCGGCGGCCGATCTCGCCGCGGCGATCGTGTCGGCGCTCGAAATCGCGCCGCAGCTGACGCGCACCCAGATCCGCCACGCCCTCGCGACCACCGGGCCGGCGCTCACGGTGCGCGGCGCGTTCTACGGCGCCCACGCGCTCGACGCGCCGGCGTTCCTCGCCGGCGCCCTCGCCTTCTCGAGCGACACCGTGCAGACGCCGGCGACGGTGCCGCAACCGCCATCGGTGCCGCTGGTGGTCTACCGCGCGACGCCGTCGGGCAACGTGCTCACGGTGCGGGCCGGCGACGGCGTCGCATCCGCCGGGCGGCGCCTCGCCGTGGTCGACGTGCGCGGTCGGCTCACCGCGTGGATGACGTTGGACGCCAGCGGCCGCGGCCGATGGGCGGCGGGACGCCGCGGACTGCATTTCGCGGTCGACCCAAGCGGACACCTGGCGACCACGCGGTTGACGGACGGCCGGTGATCGTGCGGTGATCGCGGACGGCATCCCCGTCTCTGGAAAGGACTCCTCTCATGCCCGTTCGTCTCAGCAGCGGCGTCGCCGCGCTCACCACTCTTGCCCTCGCCGGCGCGGGGAGTGCGACTGCGCCGAGCGGCGTCGCGCAGGATGTCCAGCGCCTCGCGGCGATGATGGCCGGAAGCTACAGCAGCGCCGCGCAGGCCGCGGCCGACAGCGCCTTCTTCGACGTCCGCCTGCGCATGGTGCCGATCTGGACCGCGCGCACCGACGGCCGCTGGCTCTACGTCGAACAGGCGATCGCGGACAGTCAGGACAAGCCGTATCGCCAGCGCGTCTATCGCGTGACGCAGGATGCCGACGGGACGCTGCAGAGCATCGTCTATGCGCTGCCAACCGCACCGCTGCGCTTCGCCGGCGAGTGGCGCAAGGATGAGCCGCTGGCGAGCCTCACGCCGGATAGCTTGTCGATGCGCGACGGGTGCGCCATCCTGCTCCGGCAGCTGCCGGACGGTTCCTATCGCGGCGCGACGCACGAGCACGACTGTCCCAGCGACCTGCGCGGGGCGCGCTACGCCACCTCCGAGGTGACGGTGCGCGATTCGCTGCTCGAGAGCTGGGACCGCGGATTCGACGCGAAGGGCACGCAAGTGTGGGGATCGGTCGCGGGACCGTATCGATTCGTCAAACTCTCGGCCTCGGGTCGCGAGTAGCGCACCCGGAGAGAGGAAGGGCGTCATGGGATTGCTCGAGGAACTCGCCGGCCAGCTGGCCGGCTCGCTCGGCGGCAACGCCGGCGGTCACACATCTCTCCTTCAGTCGGTCGCCGGCCTCGTGCAGCAGCACGGAGGACTCGACGGCCTGCTCGGCACTTTGCAGAACGGCGGTCTCGGCGAGATCGCCTCGTCCTGGGTGAGCACCGGCCCGAACCTGCCGGTGCAGCCGCATCAACTGCAGTCGGCGCTCGGCGGCGGGACGCTCGGCGCGCTCGCGCAACAGCTCGGACTCTCGCCGGACGCCGCGGCGTCGCAGCTCGCGACGGCGCTCCCGCTCCTGGTGGACAAGCTGACGCCGACGGGCACCGTGCCGCCGGCCGGCGGCGGGTTGCTCGAGGGACTGCTCGGCGGCGCGCAAGCGGGCGGTCTGCTCGAGCAAGGTCTCGGAGCGCTGAAGGGCAAACTGTTCTAGCGCCGCAGGCGTCCCGCGGCACGTCATCTCACCCGAGGCCGGCCGGCGCCACGTCGCCGCCGGCCTCGGGCGCGTTTCCGCTTGTGGCGATGTACGCGAGACGCCACACTCACCGGCACGAACTCGCCGCCGCGCCGCACCCGTTCGGGCCGACCTTCCGCGCGGCGGCTCCTCCACCACCCGACACCGACCCAGGGAAAACCCGTGTCCAACCCGACCCCGCTCGCCGCCACTTCGGACCGCAAGCAAACGCCTGAGGAAATCGAACGCCACTGGTTCGAAAACGTCTACCAGGGCGACCGCATGCGCCAGCTCACGGTGCGCGCCGCCATCATGGGCATGATCCTCGGCATGATCATGGTGTGCTCCAACGTCTACGTCGGTCTGAAGGCCGGCTGGTCGATGGGCGTCGCCATCACGTCGTGCGTGCTGGCCTACGTGATCTTCTCGCTGTTCCACAAGATCGCGCCGAAGCTGTTTCCGCACTTCACGATCCTCGAGAACAACGCGATGCAGTCCGCAGCCTCCGCGGCCGGCATGATGTCGGGCGCCGGACTGGTCAACGCGATTCCGGCGTTGCTGATGCTCAATCCATCGGCGCTGCCGTCGACGTTTCACGACCGCTGCGTGTGGCTGATCCCATGGGTCGCGCTGGTGTCGATGCTCGGCGTGTTCCTCGCGGTGCCCGCCAAGCGGCAGATGATCAACATCGAGCAGTTGCCGTTCCCGTCCGGCACCGCGGCGGCCACCACGTTGCGCACGCTGCACGCCGAGGGCGGCGAGGCGATGAAGCAGGCACGCGCGCTCGGCATCGCCGGCCTCGTCGGCTTGCTCACCACCTGGCTGCGCGACGGCGCCGATCTCGAGAAGTGGTTCGCGACGCGGCCGATTTCCGGCGCGCCGTCGTGGGCGCTGATCAAGGAGTTCGTCAGCGTCAAGGCGCTGCCGTGGTTGCAGTGGCCGAAGATCGAGAGCGCATGGGGCACGCAGGGCATCCGCATCGCGACGTGGAAGGATGCGCCGCTCTACCTCAATCAAGTGACGATGTCGCTCGAAGGCTCGCTGCTGTTCGTCGCCGCCGGTGCGATCATGAGCTTCCGGCAGGCGTGGAGCTTGATGCTCGGCGCGGTCATCAACTACTGCGTGCTGGCGCCGTGGGTGCTCGAGCACGGCATCGTCGAGACGGCGTCGTTCGGCAAGATCTCGCGGTGGTCGCTGTGGACCGGCGTGCCGATGATGGTGACCTCCGGCCTGCTCATCTTCTTCATGAACTGGAAGTCGGTGGCGCGCGCGTTCAGCAGCATCACGGCGCTGTTCAGCAAGTCGTCGCACGTCGCCGACGATCCGATGGAGAAGATCGAGGTGCCGGGTTCGTGGTTCCTCGCCGGCTACGTCGTCTTCGGCAGCGCGGTGATCGTGCTCGCGCACCGTTTGTTCCACGTCGAGTGGTGGATGGGATTGATCGCGGTGCTGGCGACGTTCCTGCTCGTCGTCGTCGCGGCGCGCGCCACCGGGGAAACCGACGTCACGCCGACGGGCCCGATCAGCAAGATCACGCAGCTCACCTTCGGCGCCATCAAGCCGGGCGACATCGGCATCAATCTCATGACCGCGAACATCACCGCCGGCGCGGTGACGCACGCCGGCGACTTGATGACGGATCTCAAGTCCGGCTACTTGCTCGGCGCGAATCCGCGGCAGCAGTTCCTCGCGCAGTTCTTCGGCGTCATCGCCGGCTCGCTCGTCGTCGTGCCGGTGTTCTTCATCTTGATTCCGGACGTGTCGATGCTCGGCACCGACAAGTGGCCGGCGCCCGCCGCGCTGGTGTGGAAGGGCGTCGCCGAACTGTTGTCGAAGGGGCCGGAAGCGCTCCACCCGACGGCGCGCATCGGACTCGTGGTGGGCGGCCTGCTCGGCATCATCCTGCCGTTGCTCGAACTCGCGCTGCCG
>JBGATO010000164.1:0-2499 GCA_044229145.1 Candidatus Eiseniibacteriota bacterium | reverse complement strand
GGGGATACACCCCGCCCAGCCGAAGAGCGGCGAGACTACCAAAAGCGGGGCGCGCGGTGCAAGGCAAAGCGGGAGCGGAGTCTGACTCCCCCGGAGGTCTCCCGAGTTGATCGAGCAATGATTTCGTCCCATGCGTGCCGCGACCGTGGTCCTCATGAACGCTGGGGCACGTCCCTTGGTGGTCGACTGTCAGATGCGTGACGACATCGCCCGCGCCGAACAACGCCGATGCGGACCTGCCAGCGCGATTCGATCGCCCACGAACCATCTCGCTTTGGCGGCCGGCTGCGGCCCCGCTGCCCAGGCGCGCGCGGGTGCGGGAAGTGGCGTCCGACGGTGGAGGTGTCGAAGCGGGCAGAGCGGGGCGAGCCGGTCACGGGGGCGTCCCCTCGTGTGAGTTGGACGACGAAGGCGCGTCGGCGGTGGTGATTGGGGTGTTGGCAGACTCGGGGGCTGTGCCGAGCCGGTCGAGATGGTGTTCCCACGCGCCACGACGGTCGGCGAGCCATTGTTCGGCGGCACGGATCGACACGGGATCGAGGCGGCAGATGCGCACGCGGCCGGATTTTTCGGAGCGCACCAGGCCGCTGTCCTCGAGCAGGCGCAAATGCCGCAGCACAGCCGGCAACGACATCGGCAGAGGGGCGGCGAGTTGGCTCACCGTCGCCGGTCCCTCCGCCAGACGCTCGACGATCCGGCAGCGCGTCGGATCCCCGAGGGTGTGGAACAGGCGGTCGAATGGTGGATAATACTTAACCATATTGTGAACCATCCTAACGACCGCCGGGGCAAGGCGCAAGCCTCGCAGCGCGGCTTCGACGCTTGACACGTCCCTCGGCGGCGCCTAGATTGTTCGACAAGACAACAAAGCGGGGATGCGTCCGAACAAAGTGTCCGTGGGCGGGGCCGGAGCGCCGCGCCGACGTGTCCCGGGTTGGAGGGTGTCATGGCGCGCATCACCGCGTTCCCATTGGCCGGGGCTCTCGCCCTGCTCGTCGTCGCCGCCGCTGGCTGCGGCCACTCCACCGCATCGCTCCGGCCGTGGCCACCGATCATCGATCCCGCGGTGTTCGAGGACGGCTTCGGCAGCACCGCGCACTTCGAGGCGTTCGGTAACTCGAAACTCGACGCGGTCGCGGTGGACTCGACCGACAAGCACGGCGGCCGCGCCTCGCTCAAGATCGCGGTGCCGAATCCGGGCGACACGTCGGGTGGGTACGCCGGCGGCGCGGTGGTCGCCAGCCAAGCACGCGACCTCTCGGGCAACGATGCGCTCACCTTCTGGGCGCGCACCAGCCGGCCGGTGACCTTCGACGTGGTCGGCATCGGCAACGACAACACCGGGACGTCGAAGTTCGACGCGCGCATCACCAACCTCGCGTTCACCACGACGTGGAAGCGCTACGTCATCCCGATTCCGAACCCGGCGAAGCTCTCCGCGGAGCGCGGACTGCTCTACTTCGCCAGTGGGCCGAAGAACGGTGTCGGCTTCGATTGCTACATGGACGACATCCGGTTCGAGAAGCTCGGCTCGCTCACCAATCCGCGACCGGCGCTCACCACGCAGACGGTAAACGCGGTGGTCGGCGCGAGCATTCCCGTGACCGGCACCAAGTACACGGTGGCGGTCGACGGCGTCGATGTGACGGTGGAGCACGCGGCAGCCTACTTCACGTTCGCCAGCTCCGACTCGCAGGTGGCGACCGTGCGCGACGGCACCATCCGCGTCCTGGGGGCCGGCACGGCACGCATCACCGCGAAGTCGGACACCACGGCGGTGAACGGCACCATCACGGTCGTCGCCACCGCGCCGCCGAGTGTCGCCGCGCCGACGCCGACGCTACCGAGCGGTAATGTCGTGTCGCTCTTCAGCAATGCCTACACGAACGTTTCGGTGGACACCTGGTCCGCGTCGTGGGATCAAGGCGATGTCGCCGACGTCAGCATCGCCGGCAACGACACCAAGCTGTACACCAACCTCGTCTACGCCGGCATCGAGTGCACTTCGCACCCGGTGGACGCCAGCGCGATGACGCACGTGCACGCCGACGTGTTCGCCCCGAGCGGCACGGTGTTCCGCATCAAGCTGGTGGACTTCGGCACCGACGGCACGTACGGCGGGGGCGACGACAGCGAGCACGAACTGAGCTTCACGGCGTCATCGTCGCCGGCGCTGAACATCGGACAGTGGTCGTCGCTCGACGTGCCGCTGACCGCGTTCGCGGGTGTGACGGCGCGCGGCCACATCGCGCAGATCATCATCTCGGGCGACACGCGCACGGTGTACGTCGACAACCTGTACTTCCACAAGTAGGGATCAGGCCGTGAGCCGACCGAAGACTCCCGCTCGCAAGCACGCCACGGCGTCGCGCAAGGCCGCGGCGCCGGTGCGTCCACCGAGCCCGCTGGCCAATGCGAACCTGCGCCTGATCTGGCGCGAGCAGCGCATCTCGCGCGCCGAGATCGCGCGGCACACGGGACTGTCGCGCTCGACGGTGT
>JBGATO010000060.1:0-21832 GCA_044229145.1 Candidatus Eiseniibacteriota bacterium | reverse complement strand
GGGCAACGCCACCTTCGGCGCAGCGGCATTTCCGCCGAAGGGGTATAGTTCGCAGTGTCCGCGCGGAGGGCGCCGGGCTCGGCACTTGTTGAGGGGCCGGGCGCATGGTACATCTCGCCCCACGCGCCGCCTTGCGCGGACCTGCCGGCGGCCTCTGCCGCCTTCCTGAATCGTCCGGAGCACACGATCCCAACCATGAGCACCCGTTCGAGCTACCTCAGCGGCCGCCGCATCGACCCGGCGCCGATCACCCGCGACATTTCCGTCACCGACCTCGTCGACAACACTTTCCTCGCCTACAACGGGGCGCGGTTGCGCGAGGCGTGTCAGCTCTACACGCGCAGGATGCTCGAGGGCGACGTCACCGTCGGCGTGTCGATCACCGGCGCGCTGACGCCGGCCGGACTCGGCATCGCGGCGATCATTCCGCTGATGCGCGCCGGCTTCATCGACTGGGTGGTGTCGACCGGCGCGAACCTCTACCACGACTTGCACCACGGGTTGAATCTGCCGCTGCACACCGGCACCGCGTTCGTCGACGACGTGGCGCTGCGCGAGAGCGGCATCATCCGCATCTACGACATCTTCTTCGAGTACGACGTGCTGCTCTCCACCGACGCGTTCATCCGCGAGGTGACGCGGGCGCCGGAGTTCCAGAAGACGATGGGCACGGCGGAGTTCCATTACCTGCTCGGCAAGTACGTTCACGAGCGTGAGCGCGTGCTCGGCATCACGGACAAGTCGCTGGTCGCGGTGGCATACGAGTGCGGCGTGCCGTTGTACACGTCGTCGCCGGGCGACAGCTCGATCGGCATGAACATCGCGGCCAACACGCTCACCGGCTCGCTGCTCCACTTCGATCCGGAGCGCGACGTCAACGAGACGGCGGCGATCGTGTGGAACGCGAAGCAGTCGGGCGGCAAGAGCGCGGTGCTGTTGCTTGGTGGTGGCTCGCCGAAGAACTTCATGCTGCAGACCGAGCCGCAGATCCAGGAAGTGCTCGGACTGGCGGAATCCGGACACGACTACTTCCTGCAGGTCACCGACGCGCGGCCGGACACCGGCGGCCTCTCCGGCGCCACGCCGGGTGAGGCGGTGAGCTGGGGCAAGGTCGATCCGGAGAAGTTGCCGGACGCGGTCGTGTGCTACGTGGACTCGACGGTCGCCTTGCCGGTGATGACGGCGTACGCGCTCGCCAATCGCGCACCGCGCGCCCTCAAGCGGCTCTACGACACGCGCGACGGTCTCTACGACGCGCTCGCCGTGGCCTACCGCGAGCGGCTCGCCGCCAACACGTCCGCCTAACGCCCCTCGCCTCGCAGAAGGAGTCGCCCATGTCCGTCGCCATGCCGGAAGTCACGCTCGGCCCCGAACTCGTCGAGGAGCTGATCGCGGTTCGCCGCCAGCTGCACATGCATCCCGAGCTCTCGTACGCCGAGCACGCCACCGCGGCGATGGTGGCGGAGCGTCTGCGCGCACTCGGCCTCGAGGTCACCGAAGGCATCGGCCGCACCGGCGTGGTCGGACTGCTGCGCGGCGGCGCGGGCGATGGGCCGTGCGTGATGCTGCGCGCCGACATGGACGCACTCGCTCTCACCGAGGAATCGGCGCAGCCGTACGCGTCGCAGGAACGCGGCGTCATGCACGCCTGCGGCCACGACGGACACGTGTCGATGTTGCTCGGCGCCGCGAAACTGCTGGTCGGCGAACGCGCGCGCTTGCGCGGCATCGTCAAGTTCGTGTTCCAGCCGGCGGAAGAAGGCGGCAACGGCGCCGGCGCGATGGTCGACGATGGCGTGCTCGAGAATCCGAAGGTCGATGTCGCCTACGGCATTCACTTGTGGGCGGACCTGCCGGCGGGGCAACTCGCGGTGGCGCCCGGCCCGATCATGGCGGCGGTCGACGAGTTCCATCTCACGATCTCCGGCGTCGGCGGACACGGCGCGATGCCGCACCAGGCGGTGGACCCGATCGTCGCCGCGGCGCAGGTGGTGACCGCGCTGCAGACCGTCGTGTCGCGCAACACGTCGCCGCTGCAGTCGTCGGTGGTGACGGTCGGCACGATCCACGGCGGCAGCGCGTTCAACATCATCGCCGAGCGCGTGACGCTCACCGGCACGGTGCGCAGCTTCGACCGCAACGTGTGGGAGGCGATCCCCGGACAGATCGAGCGCATCGTCGCCGGCGTCACGCAAGGCCTCGGCTGTTCCTACGAGTTGCAGTACAAGCGCACCAACAAGGCGACCGTCAATGAGCCGATCTCGACACAGCGTGTGATCGACATCGCGCGCGGCTACATGGGCGAGGAGAACGTCGTCACCGAAGGCGTGAAGACGATGGGCGGCGAGGACATGAGCGAGTACCTCGAGCGCGTGCCCGGGTGCTTCTTCTTCCTCGGCGCGCGCGACGAGGCGCGTGGCATCGTGGCGCCGCACCACAGCCCGCGTTTCGACATCAACGAGGCGGCGTTGCCGTATGGCGTCGAGTTGTTCCGCCGCTTGGTCCACGCGCACCTCGGATAGGAGGATGCACGCGGTGCCGCGCGGGGACGTGCGATGACGGCACCGGTGTGTGATGTGGCGTCCGCGCCGGTCGCGGAGGTGGTGGCCGCGCTGCGCGCCGGCGCGGTGGAGATGGACGCCGCGCGCGCCGTGCGCGATCGTGCCGCCACATTGTATCTCGCCCAGCCTGCCGACGCGGTTGCGCTCGCGCGGGCATTGCGCGCGGCGTGCCGCGGTGCGTCGCTGACGGCGCGTGCGTGGGCGGCGCGCTGCGCGGCGGAGTCCTCGCTCTACGCCGGCCGCATCGTCGCCGCGCGCCGCCTCTACGCCGACGCGACCGCACTCTGGGAACAGACCGGCGACGAGCGCCTGCTCGGCGAATTGTTGGTGGGCCGTGTGCACGTGCTCGCGTTGGCCGGCGACGCGGCCGGATCCCGCGCCCTGGCGCGCCGCACCGAGACGTTGCTGCGCCGGACCGGCGATGCCGTCTACCTCGCCAAACTGCTGCTCAATCGGGGCAACGCCGCGTATCACACCGAGCGCTATCAGGACGCGTTCGATGCCTACACCGCGGCGCGGGACGCCCTCGCGGCGAGCGGCTCCGAGGACCCGACGTGGGCGATGCTGACGCTCAATCTCGCGGTGGCCTGCACCAACCTCTCGCGGCTCGACGAGGCGCGGGATTACTTCGTCCAGTGCGCCGCCTTGTGCGCGCGGTTCGATCTGCCGTTCGCCGCGGCGCATGCACAGTTCAACCGTTCGCAGCTCGAGGCGCGTGCCGGCGACTATCGCACCGCGCTGCTGCTCCTCGAGGAAGCGGGCGCCGTGTTCGCGGTGCAGGACGCGCACGACATGCGCGCCGCCGCGGCGCGATCGCAAGCGAGCCTCTATCTCGCGCTCGGCCTCGCCGATGAAGCGGCGGTGTACGCGACGCGCGCGGCGCACGGTTTCGCGCGCGAGGAGATGGACCTCGATGCGATGCTGGCACGGCTCATTCTGGCGCGCGCACGACTTGCGCAGCGCGACCCGCAGCAGGCGCGGCCGTTGTTCGACGAGGCGCTGACGTATTTCCGTGCCCGGCGTGTCCGGCCGCGACAAGGGGAAGTGCTGCTCGATCTCGCGCGCCTGCACGCCTTCGAAAACGATCTCGCCGCGGCGTGCCGGGCGGCGCAGCGCGCCGTGCGCATCTTCGAGCAGGCCGGGCTCGCGGCACGCGAGGCCGAAGCCCGCCGCGTGGCGGCGGATGCGTGGTTGGCACGTGGCGCGGTGAGTCGTGCGGCGCAGGTGCTGCGGCCGCTCGAGGCGCGCCGCGACGCCTTGCCGCTCCGCGTGCGCGCGGGCGTGTGGGCGACGCGCGGCCGCACCGCCTTGCGCGCCGGACACCGCGCCGCCGCCGGCCGCGCCCTCCGCCACGCGGCCGCTCTCGTCGACGCGCAGCGTGCCCTGCTGCCGAGTGCCGAAGCGCGCCATCGCGCCCTGGCCGACTTCGCGCCGGTGTGGGACGACCTGCTGGCCTGGGAACTGGCGGCCACCACCCCGCGCGCCGCCCGCATCACCGACGTCATCGAACGCGCGCGGGGCCGCGGATTTCGCGACAGCTTGGCCGATGGCCGCGCCGGATTGCCGGCCTCCGTGGCCGGCGAGCGCGCACGTCTCGGCGTCCTCACGCAGCGCCTCGAGGAGCGCGAACTGTCGCGGGGCAGCGCGGCCGGTGACGCCGAGACCACGCGACTGCGGACGGAGCTCGCGCGCTGCGAACGCACCGTGCTGCGCGCGTTGATGCACGCCGAAGCGCACGAATCGCATGCCGGCGCGGCCGCGGCGCGTCTCGCCGGCGTGCGCGCGGCGCTCGCTGCCGACGAAGCGGCACTGGCGTACTTCGTCGCCGGGGACCGCGTCGTGCTGGTGAGCGTACGACACGACAGCGACGCCGTGTGCGTCTTGCCAACCCCCGCGCGCGCCATGCGCGCCACCGTCGATCGCGTGCGCTTCCTGCTCGAAAGCCTGTTGGTGAACGCGCAGGCCGGCCCGGCGAACCTGCGATTCCTGCGCGCCAGTGCGGAAGCCGCGCTGACAGCCGTGTACGAGGCGGTCGTGGCGCCCGCCCTGCCCGCGCTGGCCGGCGCGCGGCGCATCGTCGTCGCCCCGCATGCGTTCCTGCACGGAGTGCCGTTCGAAAGTTTGCACGACGGCAGTGGGTACGTGGATCGTCACTGGACGTGGACGCGCGTGCCGACGCTCGACCTCTTGCGGCCCGCCTCGCGCGTGGCGCCTGCGTCGGTGCCGCGTGTCGCCGTGTGCGGGGTGGTGTCCGACGACGTGCCGGCCGTGGCGCACGAAGTGGCGGCGGTGGCTGCACGCTTCCCGGCCGCCGCGTGTCGCGTCACGTCGCACGCCCGCACCCAAGATATCCTCGACGCGGTGCAGAACGCCGACATCGTGCACGTCAGCACGCACGGGGCGTTCCGCGACGACAACCCGCTCTTCTCGCGTTTGCACACCAGCGACGGCGGGCTCTTCCTCGCCGATCTCTTCGGACGCCGCGCGACCCCGGACCTCGTCGTGTTGAGCGCGTGCCAAACTGGGCAGATCTTCGGGCGAGGCGGCGAGGACGCGCAGAGTGTCGCCGACGGCTTCCTGGCGATGGGCGCACGGCAGTTGGTGGCGAGCCGCTGGCGCGTGAGCGACGAGGCAACGGCGGCCCTCATGGAAACCTTCCACGCCGCCTACGCAACCGGCGAGACCCGCGGGGATGCCGCAGCCGCCTTGCGCGCCGCCGCCGCGACGGTGCGCGAGCGCTTCGACCATCCGTTCTATTGGGGCGGATTCAGCGCGTACGGACGCGCCTGAGAGTTACGGCAGGTAGGCGAAACGTGCGAGGTGCGCGGCGGCGCCGGGTGCGCTCCACCGCACGAAGTACATGCCACCCGCCGGCCAAGTGCGGAGCGCGCGACCCGTGGCGTCGAGCACTTGCATCCGCGCCGGCTGTCCACCGTGCGAAGACGGCGAAACGAACTCTGCCGCGCCGCCCGCCAGCGATCGCACGTGCAACTCGGCGACGGCCTCGCCCGCGCTCGCGTCCACCGCGGTGGTGGCGCGGGTCAGCGAGTACCACGGGTCGATGCGTCCGGCGCCCAAACCGCCCCGGAAGGCGGCGTTGCCCGGCAAGATGTCGATCGGGACCGCACCCAGCCCGAGGCGGTCGTGCACGCCCTGCCAGTCGATGCCGGGGAAGGCGGAACGAATCAGCGCGACCTCGCCGGCCACCAGCGGGGTCGCGAACGAGCAGCCGCTGCCCATCGCCCAGCCGTTGCCCGGATAACTGCTGCGCACGTTGACGCCGGGCGCGCACACCGAGACGTGCGAACTGTAGTCGGCGAACGAGGCCTTCACGTCCACCGAGTCGACCGCGGTCACCATGATCGATGTCGGATAGGCGCCGGGATAGAACAGGGCAGAGTTGCTCGAATTGTTGCCCGCGCCCGCCACTACGACGACGCCGAGCGCCTGCGCGTGCTCGAGCTGATCGGCGATGACCGGCAACGGCGTGTTGGCACCGAACGACACATTGATCACCGTCGCGCCCTGCTCGACGGCGTATTGGATGCCCTTGCAGATGGTGAACGCATCGCCGCGGCCTTCGTCGTCCAGCACGCGGATCGGCAGAAGCACGGCATCCGGGGCAACCAAGCTGACCAGTCCGGCGACCATGGTGCCGTGACCGTAGCCATCGTCCGGCGTCCCGTCGTGGTCGTCGTCGACGCCGTTCGCGTCTTCGGATGCGTCGTAGTCGCTATCGACGAAATCGCGGCCGTACGGCGAGAGCCGCCCGCTGAACGCGGTGTGGGTGAAATCGATGCCGGTGTCGAGGATGGCGACGATCTGCCCGGTTCCCGTGCTAACGTGGTGCGCTTCGTCGATGTGCAGGCGTCCGGTCGTCGACTGACCAGTGAAGTCCGTCATGAAGCCGCCCACCGCGCCGAGCACCATCTGACGGATCGCCTCGGGCGTCGATTGCACGGTATTGAGGTCGGCGTCGTCGACGGCCGCCAGGTACTCGAGCGAATCCGCGTACGAATTGGGATTTTGCGGGGTCGGAACGCGCAGCAGGAAGAGGCCGGCACTCGGGATCGAGTCGGTGGCGGTCACACCGTGGCCGGTGATCTCGGAGATCGTGTGCCCGGGGGCAAGTTCCAGGACGTAGTCGGTGGTCGGGCTGCCCTGGTGACGCTGGTTTTCGCCCTGCACGCTGCCGGGGCCGCCGGTGCCGTTGTTTCCGGAGTTCCCGCCAGCATTCCCGTTGCCGTTGCCGTTGGACTGTGCGTGTGCCGCCCCTGCGAGGAGCAGGAGCATCGCACAGACACGCACGATCCAGGAACCGCGACGGGGCGCGGCGCAATCGGCTGGGGGATGCAGGCGCATAGTGATTAAAGGATACGCGGTTTGGCCGGAGTTTTCCAGACTGTGCGTGGCACGTGTTCAGGCGGGAGTGCGCCGGAATGGGCGCCCAAAATGCGGGCGGGCCGGACACGAACCCGGGCTCCCCATCCGCTGGTTTCGTGTCACGGCCATCACCCTTGAGACCGGAGGTCCACGCCAGTAACGGACCACCGAAGCGATCCGCCAGACTTCAACCGATCTCGTCCCTGTAGTCGGAGCCCGCCGCGGCGAAAATACCGCGCGATGGGAAAAATCGACGACGGCGCGCGATTCGCTGGCGCGGCGCCGCGCGGCGGGTATACTGCGGGGCCGCGCGCCGCGCGGAGGTCTCGAGTCCGATCTTCGTCGCCCTACGCAAGTCGCCATCGATTAATCGGATACGCTACGCCCCCGCCTCCTCCGGCCTGCAGGCCTCGCATCTCCCTGTCCTGAAGGAGCCATGGACCGCGCTCGCTGGGTCGCCGACCTGATTGCCGGTGACGATGACGCCTGGATGCGCTTCACGCGGGAATTCGCCCCGCTGATCCGCACGGTCGCCAGCCGCACCGGCTTGCGCGGCGAGGACTGCGAGGACGTGGTCCAGAAGGTGTGCATCATCGCGGTGCAGCACGTCGCCACGCTCCGCGACGTCGAGAAGTTGGCGTCCTGGGTGTACGGCATCTCGCGCAGGGTCTCGATCGACCACCGGCGCGGCGCCCCGCGTGAGTTGGTGGTGGAGGACTTGGAGGCGCTGGCGGACGCGGTGCCCGACGGCGCCGTGCCTCCCGCCGTCGAGGACGCGCTGGAACGCGCCCGCCGCGCGGCGGAATTGCACGACCACCTGGGGCGTCTGGATGCCCGGTGTCAGCGCCTGCTGCGTGCCCTCTATCTCGACGACCCGCCAGCCACCTACGAGCAGCTCAGTGAGCGCGAGGCGATGCCGGTCGGGAGCATCGGTCCGACCCGCGGCCGCTGCCTGGAGAAGTTGACGCGTTCTTTCACAGAGGTATCAGGGGAGCCCCTCACTCCGACTATATCCAGGAGATCGCGTGCCGGATCCCGCTCTCGGACGAGCGAGACCGCGCCTGCGGCAGGTGAGGAGTCCTGATGTCGTCCAAGCACGTGTGTTCGTGGGATGCGATCGTCGGCGCGGCCGACCGTAATGAATCGCCGGAAGGCGTGGCAGAGTGCGCCTCGTGCGCGGCGATGCTGGCGTCGCTGCAGGCCGTGCGCGCGTCGTTCGCCGAGTGGCGCGGCTTCGAACGGGGCGACCCGGCCGCGCAGGAGGCGTTGCTGCGGCGGGTGCGCACCGCGCTTGCGGCGCGCGGCGCCGGTGAGGCGTCCGACGTGCTGGGCGCCTGGCGCGAGCGCGTGGCCGCCGCCGGCCAGCGCGTGCTCGAGGTGTGGGCCGAACTCACCGCGGACTCGTGGGGCCCGCGCACCGCGCTCGCCGCAGTGCGCAGCACGGCCAGCGGCACGCGCTTCCTGCAATACGCCACCGACGCCTACACCATCGCCGTCGCACTCGAAGGCGATCCGCGCGAACCCTCCGGGGTGCGCGGCCAACTCGTGCCGCGTCTCGACGACCACATCGCGGACGGCGCCTTGGCGAGTTGGCGCCGCGGCGACGACGCGCGCGTGTGCCCGCTGAGCGAATTCGGCGAATTCCAATTCGACGGCGTGGCGCTCGACGGCGCGGAGGTGTGCGTGGCGGTCGGGTCGACAGTGATCCACGTGCCGTCCGTCACTGACGCATAGGCCCCGTCGCCCCACGTGAGCACCATCGGCGCGGCCCCGCGGGGCCGCGCTTCGCGTATACTTCGCGCATGGCCGACACGATCGTCCCCGGAGTGTTGTTGGTTGCGGCACCATGGCTCAAGGATCCCAACTTCGAGCGCACCGTGGTGCTGCTCTGCATGCATGGTGACGACGGAACGATGGGAATTGTCCTCAATCGGCCGCTTGGCGTGACGGCGGGACAAGGGTTGGCGGGTGTGGTGTCGCCGCAGCGCGCCACCATGCCGCTGTTCAACGGCGGGCCAGTGACGCCGGACAATCTGTTCGCCTTGCACACGCTCGAGGCGCTGCGCGCGCAATCGACCGCGGTGTGCGACGACATCCACTTCGTGCCGGGCACTGACGATCTGCTCGGCGTGTTGCAAGGGCCGCCCACGGACGGCGAGACGATCCGGTTGTTCGCCGGCTGCGCCGGGTGGGCGCCGGGCCAGCTGGAGCGCGAGATCGCCGAGAACGCGTGGATCGTGGCGCCGAGTCAGCCGCCGTTCATCTTCGCGACCGCGCCGGAGCGCTTGTGGGGACGCGTGCTGCGCTCGCTCGGACCGTACATGGCGTTCTTGGCGCGCATGCCGGACGACCTCCGGCTCAACTAGCGCGGGTGACGTGGCCGCTGCGCGCGGCGGGGAGCGCGCAGGTCATCACCAGCGCCTTGCCGAGCGGGCTCGGGATTTCGCCGCGCAGCACGAAGCCGAGACGGCGATACAGCCGCTGCGCCGGCTCGTTGTCGGGTTGGACTTCGAGGCGCACTTCGCGGATGTGGCGATCTTCGAGGTAGGCAAGGGCGGCGCGCATCAACGCGTGCCCGGCGCCGGCGCCCCGCAGGCCACGCCGCACCGCGATCGACACGATCTGCGCATCGCCGGATTCGCGGAAGTCGCCGGCCTTGCCGGCAAAGCGCCACGTTTCGGCGAGCGCGTGGGCGAGGCGCCGCGGGCGGCCGACGCCGTAGTCGCCGCGCACCAGGCGCCCCAGCGCGCGCGGCACTGCCGCGGAGCAGGCGATGCGCAGGGCCAAGCGCGCCAAGCTGCGGGTCACCAGCACGTAGCCGTCGGCACGTGTCTCCCCGGGGGCCGACCACACCAGGAAGCCCTCCGGTTCCGCGGCGCGATAAGCGGTGAGCGCGTCCTCGAGCAGCGCCGGGTGCGGCATCGTGCCGAACAGCGCCAACAAGCCGCGCGCGAATCCGTCGGCGTAGAGCGCGGCGCAGGCGTCGATGTCCGCCGCGCTGGCGGGACGCACGCAGGCCACCGGCGGCGCGCTCACGTTACTCGAGCCCCATCATCTCCGGCACGGTGACGAAGCGATAGCCGCGCTGCCGCAACGCATCGATGATCGGCTGCAGCGCCGCCACCGTTTGCGAGCGATCGGCGTGGTGGTGCGTCTCCATGCCGTCGTGCAGCAGGATGATCGCCCCGTCGTGCGTGCCGGCGAGGATGCGGCGCACGATCTCCGCACTCCCTGGGTCCTTGGTGTCGAACGCGCGACACGACCACTCCACCACGATCAGGTGCTGGGTGCGCGCGGCGCGGAAGTAGAACGGATTGCGGAATCCGAGCGGCGGCCGGAAGAGCAGCGGCCGCTCGCCGAGCGCGCGTTCGTTGGCCGCCACGCCCTCCGCGATCTGCTGCGCGATTTGATGCGGTGTCTCGCGCAGCGCCATGTAGTCGGGGTGGTCGTAGGTGTGCGTGCCGATGGCGTGGCCCTCGCGCTGGATGCGCCGCGCGACATCGGGATACGTGTCGACGTTGCGGCCGATCAGGAAGAACGTCGCCTTGATGCGATTGCGGCGCAGGATCGCCAGGACTTGGTCGGTGTAGGGCGGATTCGGCCCATCGTCGAAGGTCAGGGCAACTTGGTGGTCGCCCGCCGGGCCCCGCCAATAGACGCGCCCCAGCAACTCGGCGCGCGGATCGATGACCGCGAACAGATACACGCCGACCACGGTGACCAGCGCCGCGCCCGCGTAGGCGAGGCGTCGGGTCCGCCGTGTCCAGCTGCTGGTCCGTTCGGCGCCCACCAGCGCGCCCCAGCCGGCGAGGGCGAGGGCGAGCAGCAGGGTCGGCAAATGCCGGGTGACGAAGAATTCCATCGGGCCGTAGTGTACCGTCCGGCGCCGCGACAGGACAGCGCCGCCCATCGGCGGGGCATGCGGCCGCCGTCGGGTCCACCATCATCGCACGCGTCGTCGTGAGAGGATCGAGGAGATCCATGTTCGAACATCGCTCCGAGGCCCTGCTGTCCTCGCGCGCCTTCTGGGCGCGGCAGCTGCGGACACTCGGGTTATCGGCCGTCTTGATCGCCGGCTCACTGGCGATCGGCATGCTCGGCTATCACTGGACGCAACACCTGGGATGGGTGGATGCGTTCCTGAACGCCGCCATGATTCTCACCGGCATGGGCCCGGTCGCCCCGATGACGACCACGGCGGCCAAGCTGTTCGCCGGCTGCTACGCGCTGTTCAGCGGCGTGGCGTTCCTCGGCGTGGTCGGCGTGCTGTTCGCGCCGCTCTACCACCGCTTCCTGCACCGCTTCCACGTCGACCTCGAGGAAGGACGCAACGCATGAGTTCCGCATTCCGCACGGTCGATGTGCCGGCGTTGCCGATGCGCGAGGCCTACGCATTCCTCATCGCCACCATCGTGCCGCGGCCGATCGCGTTCATCAGCACGGTGGGCGCGGACGGCGTGGTGAATCTGGCGCCATTCTCCTTCTACATGGGTGTGACGTCCCGCCCGCCGACCATCGCGTTCTCGATCATCCGGCGGCGCGGCGAGAAGAAGGACACGCTGCGCAATCTCGAACTGCGCGGCGAGTGCGTGGTGCACGTGGTGGACGAAGCATTGGCCGAGGCGATGAACCTGACGTCGGGCGATTGGCCGTACGGTGTCAGCGAGTTGGCGCTCGCCGGGCTGACGCCGGTGCCGAGCGAATGCGTGACGCCTCCGCGGGTGCGCGAAGCGCCGGTGGCGATGGAATGTCGCGTCACGTCGATGAACGATGTCGGCGAGATGCCGAGCGCGGCGACGCTGGTGCTCGCCGAGGTGCTGCGCGCCTACGTGCGCGAGGACGTGTGCACCGAGAGCGGCGCGCCGGACGACGCGCGGCTCGGCGCCATCGGCCGCATGGCGGGGACGCGGTTCGCGCGCACCCGCGATCAGTTCGCGTTGGAGCGGCCGAAGGTCGGGGGGTGAGCGCGGCCGCTCAGTCCTCGTGCCGGAACGTGCTCCAGTCGATGCGCAGCTTGCGCATCCGCGAGCGCAGCGTGTGAGGGTTGATCCCGAGCAGGGCCGCGGCACCGCGGCGGCCTTCTATCTGCCCGTGCGTGCGGCGGAGCGCCTGCTCGATGTGCTGGCGCATGGCCTCCGCGAGCGGCCCGACGTGCGCCGCCGCCGGCTCGGCGAACGTGTCGTCTGTCGCGCGGGCCACCGTCTCGCGCGGCGCCGTCGGCCGCGCGACGCCGAGTGCCGCCTCCAGTTCGAGCGCCTTGCCGCCTCCCAGTAGTGCCGCGCGCTCGATCACCGCCGCCAGTTCGCGCACGTTGCCCGGCCAGTCGTAGCCGCGCAGCACCGCGACATCCTCGGGATGCAGGCGCAGCGGCACGCCCGCCAGCCGCCGGCCCGCCTGCGCGGCGAAGTGCGCGGCGAGCGCCGGCAGGTCGCCGCCACGCGCGCGCAACGGCGGCAGTTCGATCGGGAAGATCTGCAGACGATACCAGAGGTCTTGCCGGAAGCGGCCTTCCGCCACCAGCGCGCGCATGTCGCGGTGTGTGGCCGCGATCACGCGGACATCGGCGTGCAGCGTACGCTGGCCGCCTACGCGCTCGAACGTACCGTCTTGCAGGATGCGCAGCAATCGCACCTGCGCGGCGATCGGCAGTTCGCCGATTTCGTCGAGGAACAACGTGCCGCCGTCGGCGCGTTCGAACCAGCCTTTGTGCGAGGCGACGGCGCTCGTGAAACTGCCCTTCTCGTGGCCGAAGAGCACGGAGTCCACGAGCTCGGAGGGAATCGCGCCGCAGTTGACCCGCACCATCGGGCCTTGCGCGCGCCGCGATCGCGCGTGGATGGCGCCCGCGACGACTTCCTTCCCCGAGCCGGTTTCGCCGAGCAGCAGCACCGGCGTGTCGGTCTGCGCGACCTGTTCGACGCGTTCCATGACCCAGCGCAGATCGCCGGAGGCGCCGATGATGTCCTCTTCGTCGGCGTGGCGGCTGAGACGGGAGCGCAGCGACCGGTTCTCGGCCTCGGCCGCTTCGCGCAAGCGCGCGAGTTCGTGCAGCCGCGAATCGTTGGCGAGCGCGGCGGAGAACGGATCGAGAAGCCCCTGCGCCAGCGTGCGATGTTCTTCGGTGAAGCGGCGCGGATGCAGCGCGACCAGCACCAGCGCGCCGCGCACACCATCGGCCACTAACGGGCCGGCGAGCACGTCGCCGCTCACTCCGTCCGGCACCAATAACTGCGTGAGCCGCGACGACGCGCCGGTGCGTTCGTGCCACACCGAGGTCCAGCGGCCCCACGTGGTCAGCACGTCGACGTCGTCCTCGGTGAGCGCGGTGCGCAGATTGTCCGGCACGTGAGTGTCTCCGCGGGCGCCCACCGCGACGGTCTCGAGCCGCTGCGACTCGGCTTCGAGCCGCCGCACCAACACGAGATCGAGCGGCACGCGACGTCCGATCAGGTCGACCACGCGGTCGACGAACGCGGTGATGTCGATGTGGCGGGACGCTTCACGCCAGACGTGCAGTTGAACGTGCATCCGGACGAATCATCCTCGAGACGACGGGAGAGGTGCCGCGGCGGCAGTGTACCTGGGCCGCGCGGTGCCGACGAGCTATCCGTGCGCGCCATGCGGCGGCGACGGGAAGACCGCCCAGTTGCGCGGTCGCACGTACACCGACTCGCCGACGTGCAGGCCGAGCGCCGCGTAACGGTCGCGCGGCAGTTCGACCTCGATGGTCTGGCCGTCCGGTTCGGCGTCGAAGGTGAGGCGCATCGTCCGGCCCACCGGCTGCGCGTGGGTGAGGCGCGCCGGTACCACGAAATTGTCCTCGGCGCCGCGCACCACGTCGAACTCGTGCGGCCGGACGTACGCCACCGCCGGCACGTCCTGGCTCTCGGCGTGATGCGGCACGTCGAGCTGCATGCCGCCGACGTGCGCCAGCCCTTCGTGCACGCGCCCGTGGAAGACGTTCACGTGGCCGAGGAACTCGAGCACGAACGAGCTCGCCGGCCGGTCGTAGACGTCTTCGGGCGTCCCGACCTGTTCGATCTTGCCGTGGTTCATTACGACGACGCGGTCCGCCACTTCGAGCGCTTCGTCTTGGTCGTGCGTGACGAAGACGCTGGTGATGTGGAGTTCGTCGTGCAGGCGGCGCAGCCAGCGCCGCAGTTCGTTGCGCACCTTGGCGTCGAGGGATCCGAACGGTTCGTCGAGCAGCAGCACACGTGGCTCGACGGCGAGCGCGCGCGCCAACGCGACTCGCTGGCGCTGACCGCCGGAGAGCTGATCCGGATAGCGGTGGCTGAAGCCATCGAGCTGCACCAGCCGCAGCAGTTCGTGCGCGCGCTCGGTGATCGCCTGCGGCGACGGCCGCCGTCCGCGCGGCTGGATGCGCAGTCCGAACGCGACGTTTTCCAACACCGTCATGTGGCGGAACAGCGCGAAGTGCTGGAACACGAAGCCGACGCCGCGCTCGCGCGTGTCCTGCGTCGTCGCGTCCACATCGTCGAACAGGATCGCGCCGCTGTCCGGCGATTCGAGGCCGGCGATGATACGCAAGAGCGTCGTCTTGCCCGAGCCCGACGGCCCGAGCAGCGCCAGCAATTCACCCGGCTTGACCTCGAGGCGCACCCGGTCGAGGGCGACGAAATCGCCGTAGGTCTTGCGGATGTCGCGCACGTGAATGCTCATGTCGTCCGTTTCCTCCTGCCGCCTACGCGCGGCGCGTCTTCCACTCGATGGCCTTCTTGCAGGTCAGCGTCACCAATCCCAGCAACGCCAAGAGCGACGCGACCGCGAACGCCGCCGACGCGTTGTACTCGTTGTAGAGCGTCTCGACGTGCAGCGAGAGCGTGTTGGTGACACCGCGCACGTGGCCCGACACCACCGACACCGCGCCGAACTCGCCCATCGCGCGGGCGTTGCACAGCACGACGCCGTACAGCAATCCCCAGCGAATGCGCGGCAGCGTGATGCGCCAGAAGATCTGCCAGCCCTTGGCGCCGAGCGTCATCGCCGCTTCCTCCTCGTCGCTGCCTTGCTCCTGCATCAGCGGGATCAGCTCGCGCGCGATGAACGGGAACGTCACGAACGTCGTCGCCAGCACGATGCCCGGCGCCGCGAACACGAGATGGATGTCGTGCGCGCTGAGCCAGCCGCCGAACACGCCGCGCGCGCCGAACAGCAGCACGAACATGAGTCCCGAGATCACCGGCGAAATCGTGAACGGCAGGTCGATCAGCGTGACCAGCGCGTTCTTGCCGCGGAACTCGAATTTCGTAATCGCCCACGCCGCCGCGACACCGAACACGGTGTTGAGCGGCACCGCGATGGCGGCGGTGAGCAGCGTGAGGCGGATCGCCGCGCGTGCGTCGGGCTCGGTGACGCTCGCCCAATACACGCCGATGCCCTTGGCGAACGCCTGCACGAACACGCTCACCAGCGGCACCACGAGGAAGAGCGCCAAGAACAGCACGCTGACGACGATGAGACCGACGGCCACCACCGGCGGTTCGGTGGTGGCGCGCAGGGCGCCGCCGCCGAGCGGCGAGACGGCATGTGCGGTGCGAGCCATGCGAGCGGCCTCCTAGCGTTGCGAGCGGCGCCGGCTCCACGCCTGCACCGCATTCAGCGCGAACAGCAGCACGAACGACGCCGCGAGCATGACCACCGCGATCGCCGTGGCCTCGGCGTATTCGTACTGTTCGAGTTTGGTAACGATGAGCAGCGGCGCGATCTCGGTCTTGAGCGGCATGTTGCCGCTGATGAACACCACCGAGCCGTATTCGCCGACCGCGCGCGCGAACGCCAGCGTCGCGCCGGTGAGCAGCGCCGGCAGGATCGCCGGGAAGAGCACGCGGCGGAACGTCTGCATGCGCGAAGCGCCGAGCGCCGCCGCCGCTTCCTCGATTTCGGCGTCGATGTCCTCGAGCACGGGCTGCACCGTGCGCACCACGAACGGCAATCCCACGAAGGTGAGTGCGACGACGATGCCGAGCGGCGTGAACGAGACCTGGATGCCGGCCTTCGCGAAGAATTGTCCGATCCAGCCGTTCGGCGCGTAGAGCGAGGTGAGTGCGATGCCGGCCACCGCGGTCGGCAGCGCGAACGGCAAGTCGACCACCGCGTCGATCAGCGTCTTGCCGGGAAAGCGGTAGCGCACCAGCACCCACGCCACGATCATGCCGAAGACGCCGTTGATCAGCGCCGCCGCCACCGACGCGAAGAAACTGAGCCGGAAAGCGGCCACCGCGCGCGGCGACGAAATGGTGGCCCAGAACTCCGGCCAGCTCAGCGTCGCCGACTTCATCACCAGCGCGGCTATCGGCAGCAGCACCACGAGGCTGATGTAGAAGACGGCAAAGCCCAGGGTCTGCGAAAACCCTGGGAGAACGGCGGGACGCATGAGGAAAAGCCGTCGACGGCGACGGCGCGCCGGCCCCGGAGGAAAAGCCGGCGACGCCTTCGCCGCGGGTGTTGCGTCCGCGGAATGTGACGGCGTGCTCATCGCGCCGCGTAAATCTGGTCGAACGTGCCGCCATCGGCGAAGTGCGCCTTCTGCGCCAACGCCCAGCCGCCGAAGACCTTGTCGATGGTGAAGAGCTTCACGTTCGGGAATTGCTTGCCGTACTTCGCCAGCGCCTTGGCGCCGATCGGCCGGAAGTAGTGCTTCGCCGCGATGTCCTGGCCGGCCTCCGAATAGAGCGCCTTGAGGTAGGCCTCCGCGACCGGGCGCGTGTGATGCTTGTCGACGTACTTGTCGACCACCGTCACCGGCGGCTCCGCGAGGATGCTCACCGACGGCACCACCAGTTCGAACTTGTCGCTGCCCTGCTCGTTCATCAACAGCAGCGCCTCGTTCTCCCACGCCACGAGCACATCGCCGATGCCGTTCACCGCGAAGGTGTTCGTCGAACCGCGCGCGCCGGAGTCGAGCACCGGCACGTTCTTGTAGAGCGCCCGCACGAATTCCTTCGGGTTCTTGCCGCTCTGCTTGGCGTAGCCCCACGCGGCCAGGTAGTTCCAGCGCGCGCCGCCCGAGGTCTTCGGGTTCGGCGTGATCACCTGCACGCCGGCCTTCGTGAGATCGCTCCAGTCGCGGATCGCCTTCGGGTTGCCCTTGCGCACCACGAACACGATGGTCGACGTGTACGGACAGCTGTTGTGCGGCAGACGCTTCTGCCACGTCGACGGAATCAGCTCCGCGTTCTCGTAGAGCTGGTTGACGTCGTAGGCGAGCGCGAGCGTGGCGACGTCGGCCTCGAGCCCGTCGATGACCGCACGCGCCTGCTTGCCGGAGCCGCCGTGCGACTGCCGCACCGTGACGTCCTGGCCGGTCTTCTTCTTCCAGAAGCTGGCGAAGGTCTTGTTGAACTCGTCGTAGAATTCGCGCGTCGGGTCGTAGGACACGTTGAGCAGCGTGACCGACTCCGCGTGCGCGCGTGGTGCGGGACCGCTCGCGAGACCCGCCGCGATGACGAACGCGCAGGCGGCGAGACGGGTAACGATGCGACGTGACAGCACGGATGCCTCCTTCACTAGAACTTGACCTGGAACCGGGTCTGCCACGCCTTCTCGGTGGCGCGATTGCCACCGGCGGATGCGCCGCCGAGGAAGTGGGTCACCGAGTAATTGACCTGCGCCTTGTAGGTGCTCGAGAAGTACCAGTTGACTCCGTAGCCGGTGCCCTTCGCCGACTTCGCCGACTTCGCCGCGTCGGCGAACTTCGGGAACGCGGCCGGGTCGACCTTCAAGTTCTCGAAGCGCAGCGCAAGTTCGAGCGCGCCCCAGTGCCCGTTCTTCGGGTCGAAGTTGTGCGCCGGGCGCACGCCGTCGGGGCGCGCCGCATCGGGCGTGAGCAACACGGTGAAGTTGCCGACCCACGCGGTGTGCGCGAGGCGGGTCACCGCGGTCGAGTCCTTCTTCACGTCCTCTTGCACCTTCGCGTATTCGCCTTGGTAGCCGAACCGGCCGTAGCTGTACCAGCTCTCGTAGTTGAGGCGGCGGTGCGAGCCGAACGCGAACGTCGTCTTGTTCTTGTTGGTGGCCGGCGCGCTGTCGGCGAGGTAGCGGAAGAATGTCTGTTGGCCGGCCGAGCGGAACGTCGTGAGCTGCGGCGCGGTGGGCGTGCCATCGTGACGGCCGCTGCTGCCGGCGATACCGAGGCCGAGTCCTTGCAGCGGCGCCGGGCCGGTGAACTTGAACGGCTGCAGGAAGAGGCGGCCCACGAGGTCCTTGCCGTTGTCGACGTCGGCATCGCCGAGCGCGCCGTCCTGGATGCCGTTGAACACACCGGCGGCATAGGTAACGCGGCCATCGCGGAGGTCGCCGCCGACCTGCACACCGAGGTCACGCGTCGCCACCAACTGCGTCGGCAGGCCGCGCTCGATGAACAGCAGTGCGTTCGCCGAGTCGAGGCGCTCGAGACCCACCGGCTGCTTGAACTTTCCGGTGCGGATCCCGATGCCCTTCACCGGCGTGAACTCCGCGTACGCGTCGTAGAGCACCGTGCTGCCGCCGCCGAAGTCCGGCATGAAACGGAACGTGTACTTCTCGTTCACCGTGCCTTCGATGCTCGGGCGGATGCGGCGCAGCAGGAACGTGTTGAACGTCCCCGCCGGGCGGTCGCCGTAGATGCGCGTGTCGATCTGGAAGTAGCCGCCGATCTTCAGCCGGTACGCCTTGTCGACGGAGGTGATGACGAAGCCGTCCTTGCCGGCGGTCACCGTGGGTGTTTTGGGCAGCTGCGCCTGCACCGCGGCTGCGATGGCGGCGAGGGTCGCCGAGTCCGGCAGCGCGGCCGTCTGCGCTGCGGCGGGACGGATGCCGGCAGCGGCGAGGAGGACGCCGGCCACACAGGCGCGGCGGACGAATCGGGCAGTCGTGGAGACGGTCATCGGGCAGATCCCTGCGTGTGGATGGCAGCACGGCAAACGGGCGCGGACTATCCGCGCCGGCTGCCCTAGCGCAGCCGCCATGCCAGCGCCGATGGTGACTTCCCGTGATTTTCTAACGTGTTGGGAGGAAATTAGATGGGAGCCATGAGGGGCAGTGGCCTGGCTCCCTGTGTGGCACGGCGAGCCGTGATGCCACAGCACATATCACGGGCTAGCCATGACATATCATGGGCTGCGTACGCACAAACGGCGCGAGGACCGAAGTCCCCGCGCCGTCCGTGAGTGGAGGGGGGCTACAGCGTTAGGCCGTGGCCGGCCGAGTCCGGCGCACCGGGCGGATGAGCGGTACCGGTGCCTTGGCCGGCGCGCGCTCCGGCTGGCGCGTCGCCGCCAAGTGGGCGACGAAGGCGCCGAGCAAGCGCCGCTCGAACTCCTCGAATGGCGTCTCGCGCGGGTCGCGGGCGATCACGATGCACGAGTCCGGCACGCCCGAGGGCACACCCGGCGGGTGCAACGGTGCCACCATGACGGTGCCGGCGTTGCAGCACTTCACGCTCGAGCGAATCAGCATCGAGCGCGGGTCGCGTTCGCCCGCGGCGAGCACCGCTTTCGCCACCGAGCCCTCGAGCAGCGGCCCGGGGTTGGTGCGCGACAACGGCGGATCGCTGACGTCGGCCCGCAGCACGCCGCCGATGGCCGCCACCGGGAACAGCGCGGCGTAGTCGGCGCGGAATGCCTCGCGCAGTTGGCGCAGGGCGATCACCGTGGTCTGCGGACCATCCGGCGCGGCGGCCATGTCGACCGTCGCCTCGAACAGGATCGTCATCTCGCGCAGCGACGCTTCCATCAGGTTCGCCGACAGACGCTGCGTGATGACCTCGACGCGCAGACGCGCGAGCTGCTGCTGCTTGAACACCATGTACAGCACGAACAGCGCGACCAAACCGCCGAGAGAGGCGATCAGCGTCGAGTACGACGTCGGTTGCCACAGCTGATTCGGCGAACCGATGGCGTAGACGTAGAGGATCGCCGTGCAGGCGGTGAGGCCGAGCAGGATGGTGGCCGTGAGCAACCAGAACGTCCAGTTCTGGCGCTCCAGGCGCTTCAACTGCGCTTCCAGTTCCCCCGCGTTGTACGAATCGAGGGTGGGCAGTGCGTCTTCCATGGCATCACCGCTCTGAGGATGTGGGGCCGTCGCCACGGGGGGGGATTGGGGTCTCAAGGGCATGCGGAGCCTCGCTCTCTCCTCGGGGCGCGCGTGTGGCCACGCCCTCCACCTTCAGCCCGTCCGGGTCCTCGCAGAACACGGCGTAGCTGTCCGGGCCGCCCGCGTGCGGGTGCCGATCCTCGTACAGGATACGGACACCGCGAGCGCGCAAGGCAGCGGTCAGGTCGTCGACGTCAGCATCCGTCCCCACATGAAACGCGAGGTGGTTGAGGCCGGATTGGCGTCGGTTGAAGGGAGCATCGGCAGAGTCGGAAGGCGCCTGCACGAAAACCAAGTAGGTGTCGCCATGGATGAGGCTCTTTCCCCCCGGCCATTCCTGATGCGGGCGATAGCCAAGGCGGCCGAGGAACCACTCCCAGAACTCGAGCGAGCGCGCTAAGTCGCTGACATACAACTCGATGTGGTGCAGGGAACCGGTGGCGGTCGGGTTCACCGACGGGGACCGGCGTCGAGGATTGCCGGCGGGCCCTCGGCCACCACGCATCCCTCGCGCAGCACCAGGACGCGGTCGCACAGGGCGCGGATTTCGTCCTCGGCGTGGGTGACGTAGACGAACGGCAGGCGGTAGACGTCGCGCACCTGCTGGAGATGGCGGAGCACGCGGGAGCGCAGCGGTGCGTCGAGGCCGGCGAGCGGCTCGTCGAAGAGCAACAGCGCCGGGTCCGCCATCAGGGCGCGCGCGAGCGCGACGCGCTGGATTTCGCCGCCGGAGAGCGTGTGCGGACGGCGGGCGAGCAACCCTCCGATCTCGAGGCTGTCGACGACGCGGCCGAGATCGCTGCCGCGCGCGCCGTAGAGGATGTTGGCGCGGACGTCGAGGTGCGGGAACAGCGCGCCGTCTTGCGGCACGTAGCCGATGCGCCGCCGCCGCGCCGGCACATGCACGCCGGCGGCGACGTCGTCGAGCGTGGTGTCGCCGAGCGTGACGCGTCCGGCCCGCGGCCGCCTTGCCCCGGCCAGCAACTCGAGCAGGCTCGTCTTGCCGGCGCCCGACGGCCCGACGATGCCGAGCGCGTCCGCCTCGTAGCGTCCCTCCAGCGTCAACGCGAAGCGCGCGAGCGGCAGGCGTACGCCGGCAAACGCGAGTGTCATCGCGATGCGCCCGCGCCATCCGTGCGGCGCTGCAGCAACTCCGCCGCGTAGGTCGCCGCGAATCCGATGACGATCGCCATCAAGACGAGCCGCATCGCGCCGGGATCGTCGCCGAGCTGGATGCGCTGGAAGATGGCGAGCGACAGCGTTTCGGTGCGGCCGGGGATGATGCCCGCCACCATCACGGTCGCCCCGAACTCGCCGACCGCGCGGGCGAACGCCAGCACCGTCGCCGCGCCCACGCCGCGCAGCGCCAGCGGCAGCGTGACGGTGCGGAACACCCGCCACTCGCCGGCGCCCAGCGTGCGTGCCACCGTCTCGACGCGTGGCGGTACGCTCTCGAACGCCACGCGCGCCGTGCGAACCAGGAGCGGCAGCGCCATCACCGCCATCGCCAGCACCACCGCGCGCCACGTGAACACGACATCAGTGCCGAACGTGCGGTGCAAGAACGCGCCGAGCGGCGCGCGGCGTCCGACCAGATGCAGCAGCAACAAACCCGTCGCCACAGGCGGCACCACGATCGGCAGTGTGAGCACCGCCTCGATCAGCGTCTTGCCGGCGAACTCGCGCCGCGCGAGCACCCACGCCAACGCGACGCCCGGCACGAGGGCAAGCGCCGTCGCCCCGAGCGCGGTCTCGAGCGTGAATGCGACGACGCGCCATTCGTCGGCTGTCAC
>JBGATO010000059.1:0-22044 GCA_044229145.1 Candidatus Eiseniibacteriota bacterium | reverse complement strand
CGCGGAGAGCACCAGCGCCGCGGGAATGCCGTGGCCGCTGACGTCGGCGAGCGCGATGCGGAGCGTGCCGTCGGCGCGCTCGACGGCGTCGTAGAAGTCGCCGCCCACCATCGCCGCTTCCTCGTACACGGCGGCGAGGTGTGTGCCACGCGTCTGGGGCAGCGCGTGCGGCAACAGGTGGCGCTGGATTTCGCGTGCCACCGTCAGGTCGCGCTCGAAGCGCGCCGCCGGCACGCTCCGCATCGCGCTCGCCGACGTCAGCGGCCACGGCATTCCCGCGGCGCTGGTGCTCTCCGCGTTTTCCCCCGCGATCGCCTCCGGCATTCGCGGCGATCGCTCGCCGGCGGAGGTGCTCGGCGCGCTCACCGCGCACGTCGCCGCGCTCGATCAACCCGAACGCTTCGTCGCCTGTGTGGTGGCTACCTATCAGCCGGCGACCCGCACGCTCACGCTCGCGGTGGCCGGCATGCCTTCGCCGCTGGTCTTGCGGGCGACGGGGGAGACCGAGCGGATCGAATCGAGCGGGCCGCCGCTCGGCATGCTGGCCCGCGTCGCCTACTCCGACGTGCAGGTGCAGCTCGACGATGGCGATGTCGTGTTGTTTTGCACCGACGGCGTCATCGAACAGCCGGGCGCCGGCGGACTCTACGGCGAGGAACGGCTGCTCGCCGCGGCGCGCCACGCCCGCACATTGCCGGCTGCCGAGATGCTCGCGGCGATTCAGCGCGACGTCCGCGCCTACGGGGCCGGAGTGGTCGAGGACGACCTCACCATGGTCGCGCTGGCGATCACCAGCGAGGCGGTGCCTGCCGCCGTGCCGCGCGCGGCCGCGGACCGCGCTGGTTGACGCCGCCCAAACGGCGGCGATAGATTCGACACATCGTTCACTCCGGCGGCCTGCCCTTCCCCACGCCGTGATCCCCGACCCGCATGATCCGCTGGAGGTCCTCTCCGCGTGAATTCGCCGCATTTTCTCGCGCGCCGTGCCGTGGCCTGCGCGCTCGCCGTGGCCTGCGCGATGGGCGCGTCGCCCGTGCGCGCCAGCACGACGCGCGTCACCTCGCTCGGCGGCATCGCCGAATGGCTCGACGATCCGCTCAACGTCTTCGCCTATCCGTCGCTCACCCCGGACTACGCCAACACCGGCCTGGCCGATCTCGGCCGCGTGGTGGCGCCGGAAACCTACGGCACGCTCGGCAATCTCACGCTGACCGGTCGCGCGGTGGGCGGTGTAGTCGAATACCGCGGCGCACGCGGGTTGGGCGTCGGCGGATTGATGCTGGGCCGCGAGGTGCGTGAGCAGGCGGTGCCGGCTGGCTTGCCTGCGACCGGCGACGGCGTCGAAGTGCTGTACGGCCGCCGCGCCGGGTCGCGTGTGAGCCTCGGGCTGCGTGGTTTCTTCGCCGGCGGCGCGTCGGCGGCGCGTGAGATCGGCCGGCAGGGCGATGTGGCGCGCGAGGCGTCGGTGCGGTCGCTGGCATTCGGCGCCGGCGCGATGCTCGGCAGCGCAACGCGGCTCGACGTCACGGCGCACACCGCGGCGCGCGACTTCTCGCTCGACTCCACGTCGGCGCTCGGCACCTACGCGCTACGCTGGCGGTCCGCCGGCGGCGCGCCGTGGGGCGTGCGGGCGCGGCTCGAGGCGCGCCTGGCGCCGGACCTCGTCGCCCGCGCCTATGGCAGTTACGCGCGCGACGACTTCAGCTACGACGCGAGCGAGGAAACCCGTCCGCTGATTCGCGCCCGGCGCTACGCGCAGCCGTGGCGCCGCAGCGAAGCGGGCATCGGTCTCACGCTCGACGCCAGCGACGAGGCCACGCTACTTGTCGGCGCCGCCTACGATGGCGAACGGCTCGGGCAAGAAGTCGTGGTCGCGGATTCGGTGGTGAGCGATGCGCCGCGCCGCTCGACGCAATCGCCGGTGCTGGTGGCGGGCGCCGAGATCCGCGTGTGGCCGTGGCTCGCGGTGCGCGCCGCGGCACGCAAGGCGTACACCATCGACGAGCGCGATTCGGTCAGCACCGATCCCTACTGCGGCTGCGTGCCGCAGCATCTGCGTCTCATCAGCTTTCCCACGACGTTCACGCTCGGCGCGCAGTTCACGGTGCGCGCACTCGATGTCGACGTGCAGTTCAACGATCGCACGCCGTTCGTGCAGGGGTTCTACGCCAGTGGTGCCCCGGTCGTGCCGGTGATCGGCGTGTCGGCCACGTATCACTTCGACGATGCGGTACGCCGCCCGCGCGGCCGCCGCTCCACGCGTTAGGAGATCCCCCATGTCTCGTCTCGCCTTGCTCGCCGCCGTGTGTGCGGTTGCCGCCGTCCCCGCGGCGCACGCCACCCCGCGATCGCTCACCCGCAACTACGAGCCGGTGGTGCTCACCGGCGCGCAACTCGCCGGCGAACTCGGCGGCGACGTCACCAAGATGGTCGCCTTCCGCTACACCGAATCGTCGAACACGTGGACGCAGATCCCGTTCCAGATCGACGAGAAGACGCCGGGCGGCAGCTACTTCAGTGCCGACGACGGCGTGTGGGACAGCAACGACGAGTTCTGCTTCCTCGCGCAGGACGCCGGCGACAAGGCGCCCTCCACCAGCTGGCCGGCCGGCGTGAATCAAACCACGCGCGACGAAGTGCAAGTCGCCGACCCGCTGACCGGCAACCTCGCGTGGGCGTACGTCTGCACCGCGCCGAGCGTCACGCCGGTCTCGACCCAATACGTCACGTACAGTGGCACCACCACGAATCAGACGACGGGGAAGAACGCGAGCGGCGGCACCAACTACGTCATCGACTTCGTCGACGGCGCGCCGCAGACGCAGAGCGTGATGGCGATTGGCACCGGCAACGGCGGCGACGGCACCGACCTCGTCGATCGCGCCAAGACGCGCGCCAAGGTGTTGTTCCTGTGGTACACGGAGGACGATGTCGTCGGCACCATCGCCGGCACCAAGCTCGGGCCGGTGCGGCTCATCGAGCGCATCACCGGCAAGCTCACCGGCTTCGACGCACTCGACGCGACGGCGTTCTACTACAGCGACTTCATCCGCACGGCGACGACGATCATCTCGACGTTCTTCTCGCTGAACGAGCTGCGCTACAGCGTCGACTTCAACAACGTCGGCCTCACGCACTACGACGACCACGGCGTGAACGGGGGCAACGGCCCGCTCCCGGTGGACGGCATCGCCGACGCGTTCTCGGCGCAGCCGCTCGGCCGCTGGTGGGAAGTCGACTCGGCGCACGGCTGCTACATCCTGATCTCCGACTTCAGCGGCGCGCCGGCGCAAACGGTGAAGGGCTTCTACCAAGACGGCGGCAGCGATCCGAGCGGCAAGGAAACCGGCGCCAGCGGCATCCGCGGCGAGAGCGGCGTCGACGCCTTCAACGCGCAGAGCACGACGTTTTCCGTCGACTACTGGAGCTTCATGCTCCCGGCGAACCAGGGCAACGTCGGCAACACGTACGAGGGCTACTACCAGAATCCGCTGGCGATGACGGTGGCGTCGCAGTCGTATGTCGTGGGTGTCGGCGCGCCGGACGCGGCCTCGGTGGCGGCGTTGGGCGCCGCGACGCCGTCGCCGTTCCGCGGCGCGACGCGCATTCCGGTGCAACTCGCGGCGCGCGTCGCGGCGGGCGCCGCAGTGCAAGTGGCGACGCCGAGCGGCCGCGTCGTGCGCACGCTGCCCTTGCCGTCGACGCGACCGGGCGCGACCTCCGTGTCGTGGGACGGCCGCGACGCGCGCGGTGTCGAGCTGCCGGCGGGCATCTATCTGTATCGCCTCGTCGGGGTGGACGGCGCGGCGCGCACCGCGGGCAAGGTGATGCGCGTGCGGTAGCAGCCGCGACAGCACCAGACACACGAACGGCCCGAGTCGCCTCGGGCCGTTCGCGCGTTCTGAGGAGGAGGCGGTACAGCAGCTACTTCGTGGCGGGCGCACTCTCCTTCGCGGTGGCCCAGTTCATCATCGCCTTGACGTCGGTGAAGCGCGTCGACTTGTTCGGCGCGCCGAGCACCACGCTGGCGTATTCGTTGCCGGTGCCGTCGCCGAGACACGCGGCGAAGCAGTAGCCGGCCGGTGACGTGTAGCCGGTCTTGCCGCCCTTGACGTCCCACTGGCTCGCCAGCATGTGGTCGGTGTTGCCGAAGTGATGGTAGCTGCGGTTGCTCCAGTACGCGTACTCGCGCTTCTGCATGACGTTGGTGATGCAGGTGTCGCGCGTCGCCGCGTGGACGATGGCGGCCATCTCGCGCGCCGTCGACACGTTACGGCCGTCGAGGCCGGTGGGTTCGACGAAGCGCGTGTTGGTGAGGCCCATGCGCTGCGCGCGCGCGTTCATGTGCGCGACGAATTGATCCATCGTCATGCCGGCATTGCGCGCCAGCGTGCGTGCCGCGGCGTTGTCCGACACCATGAGCGCGGAGTGCAGCACGTCGCGCAGGCGGACGATTTCGCCGCCGCGCATCGAGGTCTTCGACGCGTTGCGCACGTCCTCGGGCAACACGGTGACGGCCTGCTCGAGATTCGGCTTCTGGTCGAGGAAGGTGAGGACGGTCATCATCTTGGTGAGGCTGGCCACCGAGCGCACTTGATCGGCGTTGCGCTGGAACAGCACGTTGCCGGTGAGCACGTTGACGATGAGCGCCGCGGTCGAGTGCACCCACGGGCCGACCTTGGTGTTCAGCGTGCGCTGCGTCCAATCGGTCGCGGCGGCGGGGACGGCGTCGAGGCGCGGGGCGTGACGGCGTGCGGCGAGACGTTCGCGGCGCAGTCGCACGCGACGCTGCTTCGGAGTCTCATGGGCGAGTTGGCGCGCGCGGGCGCGACGCTGCGCCTTGGTGAGTCGCGGACCCTGCGCTTCGGCGCGAGCCTTGCCGTGACGCGCGCCGCGCACCGAGTGGCGCGCGGTCTTGCGCGCGGCCGCCTTCTTCGCGGTGCGCTTCGCGGGCTTGGCCTTGTGCTTCGTTGTCGCTTGCGCCGCGGCCTTCTTGTGGGCGCGGGCCTGTGTCTTGGCAACGGACTCCGCCGCCGGCGTGACGAGCATGCACGCAATCAGCGCGAGCATCGGCACGAGGCGGGTGAAAACCGTTGAGATGCGGCGAACCTGAGGACGGTCAAGGAACGTCACGAACTCCCCCTACGAGTCGGACCAAACAGCGTTCGACCGTACGCACCCGGGGTGGATGCGACAGTTGCCAAAGGGGAGACGACTGAGAGCGGCGGCCCGCGTCGGGTCTCCTGTACCGCTCACCATATCATCCATCCCTCGGCTGTTCAACAGGTTGCACGAGGAATCCGGAAATATTTCCGGGCCGGTCACGGGCGCGTCGGGGGGGCGCCTTCTCCGGGTATCGGCGTGGTCCGGACTGCGGGCCAGGATTTCCCGCGTGCTAGACTGCGGCGGTTGGCATCCACCGTGGAGGTTGCGCCGTGATTCCACATCTGCGCGTCGCCCGTCCCACCGATGACCTGGCCGCCGTCGAGGCCTTCTACCGCGATGGGCTCGGCTTCGCGCGGCTCGGCGGTTTCGTCGATCACCAGGGCTTCGACGGCGTCATGCTCGGGCCGCCGGGGGCGGGTTACCACCTCGAGTTTACGCACGCGCATGGCCACACGGCCGGCCGCGCGCCGACGCCGGACAACCTGCTCGTTCTCTATCTGCCGGATCGCTCCGCATGGGAGGCAGCGGTGGCCCGCATGCGGACGGCCGGCCATGAACCGGTACCGGCGTTCAATCCCTACTGGGACCGCAATGGGCTGACCTTCGAGGACCCAGACGGCTATCGCGTGGTCCTCGAGAACGCGGCATGGGAGTAGGACGCCTGTGCTAGAGTCCCGCCCATGGGACTCTTCGGACGGAAAACTGGCTCGAACGGCGCCGGGCCACACCCAAGCGCCGAGCAGGTGCGGGCGGCGTGCGCCGCCGTGCCGTACCCCGGATTCAACCGCACGATCGGCTCGTTCGGGCTGGTGCGCGACGTCGAGGTGGATGGCCCGCGGGTGTCGGTGACGCTCGGTTTCAAGGGCACCATTCCGCCGGTGGCCGAGGCGATCGAGCGCAACGTGCGCCAGGCGATTGCCGGTCTTGGCGCCGATCTGCTCGCCGATGTGCGCGTGCTCTCGGTGGCGCCCGAGGCGCCGCCGGTGCTCGCAGCGCCGGCCGGTGCGCCAGCCGCACCGCCGCCGCCGCCGGGCCTCGAGATGGGCCCCGGCGTCCGCCCGCGCGGCGCCGATCCGTGGGCGAGCCGCGCCGCCATCGAGGGCGTGCGGTACGTCGTCGCGGTCGCGTCCGGCAAGGGCGGCGTCGGTAAGTCGACGGTCGCCGTGAATCTCGCGCTGGCGTTGCAGCGGCTCGGGCTCACGACCGGCTTGCTCGACCTCGACGTGTTCGGGCCGAGCGTGCCGACCATGCTCGGCGTCGACGACACGCCGACCGTGGTCGACGGCACCGACATCATCGTCCCGCTCGAGGCCGGCGGCCTCAAGGTCATGTCGATCGGCTTCCTGCTCGGTGACGACGCGCCGGTGATCTGGCGCGGGCCGATGGTCATGCAGATGGTGATGCAGTTCTTGCGCAAGGTGAAGTGGGCACCGCTCGATGTGCTGGTGCTCGACCTGCCGCCCGGCACCGGCGACACCCAGCTCACGCTGGTGCAGAACGTGCCGCTCGACGGCGTCGTCGTGGTGACCACGCCGAGCGACGTCGCGCTCATCGACGTAAAGCGCGCGCTGTCGATGTTCGCCAAGGTGGAGACGCCGGTGATCGGCGTGGTGGAGAACATGTCGGCGTTCCGCTGCCCGCACTGCCACGAGACGTCCTACGTGTTTTCGCAGGGCGGCGGGGCGAAGGTGGCGGCGGAGACCGGGGTGCCGTTCCTCGGCGAGATTCCCCTCGACGGCGCGATTCGCCTCGGGGGCGACAGCGGGCGCCCGGTCATGCTCGCCGACCCGAGCGCGGAGGCGGCGCAACCGTTCGTCACGCTCGCGCAGCAAGTGCTCGCGGCGATCCGCACGCCGACGTTCGAGGTGGACTAGGCGAGGACGCCCTCGGCGCGCAGCGCACGCACCGTCGCCGCGTCCACGCCGGCGGCGCGCAGCACGCGCGCCGTGTCGGCGCCGAGCGCCGGGACGTCGTCGCGCGATGCGGCCCGGCGGCGTGCCTTGGGCGCCAACGCCTCCTGGAGCGAGGCCACCGGCGTGACGCACGCGTCGACGTGCGCGAACACCGCGCGCCACTCCGCCAACGGCCGCGCCGCGATGGCGCGCGCGATGCGCCGCCGTGCCGCCGCCACACCGCGCTCGCTGGCGCGCTGCGGCAGCGTGACGCCCTCGAGACCGATCGCATCGAGGAATCGTCGCCAGAACTTCGCCTCGATTGCCGCCACCGCGAGCGCGCCGCCGTCGGCCGTTGCGTACAGGCCGTAGTAGGGCGCGCTGCCGGTCAGGATGCCGCTCCAGTCCTCGCCCAGCCCTTCGCCGTAGGTCCACGGCGCGCCGGGAATCGCCGCGAGCGATTCGCACACCGACTCGATTACCGTTTCCACCGCCGCGCCGCGGCCGTGGCGTTCGCGCGCGTGCAGCGCGGCGACGATGCGATACGCGGCATCTTGTCCCGCGGCGCCCATGCCGAGCAGCGGAATCGCCCGTGGCATGCCGGCGCCGCCGGCCGCCAGCGCTGGATCGAGCAATCCCGAGCGCGCGACGATGTTGAGATCGTGCGCGCCGTGTCCGCCGTGCGGCGCGTGTGACGGGTACGCGCTGACCGTGCAGTGCACCAGGCGCGGACGGCCGCGGCGCACCGTGCGCGCCTCGACGCGCAGACGACGCGCGGCGTCGGGACGAAACGAATGCACGACGACATCCGCCGCGTCGAGCAGCGGCTCGAGCAGCGCCCGGCCGCGCGCGTCCCGCAGGTCGATCGCCACCGAGCGTTTGCCGTGATGCAGCACGCGGAACAGCGCGCCTACCCCGGCGACCCGCGGTTCGAGCGAGCGCAAGAGATCGCCGGTCGCGGGATCTTCGACCTTGGTGACGGTGGCGCCGTCGCGCGCGAGCAGCAACGTGCAGTAGGCGCCGGGCACGTGGCGGGAGAGATCGAGGACGCGCACACCGCGCAGCGGGGCGGAAGCAGACCGTGTCATGCCGCGCAGCGTAGCGCGGCGGCGGTGTCGCGGACTAGTGGGCCAAGCGGACGAGGCGGGCGATCGCGGGACGACCGCGCGGCGCGTCGCGCGGCGTGACCGCCAAGAAGTAGACGCCGGCCGCGCTCGGTGCGCCGGCTGCGTCACGGCCATCCCACGCGCCGTCGAAGCCGTCGCCGCGCGCGTCGTGCACCGGGCGCAGGGCCGCGCTGACGTCGCGGACGACGCGGCCGCGGGCGTCGAAGACTTGCGCCAGCGGCGGCCGCGCTCCGAGCGCGCCGCGCAGCTCGAAGTGGACATCGCCCCGGCTCGTCGCGCCGCGAAGCGTGAGCGTGAATGGCAGCGCGGTGTCCGGCGGCCGCGCCAAGGGTGGTGCGTCGGTTATCGCCTCGACGAACTTGATGAACACCGGCGACGGGGTCGCGGTATAGATCACGTTGCCGTGCGTGGCGTAGAGGAACTCCATCTGCGCGTCGTCGTCGGTCTGGCCGGGCTCGCTGATGATGTGCGTGACGATGGCCGCGGGCCCTTGGATGTCGAAGGTGACATCGCGTTCGATGCCGTCCGAATTCCACACCACGTAGACCGTCGAGTCGCCCAGCTGGAAGCGGTACATGAAGGCGCCGAGAGTGTCGGTGGCGCTCCCGGTGCTGACGTTGCTCGCGCTGCTGAAACCGGAGAGCAGCCGCACCATGAGGCGATACGTGTAGTACGCCGGCTTGAGTGCCAAGGAGTCCGGGTACGGCACCCACGCCGACAGCGGCATGTCCGTCCACGGCGCGTAGTCGAAGGTGGTGCCGGGCGCCGGAGGAAACAGTGCCCAGCCATAGCGCTCGACGCCGTTGCCGAGCGCTTGCGCGAATTGCTGCACGACCGCCGCGGAATTGGTGGCGTCCGAGTACGGCTCGCCGTCGATGCCGTACGGCCCGCCGGCCTCGAGCGACCAAATCGGCAGCTGCGGATTCGGCATGGTGTCGCGAATCCACTCGATCTTCGCCGCGATGATGGGCCACGACTCGTAGCTGTGCATGTCGACTATGTCGTAGCGGCCTTGCTGCAAGAGTTGTGTCGTCTCTTCGAGCGCCTTGCCGCCGACCGTGCAGGTGTCGCCGGACGACACGCTCTGCAGGCACACGGCGCCGGCGGTCACGGTCTGCGTGGCCAGGCCGATGAGGATGACCTTCGCCAGTGGGTCTGCGCGGTGCACCGTTGCGTAGGTCATCGCGAGGTGTGCGACGTACTCCTCGACGGTGCCCGACCACCACAGATGCCATTCCTGTTCGACGTGCCAATGCCGGACCGGTGCGGTGAGCCCCGGCATGTCGTCGGTGCCGTCGTCGTCGTAGCGCTCCACGACGCTGGTCACCCAGTCCTTCCATGCCGTGGTGTCGGCTGGTGGCGACGAGATGCTGTCGCCGGCCGCGGTGCTCTGCAGCGTGATGATGGGATCCATGCCCATCGCCTCGGCCCACCGCACCCAGTTGTCGATGTCGACGGTGGCCGAGTTGGGCGAGAAACCGCGGTTCATCCAGCCGCCATACGTGTTGGGCACGATCTTCGGGTCGACGAGGGCGGAATCGGGCGGCTGCGGCGCGCCGGCCTGGAAGACGCCGATGCGGCTGTCCGGCGTGATGACGGAGGCGGAGGGGCCGGTGCCCGCCCACGCAGGAGCCACGGCGAGGACGCCGCATGCCAGGGCAATGACGCCGCAGGGTAGCGCGTGCCGCACGGTCCGTCGCGTGAAGGTAAGGGCAGGGCCGGAGTTCATCGGGGGCTGTCATCGGCAGACGCCCCGATTTTCTCCAGTCCCGCGCGGCCGGTCCGCGGCCCCGGGCTCAGTCGACGTGCGGGAGGCGGGCCCGGCGCACGAGCGTATCTGCTTGGGCGTGCAGGAAATAGATGCTCTTGCGGAAGGCGCGGAGGTCGATGTCGAGCGACCGCGCGTCGGCCGCCGCGGCGCCACGCCACACGGTGCGTCCGGCCGCGTCCACCACACGCACCGCGACAGGGACGCGCCGCGTGCGTCGCAGATCGACCCGATAAAGTCCTGGCGCGGACCCGGCGATGGCCGAGACACGTACCGCGAGGCGCGGCGGTGGGACCGGGACGTCGCGCGCCTCGACCCACCACGCGGCGCTGTCGGCCAACGGCCCATCCCACGCCTGCACAGCGATGCGGTGCAGACCCGACCAGCGCGGGCGCCAGCGCAGCGTGTCGAGTCCGCCGCCGATCGCCAGCCCGTCGATCGTCCACGCGAGGCGCGCCGGCCGTCCCGACTCCGTTTCGATGCGCGGGACGAAGACGAGCGTGGTGTCGCCGTGTACGCGCAGGGTGTCGTCACGCACCGGACTGGCAGCGACGATGCGCGGGTGGAGGTCGCCGCGCCACAACTCCGCGCTGGTCGCGTAGCCGCTCGGGCTGGTGACGTCGGCAAGCAAGCCGCCGAATAGGTACAAGCTGCCGTCTTGCGGCCGGTACTGCATCTCGTAGGTGACGCGTGGCAGGAGCCCGTCCGCGTCCACCGGCACCTCGCGCCAGGTGCCGATCTGCGGGTCGTAGCGCCACAGTTCGCCCAGCACCGCGGGATTGTCGAAGCCGCCGGCCATCCACACGATGCCCTGGCCGTCGACCGCCAGCCCGTTGTACGACCGCGGCGAGATACGTTCCGCGCCGCTCGCCGCGGTGAGATCGACCCAGCGTGACTGCGGGATGTCGAAACGCCAGAAGTCGTGCAGGTAGCCGAGATCGTCGGCGTAGCCGCCGAACAGATAGAGCGCATCGGCGCCATCCCACGCGAGGTCGTAGAGTTCGCGGGGATGCGGCACGTCGACGGTGGAGAGCGGCACCGTGCGCCACTCGCCGCGCCGCACGTCGTAGACCCAGAGGTCGTTGAGTTGCCGCGCGTCCGCCGTGACGCCGCCGAACAGCCACAGCAGATTGCGCCGCGTGTCGCCGACGAAGCCGTGGTCCTCGCGTCCGTCGGGCGAGGCGGTGGGCGTGATGGTCTCCCAGCGCTCGTCGCCCGGCGTGAAGCGATAGAGCTGCTGGCTGAACGTGCCGTCGAGCGAGTCCTGGATGCCGCCGAATTCGTACACGCGTCCGTCCGCGTCGGCGGCCAGGTGCGCCTCGATAGTCGGCGGCATCGGCATGCCGGTGCGCGCGGTGAGGTCCTCGAAGCGGCCGCCGTCGCGCCAGCGCCAGACATCGCCGAGCAGCGTGAATTGCCGGCGTCCGCCGATGCGGAGGCGGCCGGCGCCTCCGGCGACGTACAGGTCGCCTCCCGGCGTGCAGAGGAACCCGCATTGGCCGCGGGTCGGCATCGCGTCGCTCCCGACGGCGTCGGTGACGTTCGTCCACACGGCGCGCGCCGGCGAGGCGGAGGCAACGAGGACGAGGCACGCGATCGCGAGCCGGTGGCGAGCGGGGGACATGCGCCGAGTGTACGGGAGCCGTTCGGTCGCGTCATCCCGCGGCACGCGCGCTGCTGGTATCATGCCGCCATGTCCGAGTCCGCGTCGGCGCCGCGTCAGGCGCATCCATTCGTCACCCCGGTGCCCGCGTGGTCGCGGGGCGCCGAGCGTCGCCTGGTGCAGGCGTTCGCGGTGGCGGCGGTGGTGCATGCGCTCGGGGTGCTCGGCGGCGTGTGGCCCTTCGCACGGCAATCGGCGTACCGGCTGCCGGACGCGGGCGGGTTGCGCCTGCCGCCGCCGCTGCTCGTCTTGCCGCCCGTGACGCGCGGCCCCGAGGGCGGTGGGGTCGGCCTGACGAAGCCGGGGCCGGCGCCGCTCGGCAGCGCGCCGGAGAACGCGACGCCCTTGCCCGTCCCCGACGTGGCACCGCAGGTCGCACCGCCGCAGCCCGGCGTCGCGAACGGAGTGCCCGGCGGACAAGGTGGTGCCGGCACCGGCGGCGGCTCGGGCGGTGGTTCCGGTGGTGGGAGCGGGGGAGGTCACGAAGCCCCGCAAGAGTTCGAGCCCGCGAGCCTGCAGACGTTCACGTGGCCGAACTATCCCGAGACCGCGCGCAAGAAGAAGATCACCGGCGACGTCGTCATGACCGTGCACGTGACCGAACTCGGCCTCGTGGACTCGGTGCGCGTCACGCGCGAGTTGCCGCTGCCCGAACTCACGGAGGAAGCCGTGCGCGTGGCGCGCCGGCAGCGCTATTCGCCGGCGCGCCTCGGCGGCCGGCCGGTGGCATCGTGGCAGACGTACACCGTCACCTTCGCCAAACCGTAGCGCACGCGACTTGCAAGACACCGCGCCGCCGCGCGGTGCGGGCCGACGCGGCGGAGGATGTGACTCTGCATGCCCAGTCCCACCGATGCCACCGGCGTTGCCGGCGAATTGCTCGCCGAAGGACTCGTCCGTCTGCACGGTCTCATCGTGTGCGGCCGCCGCGTACGGTGTGGTCGCGGTGAGCTCGATCTCGTCGCCACCGAAGGCGCCACGCTGGTGTTCGTGGAGGTGAAATTGCGGCGCAGCGATGGGTTCGGCGGCGCCGTCTCGGCGGTGGATGCGACGAAGCGCCGGCGACTGATCGCCAGCGCGTCGCTCTACCTGCAACGGTTGCCCGAACCGTGGCCGCCGGTGCGCTTCGACGTCGTCGCGGTGACGTGGTCGGCAGCACACGCGGCGGCCCGCGTCGAGCATTTGCGCGATGCCTTCCGCTCCTAGGCCGTGCGCGCGCCGCGGCGCACCAGCAGCGCGGTGAGCAGCAACATCGCCCCCAGGACGACGACGATGGCGGCGCCCGGCGGCACGTCGCGTGTCGCCGAGAGCCACAGCCCGATCACACTCGCGGCGATCGCCATCACCCATGCGAAGCCGAGGCGGGTGCCGACGCCGCTCGCCACCAGCTTCGCGGTCACCGCCGGCACGATGAGGTACGAGAACACCAGCAACACGCCGACGATGCCGACCGAGTTGGTCACCACCACGCCGAAGATGACGTAGAACAGGAAGTCCCACAGCTTGACGCGCATGCCGCGGCGCGCCGCTTCCGCGGGATCCTCGGTGATGAGCAGGAACTGACGGCGGAAGATCCAGTGCACGATCGCCACCGCCGCGTAGAGGATGGTGGTGCGCGCCACATCCTGCGGGCCGACGGCGAGCAAATTGCCCACCAGGATGTCCTTGATGTCCTCGGCGCCGTGCGGACTCGAGTTGAGCACCAGCACCGACGCGGCCGCGCTTACCGCGTAGACGATGCCGATGATCGCCTCGTGCGGGATGCGGCGCGAGTCGCTGCGGGTGGCCGCGAACACCGCTGCGCCGAGCACCGCGAAGCCGAGCGCGAACACGTAGCTCATCGCCGAGTGCTCGTAGCCGAAGACCGTCGCCACGGCGGTGCCGAGCGCCGCCATCTGCGCCAGCGAGAGGTCGACGAAGATCACCTCACGCTCCACCACATGCAGTCCGAGGTGCGCATGCGACAACACCACCAGCACCGCGGCGAGGAACGGCCACAGCAGCAGGGAGAGGATCGGGGACATCGCCTACTTCCCTCCCATCGCCTGCGTGAGCAGAGCGAGCTGCTTGTCGACGAGGTCGACGTACGTCTTCATGCCGGCGCTCGCGTCCACCGACGGCGGCAGCACCACCAGCGGCACGCCGGCGCTCGCCGCGATCTTCTTCGGCAGCTTCTGGTCGAAGTACGGCTCGACCAGCAGCGCGCGCACGTGCTTGGCCTTCATCTGCGTGATGAGATCCGCGGTGTGCGCGACGCTCGGCGGGATGCCGGGCCGCGGCTCCACGTAGCCGACCACCGTGAAGCCGAACTCGCGCGCGAAGTACGGCCACGAGTTGTGGTAGGTCACGAGATTGGCGCCGGTGAGGCCGATGCGCTTAGCGGCCGCCGTCCAGCGAACCTTGGCGGTCGCCACGTGCTGCGCGAACGCGGCGGCGCCGGCTTTGTACGCCGCCGCACCGGCCGGATCGACCTGCGTGAACTTCGCGGCGATGCCCTGCGCCATGAGCACGGCGTTGTCGCTCGAGAGCCAGAAGTGCGGATTGCCGAACGGGTGCACGTCGCCTTGCGAGCGGTCCACCGCGCCGGTCGGCACCTCGAGGATCTTCACGCCGCTCGACACGTCGAGGAACCCAGCGCCGCCCGGCTGAATCTTGGCGTTGCGCGCGTTGGTGAGCAGCGGCGGCACCCAGCCGACTTCGAGTTCGCGGCCGATCTGGATGAACACGTCGGCCTTCGCCAGCTTGAGCACGAACGACGGCTTGGCGTCGACGTGGTGCGGGTCTTCGTAGCCGTGCGCCAGCGCGTCCACCTGCACGCGCGCGCCGCCGACTTCGCGCGCGATGGCCGCGAGGTCTTCGGTGGTGGTGACGACTTTGAGCGTGGCGTGCGCGGCGGCCGGCGCCAGCGCGAGCAGAGCGGCGACGGCCACCAGGCCGCGACGCAGCGTTGCGATGCAGTGCATGTGTGTCTCCTTCATCAGTGCCGTGGCGGACGAGCGATCAGAACGGGTGCGCACCGTGCGGCCCGATGTTGAAGGTGATCTTGAGGAAGTGTTCCCACGCGGTGTCGTCCGGCGCGTACGTCAGGCGCCGCGACTGCACGCTGAACAGACTGAACTCGGTGGGCGTGAAGGTGAGGTAGCCGAGCACACCGCTCTGATGGCCGTGATCGGCGAAGTTCTGCATGTAGTCGCCGCGCACGCCGGCATGCCAGCGCCGCGCGAACTGGTAGTCGACGTACGAAAATCCGCCGCGCGGCCGCCGCGGCGCGTACAAGCCGCCGCTCTGCTCCGCGTCGAGCGCGTAGGCCTCCGTCTGCCACAGCAGCGAGCGGTAGATCGCCTGGCGATGATTCTTCCAGCGCAGCGTCAGATCCGCGCCGGCGACCCGCGCGTGCCCGCGCAGCGCCGCGTGGTCGACGACATCGTCGTGCAGCGCCGTGTTCACCGGCGCGGTGGCGAACGAGACACCGGCATTGACGTTCCACGATTCGCTGAGGTCGGCGTACGTCACCAGCCGTCCGAGGTAGAGCAGATCATTGCGCCGCTCCGCCGCCGCGAACACCGGCGACTCGTCCGGACTGCGCTGCACCGTGCCGGTGAGGTTGGCGTAGAGACCGAACGGATTCGGCACCAGCCAGGACACCTCGGCGCCGGCACCGCTCAGCCCTTCTTCACCGAAGAGCGTCGCCGCTGCGAGCGGACGATCCGCAAACGGCGTCTCGCCGGCGTGCGTGAGGTTGAACTTGCCGAACGCGTCGCGGAACTTGCCGGCGCGCGCCTGAAAGCCGCCCGGCAGCGTGAGAAACGTCAGGTACGCTTCCTCGAGCGCCGCCTCCTCGAGGTCGTGGAACGACAGGAAGATGTCGGCCCGCGTGTACGGGTCGACGACGGCTTGGAGCCCGACTTCGGCTTCCTTGAGCAGCGCGGCCGGCGCATCGTCGTGGGCGTCGTGACCGGCGGCGGCTTGCATCCAGCCGATGACGCTGGTGTTCGGGTTGAGCAGGTTGCCTTGCACCGGCGGTGCCGCGACTGGTGCTTCCGCCACTGGCGTGTCGGTGGCGAGAGAGTCAGGAGCATCTTGGGCGCGGGCCGCGGGTGCGGCGCACGCGAACGCGAGGCATGCGACGAGCATGCGCGCGAATGAACGCACGGAAACCTCCGTCGATCGGAATGTCAGCGAGATTGCCCGCCGAGCGGCGAGCGGGATGGGCGATCGCACCGGGCGGCGCGACAAACGTTAGGCGGAGGGCGGTCCGCGGCTGTCGCCGGGTCCCGCATGACGGCAGGCGGGACGCATGGTGAGCGGGGCGAGGAGCGCGATCTGGCTTCCCGCCGGCGCGGCCAGGAGGCTGGGTGCCTCCGGCGTGGTGAAGGTCGCGTGGGCGACGGCACACACGGCGCACGGATGCGCCGCGCTGTCGTCGTCATGGTGCCACCCGGCCGCGACGAAGCCCGCGCACAACACCAGCGCGAGCAACGGCAACAGCCACAGGGTGACAGCGAGACGCGAGCGCAACGACGTGTGCATGGACACTCCCACCGCGCGCGGCACCGTGACGCACGCGGACGGCGAGCATGGCAGAGCGTGCTCCGCCATGTCGACCCGAAAAGCGCGGCGCGCGCCGCCGAGTTCCCTCGACGGCGCGCGCTCTGTGCGACGTTGGTGGTGCCGCTACGCTTGCACGTTGGCGATCCACGCCTCGACGTCGTCCGCGCTGCGCGGGATCGCCGACGAGAGGTTGATCCATCCGGTCTCGCTGACCAGGATGTCGTCCTCGATGCGCACGCCGATGCCGCGGTACTCCTCCGGCACCGTGAGATCGTCCGGCTGGAAGTAGAGCCCCGGTTCGACCGTGAGCACCATGCCCGGCGTGAGCGTGCCGAGCTTGTACTCCTGCTCGCGCGCCCGCGCGCAGTCGTGCACGTCGATGCCGAGCATGTGGCTGACGTTGTGCAGCGTGTAGCGGCGGAACAGCTGCCGGTCCTCGCGCAGCGCTTCCTCGACGCTCACCGTCAAGATCCCGAGATCGTGCAGCCCTTGCGCCAGGATGCGCATGGCGACGCGGTTCGGCTCGAGGAAGTCGGCGCCCGGCTTCACCGCCTTGATCGCCGCGTCCTGCGCCGCGTACACGAGGTCGTAGATGCGGCGCTGTGCCGTGGTGAATCGGCCGCCGATCGGCAGCGTGCGCGTGATGTCCGCGGTGTAGAGCGAGTAGCCCTCGACGCCGGCGTCGAGCAGCAGCAACTCGTCCGGGTTGAGGATGCCGTCATTGCGCGTCCAGTGCAGGACGCAGGCGTGCGAGCCGCCGGCGACGATGCTGCCGTACCCGACGTCGTTGCCCTCGAGCCGCGCGCGGGTGGCGAAAATCATCTCGAGGTGGCGTTCGCTCGGCGCCGTGCGCAGCGCGCGGATCACGTCCTCGAAGCCGCGCTGCGTCGCGGCGATCGCGTCGCGCAACGCCTGCACTTCGACCGGATCCTTGAGCAGACGCATCTCGGAGAGCGCGACCGCGAACTGCGCGTGGTCGCCGCCGCCGGGGAGTGCCGCGTCCACACCCTCGCTGAAACCGCGCAGCACGCGCAGCTTGGCGCCGGACCGCGCGCCGAGTTCCGCGAGGTAGCCCTCGAGCTCCCGCATCGAACGGCATTCGGCCATGCCGTAGCGCGCCGCGCTGCCCTCGACGCCGAGCCGCGCGCCGGTCCACAGCTCGCCCTTGGCGCGATCGGTGAAGAACGACGGATCGGTGCGGCCGGTGGGCTCGACGAATAGGATGTCGCGGTGTTCGCTCGATCCCGGGGCTGTCGGCTCGAACACCAGCACGCAGTCCGGCTCCATGTTGCCGGTGAGGTAGAAGAAGTCGCTCCCGGCGCGGAACGGATAGAACGTGTCGTTGGCGCGCACCTTGGGGTGGCCGGTCGGGATCACCAGCGCTTCGCCCGGATAGAGCGCCGACAGCTTGCGACGCCGCGCCTGGTAGTTCTGCAGGAAGGGCAGCGGGCCGGCGTCGGGATGCGCCGGGCGCTCGCCCCAGTGTGCGAGCATGAACTCGCAGAGGGCGTCCGGCGTCGCGGGGTCGTAGCTGTTGCGGACGGGGGCGTCGGTCGCCGCCTCGTCGGTCTCGGTGCCCGGCGCGGCCGGGCGATTCAGGAAGGTCGCCATGTCAGGAGCCTAGCCAGACGCGCGAAAGGGGTCAACCGCTCCCCACGTCCCTCGCGGGACGGGAAGCAAGTCGACCCCCCGGCAGTTCGCGCCCGCGGTCTAGCGGAACAAGCGCTTCATCACGCCCCAGGTCGTCGGGTTGACGCCGGTGGTGACGTTCTGGCTCACCCCGTCGATGTTGGCGAAGTGCGCGTTGGCGTTCTGCAGGCAGCGGAAGCGCAGCGTCGCGGCCGTGTCGTCGGCCGTGAAGGTGAACGTCTTCTGGTTCCACACGTTCTGGGTGCTGGGGTTGCTGGCTGTGTAGGTGGCGCTCTGGCCGTCGGCGTCGACGACGATCTGGCAGGTGCCATCGCGGCCGGAGCCCACCGTCGTGCTCAGCCAGAAGGTGATCGATACGATCTCGCCGGGGGTGGTCGCGAAGGTCTGCTGGAGGCCGCCGGCGGAATACGTGTAGTTGGCGAGGTCGACGATGTAGCTGCCGTCGTGGGCGCTGCCAGTGCCGTATGCGGTGGGGTTGTACCACTCGACGCCCGTGTCGGTGGTCGTCCAGCCGGAGATCGCGGTCGAGCCGCCGCCAAGCAGGTAGTAGCTCGACGCGGGACCGCTCGGCTCGAAGCCGCCGTTGACGATCGCGGCGTGGGCAGAGACGGCCAGGAACAGGCCGGCAAATGCGGCAGCCATCGATGCGGATGCAAGGCGCATGGGTGTCCTCCAGGCTGATCGATGCGGAGGCTCCCATCCTACCAGCCCGGCCGGGGCGATTCCAGCGTTGTATCCCTTTGGATACGCCGGCGTCGCGGCCCCGCGCGCGGCCCTGCGCCGGGCGGAAGCGAAGTGCTAGACTGCCGCGCTCGCTCCGCCCGCCGCGGCTGTGGCCGCCCGCGGGGCGCCCGCTGTCCCGCCGCCACGCCGCCGTGGCCGCCCGAGTGGAAGGAGACACCCCTGGACTGGGTCCGTGAGATCGTCGACGGCGTCCTCGCCTCCGATCGCCGCCTGACCGCGCGCGCCATCTCCGCCGTCGAGAACGGCGACCCGCGCGCCCGCACCGTGCTCGACGAGCTGCACGGCCGCCTCGGCGGCGGCCTGCGCATTGGGATCACCGGCCCGCCCGGCGCCGGCAAGTCGACGCTCACCACCGCGATCACCCGCCGCGCCCGCGAGGCCGGCGAACAGGTCGGCATCCTGGCGATCGACCCGACCTCGCCGTTCACCGGCGGCGCCCTGCTCGGCGACCGCGTCCGCATGCAGGAGTTCGCGCTCGACGCGGGCGTGTTCATCCGCTCGATGGCCACCCGCGGCTCGATGGGCGGCCTGGCGCGCGCCACCGAGGAGGCGGCGGACATCCTCGAGGCCGCCGGCCGCCAGCGCGTGCTGATCGAAACCGTCGGCGTCGGGCAGTCCGAGGTCGACGTCATGCACGCGGCGGACACCACGCTCGTCGTCTTGGTGCCGGAGTCCGGCGACGGCGTGCAGACGATGAAGGCCGGCCTCATGGAAATCGCCGACATCTTCGTGGTGAACAAGGCGGACCGGCCCGGCGCCGAACAGCTGTGCGCCGACATCGAGACGACGCTGACGCTGCGCGCCCGCGACGCGCAGGCGTGGCGGCCGCCGGTGGTGCGCTCGATCGCCACCGCGCCGAACGGCGTCGCGGACGTGTGGACGGAGATCGAGCGTCACCAGGCGTTCCTGCGCGAGAGCGGGCGCTTCGCCGAGCGGCGGCGCGCGCGCGTCGAGGCGCGCATCCGCCAGCGCGTGCGCGAGCGGCTCATCGACGAGTTGTGGCGCCGCGGTGATGTCGATCAAGCGGTGCACGCGGCGGTGGAGGCGGTGACCAACGGCGATGGCGGGCCGTACCGCGCCGCAGACGCGTTGGTCGAGGCCGTGATGGCGCGCGGAACCCTCGCGGGCTGAGTTCCGTCCGGCTGCACTGCGTCCGCCGTCGCACTCCGCGCCCCTCCCATGTGCGGCGGCTGCGCGCGACCTGCATCGCACCCTAATGGGGACCCTGCAGTTACCTTGAGCCGTGCCGCGCCCGCAACCTAGCGTTGGCGTTTGGAGACCTTCGCGGCCCCACCTCGCAGGCAATGGCCTACTTGTCGCCTGTCTCGCGCGTGCTCTCTCGCACTCGAGCCGCCCGGCTCGCCCGGCCCGCCGCCCCTTGACGGGCACATCGCAACAGAAGCCGGCTGCCACCGCACGGCCTGACGCGGATCAGCCGCATCAAGGAGGATGGCATGCGCCACTCCGTACTCCTCGCGCTCGTGTGGGCGATCGTCGCCGTGCCGGCTCACGCCCTGACCACCGTGCAGATCACCACCAGCATCTCGAGCAACACGACCTGGGGCCCGACCGGAACCGTGGTGGGCGACGTTTTCTGGGTGCGTAACTCGATCTCCATCAACGCCGGCAAGACCCTGACGATCCAGCCGGGCGTGGTGGTCAAGTTCGACCAGTACCGCCAACTCACCGTCAACGGCCGCCTGCGCGCCGCCGGGACGGCGGCCGACTCCATCGTCGTCACCTCGATTCGCGACGACAACAACCGCGGCGGCGACACCAACGCCGACGGCAACGCCACCTTGCCCAGCCCGTCCGACTGGTACGGGATCTCGTTCCCGGACGCCAGCCCGGACTCCAGCCTGCTGCAGTACTGCGACATCCGCTACGCCGGATACGGATCGGGCGGCGCAGTCACCTTCATCAGCGCCACCGACAGCATGGTGAACTGCGTCATCCGCCGCTCGTACCACGGCATCGACTGCCAGGGCAGCGCCTCGCCGGTGCTGGTCAACACCAGCATCGAGGCGTCCACCCGCACGCCGCTGGTCCTCGACTTCACCGCGACGCCGGTGTTCTCGAGCGTCGTGTTCTCGAGCAGCGACAACGGCTACGACGCGCTCGGCCTGCGCGGCGGCACCCTCAGTGGCACGGCGACCCTGCCGAAGCGCGGCGCCACCATTGGCGGCAGCGCGATCACCAACGTGACCTACGTGCTGCTCAGCAACCTGACCATCGACGCGGTCTCCAGCCTGACCATCAATCCCGGCGTCGTCATCAAGCCGCTCTCCACCTATTGGATGACCGTCAACGGCAACCTGACGATGAACGGCACCGTCTCCGACACCATCACGGTCACCTCGATCAGCGACGACAACTTCGGCCAGCCGCGCGACACCAACAACAACGGCTCGCTCACCGCGCCGGATCGCAACGACTGGGGCGGCATCACCTGGAACCAGGGCTCGACCGGCTCGGTGCAGTACTGCCGGTTCAAGTTCGGCAGCAGCACGACGAGCCGCGGCATGGTGGAGATGTACAACCTCAGCATCCCGGTCTCCAACACGCTGTTCAGCGACGCCGCGCACGGCCTCGTTCTGCACGGGGTGAGCCAGCCGGCCATCACCACCGTCGCGATCAACAACATGTCCTCGACGCCGACGCTCATGTCGGTGTCGGCGAACCCGACCTTCACCGGCATCACGCTGCTCGGCAACTCGATCACCGCGCTCGGCATCATCGGCGAGGCGAACGCCGCCGACGCGCGGCTCTACCCGCGAACGCTGGCCGGCATCGTCAACATGACCTACTACGTCATGAGCGGCATCCTGCAGATGGTGAGCCCGGCGATCCTCACGGTGGATCCCGGCGTGGTCGTGAAGTTCCAGCAGCTAACCGGCGGCCTGCTGATCGATGGCGCCCTGATCGCCGACGGCAAACCGGACAGCCTGATCGTCTTCACCTCCGAACGCGACGACATGTACGGCAATCCCGCCGACACCAACGGCGACGGGTCGATCACCACGCCCGGCACCGGCGACTGGCCCAACATCCACTTCACCGGCACGTCGAACGACGCGCTGTGCAAGATGGACTACTGCCGGGTCACCTACGCGACCTACTACACGCCGGCGTATCCCGGCGCGATCCACATCACCAGCGCCGCGCCGACGATCACCTACTGCACGATCTCCAAGGCCTACTACGGCATCCAGGTCGACGGGAACGCGACGCCGCTGATCGACAACTGCACGATCACCAACTGCACGCGCATGCCCATCACGATGTCGGTGGTCGCGGATCCGACGCTGACCAACAACGGCTTCAGCACGGACGGCTACAACGGCATCGGACTCTTGAGCGAGACCCTGGCGCAGGATGCGGTACTCAAGTACCGGCCGGGCGTCGGGTCGCCGCCGTTCGCCTACGTGCCGGTCGGCACCATCACCATCAGCACCGGCGCCACACTGGCGATCCAGCCCAACG
>JBGATO010000058.1:0-22564 GCA_044229145.1 Candidatus Eiseniibacteriota bacterium | reverse complement strand
CGCGAGCCTCCTGGCGATGACGTTGGCGGCCTCCACCGAGGCCGCTCCGGCCGCGCGCAAGCGCGCGGCGCACGGCACCAAGCCCGCTGCCGCCCCGGCGGCGCCGGCCACCGCCGAGAACTACCTCGACCAGTTCGTCGACAAGACGGTCTCGCCGCGGGACGACTTCTTCCAGTACGCGGTCGGCAAGTGGCTCAAGGCGCACCCGATTCCGGCGGCGGAGCGCTCGTGGGGCATCTTCGCGGTGGTGCAGGAGGAGACGTACAACCGTCTGCTCGACATCAACCACGCGGCGGCCAAGGCGCACGCGGCGCCGGGCAGCAACGAGCAGAAGATCGGCGACTTCTGGGCGTCGGGCATGGACACGGTGACGATCGCCAAGCTGGGCTTGTCGCCGCTCAAGCCGGAGTTCGCGCGCATCGACGCGATCCAGACGCGGGACGATCTGCTGAAGACGGTCGCCCACCTGCAGTACATCGGGGCGGGCGCGATGTTCGGTGGCTACATCGGGCAGGACGAGAAGAACTCGGACGCCAACATCCTGCACCTGTATCAGGGCGGGCTCGGACTGCCGAACCGCGACTTCTACTTCGACACCGACGCGCGCTCGAAGATGCTGCGCACCGAGTACGTGAAGCACGTCGGGCGGATGTTCGGATTGCTCGGCGATGCGCCGGCGCTGTCGGCGAAGCAGGCGGCGGCGATCATGAAGCTCGAGACGACGCTCGCCGGCGCCAGCCGCAAGCTGGAAGAGCTGCGCGATCCGGTCGCCAACTATAACAAGATGTCGGTCGGCGAGTTGCGCGCGCTGACGCCGTCCATCGACTGGCCGGCCGTGTTCGCGGCGGGGCACATGGACGGCATCGACACGGTGGTGGTCGGACAGCCGGACTTCTTCCGCACGCTCGACAAGGCGGTGACGGAGACGCCGCTCGCGACATGGAAGACGTATCTGCGCTGGCACCTGGCGACGTCGTTCGCGGCGGAGGCGGGCGGCAAGTGGGAGGCGGAGAACTTCCGCTTCTACGGCACGATCATGAACGGCACCAAGGTACAGCGCGCCCGCTACAAGCGTGTGCTCGACCAGGAGGAAGGCTACCTCGGCGACGCGCTCGGCCAGCTGTACGTGCAGAAGTACTTCTCGCCGAGCACCAAGCAGCGCTACCTCAAGCTCACCGATGAAGTCTTCGCGTCGATGGCCGAGCACATCCGCGCGCTCGACTGGATGAGCGAGGCAACCAAGCAGCGCGCGCTCGGCAAGCTGGCGACCGTCAACAAGAAGGTCGGCTACCCGGAGAAGTGGCGCGACTACTCCTCGTTCACGGTGGATCGCCACAACTTCCTGCTCAACACGCTGCGCGGCAACACGTGGCAGAGCGACTACTACATCGCCAAGCTGCGCAAGCCGGTGGACCGCACCGAGTGGGACATGACGCCGCAGACCTACAACGCCTATTACAACCCGTCGAACAACGAGATCGTGTTGCCGGCGGCGATCTTCATCCTGCCGGGCATCGCCGACTCGCTGGTGGACGACGCCATCGTGTACGGCTACGCGGCGGGCACGACGATCGGCCACGAACTCACGCACGGTTTCGACGACGAGGGCCGTCAGTTCGACGAGAAGGGCAATCTCACCGACTGGTGGACGCAGCAGGACGCCGACGAGTTCACCAAGCGCACGCAGCGGATCATCGACCAGTTCGACGGCTACGTCGCGGTGGACACGCTGCACGTCAACGGCAAGGCGACGGCCGGCGAGAACATCGCCGACTTGGGCGGCATCACGCTGGCGTGGGACGCATTCACCAAGACGGACCAGTACAAGAGTGGCAAGTCGATCGGCGGCTACACGCCGGCGCAGCGCTACTTCTTCGGCTGGGCGCTCGGGTGGATGAACCAGCTGCGGCCGGAGAATCTCGCACTGCGCGTGAAGACCGACGTGCACGCGCCGAGCTTCCTGCGCGTCACCGGCCCGGTGTCGAACATGATTCCGTTCTACGAGGCGTTCGGCGTCAAGCCGGGCGACAAGATGTACCGCGGCGACGACGTCCGCGTGAAGATCTGGTAGCGACGCGGTAGTCGTGGACGACCGCACCGTCGACGCGCCGGTCGAGTCCGCGTCCAGCACGAGCCGGGGCCCCGCGCCCCGGTTTTTGCCGGGCGCCATGCTCGACCGGCGTTATCGCATCGTGGCGCCGCTCGGCCGCGGCGGCATGGGCGACGTGTATCGTGCCGACGATCTCAAGCTGGGCTCGCCGGTTGCCCTGAAGTTCCTGCCGCCGGAGATCGAACGCGACGCCGGGCGGCGCGCGATGTTGCTCGATGAAGTGAATCTGGCGCGGCAGGTGTCGCATCCCCACGTCTGCCGCGTGTGGGACGCGGGCGAAGCGGACGGCCTGCACTTCGTCGCGATGGAATACGTCGACGGCGAAGATCTGGCGTCGTTGCTGCGTCGCATCGGCCGCATGCCGGAAGAGCGCGGCGTGCAGATCGCGCGCGAAGTGTGCGCGGGCCTCGCGGCGATCCACGATCAAGGCCTGCTGCACCGCGATCTCAAGCCGGCGAACATCCTCATCGACGGCCGCGGCCGCGTGCGCATCGCCGACTTCGGACTGGCGGCGCTGTCGCAGTCGGTCACCGGACAGGCGGCGCAGGCGGGCACGCCGGCGTACATGGCGCCGGAGCAGCTTGCCGGCCGCGAGGCAACGCCGCGCAGCGACATCTACGCGCTCGGCCTGGTGCTCTTCGAACTGTTCACGGGTCATCACGCGTTCGCATCGCAAGGCACGCCGCTGGCGCGTGGCGCGGACTCGCATCCGGATGCGCCGACGACGCACGTGCGCTCCCTCGATCCGCTGATCGAACGCGCGATCCTGCGCTGCCTCGACAACGAACCGGCCTCGCGGCCCGCGAACGCGCTCGCGGTGGCGGCAGCACTGCCGGGCGGCGATCCGGTGCGTGCGGCGCTGGCAGCGGGTGAAACGCCGTCGCCGGAAATGGTGGCGGCCTCGGGCGGCGACGGCGGCATGCGGCCGCTGGTCGCAGCGGGGTGCGTGCTGGCGAGCGCGGCCCTGTTCATCGGCGCCCTGGCCTTGTCCGACCTGCGCGGCCTGCCGTTTGGCGCCGACGACAAACCGTACGACGTGCTGCGCGATCGCGCCGCAGAATTCCTGCGCGCGCGCGGCGGCCTGCAGGACGGCGAGTACATCGCCGACGGATACGCGCGGCTCGACGCGTCCGGAGGCGACGCGCGGAGCGAAAGCGGCGCAGTGTTCTATTGGTGCCGCCGCGCCCCTCGTCCCGTCCCCTACGGCATCGACGAGCGCGATCCGAACGGCACCCGCGGCTTCGAGGTGCCCGCGCTCGATCAGCCCGGCGAACGGCTGACGCGCTACGACCTCACGGGACGCTTGCTCGAGTACCGGCGCGTACCGTCAGCCGCGGACTCCGCGAGCGGCGCCCTGCCGGAGTGGGCACCGTACTTCGCCGCCGCGGGTCTCGACGACGCCCCGCGCACGGACGCGGTGCCGGCGAACTTGCCCCTGGTTCCCGCCGATGTGCGCACGGCGTGGACGGTCCGCACGGCGGCCGGCACGCAGCGCGTGGAAGCGGCAAGCTACCGTGGGGCCGTCACCTTCTTCCGTGTCGGCGACGGCCCGAAACTCGCGCAGCCGACGCGCGGCGACTTCGCGCGTACGACGCTGTTCTCCGTGGCCCAATTCGGACTGTTCGCGTGGTTTCTGCTGCTGGCGCGGCGCAATTTGTTCGCCGGCCGCGCCGACGTCCGGGGCGCGTGGCGGCTCGGCGTTCTCAATCTCGTGCTGGGCGCGCTGGGCTTCGGTGTACTGCCGCGCACACACATCGATTGGCCGGGCACGCTCGCGTTGGCGAGCTTCACGGCGTCCCTGTTCTTCGCGCTGTTCCTCGCCGTCGCGTATCTTGCATTGGAGCCGGTGGTGCGGCGCTCGCACCCGGCGTGGCTCGCCTCGTGGACGCGCTTGATGGACGGCCGCCTGCGCGACGGATTGGTGGGGCGCGACGTCCTATTCGGTCTCACCGGCGGCCTGCTGATCACGCTGCTGGGCGAAGCCGCCGGCAAGCTGCTCGGCACCGCCCCGTATGGCGACTACCAGGCGGCCGCGGTCGGCGGCGGTCCCGCGTGGGCCGTGGTGTTGCGCGGTCTCTCGGTCGGCCTGCTCGGGGCGATGATCGCGTGCCTCTTGCAGGCGCTGGCCGCGCGCGTCGTGCGGCTGCCATTGCTGGCGTGGAGTCTGTGGACGCTCGCCCTGGCGACGTTTTTCTTCGGGCGCGGCGCCGACAGCGTGCCGTGGCTCGCGGTCAACATCCTGAAGGTCGCGCTCCTCGGGATGTTTCTGACGCGCGTCGGCGTGCTCGGCGTGATGGTCGCCCTGTTCGTGCACGCGACGCTCAATGAGGAATACCTGACGCTGCACATGGGCGCGTGGTACGGCGGCGTGACACGCGCCGCGATGCTGGCGTGCGCGGCGGTGGCTGCATGGGGATGTTGGGCGGCGCTTCGCCCCAGCCGCCGCCGCGCCACCGACTGACGCAGGAGGTGGGCGAGATTCCGCAGGTGCGCCCTTGAGCTACTCGCGCTGCGCGTGCCCCGTGCTACTCTGAAGAGAGTGGGGCGAACCCTCATCGCCGTCCGGCGTCGCACGACTCGCCCGCCTTCGTGAAAGGATCCCTCGATGCTCCGTTGCGCTTCGTGGTGGGCTGGCGCATGCCTTGCGCTGGCCGTGACGGCGGCCCAGGCCGCTCCGTGGCATTCGCCGGTGGGGAGGACGCCGTCGTCGACTCCCGTCGTCCCCGTCGCATGGAGCGGCATCTGGTCGTACACCGACTCGCTGTACGACTGTAGCGGCCCGGTGCTGCTGGCGGTGACCACCGGGCTCGACACCCTGTGCACCGGCTCCAGTTACGACGTCGGCGAAACCGGCGACTTGGTGATCTCGTGCGACGGCACCTACGACGACACCTCGGCCGACATCACCTGCACCGCGCAGGTCCCGACCTTCCCCGGCTGCACGGCGACGTTCACCATCCGCTCGATCAGCGCGCGCACCGGCGATTCCTACAGCACGGTGACGACGGCCAATACCGTGTTCCCGCCGGCCGGCTGCGGGCCGCTGCCGAACACCTGCACGCAGACCAACCGGCACGCGACACGCATCGCACCGGAGCCGCCGGTCTGCGCGACGCCCGCGCGTCCGGCCTCGTGGGGGTCGATCAAGTCGGTCTACCGCTAGGCTCGCACGAACAGCGCGACGGCCGCTCGGGTTCGCCCGGGCGGCCGTCGTCGTTTTCGGGGACGCAGCTCACCGCGGCGCGGCGATTCGCGCCGGGGCTTCCCAGAGGCGCAACGAGCCGTCGAGCGACGCCGAGGCGAGCGTGCGGCCATCCGGAGCGAAGGCGAGCGCGAGGATCTGGCCGGTGTGACCGTGGAGCGCGAGCAGCTCGCGGCGGGCCGCGAGGTCGAAGAAGCGCACCGTCTGGTCTTGTGCCCCGGCGGCGAGCCGGAGGCCGTCGGGGCTGAACGCCACCGCGCCCACCGGCGTGCCGAGGTCACAGAGCGTGGCGAGGCTCTCGCCGCGCGCCACGTCCCACAAGCGTACGGTGCCGTCGCGCGAAGCGCTGGCGAGTCGTGCACCGTCGGGCGAGAACGCGACGTCGAGCACGGCGCCACGATGACCGTGCCATGTATGAACGAGGCGCCGCGCGGCGACGTCCCACACGCAGACCACGCTGTCGCGACCACAGCTGGCGAGCCAGCGGCCATCGGGCGAGAACGCGACGTCGCGCACCTCCCCCGCGTGGCGTCCGAGCACGGCAAGCGGCGCGAGGTCGCCGGCGCGCCAGAGCCGAACCGTGGAGTCGGTGCCGCCGGTGGCCGCCAAGCGCCCGGCCGCGTGGGCGTCGAGCGCGGTGATGTCGCCGGGCACGCCGGGCAGTGAATCCGCGACGCCGTCACGCCAGCGCACCCACATGCCGGTGGCGGTGGCGGCAAGCGCGGTGCGATCGTCGAGCCACACGACGTGACGGCCGCGCGCGCGATACTCGCGTGCCGGACGGCTGCGCGCCACGCCGTGCCACTCGAGGACGTGGCCCGACGTGGTGAGCGCGACGAGACGCGTGCCGTCCGTGGTGAACCGCGCGTCGAGCGCGGCGTTCAGCATGTCCGATTCGCTTGGCAGCGCGAGGCTGCGGACGTCGGCGGCCTCGGCATCCCACAGGCGGACCTCGCCGCCCCAGTCGCCTGTGGCCCAGCCACCGCCGCGCGGATCGCGCGCCGCGGCCGACGGATCGCCGCGATGTCCGCGCAGTTCGGCGAGCGCGGCGTGCGTGGCGGCGTCCCACACGAAGACGCGGCCGTCGGCGCCGCAGGAAAGCACGCGCGTTCCGTCGGCGGAGAAGGCGACGCTGGCCACCGTGCCGGCGTGCTCCGCGAAGGTGGCGCGCGGCGTGAGCGTCTCCGCGTCCCACACCGTGGCGGTGCGATCCATCGAACCGGTGACGAGTTGCACGCCGTCGGCGCTCCACGCCAGTGCATAGACGCGGCGGGCGTGCGCGGCGACATCGCGCAGCACGTGGCCACGCGTGTCCCACACGCGCAGCCGCGCATCGCCGCCCCCGGTGGCAAGGCGATCGCCGCGCGGCGACCACACTGGCAGCGCGAACATCTCGTGTGCCTGCCACTGCGTGAGGGTGGCGCCGGTGGCGACGTCGTAGACCGCCGCGCTGCCGTCGGCGAACCCGGCGACCAGCTGCGTGCCGTCGGGCGAGATGTCGACGAGCGCCCACCCGGGCCCGGAGGCGAACGCGCGCGGCGCTGCCTCGCCCCGCGTGGCGAGGAGAACGCGTCCGTCCTGCAGGCCAATCGCCCAGCGGGTGCCGTCGGGGAACGGCACGACGGATTCGGCTTCGCTGCCGAGCGCCATCCACGCGGCAAGCGAATCGCCCCGCGTGGCATCCCACAGGCGGACGCTGCCGTCCATCGAGGACGTCGCCAGCACACGGCCGTCGTGGCTGTAGCGCAGGCGCGTGATGCCGAGCCCGTGCGCGCGCCAGTGCGCGCGACTGCGATCGAGCCGCGCCACGAGATGCCGCCACTCCCAGCCACGCAGCGCCACGGGCGCTTGCGCGAGCCGGCGCGCAGCTTCGCCGAGTTGATTGCCGTGGATCGCCGCTTCGGCGGCGGCCACCGCGCCGGAGTACGCGAGCCACTCAGCTTCGCGCGCGTTGCGGCGCGCGTCGCGCAATGCGCCGAGGCTGACGACGAGCGCCACCGCAAGCGCCGCGACCGCAGTGACCACACCCGCGACCACTCCCCGATTACGTCGGGCGAACCGCGTCGCGCGATACGCCACGGTGTCCGGACGCGCGCGTACCGGTTCGCCGGCGAGGAAGCGGCGGAGGTCGTCGGCGAGTTCTTGCACCGAGCCGTAGCGGCGTTCGGGCTCGCGCGCCATCGCGCGCTGCACGATAGTCTCAAGGTCGCCGCGACAGGCGCGGGCGAGGCGCGCGGCGCTGGTGCCGCGGAGTCGGGCGCGGTCGTCGGCGCTGGCGATCGCACGCGTCAGCGAGACGGTTTCCCCTGCCACGGCCGCGCGTTCGATGGCGCCGCGTTCGCGCGCCTCGGCGTACGGCGAGACGCCGGCCAGCAGCTCGAACAACACGACGCCCAGGCTATAGACATCGCTGGCGGTGGTGATCGGTGCGCCGGCGATCTGCTCCGGGCTGGCGTAGCGCGGCGAAAAGGCGCGCGTCGCGGTGCGCGTGAGATCCACGCCGTCCTCGCCCTCGTCGAGCAACTTCGCGATGCCGAAGTCGAGCAGCTTCACGCGGCCGTCGCCGTCGACGAAGATGTTGGCCGGCTTGAGATCGCGGTGCACGACCAGCGCGCGGTGTGCGTACGCCACCGCATCGCACACGTCGAGGAAGAGCGCGAGCCGCGCGCGCATGTCGAGAGCCCGCGTGTCGCACCACGCATCGAGTGCCATGCCGTCGACAAATTCCATGACGAGGTACGGCACGCCATCGGCCGTCGAGCCGCCGTCGAGCAGGCGCGCGATGTGCGGATGTTCGAGGCGCGCCAGCACCTGACGCTCGCGGTGGAAGCGGTCGCGCGGCGTATCGCCCGCGAGCCCGACGCGCAGCAACTTGATCGCGACCGTCTTCGCGAACGCCGCGTCGATGCGTTCGCCGCGGTAGACGGAACCCATGCCGCCGTGAGCGAGCGGCGCCAGAATGCGCCACGCGCCGAGCACCAGCCCCACCGCGGGGTCGCTCTCCTCGAGCGGCGTGGCGAGCGAGACCGGGCGCGCGAACAAGGCGTCGGCGGCGGGAGCCGCGGCGAGAAGGGCCTGCACGTCCTTTCGTAACGGCTCGTCGTCGCCGCACGCGGCGGCGACGAACGCGGCCCGCGCGCCGGGCGACAGTTCGAGGGCGTCGGAGAAGATGTCCGCGGCACGCGCATCGCGATCGTTCATCGCCCACTCCTCGAGACGATCACGAGGCGGGCGACTCCACCAGCGCGCGGTACAGCCACGCCCGCGCGAACTCCCAATCACGGCGCACCGTGCGATCGGTGACGCCGAGCGCCGCGGCCGCTTCCTCTTGCGTCAATCCACCGAAGAAGCGCATCTCGACGACGCTGGCATGCCGCGGGTAGCGCGCCTCGAGCGCCCGCAAGGCGTCGTCGAGCAGCACCAGTTGGTCCTCGTCCACCACCGCGCCGGAGGCGAGTTGTTCGGAGAGATCCTCGCGGCGCCAGCCCTGCCCGCGCTTCTGCCGGCCGCGCCGCCGCGCATGATCCACCAGGATGCGCCGCATCACGCGGCTCGCCACGGCGAGGAACTGCGCGCGGTTCTGCCACTGACAGCGCGTCTGATCGACCAGCCGCGCGTAGGCTTCGTGGACGAGGGCGGTGGCTTGCAACGTAATGCTCGGGTCTTCGTAGCGCATGCGCTGGATGGCGAGATGTCGGAGGTCGTCGTACAACACGGCGAACAGGCGATCCACCGACGACGGCGCTCCGTCCCCGGCCTGCAGCAGGACCTGCGTGATGTCCGGCGCCTCCGCCATGTTTCGTCTCCGGATCGTCTAGTGGCACAACGAGTTTGCCGGATTCGGCGGCCAGAAGGAAGCGTTCGTGGCGATTCCCGCGTCCGGTGGGGCGATTTCCGTCGGGACGACTTTCGCGGCGGCGCGACTGCGGGTACGCTGGCGCCTCCCTCGCCTCTCGTCGCCTCCCAGGAGCCCCCGCATGTCCGACGACCTCAATCCGCAGCGCGCCCAGATGGCCGACGAGTCGATGGTGCGCACGCTCGCCGCGCAAGCGGCGGCGATTTGGCCGCAAGAGCAGCTCTTGGTCGCGCGCTACGATTTGCCGCCGGCGCCGCGCGTGCTCGACGCCGGCTGCGGCACCGGCGAGTGGGCATCGCGGGTTGCCGTGCAGTGGCCGGACGCCACGGTGCGCGGGCTCGACGTGATCGAGGAGCCGCTGGCGGTGGCGCGACAGCGGCACGCCGCGCGCGCGCCGCGGCTGTCGTTCGCGCAGGGCAGCATCTTCGAGTTGGCCGACGGCGATGCGACCTACGACCTCGTCGCGTGTCGCCACGTCCTGCAGTCGATTCCGCACGCCGATCGCGCGGTGGCGGAGCTGACGCGCGTGCTCAAGCCGGGCGGCTGGCTGCACCTCATCGCCGAGGATTACGGCATGCTGCACTTCGGCGCGGCGGATCCCTTGGTCACCGAGTTCTTCCACGAAGCGCCCTGGCAGTTCGGCCGCGCGACCGGCACCGACATGCACGTGGGACGGCACGCAGTGCCGCTGTTGCAGTCGCTCGGCTATCAGGACGTCAGCGTCGAGTACGTCGTGGCCGACACACTGCGTGTCCCGCGCGAAACGCTGGCGGCCATCTTCACGGCATGGCGCGACGGCTACGCGGGCGCTGCGGCGGAGTTCACGCGGTTTTCGCGCGACGAGGCGATTCGCGCCTTCGACGGCGCGATCGCCAGCGTGCGCGATCCCTCCTGCTATGCGGTGTGGCACGTCCCGGTGGTGGCGGGGCGCAGACCGCGCGGGTGACGGCCGGCGGCGCACCCGCGAAAGTACCAATTGCATCCGGCGGGGCGGTGGTCGACAGTGGAATCTCGTCCGCCGCGCGCCGATCCCCCACTACCTCCACGCATCGCGCGGGTCCCGCTCGACCCGACTTTTCGGAGGACAGTGGAGGATGAGGCAGACCCCCGCTCGTGTTGTCGGAAGGCTCGCGCTCCTCGGTCTCGTGTGGCCGACGGCTCTGCATGCCAGCGCTCCCGTGCTCTTCGGATCCCCGCAGCACTACGTCTGTCCCGGCCGGCCCTCCGCCGCGGCCGCCGCCGATCTCAATGGAGACGGCAAGTTGGATCTGATCGTGGCGGCCAAGAACGCAGGGTCGCTGGCGGTCTTCCTGGGAAACGGCGACGGCACGCTCGGAATCCGGACTGACGTTCCGACCTATTCGAATCCCGTGGCGCTCGATGTCGGAGACCTCGATGGCAACGGCACGGTGGACGTCGTCGCGGCGAGCGGGGAAACCGATTTCGGCACGGTCACCGTTCACCTCGGGCAGGGCGACGGCACGTTGGCCCCGGGTGTGAATTACGGAGCCGCCGGCAAGATGCGCTTCGTGCGCGTCGGCGAATTCACCGGAGACACCCACCCGGACGTCCTCACCGTCACCGGGCACTGGGATGTCTACACCGAAACGGCGTCGCGGCTGTGCACCTTCCCGGGCCACGGCGACGGTACGCTGGGTGTCTCGGACTCCGTGCTGACCGGCGGCTGCGCCCTGCTCGCGGCGGATGTCGGGGACGTGAGCGCGGATGGCGTCGCGGACGCCATCGTGACCTCGACGCTGTCCTACCCCTGCGGGCCGGGGACGAACCTCGTACAGGCGTTTCTGGGAGGCAGCGGCGGAGGGCGCTTCGCATTCGCCTCGCAGGCGGATTTAGGAATCTTCGATCCGCCTCCGGCGGGTGTGGCGGTGGGAGACCTCGGCGACGGCGGCGCGGCGGAGATCGTGATCGCTACCGATTCGCTCGTGGTGTGGCGCGTGGGCGCGGGGCCTGTGATGCAGCGTGGCCCCGCCGTGCCATTTTCGCACGCACCGTACCCGTCGGGACTCCTCGCGATCGGCGATGTGGACAACGATGCAATCCCCGATGTCGTGGCCGCGGATGGATCGACCGATTCGCTGTTCGCCTTCCGCGGTGTCGGGAACATGGCGTTGAGCGCCACGCAAGCGCTCGCCGTCGGACATTCGCCGCTCGCCCTCACGCTGGCCGATCTCAATGGCGACGACCGCCCGGAGGCGATTCTCTGCGAGGCGGAAGGGTACGTCACGGTCATCCGCAACACCTCCGGACAGACGGCCGTCCGTCCGGGCGAGCGCCCCGGAGACGAGACCGCTCTGCCCGCACTGGCGCTCGAGATCGCGAGTTCTCCCTCGCACGCCGGCGGCGTCACATTGCACTGCCGCGCGCCTCGTCCCGGGCACGCCTCCGTGGTGATCCTGACCGCCGCGGGCAAGGAAGTGTGGCGGCACGAACAGGAGGTCGACACCGCGGGCGCGTTCCGCCTCCGGTGGGACGGGACTCTGAGCCACGCACACCGCGCCCCCACGGGAACATATGTGTGTGAACTGCGGATGGGCGCGGAGCGCGTCGCGCATCGGTTCGTCTGGATGCACTAACCCGACGTCGGCTGGGCGGGCGCTGAGAGGGACGGGTCGTGGTCGGACACTGCGGGCTGTCGCTACCGCGCCCCGCTCTCTGCCGCTCGCGCGATGGCCCGCGACAGATCCGCCGACAATCCGAGACGCGACAAGAAGATGTCCCACCGCGGATCGCCATGCAGCGGCCGCAAATCCACGCTGCACAGGGTGAACACGATGCCGGGATCGTGCGTGGCGACCGCCGTGTCGAGCCAGCGGAACGCCTCGTCGGCGTCGCCGAGCACCGCGTACACTTGCGCGATCTGATAACCGGCATCCTGCGCGTGCGCGGCCACGAGTTGCACGAGCGTCTGCCGCGCCTCGTCGCGGCGGCCGAGCCGATGCAGGAGCTTCGCCTCGATTTCCCACCGCGCCCAGTTCGACGGTTCGCGTGCGATGATCGCGAGCGCGTCCTCGAGGCGGCCCTGCGCCCCCACGGCCGACGCGAGCAACGAGTGCGCGGCGCTGGCGCCTGGCGACACTTCGATGGCACGGCGGGCCACCGCCTCGGCGTCCGCGTAGCGCCCGGCGCTGCGGTGAATGCGGCACAGGTGATACAACGCGATGATCGACAGCGGATCGAGGGCGAGCGCGCGTTCGCACGCCACCCGCGCCTCCTCCAGCCGGCCGGTGCCGAAGAACGCGATGCTGAGATTCGTCCACACCGCGGGATCATCCGGCGCGCAGCGCTCCGCCAGGCGGAAGTTCGCCTCGGCCGCCTCCCACGCGTAGTCGAACCACAGTTGTCCGACACCGAGTGCGATGTAGCCGTCGGCGATCTCCGGCGCGAGTTCGGCGGCGCGCCGCGCCGCGTCCATCGCCTCGCGGTGCGATTCGGCGACACCGACGAATCCGTGCGCGCTGAAGTACCGCAGACCGGCGGCGAGCTGCGCCCACGCGAGCGCGTTCGCGGGATCGATCGCGACCGCCTGCCGCAGCAACGCGATGCCGCGCTCCATGTCCGCGTGCTCGAGCCGGTTGACGAAGTAGCGTCCCTCGAGATAGAGCCGGTGCGATTCGGGATCGCGCGCGCGGCCGCGCGCGGCGCGGGCGACTTCGGCACGCACCTCGCCGCTGGCGCCACTGTCCGGCGTCTCGCCGAGTAACGTCGTGCGCAATTCCTTCACCACCGCCTGGGCGATGTCATCCTGCACGGCGAAGATGTCGTCGAGCGTGCGATCGTAGGTCTCCGACCACAGATGAAAGCCGTCGGCTGCCTTGATCAACTGCACGGCGATGCGCACCCGCGTGCCGGATTTGCGCACCGTGCCTTCGAGCAGCGTGGCGACGTTCAACTTTTCGCCGATGGCGGCGGGCGCCTCGCTCGCGTCCTTGAACAGCGCTGCCGACGAGCGCGAGGCGACGCGCAGCCCACGGATCTTCGCCAACACGCCGAGCACTTCGTCGGCGAGCCCTTCGGCGAAGTACGCGTCTTCTTCGTCGCGGCTGCGGTTGACGAACGGCAGCACGGCGATCGACGGCGTCTCCTCCGGCGCGGCGGCGCGCGGCGCAACGCCGCCCTGCAGCGCACGCTTCACGAGCCGCAGTTCGTTCGCCACGTCGAGCGCGGTCTGGAAGCGCTCGCGCGGATCCTTCGCCAGACAGCGCGTGACGATGCGCTCGAGGTCGAGCGGCAGTTCGCCGCGCACCACGCGCGGCGGCGGTGGCGTGTCGCGCAGGATCGCCGAACTGACGTCCGCGGACGTCGCGCCGCCGAACGGCCGCCGTCCTGTTGCGAGTTCGTACAACACGATGCCGAATGCGAAGAGGTCGCTGCGCGCGTCGGCCGGTTCGCCGCGGACTTGCTCGGGCGACATGTAGGGCACGGTGCCCATCTGCGCGCCGGCGGCGGAAAGCGGCGCGGCGCCCGCGGTCATCGTGCGCGCGCTGTCGCTCGCGACGACCGGTTCGTCGGCGCCGCCCATTTTCGCCAAGCCGAAGTCGAGCACCTTCACGGTGCCGTCGCGCGCGATCATGACGTTCGCCGGCTTGAGATCGCGATGCACGATGCCGCGTTCGTGCGCGGCGGCCAGCGCCTTCGCGAGCGGAATCGCCATGTCGAGCAACGCGGCCACCGGCGCGCCGCCGGGTTGCACGCGCGCGTCGAGACTCTCGCCCTCGACGAGTTCCATCGTCAGGAAGCGCACGCCGCCGGCGTCTTCGATCGAGTACAGCGTGACGATGTTGGGGTGCGTGAGCGCGGCGACGGCGCGCGCCTCGCGTTCGAAGCGCGCGAGCCGCGCCGGGTCTGCAGCCACTGCAGCAGGCAACACCTTGAGCGCGACGTCGCGCCCGAGACGCGGATCGTGCGCGCGGTACACCTCGCCCATGCCGCCGGCGCCGAGCGCGCCGACGATGTCGTAGGGACCGAGCCGCGAGCCGGCGTTCAACGCCATCGCGCGCTTACCTCCGGTTCACCAGCGTCTGAAAGTCGGTGACGACTTGCATGTTGCCCTGCTCTTGGGTCTTGGGCGGCAGGAGCGCGAAGAACCGCGTGCCGTCGGCGCTGCAACACCACCCGTGCTGATCGAAGTTCGGCGACCCCGAGGGCAGCGTCATGATCTGATGCGGCGTGCCGACGTGGAAACCGTTGGCGGCGTCGATGTCCACTGCCATGAGCGACGCGCTGGGGGATTCGTAGATCAACTCGTGGCCGCCGCGCGTCCACCGCGGCGTGCTACCGCCGGTGGTTGAGATCTGCCACCGGCCCGGCGTTCCGGTCATGCTCTGCACGTATACCTGCACCGCGCCGCCACCTTGATTGGTGGCGTAGGCGAGCCAGCGGCCATCTGGCGAGAGCGCCGCGTGCGCGAGGAGGATCTCGGGGCCGACGATCCGCTGCAGCGTCTTGTCGCCGCCGCCCGGCGCCGCCGACAGTACCCCGTGGAAATCTTGCGGCACGATGAGCAATCGTCCCGTCGCCGCCGACCACTGCGTCAGAGTCGGCGTCCCCATGTTGGGCAGCGGAATCGAATCGCGGGCGCCCAATCCATCGGCCGATCCGATGAGGAGTCGCGCACCGGCGCTGCTGGCGACGATGCAGGCAAAGCGTCTGCCGTCGGGCGACCACATCGGCTCGTGTCCGGCGACGCCGAAGGTCAGCTTGGTCTCGGTGCCGCGGACGAGATCGCGCACCCAGATGTCCGCGTCGACGCCGCCGCCTGTGCCCAGCACTCGCTGGAACAGCAAGGAACGGCCATCGGGCGACAGCTCCGGATTGCTGATGGCGCCCTGCGTGATGGGCGCGCCGACGGTGTGACCCACGCGATCGTACTCTTGCAGCGTGCTGCTCGCCGACGCCGTGCCTTGGAAGAAGGCGAACACGCCGGAGCGCGAGATCGAGTAGTGCCCCGCCACACTGCCCACGCGCAGATTCTCGACGAGCGTCAATGGTTGTCCGGTGAGCTTGCCGGCGCCGATGTCGAGTTTCTGCGCGAGCAGTGCCGTGCCGCGCACGAACAACAACCAGCCTCCCGGCGCGTACTCGACGCGGCCGTCGGTCGTCCCGAGCAGCTTCGAATCCAGAGATCCGAGTTTGGCGAGACGGATATTGCCGCCTGTCGTTCCGCTCGTGATGCCGAGGTAGAGGAAGTGCTCGCCGTCGGGCAGGAAGAACGGCCACGCGGCACCCACTTCGTGCGCCGCGTGATCGATGCGCGTCGCCGGCTTCAGTTCGCCGCCGGCCGCAGGCACGACGCGAATCGAATCCGTGGCGGATCCGTCGAGCAGGATCGAGCCGTGCGCGCCCCAGCTGATGTCGGCGCCGCCTGGCGCATCGCAGACGATCGTCGGCGTGCCGCCGGTAACCGCAACGCGCATGACCTTGCCGTTGGCCGCGAACGCGATCTCGCGGCTATCCGGCGACCAGTACGCGCGGGTCAGTCCATCCGCTCCGGCGATCGGCCGCGCCATGGTTTGGTCGAGCGGCCGCAGCCAGGCGTGCCGCGTGCCGGACGAATCCGCCGTGAGGAACACGAGTGAGCGTCCATCCGGCGAGACGCGCGGCCACGAAAAGCCGCGGGCGCCCTCGGGACCGTCGATCGAGAAGCGATACGCCTGCTTTTGCGCATGTGCGGCTGGCCACAACAGCACGACGGCGGCGATGGCAGCGACCGCCATGAGCGCGGCGATGCCCCACGGTAGCGTGGCCGGCGCGCGCTTGGCCGGCACGGGCAGCGGCATCGTCGCGGTGGCCGGCGTGCCGACGCTCGACATGCCAACGGCCTCGGCGATCCACTGCAACTGCAACGAATGAGCCGATCGAGGCCGTGCGGCGCGGACCCGACGACGCCACTCGCCGTGCTCGTCGCGCTGGCCGTCGAATCCGCCACCGGCGCCGGCTCGCGTTCGAGAATCGCGGCGATGAGCGAGGCTTGCGAGCGCCCGTCGAAGGCGCGGCGTCCGGTCGCCATTTCGTAGAGCACGCAGCCGAGCGCCCAGATATCGCTGCGCGCGTCGGCGTCGCCGCCTTCGAGTTGCTCCGGCGCCATGTACTGGAACGTGCCGACGAGCGTGCCCTCGGCGGTGAGCGGCGACGCGCCGGGCGCGGTTTGCGTGAGCGCGGCCATCGTCACGCCGCTCGCGCTTACCGGGCCGCCGCCGGCGGTGGCGCGCGCGAGGCCGAAGTCCATCAGCTTGGCGCCGCTGCGCGTGAGCATGATGTTGCCCGGCTTGAGATCGCGATGGACGACGCCGGCGCGGTGCGCGCGATCCAGCGCGTCGGCAATCTGCGCGCCGATGCGCAGTAGTTCCGGCGTCGGCAGCGCGCCGCGTGTGAGACGCGCCGCGAGCGTGTCGCCTTCGACGAGTTCCATCACCAAATAATCGATGTCGCCTTCGCGGCCGACATCGAACAGCGTGCAGATGTTGGGATGGTTGAGAGCCGAAATTGTCTTCGCCTCGCGCTCGAACCGCGTGCGGATGTCGGCGTTGTCGCTGAGATGCTGCGGCAGCACCTTGACGGCGACTTCGCGGCCGAGCCGCGTGTCCTTGGCGCGGTAGACCTCGCCCATGCCGCCGGCGCCGAGAGGCGCGAGGACTTCGTAGGGACCGAGTGTCGTGCCGGATTCGAGCATGAGATCTCCTGGAGCGAGGGTGCCGCTACTGCTTCGACTGCTTTTCGCGGATGATCGCGTCGAGACGGCGGCCGAAGCCGATCGACACGGCGATCTCGCGCAGTTCGTCGGTGCCGGCCGGCGGCTTGGGGAACAAGAAGCGATCGTTGCGCGGATCGTACGAGAAGGCGACGCCGGTGGCCGCAGCGCCGTACGACGGCACCGCGAACAGCGTCACCGGCTTACCGAGCGCGATCCCCTCGCCGGAGGGCGAGAGAGTCACCGCGCGCAGCATCTGGTCTTCGATGTAGAACAGCTCGCGGCCGCCGCGCCCCCAACACGCGCTGGTGCCGCCATCGGTGCTGACCTGCCATAGGCCGCCGCGACCGTCGCGCCGCCGCACGAACAACTGCTGGCGGCCGGTGCGGTTCGACACGAAGGCGATCCACGCGCCGTCGGGCGAGAGCATCGGCAGGCCTTCGTAGGTGCGATCGTTCGCATCCGTCGGCAGTTGCGTGTCGGTGGCGCCGGTTGCGTCGGTGATGTGCATGCGCCCGTCGACGGCGCTCCAATCGGAATAGGCGATCTCGCGGCCATCGGGCGTCTGCGACCACGCGAGGCAGAAGAGCGGCATACGCCGGATCACGCGCGCGTCCGCGCTGCCATCGATCGGCAGCCGCTCGATGAGCGAACCGCCGGTCGAGTCGGGACGCGTGATGATCGCCGCCGTCCCGTCCGGCGTCCACATGACCTGGCGCACATCGCGGCCGAAGGCGATCTGCCGCGTCGCGCCGGTGGCGAGATCCGCCAGCCACAGCTCGCTCTGCCCGAGCAGGATCGCGCGGCGGCCATCGGGCGACAGGACGGTGAAGCCATACGCACCCGGCGGAACCGGCGTCGGCGTCCAGTGCCCACTGCGATCGAACCAGCCCACGTCGAGTTTGCGCGACGCCGGGTCGAAGGGAATCCACGCCATCGTGCCATCGCGCGCGACATCCAGGAACGTCGCGCCGGAGCCTTTCGCGCCGCCGACATTGTCGAGCACCGGCACCGGATCGCCGCTGACGCGCGGATTGCGCGGATTGCACGCGACGGCGAACAGGGTGCCTTCGCGATCGAAGACGAGATGATTGGGCGGCATCCACACGGCGCGGCGGGCGCCGTGGAGCAGGATGCGATGTTCGCCGCTCTTCACATTCACGGCGGCGATGTCGGAGCCGTCGTAATCGTCGGGACTATTCACCAGGCCGACGGTGTAGACGACCCACGGCCCGCCGGCGAGCGGCGACGGCCAGCGGTGCGTGCGCTCGCCGGGCGCCAGGCGGGTGAGCGTGTCCGGCTCTCCGCCGTCGCGCGAGAGACGGAACAGTCCGGTCGTCGGCGCCATCGGCAGGACGAGGGAGCCGTCGTCGAGCCAGGTGCCGCCGCGACTCTCGCCCACCGTCGCCAGCGCGGTCGGTGCGCCGCCGTGCACGGAGATCTTCTCGAGATGCGAGGCGTCGAAGTACGCGAGCCAGTCGCCATCGGGCGAGAAGAAGGGTTCGTGCGCGTCGGCGGTGCCGGCGAGCACGGTATCCTCCCGGCGATCGAGCCGCCGGATGTGCAACTGCGCCGGACCGCCCGCACCCACGACATACGCGACGGCACGCGCATCCGGCGACAGCGCGAGGAACTGATGATCGCCGCCGCGCGCGAGCCGCTGCGAGGCGTGCAGCATGATGCTGGTCTCGAGGACGCCGGAGGGCGGCGGCGCGCGATGCGTGGCGACCCACGCGATGCCGCTTGCGAGCGCGACGAGCGCAGCTGCCGCGACCGCCATCGGCCATCGCGGCGTGGCGCGCGGTGCGATCGTGACGGGCAACGCAGCCATCGCCGGCCCGTGCGGATCGATCTCCGCGAGTTCGAGCCGCGCATCGCCGATGTCGCGCAACCGCTCGTGCGCATCCTTGCGCAGACAGCGCTCGATAAGCCGTCGCAGCGCCGACGGCGTCGAGGCCGGCAACGCTGTCCAGTCCGGCTCCCCGCGCAGGATCTGCGCGACGAGATCGCTGATCGTCTCGCCCTCGAACACCGGCTTCGCGGTCAGACACTCGAACACGACGCAGCCGAAGGACCAAATGTCGCTGCGACGATCCACCGCCTTGCCGCGCGCTTGCTCGGGGCTCATGTACGCCGCGGTGCCGAGGATCACGCCGGCCGCCGTCGCCTGGTACGTCATCGTCGGCGAGGCGGAGATCGTCATGTCGCTCGACGACTGCCCCGTCGCCGCGCCGCTCTTCGCCAAGCCGAAGTCGAGCACCTTCACGGCGCCGCTGGGCGTGAGCATGACGTTGCCCGGCTTGAGATCGCGATGGACGATGCCGCTCTCGTGCGCGACTTCGAGCGCGGTCGCGATCTGCCGCGCGACCTCCAGCGTCTCCTCGAGCGGCAACGGACCGCGCCGCAGACGCTCTCCGAGCGTTTCGCCCTCGACGAACTCGAGGATGAGGAAGCGGTCGCCGTCACGCTCCTCGACGCCGTGGATGCCGGCGATGGTGGGATGACTCACGCTCGCGAGCAGCTTGGCTTCGCGTTCGAAACGCGCGAGCCGCTCCGGGTCCTGTGCGAATCCGGCGGGTAGCGATTTGATGGCGACGTCGCGCCCGAGCCGTTCGTCGCGCGCGCGGAACACCTCGCCCATGCCTCCGGCGCCGAGCGGACCGAGGATGGTGTAGGGACCGAGGCGAGATCCTGGGGTGAGAGTCATCGTCGCGCCTGTGTTGCGAGCCGCGCCAGCCAAATGTTGCCGCGCCGCTCTTCCAAACTAAAAAGGAGTCCACCGGGGCCGAGGTCGAGTCTCTGCGGCGAATCCCCGGTGCCGATCATGTGCCGGCGCGCACTGTGGAGATGTGCGACGGCGACCGGAGCGCCGACTGGATGCTTGGTCGCGGGATCGAGCCGCTGCGCCCAGATGCACCGATAGCCGTCGCGTTCGGACACGAAGTACAGCCAGGCACTGTTCGGTGACCAGGCGCTTTCCTCCGCGACGGAGTTGCTGTCGGTCACCGCGATCCAGTCGGACGGCGGCACCGGCGTCTGCCGGAACGGGAACACGATGATCCGCGCACGATCGGCGCTCACCCACTCCATCGCGCTCACGAAGCGGCCGTCGGGCGAGAGGCGGCCGTGGCCGTAATATTCGCCGTGTGCGTCGGCCAGCAGCGGCCGCATCGTGCCGCGAGCCACGTCGACGGCGTCGATTTGTCCCTTGTGGCCGGCGACGATCAGCGAGGGCGTGGGCCAGTCCCAGACCATGCGCACGGCGCCAATCGGGAGGACGCGGGCCGGGCCGCCATGTGTCGGGAGAATCCGGATCGTCGTGTCGGTACGGCAGGCAACGTACTGTCCGTCCGGCGAGAGGACGGGACAGGTTTGCGTCTCGCCCGGGAACGACGTCTCACGACCGCTCGCACGGTCCTTGAGCCAGACACGCCCGTTGTGGCGGGACGACAAGAACGTGAAGCTGCCGCCATCGCGCGAGACCGACGGCCAAGTGTCGCGCGCCGCGGACTCCGTCAGCGGATGCGCGTCGCCCACCGCCCGGCCGCCGTTCGCGTCCACCGGCAGTTCGTGGATGGTGGCGTACATGTCGCTGCTCGCGAAGAAGAGCCGCGGGCCATCGGGACCGTTGGCGACCGCAGGGCTGTCGTCGAGGCGTGTGCCGTGCGTCAGCGGATACAGGCGGCCGCGCCGCGCGCGGCCATCGGCCGAGACCGGCACCGCCCACAGTCCCGCCGTGTTGTCCGTCGCGTACGAGAACACAATATCGCCGTGGAGGATCGCAGTCGGAGGCGCGGCCCAATCCAGATGGATGTCCGCCTTCTCGGCTTGCGGTCCGAGGCCCAGCGCTTTGGACGGCCCCCCCGCCGGATCGACGCGCCACAAGTCCGGCCTGCTGTCCCTGGCGGAGCCGCGGGCGAAGACGAGGATCCCGCTCCCATCCGCGGTCCACAGATCGCCCACGACGCTCTTCAGGTCGGTGGCAAGGCGCCGCGGCGCACCGCCGGCTGCATCGATCACCCACAACTCCGACGACGCGCCCCGCCCACCGGTTTGGTAGGCGATGCGTGTGCCGTCCGGCGAGAAGCGCGGACGGCGTCCCTTCGCGACCACCAATCGCTCGGCACCACCGAGCGCGGGCACGGTGTAGATGCCGCCGCCGTCGCGGTCCGAGCGGAAGACGATCGTGCTGCCGTCGGGCGAAAAGTTCGGCTCGCGATCGTCGGCGGGGTCGTGCGTGACTTGCACCGGATCGCCCGCGGGCAGCGGCTGCACCCAGATATCGAGCGCGGAGCCGCCGCGATCCGACGCATAGGCGAGCAGCGATCCATTGGGAGGCACCGCGGGTTCGATGGTCAGGCCGGCGTCCGCGGTGACCTGCTCGAGCGCGGGGTCGAGCCGCAGCTCGCGCGATGTGCCACCGCGTGCGGCGAACCACGCGACGGCCGCTGCCACGATGGCGAGCGCGGCGACCGACCACGGCAGCAGCATGCGTCGTGGCGACGTGCGGACCGTTGGCGGTGGCGCCACCTCGGCTACCACAGCGTCCGGCCGCTCGTCGGCGAGGGTGATGCGCACTTCGCCGATGTCGCGCAACCGCATGCGCGGATCCTTCTCGAGGCAGCGGCGCAGCAGCGCGGTGAGGCGCGGCGGCGCATCCGCGGGCAATCGCGACCACTCCGGCTCCTTGAGCACGATGGCGCCGAGGACATCGGTGATCGACTCGCCCGGAAACGCGTCGCGGCCGGTGAGCATCTCGTACAGCACGACGCCGAACGCCCAGATGTCGGCGCGCTTGTCGACCGGCCGCCCGCGCGCTTGCTCCGGACTCATGTACGCCGCGGTGCCGAGGATCACGCCCGCCTGCGTCATCGCCGGACTGGTGATCGTCGGCGAGTTCGCGCCGGTGCCGGCGAGTGTCGCGTCTGGCGACTCGGGCGTCCCGAACGCCTTGGCCAAGCCGAAGTCCAACACCTTGACCATAGCGTCGGGCGTGACCTTGATGTTCGCTGGCTTGAAGTCGCGGTGGACGATGCCGCGTTCGTGCGCGTAATCGAGGGCGTCGGCGAGTTGACGCGCGAGCGGGAGCACCTCGTCCCACGGGATGGCGCCCTGCGCGATGCGATCGGCGAGGGTCGGACCTTCGACGAGTTCCATCACCAGCGCGGGCGCGCCACCGGTGTCCTCGAAGCCGTAGATCTGCGCGATGTGCGGATGATTGAGTGCGGCCAGCGTCTGCGCTTCGCGGGTGAAGCGCGCCAATCGCTCGGCATCGGCGGCGAGCGCGGCGGGCAGCACCTTGATCGCGACTTCGCGGCCGAGCCGCGCATCGCGCGCGCGGAACACCTCGCCCATGCCGCCGGCGCCGAGGGGACCGAGAATGTCGTAGGGACCGAGGCGGGCGCCGGGGGTGAGGGACATGGGAGGGACTTTACCTCAAGTGCTGCCGCGTTGCCGACTGGAGACAATGCCGGTCGCGTCACGCATCCCCGCTTCGGCGTCAGTCGATTTGTCGCTGCTGCATCGTAGTATCCGCGTATATCCACGGCAGACGACGCCGAGACCGGCGTCGAAGTGAAGGAGCATGGAGTTGCAGAAGCGGACACGCATTACGAACGGAGAATCGCCGCGGCAGCCGCGTGACCGCGCGAGCCGCGGACGCTTGCGTCCCGAGGGGGCATCTTTTCC
>JBGATO010000057.1:0-23053 GCA_044229145.1 Candidatus Eiseniibacteriota bacterium | reverse complement strand
GGTCGGTGTCGGCGTGCCCCCAGAACGTGCGGCCGACGACCGGCAGCGCGTAGGCCAACAGCACCGCCACCACCGGCGCCGCCCACGCGCCGCCACAGAGCCCCGCGAGCAAGGCCACCGGCACCACCGCCGCCAACCCGAACGCGACCGGCCACCACCCGGTGGTCTCCTGGAGCGGCGCGCCGTGCAGGAACGGCGAGGCGAGACGATGCCACAGCGCGAGGACACGTGGATGCCACGAGCCGTCCGCCGGGAAGCCGCGCGGCGCCAGCGACCACGGGTCGCGCGCCACACCGTCCGGCCCCTTCGCCCAGGGATGTCCAACTTTCTCGATGCGCGCCGCGGCCGCCATCCAGTGGTACGTGTCGAGGTCCGAGAGGTAGGAGTACCGGCGCTCGCCGTCCGCGTAGGTGTAGAGCGACTCGATCTGCGGCACCATCTGCGCCATCTGCTCGCGCAGGTCGAGCGTCTGTCCGGCGAAGGGTCCGCTCTGCACGGTGTACCGGCCGCGCGTCAAGATGCGCTCGGCCTCGGCGTCCAGTTCGCGCGGCGAGGCGACCGAACCAGACGCCGCGAGATCCTGCTTCACGGTCTCCGCCACCTGCCGGCGAATCTGGCCTTCGACCGGCACCGGCAGCCGGCTACTCAGCCGCACGCGGGCGCCGAGCAGCGCCGCCGCGATCGTGCAGAGCGCGACCAAGGCGAGGGTCAGCCCGCGCGGCAACTCCACCGCGAGGCCGAAAGCTGACGAACCGCCGCGCGCACGGGCGCCGCGGCGGGAGGATGTGCGTGGCATGCGGCGCAGTGTAGCCGGAAGCCCGGCGCGATGCGACCCGCCTTCACTCCGCGGTTTCGCCCCACACCACCATCGCGAGCGGGCGCCGGACCTCTGTCCACGCGTCGCAGGCGGTCCAGGCGCCGCGCGCATCGCGCACCGCGGCGAGAATCGCCAGCGGGTCGTACGTCAGCAGGCCGAGGACGCGCCACGTCGCGCCGTCCGGCGGCCACGTCGCGGCACGCGCATCGGCGGCGGTGCCGGTCAGCGTGTACAGCGTGAGAGGCAGTGCCGGCCCGTCGGGGCGGAAGCGCACGCGCGCGTCGATCTGATGACCGCCGCGCACGGCACGAACGCGCGCCGCGGCGGCGTCGAGCGCGACGACGCTGAAATTCCAATTCGCGCCGGCACCGTTGTCGCGCAGTTCGTAGTCGTCGCCGCGGCGACGGACGAAGAGGCGCCGGCCGCGCACCGTCGGCTCGCCGATTTCCGGTCGCTTGCGCACCATGCCGCCGACCACACGCAGGTCGTCCGCGAAGTCGAGGGCGACGCCCTCGCCGGACAGCGCGAGCAGCGGATGGATCTCGACGACGTGCGGCGGGGTGGCGGGCGAGCCACCGCCCTCGGCGTGCTCGGCGGCGATCCGCACGAAGCCGCGCGCCGTGCACGCGGCGCCCACCAGTCGGCGCTCCGCGTAGTCGCGCCAGGTAACGCGCCGGCCACCGCGCCGCGCGGCCGCCGGCGGCCAGCTGCGACACACGTTCGGCGGCTCGAGCACCAAACCGCCGGGCGCCCCGAGCGCGATCCGCGGCTCGGCGGCCCAGTGCATCTCGCAGTCGTTCTCCGGCGGATGCACACCACCGGTGGCGGTAATCGTCACCGGCAGCTCGGCTACGACGCCCTGGCGCGCCACCTCGCGCAGCAGCGCGCCGCTCAGCTGGAACTCGGCCACCTCGTCCGTGGAGCGCGCAACTCCTGCCGACGCGATACATAGCGCGATTTGCGCCAGCCCAACGATTCTTCGGAACATCCCATCCCTTTCAGGTGTCTGTGAAGTCTCCCGCGCACCGCCGCCTCCCGCTGCCCTCCTCGCTGGCGCGAAACGTTGCGTCACGGTAGACTCCCGACGTATCCCTCCTCGCCAACCATCGGAGGTTTTGCATGTCTCGACGTCGTTTCGGCGTCTTTGCCGCCTGCGTGGCGGCCGCGGTCGTCCTCGTGGGTTCGCCCGACGGTGCCACCCGCGCGCACGCCGCGCAGAAACCGGATTCCGCCGCCGCGCCCACCGCGGCCGCCCTGACCGATGCGCAGATCAAGGCCGCGCGCACCATCATGGAGAATCCGGGCTTTGCGTGCTTCACCTGCCACACCTACAAGGGCAAGGGAGGATTGCCCAACGTCCCGACCTACGACAACGTCGGCATGCGCCGCAGCCCCGAGTGGCTCGCAGCCTGGATCCGCGATCCCAAGGCGATGAAGAAGGACACCATCATGCCGGTGTTCAAGCAGATGACGGAGAAGCAGATCCAGACGCTCGTCACCTTCCTCAGCGCGCAGACGCATGCCGTCGATGGCGCGGCGATCGTGAAGGCGGCGAAGTCGCCGGCCGAGGCCGGCGCGAAGCTGGTGGCGGAGTACGACTGCCAGGCGTGCCACATCATCGCCAAGAAGGGCAAGTCGGAAGCGCCGGACCTCAGTCACATCGGCAAGAAGTACACCGCCGAGCAGATCGCCACCTGGATCACCGCGCCGGCGAAGATGAAGAAGGATGCGTGGGGTCCAGCGTACACCGTGAGCGCCGCGGAAGCGGCGGCGATGGCGGCCTACCTGAGTTCGTTGAAATGAGCGACGGCAGCACGCCGGCGACGACCGCCCGGTCGTCGCCGGCCGCACCAAGCACGGCGAGTTGACCATCGACCAACTCGCCGGACTCGCCCTGGGCCTCGGCCGGTTGATGCGCGAGATGGCCGAGCGGTACTGTTCTCTACTACGCGGCGCACGGCGGGAACTGGGATCTCGCCCACTACGCGTTCCGCATGCGCAAGATGTTCAAGACCGGCGCGTTGACCCGCCCGAAGATGGCGGAGGCGCTCGCGGCGTACGACGCCACGTGCCTGACGCCGCTCTCCGACGCGATCCGCGCGCGTGACCTGGCGGCCTTCACCCTCGCGCACGACGCCGCGGTGGCCGAGGCCAATCGCGTCCACGGCGAACTCGGCTACGGCTACATCGAGTGGCAGGTGCCGAGCGAGCCGCCGCGCCACCTCACGCTCACGCCGGTCGCCCGCCAGACACCGGACGTCTGACCGGCGTCCCTGGGTGAGAGCACGCCGCCCGACCGCCACGCGTTGACGCGGTTGCGGCGAAGCCCGTACGGTCGGGCACGATGATCTCCGTCGTCATTCCCGCCTACAACGAGGAACGGCGGCTCGGGCCGACGCTCGAGCGGCTGGCCGCGCATTTCGCCGCCACCGGCGAAGCGCACGAGATCCTGGTGTGCGACGACGGCAGCGCGGACGGCACCGCGGCACTCGCCGCGGCGGCCGGCGCCACCGTGTTGGCAGGCGGCCGGCGCGCCGGCAAGGGCGACGCCCTGCGCCGCGGCGTCCTCGCCTCGCGCGGCGACCTCGTCTTGCTCACCGATGCCGACCTCTCGACCCCGATCGCCGAACTCGAGCGCCTGCGCGGCTGCCTCGACAGCGGCGACGCGGCACTGGTGCTCGGTTCGCGTGGCCTCCACGACTCCGTGATCACCCGCCGGCAGCCGTTCTATCGCGAGTCGATGGGGAAGACCTTCAACCTGTTGGTGCGTGCGCTGCTCGGCTGGAGCTACCGCGACACCCAATGCGGCTTCAAGCTGCTCCGCGGCGACGCGGCGCGGCGCATTTTCGCGGCGGTGCGCGAGACCGGCTTCGGCTGCGACGTCGAGGTCATCCACGTGGCGCGCCGCATGGGCTACGCGGTGCGCGAGATGCCGGTGTCGTGGGAGAATTCACCGGATTCGCGCGTCCACATCGTCCGCTCGAGTCTGTCGATGCTCGGCGCGTTGCTGCGGGTGGTGCTTCGGGATGCGCGTGGCGCCTACCGCGGCCTGGCCGGCGGGCGGGGGTGAAAAAACCGGTGGGGCGGCCTCGGTTCCGCCCCACCGGTGAGATCATCAGAGGTATCACGACGTGCGCGTCATCAGCGCGATGTCGTTTTGCCGCAGCGCATACGCCGTGCCACCGGCGCGTTCCCCACTGCTGCCGCATTCGGGAAGTGAGACGCCCTTGCAACACCGGAGGTTGCACGGAGGTTTCGCGGCCGGGGCGACCGCGCTGGTCCATCAGCCGTGGCCGAGATTGGCGCGTGAGCGCGGCGGCAGCGTCCCGAAAACGGCCAGGTGCGTCCCAAAGGACACCGGGCGCTAGCTGGCGGCCGCCACCACCGGTGCCCGGCGCGGCACGACGAAATACCCGAACGCCGACGAGCAGAGCAGCGTCAGCACCCCATGGATGAGCAAGGCGTCCGGCGCCCCGACGAGCCGCGCCAAGGACCCCGCCAACATCGCCGACAACGGCGCAAACCCTATGAATGACGTCACATGCACGCTCATGACGCGTCCGCGCAGCTCGTCCGGAACGAGCGTTTGGAGCAGCGTGTTGGTGTTCACCACCGCACTCACCACTGCCGCGCCGATCAGCGCCAGCGTCAGCGACGACAACCACGCGGCGTGCGAACGCGACAGCACCGCCAGGAGAACCGACACCGCCGCACTGCCCAGCCACACGACGCGGCTGCGCGACTCGAAGCGCGGCCGTCCGGTCCCCCGCGAGGCAATCCACAACGCTGCCAGCAGCGATCCGACGCCCGCCGAGGCCTGCAACAGCCCGAGCATGCGGGGCCCGCCGTGGAGCACGTCCCGGGCGATGATCGGCATCAGCGTGACGTACGGCATGCCGAACACGCTCACCGCCGCGACGTGCAGCACCAGTCCGCGCATCCGCGGTTCGCGGCGAATGTAGGCGAGTCCCTCGCGCATTTGCTCCCACGCCGGCGTCGGCGTACGCGGCGGCGGCGGAAACGGCCCGCGCATCCGCGTCAGCGCAATCAACACGGCGACGAAGCTCACCGCATTGAGCGCGAAGCAGCCGCCCGCCCCGAACGCCGCGATGACGACGCCGCCCACGCTGGGGCCGAGGATGCGGGTGATGTTGAACACCATCGAGTTGATCGAGATCGCGTTCTGCAGGTCGTCCTTGCCCACCAATTCCACGGCGAATGCCTGGCGAGTCGGAATCTCGAAGGCACTCACGGTGCCGATCATCGCCGCGAGCACCATGATCTCCCACACCTGGACGCGGTGGCTGAGCGTGAGGTAGGCGAGCGCGACCGCCTGCACCATGAGCAGGCTCTGCGCCACCACCAACGTCTTGCGCTTGTCGAACGCGTCGGCGACGACACCGCCGAGCAACGTGAAGAGCAGGATCGGCAGCGTGCTGGCGGCGTTGACGAGGCCAAGCCACATCGGGCTGTCGGTCAGCGAGAGCACCAGCCACGACTGCGCCACGCCTTGCATCCAGGTGCCGGTGAGCGACACCAATTGTCCCGTCCAGAACAGGCGGAAGTTGCGGTGGCGGAGCGCGATGACGGCGCGCGGAAACTCAGGCATCGGCGCGCGCGGGGTGTCGGAACGAGCGGTGGGTCATCACCGGGACGATGCGGCGAGGCAGCGCGCAGGGTCAAGGCGCCGCCGCGCGTGCGGGGGGCCATTGACGGCACGCCGGCCGGCCGCGACGATGACGGGATGGCCGACGTCTATCCCGATTTCGCCACGTTGGCGCGGCACGAGCGCGAAGGCCTCGACTGGCGGCGCGTCGTGGTGATACGCAATTCCCCGGTCGCGGTGGTCGCTTTGCACGGTGGTGGCATCGAGGCGGGCACCTCGGAACTCGCGCACGCGATCGCCGGCGAGGAGTTCTCGCTGTACTGTTTCGAGGGCATCAAGGTGCGCGGCAACGATGCGCTGCACGTGCGCAGCATCGCGTTCGACGATCGTGCGTGCCTCGAGGTCGTGGAACGCGCCGAGCGGGTGGTGGCGGTGCATGGATGCGGCGACGACGGCGCACGCGTCTTCGTCGGCGGGCGCGATGGCGCGCTGCGTGCGCGGGTGCTCGCGGCGCTCGGCGACGCCGGCTTCGCGGCGTGCGTCGACGACACGGCGCATCGTGGCCACGATCCGCGCAACGTCTGCAATCGCACACGACGCGGTGCGGGCGTACAACTCGAACTCACCACGAGCCTGCGGGCGCAATTCTTCGACGGTCTGCGCGCGCCGGATCGCGTGCGGCGCACGGCGGAATTCACGCGCTTCGTCGACGCGCTGCGCGGCGCCCTGCGCGAAGGAGACACGACATGAACGACGCCGTGCGCGAACACAATCGGCAGGCGTGGAATCGCCTCGTCGACGACGGCAACCGGTGGACGATTCCGGTGACGCCGGACGACATCGCGCGGGCGCGCCGCGGCGACTGGCACATCGTGCTCACGCCGACGCGCCCGGTGCCGCGCGACTGGATTCCACCGCTCGAGGGCGCCGATGTCTTGTGCCTGGCGAGCGGTGGCGGACAGCAAGGCCCGCTGCTCGCCGCCGCCGGCGCGCGCGTGACGGTCTACGACAATGCGCCGCGCCAGCTCGCGCAGGACCGCGCGGTGGCCGACCGCGACGGCCTCACGATCGCCACCGTCGAAGGCGACATGCGCGACTTGCACGCAATCGCCGACGCGAGCGTCGATTGCATCATCCACCCGTGCGCGAACGGCTTCGTGCCGGATATCCTGCCGGTGTGGCGCGAGTGCGCGCGCGTGTTGCGGCGCGGCGGCGTGCTGCTCGCCGGCTTCTGCAATCCGCTGCTCTACATCTTCGACGAGACCGAGGCCCAAACGCGGCCGGCCTTGATCGCGCGCTACCCGTTGCCGTATTCGGATCTCGCGCATCGCTCGCCAGAGGAACTCGCGGCGATGGCCGAGCGCGGCGATCCGCTGTCGTTCAGCCATTCGCTCGAGGAGCAGATCGGCGGGCAGCTGGCGGCAGGGCTGGCGCTCACCGCGCTCTACGAAGATGCGTGGAACGACGAGTCGGCGTACGGCGCGTATCCGCTGTTCGTCGCCACGCGGGCGGTCAAACCGTAGGCGCTTGACAAGCCACCGGCGCGGCGCGCAGAGTGGCGATCTCAGACAGGTGTAGATCCTTCGCGTGCGGCGAAGGGGGTGCGAATCCCCCACGGTCCCGCCACTGTGAGGAGCGCTCAGGCGCTTCGAGTCAGGTCGCCCGCTCGCGAAGTTATGTCCCAGACTCTTCGCGAGAGAGAGGTAGGGAGTGCGCATTCGCCCACCCGCTCCGCGTCGACTGGAGCGGGTGGGCGAATTGCTTGTCGGCAATGTCGCGCGCGCCGCCGTCGTCGCGAGCGTTTGTTGCTCCACCGCCACCGCCGGCACACGTCCGGCGGTGCCGCCGCCCCGTTATCCCGCCGACACCGTGCGGGTGGACGCCCCGCGCCCGCGCGACGTCACCGCCGCCCGCGTGGCCCCGCGCTTCGTCACCATCGTGCCGGCGCGACGTGCCGCCGACGCCTTCGCCGATCTCGGCAGCCGCATCGCGCACGCAGCCGGCGTCAGCGTCCGCAGCACCGGCGGTCCCGGAGCCGTGGCCAGCGTGTCGATCCGCGGCTCGTCGTCGAATCAAGTCGAAGTCTTCTACGACGGCATTCCGCTCGGGCGCGCGCGCGATGGCGCGGCGCGGCTCGCCGACGCGCCGCTCGCCGGGTTGGCGCGCGTCGAGGTGTCGCGCGGCTTCGCGCCGTTCGAGCTCGCCTCGGCGCCGCTCGGCGGCACGATCAATTTGGTGCCCCGCGATGACGCGGCGCATCGCTACGCGCTACATGCATCCGGCGGCTCGTGGCGCACCGCGGAAGGCAGCGCGAGCGCCGGCTTCGGCGGCGACGCCTGGCGCGCCACGACGTACGCGACGTGGCTGTCGAGCGCCGGAGACTTCGCCTTCCTCGACGACAACGCGACGCCCTACAACTCGAGCGACGATGAGCGCACGACGCGACGCAACAACGCGCTGCGCCGCGCCAGCGCCGGCGGCTCGTGGAGTCGCGCGCTCGACGCCCGCACCACGCTGACGGGGGTGGTCGACGTGTCGCGCCGGCGGAGCGGGTTGCCGGGCATCGGGCCAGTGCAGGCAACGTCGGCCGCCTACGCATCCGATCAGGCACTCGCGCACCTGCGACTGTCGCGCGCACTGGGACGCGTGACCGCGAGCGTGCATGTCTACGACGTCGCCACGCACGAGCGCTTCACCGACACACACGGCGAACTCGGCGGCGGCAATCAGGACAACGACGATCGCACCGTCACCACCGGCATCCGCACGCTCGCGGCGTGGCACGCCGGCGCGCACGCCGTGTCGTTGCTCGGCGAACTCGCCGGCGATCGCTGGAGGTCGCGCGACCTGTGGCCGCGCGCGGTGACGTATCCCCTGATTCGCCGCACCACGCGCAGCGCGGCGGCGGAGTATGCGTGGACACCATTCGAAGGCCGTCTCACGCTGGCACCGTCGTATCGTGTCGAAGAGGCGGTCGCGCGCAGCCCGCGTGTGGTGCGCATCGGCGCGGCGTTGCCGGCGCGCGCGAGCGGACTCGCGCCACGTGCACGCACTTCGGCGCCCGCGCTCGCCGCGCGCGTCGCCGCCACCGACTGGCTCGCGGTCAAAGGCCACACCGGCCGCTACCGCCGCCTGCCGACCTTCGTCGAGCTGTTCGGCGAGCGTGGCGCGGTGAGCGGCAATCCGGCACTGCGCAGCGAGAGCGGCACGCACAGCGACGCCGGCGTCACGCTCGTCTCGCGGGATGCGCACGCGACGCTCGAACTCGCTGCATTCGCGGTGCGCGGCCGCGATCTCGTGGTGTTCGTGCAGAACTCACAGCGGACGTCGGTCGCGCAGAACGTATCGGCCGCCCGTATCGATGGCTGCGAACTCACCGCCGCCGCCGACCTCGGCGCGCATCTGCACGTCGACGCCAACGCGACGTGGCAAACCGCGCGCGACGTCTCGGACAACGTCTACACGCACGGCCGCCTCCTGCCTGGTCGCCCGCTGCGTGAATACTTCGTCTCCGTCCTCGCGCACGCGGGCGTCGTCGACATGCGCGGCGAATGCGCCTCGTCGTCCGGCGTGTATCTCGATCGCGCGGGACGCGTCGCGGTGCCCGCGGCCACCACCTGGAACGCGGGGCTCGCCTGTCACGTCGGCGGCCGCGCGGCGCCACACCTCACCGTCAGCGCATCGGTCACCAATCTCACCGATGCGCGCTCCGCCGATCTCGCCGGCTATCCGCTGCCCGGCCGCGCCCTCTATCTCAGCGTCGACCGTGCCGGACTGTTCGCATCGTCACACGGCGCGCTCGCCGGCGCCGCCACGCCGGATACCGACACCGCCGCTCACTAGTTCGCCGTCGCACCGGAGATCCGCATCATGCTCGCACGCGTTGTCGTCCTCGCTTTGCTCGCCGCCGCTCCCGTCGCCGCCGCGCCCACTGCGGCGGTGCTCGTCACCAACTACGATGGCACCGGCGCGGTGGCAACGCTCGATGCCGCGACGCACGCCGCCGGTGCGTGCAGCAACGCGCTGTGCGGCGACCTCGCCGCGCGCTATGCGTTCGGACGGCTCTTCGTCATCGGCCGCTATGGCTGCGACAACATCCAGGTACTCGATCCGGCGAACGGCTACGCGACGGTGACGCAATTCAGCGTCGGCAACGGCAGCAATCCGCAGGACCTCGTGGCGATTTCGCCACGCCGCGCCTACGTCTCGCGCTACGGCAGCACCGACGTCTGGATCGTCGATCCGGTGACCGGCGCGCACACCGGCACCGTGTCGCTCGCCGCGTACGCCGACGCCGACGGCATTCCCGAGATGGCGCAGATGGCGCTGGTCGGCGGGCGCGTGTTCGTCGCGTTGCAACGCCTCGATCAGAACGCCTTCTTCACGCCGACCGACTACAGCGCGCTGGCGGTAATCGACACCACGACGAACGCGCTCGTCGACTGCGACACGTCGACGCCGGGCGTGCAAGCGTTGCGGCTCACCGGCACCAATCCGGTCACCGATCTCGTGCGCGCGGCCGACGGCACACTGTTCGTCGGCGAAGCAGGCAACTACGGCGTCGCCGACGGCGGCGTCGACGCGGTGGATGTGGAGGCGCTCCTCGCGCTCGGCTTCCGCAGCAGCGAGGCGACGCTCGGTGGCGACATTCTCGACGTCGATGTCCTGAGTGCAACGCAGGCCTACGCGATCGTCAGCGACGAGTCGTTCGTGACGCAGTTTCGCGAGTTCCACGCCGGCACCGGCGCACTGACGCGGACGCTGGCGAGCGGCACCGGATTCGACTTCAGCGTCGCGACGCTCACCGGACAAGGCGACGTGTTGCTCGCCGACCGCTCCACCGGCGCGCACGCCGGCGTGCGTGACTTCGTCACCGCGACCGGCATCGAGAACGCGGCCGCGCGCCGCGTGTTCTGCGAACCGCCGATCGCGCTCGTGATGCAGGCCGAGCCGGTGACGGCCGTGGCGCCGCCGTCCGCGCCGCGCGGCGTCACGGTGCGCTGCGCGAGCGTCGCGCGGGGCGAGGTGCGCGCGACGCTTGCGCTCGAGGCATCCGCGCGCGACGCGCGGGTGGGCGTGGTGCGCGTGGACGGCGCACGTGTCCGCGAACTCGCGCGCGGCCCGCTCGCCGCCGGCGCGCGCGCGCTCGCATTAAGACGGCCGCGACGCCCACGGCGCCTGGGCACCGGCGGGCGCCTACCACGTGGTGGCCGACATCGACGGCGCACGCGCCTCGACCCGCTTGATCTACCTCGGCCGCTAACCGCGCTGGCGCGCACCGCCGCGCCTGCCGATATACTGCCGTCATGCACGCACGCATCTGGCCCGCCTGGGTGGCGGCCTTCACCGAAGGCGCGTGCCTCTCGGTGATCCTGTTCCTGCTGCCGCTCTACGCGGCGAAATCGTTCGGGACGCACAGCCTCGCGGCAACGCAGGCCATCGTCGCGGTGCCGGCGCTGGTCACCATCGTGGCGAGCAACCTGTGGGGCGCCGGCGCCGACGTCCTCGGCCGCACCTTCCCGCTCGTCGCCGCGTCGCTCGCCTGCTACGCGGCGACGTTCTTCGGCCTGAGCCAGGCACACTCGCTCGGCGCGGCGCTCGGGATCGTGGTGGCCGGCGCCTGCGGCTACGCGGGTGCCGCGCCGCTCGTGCGTTCGCACGTCACGCTCGTCGGCCGCGGCGACGCCGACGCTGCCGGACGCGGCCGCGCGCTCGGCGTGTTGTTGCTGGCCGAAACGCTCGGCCTCGCGCTCGCCAACGGCCTGGCTTCGGGACGCTACGACGCGACGCGCGGTGCCGACGCCGGCATGACGCCGATCCTCCTCGGCATCGGCGCGCTGGCCGCGGCTGGCGCTCTCGTCGTCGGCATCGCCGCATTGCGTGAACCACAGCGCCCGCGCGAGCTCGCGCACGGCGGCTGGGCGGACGCGCTCTTCGGCGACCTCCGCGAGGTCTATCGCGTCGGCGCGCTGCGCACCATCGTGCTAGTCGCCCTGCCGACCTTCGCCGGCCAGTTCGTCTATGTGAGCACGGCGAATTTGCTCCTGCGCGATCACTGGGCGCTGTCCGCCGGCACCGTCGCCAAGGTGCTGGCGATCCACGCGGTGCTCGGGCTCAGCGTCTTTCCGCTCGCCGGGCGCTTGGCGGACCGGCACGGCGGACGGCGCGTGCTGTTGCTCGGCGCGATCGCGCAGACCATCAAGTTCGCGATGTTGTGGCGCGCGCCGACGGCCGCGGCGGCGTGCGTGTGCGCGGTGCTGCCGGCGTTCCCGCTGGTCACGACAGGCTCGGCGGCTGCCATTGCCGAGTCGAGCCGTGTGTCGAAGCGCGCCGGCGGCATGGGCGTGTTGATGGGCAGCTTGTCGGCGGGCGCGGCGCTCGGGCCGCTCGCCGCGGGCGTGGTGGCGGATGCCTTCGGGCTCGGCGTCACGCCGCTCCTGGCGTCGGCGCTCGCGGCGATCACCGCGATCGGTGGCATCGCGCGCGGCTTCTGGGGCGGACGGCCGGCGGCACCCGGACCGTCGCTGCGTGTCGTGGAGGGCGGACGGCCGAGGTCGTGACGCCGCTTGACAGCGCCGCGGCATCGGCCTAGCGTGCCGCCCCCATATGCGACCCCCTGACAGCGCGCGGGATTCAGCGTCCGCGCAGGCGTCGGCTCCGGCCGACGAGGTGCCTTTAGACCCGTCACCCCTCGACGACGGTCCTTCCCTCGGACAACTCACCGGCGCGGCATTCCGCGAGGTGAAGCGGCGGCTCGTCGGCGGCGCGCGCAATCCGCTCGACCCGCACCTCTTCCACCAACTCTCGCTGATCGCGTTCTTCGCCTGGGTCGGACTCGGCGCCGACGGTTTGTCGTCGTCGTGCTACGGACCCGAGGAAGCGTTCCGCGCGATCGGTGAGCATCATGGACTCGCGGTGCTGCTCGCGCTCGCCACCGTGGTCACCGTCACGATCATCAGCGCGAGTTATTTCCAAGTCATCGACTTGTTCCCCAACGGCGGCGGCGGCTACCTCGTCGGGACGAAACTGCTTGGACGCTACGCCGGACTCGTCAGCGGCACCGCGCTCGTCGTCGACTACGCGCTCACCGTGGCGACCTCGGTGGCGAGCGGCATGGACGCGATGTTCTCGCTCTTGCCGCCGTGGATGCACGCGGCCCGCGCGCCGCTCGTCTTCCTCGGCATCCTCGGCCTCACGACCCTCAACCTGCGCGGCGTGAAAGAGTCGATCGCCATCCTCACGCCGATCTTTCTGGTGTTCGTCGCCACGCACGTGTTGTTGATCGCGGCGGCGCTCGGCGGCTCCCCGCACCAGCTGATGGCGCTCCCGCACGAGACGACCACCAGCCTCACGCACTCGCTCGCCACGCTCGGCGTGCTCGGCACGATGGCGGTGTTCTTCCGCGCCTACTCGCTCGGCGCCGGCACCTACACCGGAATCGAAGCGGTGTCGAACGGCTTGTCGATCCTGCGCGCGCCGCGTACCAAGACCGGCAAGCGCACGATGATGTACATGGCGGTGTCGCTGTCGCTGACCGCTGGCGGATTGCTCATCGCCTACCTCGTGCATCGCACCGAGCACGTCGCCGGGCAGACGCTCAACGCGACGCTGGCGCATCAGGTGATGTGGAATTGGCACATCGGGCCGCTGCCGTTCGGTCACGCGCTCATCGTGCTGACACTGGTGAGCGAGGCGGCCATCCTGTTCGTCGCCGCGCAGACGGGCTTCGTCGACGGGCCGCGCGTGCTCGCCAACATGGCGCTCGACCAGTGGATTCCGCGCCGTTTCGCCAACCTGTCGGAGCGCTTGGTGACGCAGGACGGCATCCTGCTCATGGGCGGCCTCGCCGCCGGCATGCTGCTCTACACGCACACCAAGGTGAGCACGCTGCTCATCATGTACTCGATCAACGTGTTCATCACCTTCTGTCTGACGCAGGCCGGCATGGTGCGGCATTGGTGGGAGGTGCGGCGCCGCGAACGCGATTGGTGGCACCACATCGGCATCAACGGCATCGGGCTCGCGCTGTGCTTCGGCATCCTGTGCGTGACGGTGTTCGAGAAGTTCGCGGAAGGTGGGTGGGTGACGCTCGTCATCACCGGCAGTGCGGTGGCGTTCTGCATCGCGGTGAACCGCCACTATCGCCGTATTGGGCACTACACCGAACGGCTCGACACCGTGCTCAAGGCACTGCCGCTGCCGGCGGAGGAGCGTGAATCGCCCGCCTTCGACCCGCAGGGGCCGACGGCTGTGATCCTGGTCAGCGGCTTCAACGGCCTCGGCATCCACTCGCTGCTGTCGGTGATGAAGATGTTCCCGCGCTTCTATCGCAACGTCGCGTTCGTGGAGGTCGGCGTCGTCGACTTCGAGAAGTGGAAGGGCGTGGACGAGGTCGAGGCGCTCAAGCAGGCAACGATCGGCGACCTCCAGCAGTACGTCCGCCACGCCAACCACATGGGGCTGTGGGCCACCGCGCGGGTGGCGTTCGGCACCGAAGTGATCGATGCCGCCACCACCGTCTGCACCGACCTGTCGAAGGAACTGCCGCGCTGCACGTTCTTCGCCGCGCGCATGATCTACCGGGAGGAAAACCTGGCGAGCCGCGCGTTGCACGGGCAGACCGCGCTGGCGCTCCAACGGCGTCTGCACTTCGCGGGACTACCGTTCGTCGTGCTGCCCATCCGCGCCATGTAGCGGGATCCGTACGGGAATCGGCGAGGGAGGTTGACACCGGAAGGCGCCCGGCCTAGCGTGAGCGCCTTCTTATGAGCGACGCACCCAGCCAACAGCCACCGGCGGACGACACCCCGCCGCCGAACGCCCCCCTCGGGCAACCTGCCGGCGACGGCGAGGACGGCGAACTCGGCCCGTCCCTCGGCCAAGCCACCGTCAGCACCGCCAAGCGCCTCCGCCACTGGATCGTCGGCGACGCGCGCAATCCGTTCGACCCGACGGTCTTCCACCAAGTCGCGCTGATCGCGTTCTTCGCGTGGGTCGGCCTCGGCGCGGACGGACTCTCGTCGGCCTGCTACGGTCCGGAAGAAGCCTACCGCGCGCTCGAAGCCCACCACGGGCTCGCGCTCTACTTGGCGCTCGCCACCATGGTCACGGTGGTCGTCATCTCGGCGAGCTACTTCCAGATCATCGACCTGTTCCCGAGTGGCGGCGGCGGCTATCTCGTCGCGACGAAACTGCTCGGCAGCACGTTCGGTCTCGTGGCCGGCTGCGCGCTCATCGTCGACTACGCACTCACCATCGCGACCTCGGTGGCATCGAGTCTCGACGCGATCTTCTCGATGTTACCGCTCGCGTGGCATCCCTTCCGCATCCCCAGCGTGTTCCTGGCGATCATCATTTTGACCGCGCTCAACCTGCGCGGCGCAAAAGAGTCGATCAAGGTCCTCACGCCGATCTTCATGCTGTTCGTGCTCACCCACATCGCGCTGTTGGCCGCGGCGACGTTCGGACACCCGGCGCAGTTGCTCGGCTTGCCGACGCAGGCGGTGACGAGCCTCAATGAGACCGTCGGCAGCCTTGGCGCGATGGGCACGATGCTCATGCTTTTCCGCGCCTACTCGCTCGGCGCCGGTACGTATACCGGGATCGAGGCCGTCTCCAACGGTCTCGAGATCTTGCGAGAACCGCGCACGCAAACCGGCAAGCGCACGATGATCTACATGGCGATCTCCCTGTCGCTGACCGCGTCGCTCTTGCTCATCGCGTACTTGATCCACAACGTCAAGCACGAGCCCGGCCGCACGCTCAACGCGACGCTCGCGCAAGAGGTCATGAGCGGCTGGCACATCGGCGCTTTGCCGGTAGGCTCGCTGCTCGTGCTGCTCACGCTGCTCAGCGAGGGCGCCATCCTGCTCGTCGCCGCGCAGACCGGCTACGTCTCCGGCCCGCGCGTGCTCGCCAACATGGCGATCGACAAGTGGGTGCCACGCCGCTTCGCCAACTTGTCCGAGCGCTTGGTGACGCAGGACGGCGTGCTGCTCATGGCCGGCATCGCCGCCGGCATGCTGATCTACACGCGGACGTCGGTGCACACACTGCTCGTCATGTACTCGATCAACGTGTTCATCACCTTCGTGCTGACGCAGCTCGGCATGGTACGGCACTGGTGGGAAGTGCGCGCGACCGAACGCGGTTGGCTGCACCGTCTGGTCATCAACAGCATCGGCCTCGCGCTGTGTATCGCGATTCTGATCGTGACGGTGGGCGTGAAGTTCGGGCAGGGCGGCTGGGTGACGCTCATCGTCACCGGCTCGGCGATCGGCCTGTGCTGGGTGATCCGCCGCCACTACCGCCGCGTCGCGCGCTACACCGAACGCCTCGACGCCATCCTCACCTCGCTGCCGGTCGGCCGCCACGCCAGCGAAGAGGTCAAGTTCAACCCGCAAGGCCGCACCGCCATCTTGCTCGTCGACGGCTTCAACGGCCTCGGCATGCACACGTTCCTCAGCGTGCTGCGCATGTTCCCCGGCGACTTCACGAACTTCGTCTTCCTCGAGGTCGGCGTGCTCGACTTCGGCCGCTGGAAGGGCGTCAAGGAAGTCGAGGCGATGCGCGAGGCGACGGTGAAGGACTTGCAACGCTACGTCGAACACGCCAACGGCCTCGGCCTGTGGGCCACCGCGCGCGCCGACTTCGGGATCGAAGTCATCGACACCGCCTCGCGCCTGTGCAAAACGGTCGCCAAGGAAATGCCGAAGCCGATGTTCTTCAGCGGCCGCCTCGTCTACCGCGAGGAAAATCTCGTGAGCCGCACGCTGCACGGCCAGACCGCGCTGGCGTTGCAGCGGCGGTTGCACTTCGCGGGCCTGCCGTTGATCATCCTGCCGATTCGGGCGATGTAGGAAACGGGGCGACGGTGGCGTCGCCCCGCGTGAGTCACAACTGCCGCAGCACTTCGTCGTCTTCCGGAAAGCGCCCCGTGTTGCGTTTCGAGTAGATCACCTTGCCGTCGGCGATCACGTCGAACACGCCTTTGTGGCCTTGCGTCAGCGTGGCGTCGATGCCCTTCGCTGCTTTGATGGCGGCCGCCAAACTGGTGGCCTCGGGCGAGTAGTCTCACTCGGTGCAGTAGATGATCTCGATGTGCATCGTCGGGTCCTCGTCGGTGGTGTCGGCCACGGCGGCCGCGCGTGGCCCGAGTATACGCGTCGGGTCACCGCCTCACCGCCGGGCCACGGCCCGCCGCGCGGGTCCATTCCTTGACCGGATCCCTCTGTGCCGCTTAGACTTCCCGGCCATCTCCCCCGCGCGGGGCGACGACGGATCCCTGCCGGGGTGAGCCTCATCCGGCCGTTCGCGCCTCTTATGACTGGAGAACACAGGGCGCCGGTCGATACCAACCGGGTCGCCGACCCTTCTCGTCCGGCCGGATGCTGGACGCGCGATCCAGAACCTACGTGGAGAACCACATGGCTTCGAGCAACGGGCAACCGCGCCGCGCGGTGATCACCGGGCTGGGTATCGTCGCCCCCAATGGCATCGGGCGCGACGCGTTCTGGCAGGCGCTGGTCTCCGGCACCTCCGGTATCAAGCCGATCACGCGGTTCGACCCGGCCCCGTTCCCGACGCGCATCGCCGGCCAAATCGACGACTTCCGCCCGACCGACTTCATCACGGCGAAGCGCGCGAAGCACATGGACCGCACCTCGCACTACGGCGTGTCGGCCGCGCGCATGGCCGCCGACGACGCGCAGCTCGACGTGTCGAAGGAAGACATCGACCGCATCGGCGTGATGTTCGGCACCACGCTCGGCGTCTACGACTACGACTTCATCCTCGCCAACCACGCACTCTACGAGGGCGGAAAGACGTGGGACGGCACCGACCCGCGCGTCGGCCTCATGGCGTTCCCCGAAGCGTGCGCGTCGCAGATCTCGATGGAACTCGGCATCTACGGCCCGTCGCTCACCTTCGCCGAGACGTGCTCGAGTGCGCTCGACGGCCTCGGCCACGCGTACAAGGCGATCCGCTACGGCGAACTCGACGCGGTGTTCGCGGGCGGCGCGCAGGCGCCGATCTCGCAGCCGCTGGTGTCGGCGTTCTGCATGCTGCGCGGCATGTCGACGCGCAATGACGAACCCACCGCCGCCAGTCGCCCGTTCGACAAGGAGCGCGACGGCTTCGTGATGGGCGAAGGCGCCGGCATCCTGGTCGTCGAGGAACGTGAGCACGCGTTGGCGCGCGGCGCACGCATCTACGCCGAGATCCTCGGCTACGCCGCCACCTGCGACGCCTACCACATGACGAACCCCAAGCCCGACGGCCGCGACGCCGCGCGCGCCGTGAGCCTGGCGATCAAGGACGCCGGCATCGACCCGACCGAGATCGACTACGTCAACGCGCACGGCACCGCGACGCCGCTCAACGACAAGACCGAGACCAAGGTACTCAAAGACACGCTCGGCGAGCACGCGTACAAGATTCCGGTGAGTTCGGTGAAGTCGATGATCGGGCACTTGATAGGCGCCGCGGGCTCGGCGGAGGTCATCGCGTCGTGTTTGGCGATGGAGCACCAGACCATTCCGCCGACGATTAACTTGCACACACCCGACCCGGAATGCGATTTGGACTACGTGCCCAACGTCGCGCGCCCGGCCACCGTGCGCACGGTGCTCAAGAACTCATTCGGATTCGGCGGAAAGAACTCCGCTCTCGTCCTGCGCGCCGCGAGTTGATCGCGGCGCCGCCGGCGATGCGTCTCACGGATCGAGACGCCGACGCCGGCTCGGAGACCTCATGATTCGCCCTGCAGTTCTGCGGAGTGCACGATGAGCGGACCGCTCGCGGCGCGCCGTCGCGTCGTGGTCACCGGCATCGGCGCGGTGACGCCGATCGGTGTCGGCAAGGAGGCGTTCTGGAACGGCCTCGCGGCCGGGACCTCCGCCGTCGACCGCATCTCGCACTTCGATCCGTCGGCGTTTCCGTCGCAGATCGCGGCGGAGGTGCGCGAGTTCGACCCGCTGCAGTTCATGACGCGCAAACGCGCCAAGCACATGGATCGCACCGCGGTGTTCGGTGTCGCGTCGGCGCGCATGGCCATCGACGATGCCGCACTCGATGTCGGCACCGTGGACATGGACCGCATCGGCGTCATCGTCGGGACGAGCCGCGGGCAGTACGACTACGACTACGTCATGGCGCAACACTCCGGCGACAACGCCTCCGAGATGTGGAGCAAGATCACGCCGGAAGCTTCGCTGCGCGCGTTCCCCGAAGCGTGCGCGTCGCAGATCTCGATCGAGTTCCAGATCGCCGGCCCGTCGTTGACGTTGACCACCACCGGGTCGTCGGCGCTCGACTCGATCGGCCACGCGATGCGCGCGGTGCGCTACGGCGAACTCGACGTCGTGATCACCGGCGGCGCGCAGTCGCCGATCCATGAGTCGATGCAGAGCGCCTTCTGCATGACCGGCCTGCTGTCGCGCCGCAACGACGATCCGCGTCACGCGATGCGGCCGTTCGACGCCGGCCGCGATGGCTTCGTGCTCGGCGAAGGCGGCGGCATCTTGGTGGTCGAGGAACTCGAGCACGCGCGGCAACGCGGCGCGCACATTTACGGCGAGTTGATCGGCTACGCGTCGACCTGCGATCCGCTGTACTTCGAGGAGCGCCGCGCCGGCGGCCGCAATGCGGCGCGCTGCATTCAGATCGCGCTGCTCGACGCCGGCGTGATGTCGCACGAGATCGACGCGGTCAACGCCACCGGCCTATCGATGCCGGCACACGACGCCATGGAAGCCCGCGTGCTGCACCAGACGCTCGGCGAGCGCGCGGAGCAGGTGCCGGTGTCGGCGGTGAAGTCGATGGTGGGGCACTTGCTCGGCGCGGCCGGCAGCGTGGAGTTGATCGGCGGCCTCCTCGGCCTCGAACACCAAATCGTCCCGCCGACCATCAACTACGAGACGCCGGATCCGGAGTGCGTTCTCGATGTCGTGCCGAACGCGGCACGGGCCGCCGCACACTCGACGCTGCTCAAGACGTCGATCGGCTTCGGCGGCATCAACGCCGCGCTCGTGGTGCGGCGCGTCACCGACTAGTCCGGGCGCCGGCCACACGGCATGCACGAAGGGGTGGGTCTCGCGACCCACCCCTCGGCTTGTCCGCTCACGTCTGGCCCCACGCATGGCTTCCGTGAACGGTTCAACCTCCCTGCCTACGTGCCGGACGTCCTGGCGCGGTGGAACGCCACCGGCACCACCCACTGATGGGCGTTGTACGCGGCGCTGGCGTCGAGGCTCAGCGTCGTGGCGTCGAATGCATCGATGGTGAGCAGTCGCCGCCACGCGCGCTCTTCGCCCTCTCGCCGCGGGTTCGGCATCCACGTGCCGTGGAACAGGGTCGGATCCGCTGCGTCGCGCACGAGCTCCATCTTGTGGTGCTCGGCCACACCCTCGCCGTAGCGGTCGTGGAGGAAGACGCGGGCGCCGGCCTCGCCCGCGCCACTGATCTTCACCGTGATGTCAACGGTCCGCACCGGCATGGTCGGCCAGGCGTCCCGCGTCAGAAGCTGCGACGCATCGGTGAAGACCATAGCGTTGCCGTCTCGCGGCGTGAATTCGACATAGTCGACGTGCACCGGCGCGCTCACCGAGGTGGACGCGCGATCGAGGAACGACGACGCCGTCACCATCCAGCGGCCGTGGCGCTTCACCAGCGTCGCGGTCCGCATGCCATGATCGGCGAACGGCCGCTCGAGCTGCACGCCGGTCCGGCGCTGTCCGAGCTTCAGGGTGCCGCTGCGGTCCTCGGTGATGACGACGCTCGCGGAATCACCGCTCTGCGTCACGATGCGCGAGCGCGTCGAGTTGAGGACGATGCGGTGGAACATCAGCAGGGAGTCGCTGCCGGCCGAATCCGCGCCGAAGTCGAGCCCCATCGAAGGCGACGTCAGAGACGTGCCCCCGACGATCTCGAAATCGGAGTCCACGGTGCCGGGCGCGGTGTAGTCCTCCGCGTCGATGGTCTGCTGGATCTGAGCGATTTCCTGCGGGTTGCCGCTGCTGGTGCCGGGCGTCGTCGGGCCGCCTGTGGTGCCGGGCGGTGAAGTGAGGACGTCCTGACAGCCTCCCACCGCGAGCGCGACCGGCAAGAGCGCGCACACCGCGGCAATGCGAAGACGTGTGATGGTCATGAGTCGGATCCTTTCCCGAGGCGAACGCGGAGGTTCGCGCTCTCGTCACGCGATCGTCGAAGATGACGGTTCTACGGTGTCGCGGTCGCGGGGATCGGCGTCGTGCGGGGTGGGAGGCAACTGCCGGATTGGGGTATCCGCGTGGCACGGGCGCCGCGCTATGACTGCAAGGCCGTTGGCAAGACGAGCCTTGCGTGCCGGTCCGGTGAGTCTCCCCAGGCTCACCGGGGTCCGACACGCAGAGGCTCCTTGCACGGCTTACTGAGTCCACCTGCCACATGGGTGTTCCCGTGACAGGTCGATTTTTTTCGCGGGGCGCCCGCCATCTCTCTGACAGTCGTGTTACGTGGCGGCGCACCGCAATACCCGCCGTCACGGCGCGCCAGCTACAGCCGTCGCGGACGGGTGAAGGCAACCGGAATCACCCACTGCCGCGCGTTGTACGCGGCGCCCACATCGGCGGAGAGCGTCGTGCCGTCGGCGACGTCCACCGTCAGCATGCGCCGCCAGTCCCGCTCGCCGTCCCCGGATGAACTCGGCCGCCACGTCCCGCGGAAGATCGTCGGGTCAGCAGAATCCGGCACCAGGCCGATCCGGCGGCCGCTCTTCTCGAAACGGTCGTGCAGCAGCACCTGGGTTCCAGCAGTGGCGTTCGCCACGCGCACGGTGACCGACGTGGTGCGCCCGCTCGGGAAACGCGGCCATTGATCCGCGCTCACCAGGAGCGTGGGATCCTCCACCCGCACGGCGGGTTCGTTCTCCGGCTTGAGCTCGACAGAGAGGATCTGGACAGGCGACTCGACGCTGGTGGACCAGCGGTTGAGCACGGTCGAAGACAGCACGCGCCAGTGCGAGCTGCGTTGGCCGTTGTCGTGACGCCCGGTGGAAGTGCTGTCGCCGCCCGTCTCGGTGCTGTCGTGGCCGGGCCGGACACCTGCCACCCACACCGCGCGCACCGACCGCTCGGCGTGGTCGGTGAAGGGTCGGTCGAGGGTGGTCACCGAATCCGCACGGACGTGGAAGACGCCGGTGCGATCCTCGGTGAGCAGCACGGTGGCGGTGTCTCCCAGTGCGGTGATCTCGTAGTGCCGCGTGCTGGAGGTCACCTCGCGGCGGAAGTTCGCCCGTTCGTGCGTGAGCTCCGCGCCGGCGGAGCCCGGCGCAAACGCCGCCCACGCGTCCTCCCCGGTGTCCGAGTCGATCGACAGACTCGCGGTGAAATCCGTGGTGTCGAGCGCCGCGGTGATCCCGGCAAGCACCACTGGATCCGCCTGCGTGCCGCCGCCGGATCCGTCGAGCGGCGCCGTCGTCAGATCGCAGCCAGCGACCAGGACGACGGCCGCGAGCGCCGCTCCCGCCAGGGCCGCGCGGCGTGCAAACTGCAGAGTCGTGTGCATTGTGCGCCTCTTTCCTCCTGCGCCCTGCGGCATGCGGGCCGTTGTCGGTCAATGAGTTAGCGAACGGGATCGAGGGAAGGTGAGGACGAGGGAGGCAAGCCCCGTGCCGCGCCAGCCCGCACTCTCGGCGGCCGCCCGACGGCACCGTCTTGCCGGGAACCGAGTGCGCGATTTATACTGCACACATGTGCCCTTCGGTCCCACCGGCGCGGGACGACCGCCGCGTCATCGCCCTCGAGGTCGCGGCGTTCGCCGTCGCGGTCGAGCGGTTGCGATGGCCGCCGCTGCGCGGGCGTCCGGTGGCGATCGCCTCGCCGCTGTCGCCGCGCGCGCCGCTGCTCGCGATCTCGGACGAAGCGGCCGGCGCCGGGCTGACGATGGGCATGGCGGTCTCGGCGGCGCGCCGGCTCTGCCCCGACGCCGAGTTCCTGCCGCCCGACGCCGCCACCTACGACGCCATCGCCGCCGACATCGCGCGCGCCCTCGGCGAGCTGTCGCCGCTGGTGGAGCCGGCGCAGCGCGGCCGCTTCTTCGTCGACGTGACTGGCGTGGCGCCGCGGCGCGACGGCCTCGGGCCGGTGGTCGATCTCGGGCTGCGCGCGCGGCGCCGGGTGGCGGAGCGCATCGGCCTCGAAGGCACCATCGGCGTGGCGATCAACAAGCTGGTGAGCGGCATCGCGGCGGAGGAAGCGCGGCGGCGCGAGCCGTTGCGCGACGTGTTGCCCGGCTGGGAGGCGCGCTTCCTGGCGCCGCTGCCGACGCCGCGGCTACCCGGCGTCGGCGATCGCACCGAAGGGCGCTTGCTGCGCGACCTCAACGTGCGGCTGGTCGGTCATCTGGCGGCGATCGAGCTGCCGGTGCTGGCGCGCGTGTTCGGACCGCCGGCGCGCACACTGCACGAGCGCGCGCAGGGCATCGACTGGGCGCCGGTGGAGCCGCGCGACGCGCGGCCGCGCGATCTCGTCGAAACGCAGGCGCTCGGCGTCGACACCAACGACGCGCGCGTGCTCGACGCCGCGGTGCGGCAGCTCGCCGAACGCGCCGGCTTCCGTCTGCGCGCCGCCGCGCAGGCGACGCGCCGCCTC
>JBGATO010000163.1:0-2570 GCA_044229145.1 Candidatus Eiseniibacteriota bacterium | reverse complement strand
ACGACCACCACGCCCCGCTCCGCGCACGTGTTTGCCATTGCCGGCGACCTTCGCCTCAAGACCGGCTGGTCCACCCCGACGCAGGTGCCTGGCGTGTATCTCGTGGAGATCACGAATGCTCGTACTGGCGCGACCAGCCGCGTCCGCTCGCACGCGGCGACCGGCCAGTATGGAGCGGCACTAGTCGACCTCGCCGGCGGCAGCGGCGTGGCGGTCGGAGACGAGTTGTCGCTCGTCGTGCAGTCGCTGCAAGGCGCGGTCAACGCTGACACGGTGCGTCACGTCGTGACCGCCGAGGATCTGCGTCAGTCCTTCGCGCGGATCGACGGTGAGGTGACGCTCGCGCCGACGTTTAGCGCCCTGCTCCGGCCGTTCCCGCAACCGATGCGCAGCGCGGCCACCATCCGCTTCCAACTCGCGCGCGGCGGGCACGTTGCCGCCCGGCTCTTCGATGTCGAAGGCCGGCTGGTGAAGACACTCGTCGACAAGCCGCTCGTCCCGGGCTACTACGAGCATGTCTGGAAGGGGACGACCGACGCCGGCGCGCGCGCGGGTTCCGGCGTGTACTTCCTGCGGCTCGACGCGCCGGGCTTCGCCGACACGCGTCGCATCACGGTGATCCGGTGAGAGAGGAGGACGGCATGCACGGCATTCGACACTTCACGCGGTGTGTGGCGGTGTTCGCATCGCTGATGGTGCTCCTCGCCGCGGGGCCCGCCGCCGCGCAATCCACTGGCGTGTTCACCGTGTACGGCAATGCGTGGAAGGGCGACTTCGCCACACCGCCACCGGCCAGCTACAGCGTGCGCGTGGAGAATCTCACGAGTCACGCCACACTCAGCGATACCTTCCTCGGCGGGGAGGGCGGCTTCTACGCGGTGTCGTTCGTCGACTACACCGGGAACCGCGCCGCGGCGCTCGGCGATCTCGTGCAGGTGACGTTGCGGGACGCACTCGGGAACGCGGAGGGCCTGCCGACTCTGGCGGTCTTGCCGCCGACGGCGCTGCTGGCGCACGCGGTGCGCATCGACGTGAACAGCGCGGCCTCCGGCGCCGTGCCGGTCACGTGGGCGGCGATCAAGCGGCTCTATCGCTAGGACGCGGGCCGGCGGCGCGAACGCGAAACCGCCGGCGGGGGAGAGTCCCCGCCGGCGGTGCGTGGTGCGCGATGCGCGGCCGCGCTACTGCCCCAGACCGCAGTCCGCCTTCACGTTCTGCCCGTAGATGTCGCCTTCGTCGCTGCGGCCGTCGGCCCAGACGCAGACGAAGTCGCCGCCGCTCAGCACGCACGAGTCGAGGTACGACTTGGTGCCGAGGTTGGTGCTGAGGGCGAGCGGCGTGCAGGTCACGCTGCCGTCGGCGGCCACGCGCGCCGCGGTCATCTTCTGCAGCAGGAGGCCTTGGTCCGAGGACCACGCCACCACCTGGCCGTTCGGCGTCGTCTGCGCGGTCAGCGTGAGCACCGCGTCGGTGCCGAGCGGCTGCACGACGGCGCCCGTCGCGCCCCACATCGGCGCGCCCATGGCGTCGATCTTCTGGCCGTAGATGCCGTAGTGGTAGGTCGGGCCGGGCTGCTGCTCGTCCCAGAACATGAAGGTCTCGCCGGTGGCCGCGTCGTACGAGACGGTCGGGTTGACCTGGTAGTGGTTGGTGTCCACCGAGCCGACCACGCCGTTGTGCGCGAACACTTCGCTGCCGTCGGCGCGCAGGTGCTGGGCGCGCGACTGCAACGGGCTGACCTGATACCACGAGAACACCGCGCCGCCGGCGCCGTCCGACACGAACGGCGGGTAGTTGCCGATCTGCAGCGAGCCGCCGTCGAACACGCGCTTGTGCGTCGAGCCCCATGTCAGCGCGCCGGCGGTGCTCAGCTTGTTCGCCAGCAGGTAGCGCCCGCTGAAGCCCTTCGAGGCGACGAACGAGAAGATCGCGGTGCCATTGTCGGCGCCGTGCAGGTCCGCGAGGCCGAACGTCACGCCGGACGGGTTGCGCACCGCGATGCCGTTGGTGCCCCACAGCTTGGTGCCGCTCGCGGTGAGCCGCTGGAAGACGAGCGCCGAGTTGTAGATGCAGCCGACGACGATGGCGCCGTCGCTGGTCGCCGTGATCTTGGGATTGCCCTTGAAGCTGGAGTTCGCCGGCGCCACCTGGACGCTCCAGGCGATGGTGCCGGCCGGTGTCACCTTGGCGGCGGTCACCGCGACGCCGCTCGGCGAGCGGTCGTCGAGGAAGGCGAGCAACGCGTTGCCCTGCGCGTCGACGTCGAGGCCGTAGTCCTGGGTCGAGCTGAAGCCGAGGTCCGCCACCCGGAGGCCGGACGCCGCCCATTGCGGCGTGCCGCTGGCGTCGAGCTTCTGGAGGAACACGTCGTAGCCGTAGGCCGGATTGCCGTTCGGGTCGCTGTCGTACCAGGACACGTAGCAGCCGCCGTCGGCGGTGGCGCGAGACTTGGGCTGGACCTGCGCGGAGGTCTTGGCGGCGATCGGCGTGTTGACCGACGCGTCGGACGTCCACTGGGCGGAGGCAGAGGAGGCAAGGGCAAGCAGCAGGGCGGCGCCAGCCACGCAGGC
>JBGATO010000056.1:0-24177 GCA_044229145.1 Candidatus Eiseniibacteriota bacterium | reverse complement strand
TGGTGCTCGCGGTGGATCGCGCCGGTTTGGTGGGCGAGGACGGCGCGACGCATCACGGCGTCTTCGACATCGCGTACTTGCGCACGGTGCCGAACGTGGTGATCGCGGCCCCGCGTGACGAAGATCAGCTGCGGCATCTGCTCTACACCGCCACACGGCACGAAGGCGGGCCGTTCGTGGTGCGCTATCCGCGCGGCGCGGCGGTCGGTGTGGCGATGGACGGCGACTATCAGGAGATTCCGGTCGGTGCGTGGGAGGAGTTGCGCCCGGCGCCGCGGGGCGGCGTGGCGTTGCTCGGCATGGGCGCGACGGTGCCGCTGGCACTCGGCGCCGCGGATCTGCTGCGCCAGCAGGGGATCGACGTTGGCGTGGTCGACGCGCGGTTCGTGAAGCCGCTCGACCACGCGATGCTGGAGCGCCTGCTCGGCGACGGCACGACGCTCGTGACACTCGAAGACCACCAACTCGCCGGCGGATTCGGCAGTGCGGTGTTGGAGGCGGCGACCGAACTCGGCGCCGCGCCCAGCGCGGTGCGCCGCTTGGGTCTGGGCGATCACTTCGTCGAACACGGAAGCCGCGCGTTGTTGCTCCAGGAGGTCGGCCTCACCCGCGAGGCGATCGCCGAAACCGTCCGGCAGTGGATTCCGGCGCCGGCCCCCGCGACGGACGCGCCCTCTCCGGCGCACGCCGCGCACTAGGACGCGAATGGCGGAGGCGCACGCCCCCCTCGGCGCCGGCGCGGCGGCCCGCATTCGCGAGGTCGGGCTGATCGCGCATCGCACCAAGCCGAACGCCATCGAGGCGGCGGCGCAGTTGATCCCGACGTTGCTCGACCGCGGGCTCGTGGTACGCATGGAGGCCACCGCCGCCACCGCGTTGCCGGAAGACTTGCGCGCCCGTATCGCCGTCGGCCCGTGGCGTGGCGCGGGGCTCGGCATCGTCCTCGGCGGCGACGGCACGTTGCTCGGCGCGGCGCGACAGGTTGCGACCGCCGGCACGCCGCTGCTCGGCGTCAACCTCGGCGGCCTCGGCTTCCTCACCGAACTCACCTTCGACGAATTGCCGCAGATGCTCGACCGCGTGCTGGCCGGCGACTTCCGCGTCGAACGCCGCTCGATGCTGCGCGCCGACGTCCTCAACGCCCGCGGTACCGCGCGTGCCCACGGCCTCGCGTTCAACGATGCGGTGGTCACGCAACCCGCGGTGGCGAAGGGCATCCGGCTCACCTTGTGGGTCGATGACGACGAAGTCGGGACCTTCCTCTCCGACGGCGTGATCGTGTCGACGCCGAATGGTTCGACCGCGTATTCGCTCTCCGCCGGCGGCCCGCTGCTCACCCCGAGCATCGACGCGTTGATCATCACGCCGATCTGCCCGCACACGCTGTCGGTGCGGCCGATCGTCGTCGAGGGACATGCGCGCATCACCATCGGCATGGCGGCGCCCGGCGTGCAGGCGCGCTTGTCGCTCGACGCGCAGGAAGACTTCGACGTGAGCGCCGCGGAGCGCGTGCGGGTGACCCGCGCCGCCGAAACGGTGTCGCTGGTGCGCGTCCGCCCCCACAGCTTCCTGCGCGTCGTGCGCGCCAAGCTGGGCTGGGGCGCCGGCGCGACGCCGTAGGCCACGCGACATGCTGACCCATCTGCGCATCCGTGATCTCGCGATCGTCGACGAGGCCGAACTCGATCTGCGGCCCGGCCTCAGCGTGCTGACAGGCGAAACCGGCGCGGGCAAGTCGCTGGTCGTCGACGCGATCTCGCTGCTGCTCGGCGAACGGGCGGACGCGACGCTGGTGCGCTCGGGCGCGGCGCGTGCCGTGGTCGAAGGCACCTTCCTCGGCATCTCCGCCGCCGCGCGTGCGTTGCTCCACGACGCTGGCATCCTCGACGACGCGCACTCCGGCGTCGACGGGGAGATCTTGGTGCGCCGCGAAATCACCGCCGACGGCCGTTCGCGCGCCTGGATCGACGATCGTGTGGTGACGCTGGGCACGCTCCGGGCGCTCGGCCACGAGACGCTCGATCTGTGCGGGCAGCACGCGCAGCAGAGCCTGCTGCGCCGCGCGACACATCTCGATGTGCTCGACCGCTTCGCGGGTCTGGAGGCGGAACGCCACGCGATGGCCGACGCGGTGCGCGCGGCGCGCGCCCTGCGGGACGCGCACGAGGCGCGCACACGCGCCCGTGCCGACGCGGTGGGCCGGCGCGAATTCGTGCTCTATCAGATCGCCGAAATCGACCGCGTCGCCCCGCAACCTGGCGAGGTCGACGAGTTGCAACGCGAACGCGACGTGCTGCGCCACGCCGCGCGGCTGGGTGGCGGACTCGCCGAGGTGCAGCGCCTGCTCGACGACGACGCCGGCGACGAGAGATGCCCGCGCGGTGGCCCGCGCCGCCCGCGTCCTCGCCGAACTCGCGGCGATCGATCCCCAGCTCGCCGCGCCGCTCGCCGGCCTGCGCGATGCCCAGGTCGTCCTCGATGACGCCGCGCGCGCCGTGACCTCCGCCGCCTCCTCGCTCACCGCCGATCCCGCGCGGCTCGAGGCCGTCGAAGCCCGCCTGCACGCCCTGCACGGCCTCGCGGTGCGCCACGGCGGTTCGCTCGACGCGGTGCTCGCGCATCGGGGCGCACTCGAAGGCGAACGCGCGCTGTTCGACGGCGATCCGGGCGAAGACGAATCGGCGCGCGCCGCGCTCGCCGCCGCCGAGGCCGCGGTCGCGGCGGCGGCGAGCGCGCTGAGCACCGCACGCCGTGCCGCCGCCACGCGCTTCGCGAGCGCCCTCGAAGCGGCCGCCGCGGCGCTCGGCCTGCCGGGCGCGCGGCTCGCCGTGGCGTTCGATCCGGCGCCGGAGCCCGGCGAACGCGGTGCGGAGGACGCCGAGCTGTTGTTCGCCGCGAACGTGGGCGAGGAACTGCGGCCCTTGGCGCGCATCGCCTCCGGTGGCGAGTTGTCGCGCTTGTTGCTCGCGGTACGCGGCGTGCTGCGCCAGCCGGAGGCCGCGCGCACCCTCGTCTTCGACGAAATCGATCAGGGAATCGGCGGGCACGTCGCCGAAGCGGTCGCGCGCCGCGTCGAGGACGTTGCGGCCGGCACGCAGGTCATCGCCATCACGCACCTCGCGGTGCTCGCAGCACGCGCGGCGACGCATTGGGTCGTCGAGAAGTCGGTCGCCGGCCGCCGCACGCATGTGACGCTGACACGGGTGGAGGGCGAGGCACGCATCGACGAAATCGCCCGGATGCTGACCGGCGCCGTCGCGACGCAGGAGGCACGCGTGCATGCCGCCGCGTTGCTCGCCGCCGCGGCGACACCGGCACCCTCTGCCGCCCGCGCACGCAAGACGGCCCCGCGCCGCCGCAGCGCCGCGCGCGCCACGACAGGAGACGACGTACATGTCTGAGCGATTCCGCGAAGGAACGCATGGAGTGGGCGAGGCGGAATTCCGCCGGCGCTTCGACGAGGGCGCACCAGTGCCCCTGACCTGCGAAGTGGTGGCGGATAGCGAGACCCCAGTTTCCGCCTTCCGCAAGCTGGTCGGCGCCGGCCAGGGCTACTTGCTCGAGAGTATCGAGGGCGGCGAGAAGTGGGGGCGCTACTCGATCCTCGGCACCGATCCCGGAGCCGTCCTGCGGTTCGCCAACGGGCAGATGACGGTCCGCCGGGGCGCCGCCGAGGAGACGCACGCGGCGCCGCAGCCGTTCGAGGCGCTCGCGGCGTTCGTGGAGAGCGCTGGACTCGGATCGGCGCCGGCGGTGGCGCGCTTCACCGGCGGCGCGGTCGGGTTCGCCGGCTACGACGTGGTGCGCACGCTCGAGAAACTCCCGCCGCGCCGCGAGTCCGACGTGTCGATGCCCGATGCCGCATTCCTGCTCGCGGACCGCTTGGTCGTCTTCGACAACCTGCACCACACGCTCAAGATCGTGAGCCACGTCGCGCCCGCACCGGGACGCGATTCGCAGGAGGCCTGGCGGCTGGCGCAAGAAGGCGTCGCCGACGTCTTGGCCCGACTGTCCGCGCCGACGCCGCGCGCCGCCCTGGTGCCCGCGCGCGCGGTGCCCGAGTTCGAGAGCTCGACATCGGAGGCCGAGTACTGCGCCGCGGTGCGGCGCGCGCAGGAGTACATCCGCGCCGGCGACATCGTCCAGACCGTGCTCGCGCAGCGCTTGAGCGCGCCGTTCGCCGGCGATCCGTTCGACATCTACCGCGCACTGCGTGTGCTGAATCCGTCGCCATACCTCTACTACCTCCAGTTCGCCGACTGCACGGTGATCGGGTCGTCGCCGGAGGTGTTGGTCCGTGTCGACGGGCGGCGCGTGGAGACGCGGCCGATTGCCGGGACGCGCCCGCGTGGCGCGACCCGCGACGAGGACCGCGCGCTCGCCGCCGAGCTGCTCGACAACGAGAAGGAGCGCGCCGAGCACGTCATGCTCGTCGACCTCGCGCGCAACGACCTCGGACGCGTCGCACGGCATGGCAGCGTGCAGGTCTCGCGGTTCATGGAGATCGAACGCTACGCCCGTGTCATGCACCTGGTGAGCGATGTGTCGGGCGAACTGCGCGACGGCATGGTCGCGCTCGATGCGCTCAAGGCGAGCTTCCCGGCCGGCACCGTCTCCGGCGCGCCCAAGATCCGGGCGATGGAGATCATCGACGAACTCGAACCGGTGCGGCGCGGCGTCTACGCCGGGGCGGTCGGGTACATGGACCACGACGGCAACCTCGACACGTGCATCGCCATCCGCACCGCGGTGGTGACCGGCGGGCGGGTCTACGTCGGGGCAGGGGCGGGGATCGTCGCGGACTCCGAGCCGCACGCCGAATACCGCGAAACGCTGCACAAGGCGTCGGCGGTGCTCGAGGCGGTGCGTGCCGCGGCACGCGGAATGCGGTAGCGGCGCCTCGGGTAGTCGAGACGGGCGCCGGTGGGTCCGCCCGTCACCGCGGTGGCGAACCCCGCCGCCGCCCGCGAATCGCTCAACTTGGGCGGTGACCAATCCGATGATTGACGAGGGGCCACGGCCTCGCTAGTATGAGGTCACGAGGTTCCCCCGCTCCGCAGCTGCTCGATCCCCCTTCCGCGCACTAGCATTGGTATGAGTTCGCCCTCCTGGCTGGCGTTTGCCGCAGCATGCCGCGACCAGGAAAATCGAGAAACTCCGCTTGCCCCTTGACGATACGCGGGCACGCGATTAGGGTTCCTCGGTTCACGACCAACCGCAGCCTGTTTGGGTACGCATCCATCGAAAGGAGAGCGTCGCTATGGTGTTCCGGAGACTTGTCCGTGAGTTGGGTCGCACGGCCTTTCCGGCACTCCTGGTCCTTCTGAGCCTGTCTGCCGCGAGTTCCGCGTGGGCGGCCGGTGTCGGCAGGATCGTGGGACGGGTGACGAGCACCGGCGGGGAAGGACTCACCGCCAACGTCATCGTACTCGAGAACAAGATGGGCGCCCGCTGTGATGACGACGGCAATTTCGTCATCGCCAACGTGCCCGTGGGGACCTACACCCTCAAGGCCATCATCCCCGGCTATTCGCGTCCCACCAAGGCGGGCATCGCGGTCGATGCCGGCAAGGTCGTGACCGTCAACTTCGTGCTCAACACCGAAGCGGTGCAAGTCGGTGTCGTCGAAGTGAAGGGTGGCGCCACCGCGCAGAAGAAGATCGACATCAAGTCGACCGCTGCGAAGACGTCCATCGACTCGAAGTCGCTGCGGACGCTCCCGGTGGACACGTTCAAGGAAGCCGTCGCCATCAAGCCGGGCATCGTCGCGCAGGCGGGCCAGCTCCACGTGCGTGGTGGCCGTTCGGGTGAGATCAGCTACCAGGTCGACGGCATGCGCATCAGCGACCCGCTCGTCGGCGCCAGCTCTGACCTCTCCACCGCGGCCGTCGGTTCGTCGGACATCATCATCGGTGGTCTCGATGCGCAGTACGGGAACGCGCAGTCCGGCGTCATCAACACCCGCACGCAGGAAGGCGACTTCAAGTACTCGGGCAACATCCAGTTCTCGACCGACGACTACGGCGCGCCCGACAAGACCTACAACAACTTCGACCGCTTCACGCTGGGTATCGGTGGTCCGTTCGTGTTGCCGAAGACGACCTTCTACACGACCCTCGAAGGCACGTACTCGGACACCTACCTCAAGACGAACGAGAAGCGCCCGCGCCACACGCTCCTCGACTTCATCCGTCTCGGGGACCGCCAGACCAACGACCTCAAGTTCCAATCCAAGATCGCGTGGAAGCCGGGCAAGAGCTACAAGCTCACCGCGGAAATGCTGCGTAACTTCTCGCGTGCCGACCAGTACCTCCACCAGTGGTCGCGCGAAGGCTACGTCCAGGTCACCTACCAGACGATCACCACCGCGAACGGCATCCGCCAGGTGATTCCGGTCTACGGCCGCTGGTCGGCGACGAAGGAAGACTCGACCTTCCAGTACTACAACGCGGCGCAGCACACGCCGGACTACACCAACTCGTTCAACCTGTACAAGCTGGTGTGGACGCAGTCGGTCGGCAAGCGCTCGTTCTACAACATCAAGATCGCCGAGAGCGTGTTCGACGCGTCGGCGGACGTGCAGGGCAAGAAGCCGTGGCAGTACGACATTCGCTACCCGGCCTACTTCCAGGGCAACGCGGAAGAAGGCCTGTTCTGGGTGACCCACGGCGACTACCCGACCTACTACCAGCGCTTGACCAAGGTGTGGAACGCCAAGGCCGACTACACGCGGCGCATGAAGAACCATGAAATGATGACCGGCGTCGAGTTGAGCTACAACGACCTCAAGCTCCTCTCGATCGACCTGCCGAACCGTATCAACGGGCAGGGCCTGTTCGGCTTCTACCGGTCGGACTGCCACTACAACCCCGAGGAGCTCGTTCTTTGCGTGCAGGACCGCTGGAGCACGAAGGAATGGTGCTCAACGCCGGCATCCGGTACGACGGCTACTCGGTGGGCAACCAGATCCCGCTCGAGGACCTGGTGGACCCGAAGACCAAGGAGCGTGTCGGCCGCCTGCGCTACCAGTGGAGCCCGCGCGGCGTGGCGTTCCCGGTGTCGGACAAGGACGTGATGTCGTTCCACTACGGACGCTACTCGCAGTTCCCGGACCGCCGCTTCGTGTTCGAGGACCGCAACTCGCAGGTGCGCGCGCATTGGCGCTTGCGCTGCGGCCGGAAACGATCTCGTACCAGGCCGCGGTGCAGCACCAGTTCAGCCGTGACGTGTTCATGCAGTTCGGCGTGTACTACAAGGACATCTTCGGCTTGCTCAGCACCCGTCAGTTCCAGGTGCCGGACACGCCGGACCCGACCTCGATCTACGTGAACCAGGACTACGCGTCATCGCGTGGTCTTGAGGTGTCGCTCGAGAAGCGCCTGAGCCACCACTTCTCGGCCAACATGAGCTACACCTACGGGATCGCCACGGGTCTCGCCTCGGACGTCGACATCAACCTCGCCGACCAGGGCAACCAGCTGTACTTGCCGATCTCGGAGCAGCCACTCGGATACGACCAGCGCCACACCTTCAGCACCAACTTGGACATCGTGCAGGAAGGCAAGTGGAGCACCAACTTCCTGTGGCGCTACGGTTCGGGCTTCCCGTACTCGCCGCACCGCCAGGGCGAGAAGAAGTTCGACCCGAAGCTGACGAACTCGAAGCGCCTGCCGACGACCACCAACCTGGACGTCCGCGCGGACCGTTACTTCACGCTGTACGGCCAGCGGTTCACGCTGTTCCTGCGCGCGAACAACGTGCTCGACACCAAGAACATCATCAACTTGGAGCCGGGCAACCCGTACAACCCGTACGTCGGCGGATACGACTACACCGTCTACTACAACGAACGCGGCATCGCGGGAGGCGCCTACATCACCGACAGCAACGGTGATGGCACGGACGACTTCCTGCCCGTTCACGACCCGCGCGTGTTCGACGAAGGCCGTGTGCTGCGCGTCGGCATCGGCATGTCGTTCTAATTCGACCGCGCAGGGTGAGCGACCGCAGGAAGGGAGAGTTCATGGCTGGAGAGTGGAAGGGCACGCACCGCGGAGCGTGGCGGACGGCGGCTGTGACGGTCGGCGCGGTACTGGCGCTGAGCGCGCTGCTGGCCCCACGCCAGGCGGTGGCCCGCATGACGCCGCAGGAGTGGCGCGAGGTGGCCGCGGCCGAAGGATACCCGGTCGACCCCGCGAATCCGGACAGCACGCAGAAGGGTGGTCCGCAGGGCTTCTACCGTCTCGACTGCACGTACGTCCACAACGTTGGGCGGCTGTGGTTGCTGGTCAACAACTTCGGGCAGTTGGGCGAGGAATTCGGTGACTTCTACACCGCCTGCTTGTCCGCCGAGTGGCCGGCCGGATCCGGCAACGAGTATCTATATGTCGCCGGGCCGTGGATCGGCGCGATGCACGAGGAAGCGGGGACGGCTGGCGGGATCATCGACGTGCCGCGTGTCTCGACGACGTGCTACCAGCACGAGTTCCGTCCGTCGCGTGACGTCGTGGACGACATCCGCTCGACGTACGAAGGTGCGCCGCACGGGACGCGAATCGGTGGGAGCTCGGACCTCGGCGCCGCCAACGACGATGGCGACCGCGACCCGGTGAGCGGCGCCGCGCGTGTCGACGAGGACTTCCTCAACGGCAAGGACGACGACGGCGACGGCCGCATCGACGAGGACTTCGCCGCCATTTCGCAACAGATGTACTCGTTCGAGGTGCGCGACGACACGCCGGAAGCGAAGGCGCGTTTCCAGGAGCACGTGCCCCTGGGCGTCAAGCTGCAGCAGTCGTCGTACGCGTGGTCCACCGCCGGCACCAACGACTTCGTCGGTATCGACTACAAGTTCACCAACGTCAGCACCAGCCCGATGAAGGACGTCTTCATCGCCTTCTTCGTGGACGCCGACATCGGTCCGTACTCGAACCCGAACAACTTCGACGACGACCGTTTCGACAAGATCGACACGCTGGTGACTTTGGCGGATCCGACGGGCGCGATCGCACAGTGCACCACGCGGGAATTCCGCCTGCAGATGGCGTACATGTGGGACCAGCCTGACAACCCGACACAGAACCAGGGGCAGTTGGGCGGTGACGCGCCCGGCTACGCCGGCACGCTGCTGCTCGGGCACACCGTCGACCCGCTCAACAACCCGCTCATTCGCCAGAAGGTCCCGGGCTACGCGCCGAAGGGGCCGGGAGAAGTGAGCTTCGCCAACGTGCAGTACTTCTCCGGCACCGGTGGCAACCCCTACGCCCAGGGCGGTGACCCGGCGACCGACGAAGAGCGCTACGACCTCATGTGCGCGCACTGTCTCGTCGACGAGAAGGGCGAGCCGAAGTACAAGGCGCTCAAGGACAAGGCGTACGCGACGCCGCCGCAGGCAAAGGACTTCCGGTACCTGATCTCGGTCGGTCCGTTCAGCCGTCTCAATCCCGACAGTGCGGTCACGATGTCCGTGGCCTATGTCGTGGGAGAGGGCCGCCAGGGGCTGATCGAGAACGCCACCAACCTGCTTGGCATCGTATGGGAAGGCGACTGGTGGAACGTCGACAACGACATGTCGACGGGTTACGTGCCAGCCAACAGCGGTATCGCGGGCACGCCGGCTGGTGGATACATCGGCCACGAGAGCTGCATCGCGGTCCCGCCGGCGATCCCGGGCCAGCCGAGCTACGACATCAGCCTCGACGTGGACTGCGTGGCGCGCGACTCCGCCGGTATCGCGGTGCGCATCAAGGGCGATGTCTGCACGGCGCAGAACTACGTCAACCTCGACTGCGATCCGTTGCGTCCCGACGCCTCGCTGTGCACGCCGAACCCGAAGTATCCGGGAGGTGAGTACTGGCGTCACTGGGTGTCGACGACGCCGCCGCCGCCGCCGGCCTCCAACCTCCGGATGGTGTCTGGGAACCCGGCGTTCGTGTACGCGGTGCCGAAGAACTACCCGCCGCAGGGAATCTCCACGACCACGGGCGTGGCGAAGTGTATCACTGCGACGCCCAGCCTCGACAGCACGGTGGTCGACCACAAAATGCTCGACGACTTCGAGTTCCGCAGCTGCGCGGTGACCCCGGGACAGGACCGCCGCGTGGAATTGGTGTGGGATAACTCGTCGGAGCTGATCGGGAACCCGGTCAACCACCTCGACGACTTCCGTGGCTACCGCGTCTGGCGTGCCGCCAACTGGAAGCGCCCGGTCGGCACGATCGGTCCGGATCGCTCGCAGTGGGAGCTGCTGGCGGACTACGCCCGGCCGTTGCACGAGGACAGCACGCTGGCGGTGACGCTGGCGCTGCTCGACCACCGTCCAGTCGGCTACCAGTTCAGCTCGACGGTGCTCGACAAGCAGCTCTCGGTCGCGAACCCGACGGACACGGTGCTCACGGCGTTGCAGCAATACTTCAACTGCGGGAGCGACCCGTACCGGACCGGCTATCCCAACACGAACAAGGGCTGGCTCAACTGCATCACCGACACGACTGTCAACTACCCGGTCCTGCTGTTCAGCGGAAGTGGCGTGGTTGCGGACAGCGCCCTCGTCCAGCCGGCGCAGCCGGCATCGGGCGGGCGCCCGGCGGTCAAGCAGGTGAAGATCGCGCACTACCCGGTGGGGCGCTACCGCTACGTCGACACCAGCGTGATCAACGGCATGCCGTACTTCTACGCGCTCTCGGCGTATCGGTTGGCGCAGGGCAACAAGGGTAAGGAAGAGTTGCACTCTCTTGCCGTAGCCACCGAGCAAGATCTCGTGGTGCCGCAGACGATCTCGCGGAGCGCTCTCGCCAAGGGCGGCGTGCGTGTGGTGCCGAATCCGTACATCGACCACGCGGACTGGGACCTCACGCCGGCGGCGACGGGTTACCTCTCACCGACCGGCACCAAGCTGGAGTTCCAGGGTCTGCCGCGCGGGAAGTACACGATTCGTATCTTCACGCTGTCGGGTGACCTGGTGAAGCAGATTTCGTCCGACGATCCCGAAGCGCGCCGCGTGCTCCAGCCGGAGGAAGCGGTGACCGATCGGTCGCACATCGTGCTCAATGAGAACGACGGCGCGGCCTCGTGGAACCTGGTGACGCGCAACGGACAGGACGTGACGAGCGGCGTGTACGTCTACACGGTGGAAGCGCCGGCTCAGTCGACGATTTCTGGGAAGTTCATCGTCGTCCGCGGCAAGGGCATCACCGCGAATCGGTAGCATGGTTGTGACGGATGCGGGTCGACGAGCGGCCCGCATCCGTGTAGCGTTCGGTCCACGCAGCGGACGCGAGGAGACGTGCTCGGTGGTCGTCGAGCCTCGCGCAATCCGTTCCGAGTACAGGAGGACTTGAGCATCGTGAAGCGAACTTTGGTCGCGCTTCTCGCGGTGACCGCGGTGACTGCTCCGGCGGCACAGGCGGCTGACATCTTCGAGAAGGTGGGCACCATCGGTGCGCAGTACCTGAAGATCCCCATCGGCGCGCGTGCGGCTGGTATGGGCGATGCGTTCGTCTCGATCGCGGACGACGCTACGGCGACGTTCTGGAATGCCGCCGGCGTGGCGCGCTTGAACGGCACCGTGGTGTCGATCAACCACACCGCGTGGGTGGCGCAGACTGCCATCGACCAGGCGACGGTCGTGTTCCCGGCTCCGCTGTTGCCGGGCAACATGGCGTTCAATGCGCGCTCGTTCACGATGGATCCGTTCGAGGTGGTCGACGTCTTCCACCAAGACGGTACCGGAACGTTCGCGGACGCCGGCGACACCGACTATGCGTTGACCTACGCGCGGTCGCTCACCGACAAGTTCTCTGCGGGTGCATCGCTGCACTACGTGAACGAGGGCTTGGCCGATGTGAAGTCGCACGTGCTGACGTACGACTTCGGCACGCTCTACGACACCGGCTTCCACTCGGTGCGGATCGGCATGACGATCTCGAACATGGGATCGAACATGATGTTCCTCGACCGCGCGGTGAAGGTGCCGACCATCTTCCGTGTCGGCCTGTCCGCGAACATGTACAACGACGGGACGCACTCGTTGATGACCGCGGTCGACTTCTCGCACCCGCCGGACAACAAGGAGCGCCTCAATGTCGGCGCCGAGTACAACTTCCGCGACTACTTTTTCTTGCGCGGGGGCTACAAGCTCGGCTACGACAGCGAGAAGTACGCGGCCGGCGCGGGCTTCAAGTTCCCGATTGGGTCGGCGCAGACCGCGCGGCTCGACTACGCGTACAGCGACATGCAGACGCTTGGTGCGGTACAGCGCGTGTCGCTCGAGTTGGGCTTCTAGACCGACCTGTCGACTGCAATTCTCGCGGCGGGGCGGATCGGCTTGGTGCGGATCCGCCCCGCCCGCGTCTCCGGTACTGCGTGCGCGCGGCGGCCGGGCCCCCCTCCGAATCACCGGCCGGTCGCGCAATCGGTGACCGAGCCCGCAGTGACTCAGGCCCGCTAGGGAGGCATCGTTTCGTGACCGCGCTCTCACCCCACCGTTCTGTGTTGCGCCTCCGATTCGCACGCTCGCGCATCCTCGCTGCCGTGGCGTCGATCGCCGTGACGTGCTGCGCCGCCGGCGCACGCGCGGCGCTGCCGACCGATGACAACGGCGAGCCGATCCTCCCGCAGCCGCGTGCCAATGGCGCCGCCTACGCGCGCGGCGATATCCGTTTTGCCTGCGATCCGGTGTGGGTCTACCGTCCGGGAACCGGCATGCACGTCGAGGTGCGTCTGCGGGTGCCCAACAGCGAGCTCCGGTTTCTGCCGACCGCGAAGGGCTGGGAGTCCGAGGTGCAATTCACGGTCGCCTCGGCAGGGGAGGCGGCGACCCGCGTCAACCGATCGAAGACGCTGACGTTCCTGACCTCGGATGAAGCCACGGCGCGTTCGCGCGATCACGTCCAGATGCTGTCGTCGCAGTTCGACGTCCAGCCGGGGACATACGACTTCACGATCTCGGTGCTGGACCGCAAGGCCACCAAGCGCGGTGTCCTGAACGCGCTACGGAAGAAGCACAAGATCGGCCGCGCGCGCGTCCGTGTCGTGGTGCCGGCGGCGCCGGCGGCCGGGACCGTCGTGGCGAGTCCGCTGCAATTCGAGTGGGCCGACGAAGCGACCGTCGAGGGCGTGGCGCCGTCGCATGTGTCGGCGAATCCGGCGCGCCTGTACGGTCTCTACCAGTCGGCGATGCGGGCCTACGTGGAGACGTACGACCGTGTCGACACCACCGGCACGCACTATTTCCTGCGCCACGCGCTCGTCACCACCAGCGGCGAGACGCTCGAGACTGTGGTGGACACGGTGGAGGCGCGCGGTGGCGCGTTCGGGCACCGCATCGAACACGATCTGGCGGGTCTCCCGGCCGGCCGCTACATCTGCGCCGTGACCGTCACGCGTGAGGACGGAGTCACGGCGCCTCCCACGACGGGAGAATTCGACATCGTCTGGCAGCCGGATTCCTGGGGCGCCAGCAATGACGAGCAACTCGACCTCGCGCGCTTCCTGCTCAGCGAGGACGATTTCCTCGAGTTCGAGACCTTGAGCCCCGGGCAACGCGAGATCTACCTGAACGAGTTTTGGCGCGCCCACGATCCCACGCCGGACACCGCGTTCAACGAACTCCGGGCCGAATTCGACCGCCGGGTGCAGTTCGTCGAAACGCACTACGCGATTCTCGACCGCGGCGTGAACTCCGATCGCGGCAAGGTATACGTGCGGCTCGGACCGCCGGACGATGTCAACACGCACGCGATGCCGATCAACAAAGAGACCGTGCAGAACGAGTTGGAAAACACGACCAGCGGGGCGGATTTGCTGAATTCCGCGGTGCCGCGATTCGACGAAAACGACCGGAACCGGCCGTTCGAGGTCTGGACGTACGACCGCGGCGGGCATCCGCTGTTCGGCGACAACACGGCCAACCAGCACCAGGTGCAGCTGACGTTCGTCTTCATCGACCAGCGTGGCTGGGGCGACTATTCGCTGAAGTACACCAGCGAGGGCGTGAAGCACTAGCACCCGCCGGCCGCCACGCGCGGCGGACCCCTGCGGGGAGTCCTGAGGTCGCCTTGACACCACTTTTGGCGCACCTATAAGGTCCGAGCCGACTTGATGAGGCGGGCGGCACAGGGCCGCACCGTCGGCGTGGCGCCCCCCGCACGGGTGACGCCGCGCGGCAGAGCGCGCCGCCGGGCGGCGCATCGGGCTCACACGAAGGAGGTCCGTCATGGGAGTGCGTGTTGGCGTCAACGGTTTCGGGCGCATCGGCCGCTTGGTGGTGCGGGCGGGGTGGGACAAGGGTCTCGACTTCGTCGCCATCAACGACCTCACCGACAACGCCACCCTCGCGCACCTCTTGAAGTACGACTCCGCGCAGCGCGCGTGGGACAAGTCGGTCAAGGCGGTCGACGGCGGCATCGAGATCGACGGCAAGCTGGTGAAGGTCGTCGCGGAGCCGGATCCGGCGAAGTTGCCGTGGAAGGACCTCGGCGTCGACGTCGTCATCGAGTCCACCGGCCGTTTCACCGACCGCGACAAGGCTGCCGCCCACCTGACTGCCGGCGCCAAAAAGGTCGTCATCTCCGCGCCGGCCAAGGGCGCCGACGTCACCATCGCGCCGGGCGTGAACAGCGAAGCCTACAAGCGCGATGAGCACCACGTGCTGTCGTGCGCGTCGTGCACCACCAATTGCTTGGCGCCGGTGGCCAAGGTTCTGCACGACACCTTCGGCGTCAAGCGCGGCACCATGACCACGGTGCACGCGTACACCAACGACCAGAAGATCCTCGACTTCCCGCACAAGGACCTGCGCCGCGCGCGTGCCGCCGCGGTGTCGATCATCCCGTCCTCGACCGGAGCGGCGAAGGCAATCGGCCTCGTGTTGCCGGAGCTCGCCGGCAAGCTCGATGGCTTCGCGATGCGCGTGCCGGTGCCGGACGGTTCGGTCGTCGACCTCGTCGTCGAGACCGACAAGCCGGCCACCAAGGACGCGATCAACGCCGCGTTCGAAGCCGCCGCGAACGGTCCGCTCAAGGGCGTGCTCCAGTACACCACGACGCCGCTCGTGTCGGTCGACATCATCGGCAACCCGCACTCCTCGATCGTCGACGGATTGCTGACCATGGTGATCAACGAGACGCTGGTCAAGGTCGTGGCCTGGTACGACAACGAGTGGGGTTACTCGAACCGCGTCGTCGACCTGGTCAAGATGCTGTAAGCGAGGCGGCCATGCAGAAGCTCACACTCCAGACCCTCGACGTCGCCGGCAAGACGGTGCTGATGCGTGTCGACTACAACGTGCCGCTCACCGCGGACGGCGCGGTGCGCGACGACACGCGCATCCGTGCGACCGTGCCGACACTGCAATACCTGCGCGAGAAGGGTGCGCGCATCGTGCTGATGTCGCACCTCGGCCGGCCCAAGGGCCAGCGCGTGCCGGCCATGAGCCTGGCGCCCGCGGCACCGGCGCTGGCGGAGTTGCTCGGCGCGCCCGTCGCGTTCGTCGAGGACTGTATCGGCGAGAAGGCCGAAGCCGCGGCGAAGGCGCTCACACCGGGCGATGTCTTGTTGCTCGAAAACCTCCGCTTCCACGCGGAGGAGGAGAAGAACGACGCGACGTTCGCGGCGGCGCTCGCGAAGCTCGGGGACGTCTACGTCAACGACGCGTTCGGCACCGCGCACCGCGCGCACGCCAGCACCGTCGGCGTCGCGCAACTCTTGCCGCAGGCCGCCGCCGGCTTCCTGATGGAACGCGAACTCGAGTTCCTCGGCCGCTTGCTGGTCGCGCCGGAGAAGCCGTTCGTCGCGGTCATCGGCGGGGCGAAGATCAGCGGTAAGATCGACGTGCTGCAAACGATGCTCTCGCGCGTCGACACGCTGGTCATCGGCGGCGCGATGATGTTCACCCTGCTGCGCGCGCAGGGTGTCGACACCGGCAGGTCGCTGGTCGAGGAGGACCGTATCGACACCGCGAAGGCATTGCTCGCGGCGGCGAAGGAGCGCGGCGTCACGCTGTTGCTGCCGACCGACACGGTGGTCAGTGCCGCGGTCGACGGCAGCGCGCCGGCGCGCGTCGCCGACGTCACCGCACTCGGCGCCGACGACATCGGCGTCGACATCGGTCCGAAGTCGATGACAGCGATCGGAGAGGCGTTAGCGTCGGCGCGCACGGTGTTCTGGAATGGCCCGATGGGCATCTTCGAGGTCGACGCGTTCGCGCAGGGCACGCTCGCCGTGGCGCGCGATCTCGCGACCGCGACCGCGCGCGGCGCGGTGACCGTCGTCGGCGGCGGCGATTCAGTGGCCGCGCTCGCCAAGAGCGGACTCAGCGATCAGGTGTCGCACGTCAGCACCGGCGGTGGCGCGTCGCTCGAGTTCCTCGAAGGCCGCGAACTGCCGGGCGTCGCTGCGCTCAGCGACGCGCCGGCGGCGGTGTAGCGCATGGCACGCTCGGCGCGCGGCGCGCTCATCGCCGGCAACTGGAAGATGCACACGACCTCTCGCGAGGCGCGCGCGCTGGCGCAGCGTGTCGCCTGGGGTGCGCCGGTGCGAGACGGTATCGATCTCCTGATCTGCCCGCCGTACACGGGCCTGTGGACCGCGCGGGCCGCGCTGTCGGGCACACAGGTAGCGCTCGGCGCTCAGGACGTGCACTTCGAAACGCACGGCGCGTTCACCAGCGCGGTGTCGGCCGGCATGCTGGTGGATGCGGGCTGCACGTACGTCATCGTCGGCCACAGTGAGCGCCGGACCTTGATGGGCGACAGCGACGAAGTCGTCGCCCGCAAGACCCGCGCGGCACTCGAGGCGAAGCTCATGCCGATCGTCTGCGTCGGTGAGCTGCTCGCCGAACGCGAATCCGGCGCGACCGAGGATGTGCTCAAGCGGCAGATCGCCGCCGTGTTCGACGGCTTGGCGGTAGAGGCCGATCGCGTCGTCATCGCGTACGAACCGGTGTGGGCGATCGGCACCGGCAAGACGGCGACGCCGCAGATGGCGCAGGACGCCCACGCATTCATTCGGGGCGAGGCGCGGCGGCTGTGCGGCGAGGCGTTCGCGAGCCGTGTCCGTATCTTGTACGGCGGCAGCGTGAAGCCGGACAACGCCCAGATCCTGATGTCCCAGGAAGACGTCGACGGCGTCCTGGTCGGCGGCGCCAGCCTCGAAGCCGAAGGATTCCTGGCGATTGCGCGCGGAGCGATTGACGCGGGGAAGTGAGGCTGCTAGTATCCCCGGCCTACGATTGAGTCGCGCCGCGCCGGCGAGAGGTCAGCCGTCTCGCCGGCCGGGGGCGTCTGTCCCATCCGGGGACGCGGCGCGAAGAAGGAGGGTAGGTCTCGCATGTTCGGAGTGTTCACGGTCATTCACGTGATCGTCTTGATCGCCCTGATCGGGGTCATCCTGATCCAGTCGGGGCGCGGCGGCGGGCTCGCCGGGACGTTTGGCGACTCGTCGGCTTCGCAGGCGATCTTCGGTGGCCGTGGCGCGAACACGCTGCTGACCCGCGCGACCGCCGGCCTGGGTGCCGCCTTCTTCATCACGTCGATGTTGCTGGCGTTCCTCAGCACCAGCGGCGGGAACGGCGGATCGAAGTCGCTGATTCAGGCGGAAGCCCAGAAGTCGGGTACTCCGGCCGCCACGACCGCTCCGGCGGGTGGTGCACCGGCCACCGGCGGCGCTCCGGCGGCGGGAAGCGCTCCCGCGCCCGGCGGCACCGCCGCTCCGGCCCCAGCGAGCACGCCGACCAAGTAATGCCTCGCGCCCGCGGGCGCGAGTTCGATATGCCCGGATGGTGGAACCTGGTAGACACGTACGTTTGAGGGGCGTATGGCGCGAGCCGTGCGAGTTCAAATCTCGCTCCGGGCACCACAAGGCGAACGGCACCTCCCGCGAGGGAGGTGCCGTTCTGCGTTACCGCACGTCGACAGCCGCTGTTAGTCGGTGAGGTCGGCCGCGTGCGCGGCCTTGGCCGACGTCATCATCCGAGAGGCGAACGCCGCGAGCGAATCCTCGGGGGCCGCGCCGACCAGCGTCGCCAAGATGCCGACCTCCTGCCACACGATCACGCTGTCTGCCGGCGCGGCCTTGCTCCCCGGGAGCGACTGCACGTAGATCCGGCCGCCGGGCGTGTCGCGGCGCCGGAACGCGTCGACGTTCCGCGCGAGAAAGTGCTCGGCGAACACCGAGACCGGCCGCGCCCCAGCACCCGGCATCCGAACCACGAGGTGAAGCTGGCGTCCGGCCGCCAGCTTGGTCGCCGACGCCCGCAGGATTCGCCCGCCCGACTCCTCCACCCGCGCCGGAAATCCTGCCGGCATCTCGAGCCCCATGGCGACCGAATCGGCGATGGCACGCGCCGACGGATGCGCGCGATCCGCGTGCTTCTTGAGATCCGCGCGATGCACACGCTCGAATGCCTTCCCGAACTCGCCCGCCTTGAGGCCGATGTCGGGAAGCAGCTGCATGATCGCCGCCACGCCGATCGCCAAGATGAGCAGCGGCAATGCCCACGCGATGGGATTCGGGTACTTCTCGAACGCGCGGCGATGGCGCGCGAGGTTGAGGCGCGGAACGGCGGGGGACTCCGGGGACGTCGTCTCGTCGGACACCGGGGCGAACTCTCCTTGCGTTGCGGGATCGAAGACTAGAGGCGAAACGCGACGCTTGCCACCACCTGATGTTGGCGCGTCGATTCGACGAGCGCGGCGCCGCCACTCCACGGCCGCGATTCGTGGCTGGTCGAACGCTGGTACGATTCCGAGGTGTACGCGATGTCGACCGTGTACGCGCCCTGCACCAGATACCCTGCGCCAACCGACCACGCGCGACGATTGGTGTCGATTTCGACGGGGGCGTACACAGGGGCGGGCGAGATCTCCCAGGCCGTCGGGTCGCGCAGGAACGCGACGGCGAGCGGAGCCCACTGATAGCCGGCGCGTACGCGGAGCAGCGATCCCGGAACCCACACCTCGGTTCCGAGGCGTACGTCGGTCGCAGACGAATAGCCGGGCGCCAGGTGGTAGTAGACGTGTCCCCCGCAGGGGGCGGCGTCGTACGTCAGCTGACTCCAATCGGTGTACGACACATCTGCCGTGACGATCGCGTGCCGTGGCGTCAGCGCGATGCCGCCCGCGACCGTCATCGGGAGCGTGAACGACTGCGGCACAAGTTCGAAGCCGCCGGCCTGGTCGACGCCACGTCCGACGAACCGCAATTTCCGCGGTGTGCCCACCGTGGCGCCGATACGCGCGTAGGGTGACATGCGCACCAGCGTGCCGAACTGACCGCCGATGCCGAATGCGTGCGTACGAATCGTCTCGTCGATCAGCGTGGTGACGGTTGCCGACGAGGACACCGGAACGCTGTCGAGAACCGTACTCTGCCGGTCGCGTGCGTAGCTCACCGTCACCGACGCGCCTACTGCAACCTCGCGCGCGATATCCACCGCGGCGCCGGCGCGCAGCTGGTGGATCCCGCCGCTCTCTTCACGGCGCTCGCTGATGCGCACCCCGCCGCCAGCATCGGGTCGCACACCGTCGCGTACGGTCAAGCGGCTGAATCCCACGGGGCGCTCGTACGAACCCGCGACGACCAAGCTGCCGCGATAGACAGGGAAGGGATACGCCCCCGCCAGCGCGTTGATGGTCATCGTCCGCGAGGTGCCACTGGCAGGTGTGCCGAAGGTCGTGAGCCCAACCGTTGAACTCGAGGCATTGAGATTTCCGGCCATCTCGATACGGCGGATCAGCGCCAGGCCGGCCGGGTTGTCGTGGAGGGCGCCGACGTCTGCTCCCACCGCGATGCCCGCGCTTCCCATGCCGCTCTGCCGCGCCCACAAGGCGCTCTCGCGCAAGAACGGCAGGTCGGGCACCACATCGCACGACTGCGCCGAGGCGCTGGCGGCCCGGCCGAGAAAGGATGCGATCGTGACGGCGAGGCTGAGCCCCCGGACTCTCATCGCCACAGGCGACGTCCGGCGCCCTTCTTTTGCTGCTGCGCCTTCGTGCTGTCGGCTGTCGTGGTCCCGCCGCCCGACGGCGAACCGCTGCCTGCGGAACTGGCGGGCGGACCATCGTGCGACACTCCGGGCTGCACGGCGCCGGGCGGGGTCGGAGTGATCCACAGCGAACGTCCGCCCGCCACGCGCGTTTTCGTGGTGTCGCTCAGAGGCGCGCCGCTGCCGCGCGAGCCGTAGGATCCGCCGCCGCTGTAGCCCCCGCCGAAGCGCGGCTCCTTCCACCATGGCTGCTCGTAGTACTGGCCGTATCCGGCGCCGCTGCCGTACCGGTCGGAATACGTGAACCCGATGATGTACGGATCGATCAGCCGATCCTCGAGGTAGGACCCGTATGCGCGCTGATCGAAATCGGCTTGCAGGTCGCGCGGGTCGGAATCTTCCGGCAGGTACACGCGGTCGCCATCGGCGGGGACGCGCGTGATGTCGGTGGTGGGGTGCAGGTTTGCCAAACGGGTGTAGCAGCCGCTCACGGCAACGCTGAGTCCGAGCGCGGACGCGCACGCGAGGGCGAAAACAGGTCCCGCCGGAGTGGAGTGCATGCGTCGACGCATCATGAATCCCTGCCTTTCTGCCGAAAGTCGTGGAAGTCCATCCACAGTCGCGTGGAGCGTAGCAATGCGGCGAAACGTCCGTCAATCGTGCTCCCGGTTCGCCTCGCTGCCTGGACCGCCCCGCGCGGACCGAGTAGGCTGCCTGCCATGACCGATCACGCCTCCTGTTTCAGAGCGCGGCTCATCCTCGTGACCATCGTCATGCTCGCGCTCGGCGCCGTGCCTCCCCGCGCACGCGCGGCGGGGAGTGACCCGGCGGCGCTGGCCGCGTACGCTCGTGGCATCGCAGCCCGGGCCGCGGGGGACAGAGCCGGAGCGTACGACGCGTTCGCCGCAGCCTTCGCGGCCGACAGCACGTCGCGCGACGTCTTCCTCGCGCTGCTGGAGTCGGCGGCCGAGGCCGGATTCGACTCGTTGGTGATCCGCGATGCTTCGCGTGCCCAGCGATTCGACACCGCGGTGCAGCTGCGCGCTGCATTGCTGGATGCTGGCGCGCGAATGCGCCGGCAGGACGGACGGGGGGCGGTGGAAGCCCTCCGCCGGGCGGTGGCGGCCGCGCCGGACAGTGCGCCGTTGCACGCACTGATGGCCCACGCTGCCGTGGAGGTCGGCGACACCCTGACCGGGATCGACGAGCTCACGCGCGCCGCCGCCTTGGACACCACCGGCGCGGACCCGTGGTTCCAACTCGGCGTGCTGCGCGCCGCGCGCAACGATCTCGCGGGAGCACGCGATGCGCTCGGCCGCGCCGCGGCGCTCGCGCGCGACGAACCGGCGATCGAACAGGCGCTCGGATTGGTCGAGCAACAAGCAGGGAACACCGAGGCGGCGCGCCGTCACTTCCGGCGTGCCGCCGAGCTGTCACCGGATTCGCCCGCCGCGCGGATCGAGCGCGCCGAAGCACTGGCAGAAGCCGGAGATCCGGCCGCCGGCGCCGCGGAACTCGAGCACTTGCGCGGCGCCGTTCCGGAGGCCGTCATCGAGCGGCGGCTGATGATGCTGTGGTGGCGCGCCGATGCGCCCGAGAATGCGACCCGGCACGCCCGCGCCCTGCTCCGGTTGCGTCCCACCGAATCGCTGCCGCACCTGGTCCTCGGGTACTTGGCGCTCGATCGGAAGGACTATCCCGCAGCGGAGCGGTCGCTGCGGACGGCCTGGCGTGCCGATTCCGCGAATGCCGATGCCGCCTACGCGCTCGGCGTCGTCTTGCATCGTCAGAAGAAGGAGAGGGAGGCGTGCGTGGCGCTGCGGGCCGCCGTCCGCCAGATGCCAGAAAGCACCGCCACGGCATTGTACGCACTCGGGCTCGCCTTGGCGGCGGCGGGCGATACCGCGGCTGCCCTCGACACCCTGGCGTGCGCCGAGGTGGCGGACAGCACCAACCTGGGTGCGCCCTATGCGCTGGCGGAAATCGCCAACGCCCGCGGCGATCTCCCGCGCGCCGCCGACGCCATCTTCCGCGTGCTGCGCCGCGACTCGACCAACGCCGCGGCGTGGAATTTCGTCGGATACATGTATGCCGACGCGGGGACGCACCTCGACGAGGCGCTCGGCTACATCCAGCGGGCGCTCAGCTTGGAGCCGGACAATCCAGCAATCCTCGACTCGTACGGCTGGGCCCTGTTTCGCCTCGGTCGGCACGCAGAGGCGCTCACCGCCCTCGGGCGCGCGACCTCGCTCGCACCCGACGAACCGGAAATCGCCGAGCACTTGGGCGATGTTCACCTCGCGCTGGGGAATCGCGAGGCGGCGCGTGCGGCCTACCAAGCGTCGCTGCGTGCGGACCGCACGCGGCGCCGCGTCCTCGAAAAACTTGCACGCATGCGCAGTGACGGGGCGACGTCGCCCGCAGAAAAGCGGAACCCACGGTAAAGCCGGAGTGTAGGCACATGCGACGGGGGGACGAACCAATTCTGAGCCACGCCGGCACATACATCGAGTTCCGCGCTCTGACGGACGAGGAACTCATGGACCGAGTCGCCCAAGACTCCCAGGACGCGTTCCGGGTCTTGGTCGAGCGGTACAAAGGCCGTGTGATCAACCTCGTCTCTCGCTTCATCAACGACCGCGACCGCGCGGAGGAAATCTCGCAGGAAGTCTTCCTGCGGGTTTTCGTCCACCGCTCGCGGTACCGGCCCGGCGGCAAGTTCTCGACCTGGATGTTCACCATCGCGGTGAACCTGGCGAAGAACGAAATCCGCTACCGCGTCCGGCACAAGGGCGAGATCAGCCTCGATGCCTCCAGCGACGATCATCCGTCGATCGCCCACGTTCTGCCCGACCAGGCCGAACGCGCCGACGACGCCGTCGTGCGTGGGGAAGTGGAAGACATGGTCACCCGCGCCATCGCACGCTTACCGCAAAAGTATCGGGCGGCGCTGGTGCTGCGCGACATCGAGGGACTGTCGTACGAAGAGGTCGGGAACATCCTCAACATTCCCGGTGGCACCGTCCGTTCGCGCATCAACCGTGCGCGACTCATGCTCAGGGACAAACTCGAGCCCATTGTGACGCGCCTGGAGATCCGATGACCTGTCGTACAATCGAGAATCTGACCTCGGCCTACCTCGAGGGCGAGGTGTCCGCCGACGAGCGGATGGCAGTCGAAGCGCACTTGCCGCAGTGCCGTGCCTGCGCCAGCGCGGTGCAGGATGCGCGGCGGATGCTGGCGCTCCTGCACGGTCTGCCGCGCGTCGAGGCGCCGGCGAGCTTCACCGACGACGTCATGAACCGGGTGCGCGAGGCGGTGGCGGAGGAAGCGGAGGTGTCACTGGGGTGGCGCCGATTCTTGCCGGACTTCGCGTGGCCGCGGCTCGAATGGGAGCGCTGGGTATGGGCGCCTGCGGCGATGGCCGCGGGCGTGCTGCTGACGCTTGGCGGGATCCGCGTCGGCCTCGTCCCGGTGGCGGGCCTGCGTCCCCAGCCGCCTGCTGTGGCGAGCGCTCCAGCCGTGACGCCGCCGGCCGCGCGAGAGGTCGCCGCGATCGCCCCGGTCCGCCAGCAGCCTCAGGCGCCGCAGACGCGTCAGGCGACGCGCTCCGCCGATTCGACGGCACCGGCGCCGGTCGTGCAGGTGGCGGCCGGCAATCCGCTGCGGGGATCGCAGGTGACGGGCGGGGCGGTCGAATTGACGGGACACGATCTGCTCGACCCGACCTACGGCGCGCAACTGGACTTGGTGCTCGATCGCGTGAGCCTCGATGGCCGGCCGGTGTCGGGCGATGGTGCGATTCAGCCGGTTCAGCATCGGCGGACCGAGCGGAGGCTGCGGACCTTCTGAGAATGCACGCGCGCAGCGGCGCTCCGCGGGAGCGGGGCGCACGAACGGATACGTCAACGCAACGGGCGTGGGAGCGTGGATCGCGAGGTCGACGTCTCCCGCGCCCGTTTGCACTCTGGGAAGCGGCCGTGATTGCGGTCACGCTCGCGGCCGCGCCCGCGCACGCCATCGACAGCGCGGCCGATTCATCGGTGGTGCTCGCTGTATCGGCGCTCGAAGATCACATGATCCGAGTGATCGACTCGACGCTGCCGTCGCTGGTGACGGTCATTGGGGAGTGGCCGCGCGAGCCCCGAGGTGAACTCGGGGCCGCGGAGCGCACGGCGGCTCCGCGCGTAAGC
>JBGATO010000162.1:0-2833 GCA_044229145.1 Candidatus Eiseniibacteriota bacterium | reverse complement strand
CGATCCGAACGGCGCACAGCGGCAGGGGGCAGCGTCAGGCTCCGTGCCGGACGCGCCCGACATCGATCCGTTGGCGAGAGAGGTGATGGCTTCGCTGATGGCGGCGTTTCCGGAGGCGCCGGCGGGGGCGGGCACGCCGTCCACGCCGTGAACGCATCAGGAGGAGGCGCGCCGTTTTCGTCGGAGTACGACGAACGATGGATGCGCCAGGCGCTCGACCTCGCGCGCCGTGCGATGGATGACGGCGAGGTGCCGATCGGTTGTGTCGTGGTCGAAGGAATGAGCGTCGACGAGTTCGGGGCGGGTTCGAGCGGACTCGCGCGAGTGGTCGGACGGGGTTGGAATCAGACCGAACGGTTGGAGGATCCTACCGCGCACGCCGAGATGATCGCCATCTCGGCGGCGACCTCGACGCTAGGCTACGCGCGGCTCGAGGGGACGCGGGTCTTCGTGACCGTCGAGCCTTGCCTGATGTGCGCCGGCGCATTGTTGCTGGCCCGGGTCGGTGAGGTAGTGTTCGGCGCACGCGAGCCGAAGTTCGGCGCGATCGAATCGCGCTATCGCGTGCTTGACGTGGAGGGCTTGAACCACTACTTCACGGCAAGGGGCGGCGTGCTCGCCGACGAGTCGGCCGCCTTGCTCAAAGGGTTCTTCAAGGATAAGCGGAGAGGTGCCTGAGTGGTTGAAAGGGGCGGTCTCGAAAACCGTTGTGGGGGTAACTCCACCGAGGGTTCGAATCCCTCCCTCTCCGCCAGCCTGTAGCACGAACCGATTGCCGCTTGAGCGGCAGTGGTGACGTGCATAGAATGCGCGGTCGGCGCGATCGACCTCGCGAGGGGTCGAGAGTTCGTGGACGCGCGGACCAGTTGGAGAAACTGGGACCACTCGCTTTGGGCGGAGAGATGTCCGAGTGGTTTAAGGAGCACGTCTGGAAAGCGTGTAGGGACGAAATCCCTCCTGGGTTCGAATCCCAGTCTCTCCGCCAGTTTCACGTTTGGATTCGCGGCCGGACTCATGGCGCGCCACGGGTTCGCCTCCGACCGATCTGCCTCGACCGGTTTCATCCGGAGCAGATCGGATCGGAATTGAATGTCTTGGGGATGTAGCTCAGTTGGGAGAGCGCCTCGTTCGCAACGAGGAGGTCGTCGGTTCGATCCCGATCATCTCCACCACTAGGCGCCTTTGGCGTTTCTGGGCATCGGCGCGCGACGCCGGGCCGCGACATCATCGGTCGTGCTAGACGGGGAGCTAGCGGTGCCCTGTAACCCGCAATCCGCTCTAGCGGGGTTGAAGTCCCGTGTCGCGGTGCCGTGTGGGTGTGCCGTAGCTGGGATACGTGGTGTTGAAGATCAGTCCCCGCGCAACGTCGTCGTACGAACCCCGTCAGGACCGGAAGGTAGCAGCGGTAAGTACACTGCGACGTGTGCCGCGGGTTTCCTGGTCGGAGCCGGCGAACCGGTTGCCACACACACACGCGCATCAAGTACGGGTGCACGGCCGATGATGCAGCGACTCGGTCCGTCGCGTCGCCGCGCTACGCTTCGCACTGGCGGATTCCCGCCGCCTCATGCACTCTACCGAGCATGTCCGAGCCGACGCCCGCCCAGACTTCGCTGACCGACGCGTATCAAGTTCTCTCCCGCCGCCACCGGCCCAAGCTGTTCGCCGATGTGGTCGGGCAGGAGACCGCCACGCGCATCCTGTCGAACGCGCTGGCGCAGGGACGCATCGGCCACGCCTACCTGTTCTCCGGACCGCGCGGCGTCGGGAAGACCACCACCGCGCGCATCCTCGCCCGCGCCCTCAACTGCGAGCGCGGCGGGCCGACGGCCACACCGTGCGGCGAATGCAACGCCTGCGTCGCGATCCTCCGCCAGACCAGCCTCGACGTCATCGAGATCGACGCCGCCTCGAACAATCGCGTCGAGGACATCCGCGATCTGCGCGAGAAGGTGAAGTACGTCGCGACGTCGGCGCGCTACAAGGTCTACATCGTCGACGAAGTGCACATGCTCTCGGCGTCGGCGTTCAACGCGTTTCTCAAGACGCTCGAGGAGCCGCCGGCCAACGTCGTGTTCATCTTCGCGACGACGGCGCTCGACAAGCTGCCGGACACCATCGTCTCGCGCTGCCAGGCGATCCAGTTCCGCAGCGTCGACACGCCGACCTTGATCGCGCGGCTCGGCGAGCTGGCGCGGCGCGAGGAGGCCGAGGTCGACGCGGGCGCGCTGGCTGTGGTGGCGCGGCGCGCCGGCGGCTCGGTGCGCGACGCGGAGACACTGCTGGACCAAGTGCTGGCGACAGGTCTGCGACCCGTGACCGCCGAGGCGGCGGCCGAGGTGCTCGGGCTGGCGCTGCCGCAGTCGATCGACGCGATCGCACAAGGTCTCGCCGCGCGTGATGCGGGCGCGGCGCTCGGCGCGGCGCTCGACGCGTTGTCGCGCGGCCAGGCGGCGAGCGAACTCGCCGACGCGCTGCTCGCGCACCTGCGCGACCTCTTGGTGATTCGCGTCAGCGGCATCGCCGACCGCTCGCTGGTGCTCACCGCCGAGCGGCTCGCCGAGTTGCGCGGGCTGGCCGAGCGATTCGACACGCAAGATCTGTTGCGCATGCTCCACGTGCTGCTCGAGGCGATCGGGACGATGAAGCGCTCGCAGGCGCCGCGCGTGGTGCTCGAGGCGACGCTGGTGCAGCTCGCCGAGATGGACCGCGCGGTGCAACTCGGCGAACTGCTCGAGAGGCTGCGCTCGATCGAGGCGCGACTCGGCGGCGGCAGCGCGCCGCGAGGTGGGGCGGCGCCCCAGTTCGGCGGCGGCGCGGCGCGTCCATCGCC
>JBGATO010000055.1:0-24857 GCA_044229145.1 Candidatus Eiseniibacteriota bacterium | reverse complement strand
CGTCAACATGGAGTTTGCGCCCGGTGAGTTGATGCTGATCGACGATCAGGTCAACTTCACGAACGTTCCCCCGATGCGCGGCACGTGGGACGATGGCGGCGACACGCGCCTGCGCGCACACGGGCCGATTTATTCCCGGCGTCTCCTCGCGCTGGCCGAGGACGTCGCGTTGGCGCGGGGTCTGCAACTGCGGCGCGGCATCTACTTCGCCTCGCGCGGACCGACATACGAAACGCCGGCAGAAGTTCGCATGGCGGCGCGCTACGGCGCCGACGCGGTCGGGATGTCGACGGTGGCGGAGAGCGCGGTGGCCGCGGCGCGCGGCGCCGAGGTCCTCGGCATTTCGTGCCTCACCAATCGCGCCGCCGGCCTCTCGCCGACGCCGCTCACTCACCAGGAAGTCGTCGAGACCGCGGCGCTGGCGCACGACGCCTTCGTCGCGCTGCTCGATGACATCGCCGCGAGGTTCGCCGACTAGTGCGCACGCTCAAGAAGCTGTTCGAACGCAACGCCCGCTGGGCGCAGACCATCACGGCGAGCGATCCGACGTACTTCGCGCGCTTGGCGCGCCAGCAGCAGCCGGAGTATCTGTGGATCGGCTGCTCCGACAGCCGCGTGCCGGCCAACGAAATCGTCGGGCTCTCGCCGGGCGAGCTGTTCGTGCACCGCAACGTCGCGAACGTCGTGGTGCACACCGATCTCAATTGTCTCTCGGTGCTCCAGTTCGCTGTGGAGGTGCTGGAGGTCAAACACGTCATCGTGTGCGGTCACTACGGCTGCGGCGGCGTCAATGCTGCCCTGCGCGACGAGAAGCACGGCCTCATCGACAACTGGCTGCGTCACATTCAGGACGTGGCGCACGAGCACCGAGCGACGCTCGACGATTTGCCCGACGACACGGAACGCAGCGCCCGGTTGTGCGAGCTCAATGTCATCGCGCAAGCCGTCAACGTCTGCCGCACCACGATCGTCCGCGACGCGTGGGCGCGCGGCGCGCAACTGCATGTGCATGCGTGGATCTACAGCATCGCCGACGGCCGGCTGCGCGACTTGGGCTTCGACGCCGCCGGGGCGGAGGGCGTCGAGACCGCGTACCTCCAGGCGGTGGAACATGCGCGGCAGCGGCCGGGCGGCGAGATTCCCCCTACACCCGTGGTCGCATCGAGCCGATAACTCGCGACACGGAGTGTTCGTCCCCCGGCGCGGCGGGTTCGCCGCCGCGATTGCCACGACGGCCCGGGGCTGTCCGCAAGCACAGGAAGCCGCGCCGCGCCCCGCGCGCGCGCCATGACACTGCATGGACGCGATTCGCCCACATATCGTCTTCGATCTCGACGACACGTTAATCCAAACGTCGGTCACCTTCGACAACGCGCGCGACGAGTTCGGCGCCCTGATGGCGTCGCGCGGCGTCGATGCGCGTGAGGCCATCGACACGCTCATCTCCATCGACCTCGCGCGCATCGAGGCCGAAGGCTTCGGGCGCGGCCGCTTCCCGGTGTCGTTGCGCGAGGCGTACCACGTGCTCTGCGCGCGTCATGGCCTCAGCATCGTCCACGCCGATGAGCGCGCCGCCGAGAATCTCGGCCACCGCGTGTTCGACACGCCGCCCGAGCCGTTCCCGGCCACACACGAGGTTCTGCGCCGTTTGCGCCGCGAGGGCTGCCGGCTCTACTTGCTCACCAAGGGCGACTTCGAGGTGCAGCAATTCCGCATCGACGGCGCTTCGTTGCGCGGCTACTTCGACGGCATCCACATCTTCCCGCGCAAGCACCGCGAGGAGCTGCAAGAAGTGCTGCGGGCGAACGATCTGCCGCGCGCGCACACTTGGGTGATCGGCGACGGCATGCGCAGCGATATCAACCCGGCGATGGAAGAAGGCCTGCACGCCATCCTGGTCGGCGAGAAGCGTTGGATCTACGAAGACGTCGAACCCACGGGCGACGGATTCGTCCGCGTACGTCACGTCGGCGAAGTGCCGCCGTATGTCCTCAACGGGCACGGCGGCACGCCGCACGGGGACGCGAGCCGCGCCGCGTAGCGCAAAATCGCCCCGGCCGCCTGCCGCTACTGCCTTCGGTGTACCGACATCACGACCCGCGCGTGATACGCTTTTCCTATCCCACCATGCTCCCCGCATGACAACTCTCGCCGGGAAAGGTGTGCCTCCATGCGTCGTCTCGCGCTCGTTTGCGCGGCGTGCTGTCTCCTCGCCGCGGCCCCCGCGCATGCCCAGTTTGGTTCCAACCTCGTGGTCAACGGCAATGCCGAACTCTCCGCCGGCTCCACCGACGGTTCCACCGGTGGCGTCCCCACGGGCTGGACGGTGAGCGGCGCGTTCCTGGCGATCCGCTGGGACATTCCGGGCGGATTCCCCGCCTCCAACGACAGCGGGCCCGCCGACCGCGGCGCCAACCTGTTTGCCGGCGCCATCGCGGCCTACAGTTCCGGCACGCAAACGATCGACATCTCGGCCGGCGCGACGAAGATCGACGCTGGGGGCGTGCAGTACGCGCTCAGCGCGTGGCTCGGCGGCTACTCGTCGCAACTCGATCGCGCCGTGTTCACCGTCTACTTCGAGAACGCGACGCACAGCGTCGTGAAGATCGATTCCGTCGGCCCGGTGACGTCGGCGGATCGTTTCAACGGCACGAAGCTGAAGTTGCGGTCGCACAACGGCGCGGTGCCGGTGGGCAGCCGGTTCGCGCGTGTGGTCATCGGCCTGACGCGCGCCGAAGGCTCCTACAACGATGGCTACGCCGACGATCTCTCGCTCATTCTCACCGCGCCGACCGCGGCGGAGGAGCCGAGCGGCCGCGCCGACGTCGCGCTGCGCGCCCGTGCCACCGCGCACGGCGTCGACTGCGCGTTCACGCTGGCGCGCACACAACACGCCGCGCTCGATGTCTACGACGCGCGCGGGCAACACGTGCGGCAACTCGCCGCGCGCGCGTTCGCCGCGGGTGCCCAGCACGTGACGTGGGACGGACGCGACCCCGCGGGCCGGCCCGCCGCGCGTGGCGTCTACGTCGTGCGGCTGCGCGCCGCCGACGCCAGCGCCAGCACCCGCTGCGTGCTCGCGCGCTAGCCACACGCCGCGAAAACGAAACGCCCCGGCGACCGTGTGGCCGCCGGGGCGTCGTCGTGTCTGATGCGTCTAGCGGGCGCCCGCCGGCACGCCGCTGCGCTCGCCCATCGGGACGTAGTCGCGCAGTTCGATGCCGGTGTAGATCTGGCGCGGACGCGCGATCTTCTGCTCCTTGGCGTCGAGCAACAACTCCTGCCACTGCGCCACCCAGCCGCTGGTGCGGGCGATGGCGAACAGCACCGGGAACATCTCCACCGGCAGGCCCATGGCCTCGTAGATGATGCCCGAGTAGAAGTCGACGTTCGGGTAGAGCTTGCGCGAGATGAAGTACTCGTCTTCCAGCGCGATCTTCTCGAGTTCGACCGCGATGTCGATGAGCGGGTTGCGGCCGGTCACCTCGAACACTTCCTCGGCGACGCGCTTGATGATGCGCGCCCGCGGGTCGTAGTTCTTGTAGACGCGGTGGCCGAAGCCCATGAGCCGGCCTTCGCCCGCCTTCACGCGCTTGACGAAGTCGTTGACGTGGTCCTTCGAGCCGATCTCGCGCAGCATGCGGAGCACCGCCTCGTTGGCGCCGCCGTGCAGCGGGCCGTACAGCGCCGCGGCCGCGCCGGCCATCGCCGAGTACGGGTCGGTGTGCGACGAGCCGATGCCGCGCATCGCGTTCGTCGAGCAGTTCTGCTCGTGGTCGGCGTGCAGGATGAACAGCACGTCGAGCGCGTGCTCGAGCACCGGATTCACCGTGTACTTCGACTCCGACATCTTGAACAGCATGTTGAGGAAGTTGCCGGTGTACGTCAGATCGTTGTCCGGGTACGCGTAGTAGAGCCCGCGCTGGTGACGGTAGGCGTAGGCCGACAGCGTCGACACCTTGGCGATCAGCCGGTAGATCTGCTTCTGGCGCGACTCGGCGTCGTTGATGTCCTTGGCGTCCGGGTAGAACGTGGACAGCGCGCCCAGCGTGCTCACCAACATGCCCATCGGGTGGGCGTCGTGGTGGAAGCCGTCCATGAACTTCTTGATGTTCTCGTGGACGAAGGTGTGGTGGCGGATGTTGTAGTCCCACGCTTCGAGCTGCGACGGAGTCGGCAGTTCGCCGTGGATGACCAAGTAGGCGGTCTCGATGTACGTGCTCTTCTCGGCGAGCTGTTCGATCGGGTAGCCGCGGTACCGGAGGATGCCCTTATCGCCGTCGATCAGCGTGATGGACGAGCGGCACGACGCGGTGTTGGTGAACGCCGGGTCGTAGGTCATGACGCCGAAGTCGTCGGCGTCGACCTTGATCTGCCGCAAATCCATGGCGCGAATGGTGCCGTCGGTGATCGGGATCTCGTACTGCTTGCCGGTCCGGTTGTCGGTGATGGACAGGCTGTTCGACACGCTGAGGATCCTCCTTCGCGCCGAGAGGCGGCGCCTTCGTTCCACACCCGCTGACTGGGGTCACATGCGGGCTCGCGCCACAGTGCACGAGCGAGCCTTCAGTGTCCGTGGTTTGCAATGTTCCCGCAACAGGAACATGCAGACCTGTCCTGGCGTTATCGGCGGGAAATGGTATCGTCTGGACCGGCTTTGGGGAATGCGACGGGAGGAGAGTATGCGCGCGGTCCGAATGGTTGAGCTTGCGGTGGCGGTGGCGGCGTGCGTCATCGCGTGGGGATGCGGGGGCGGGACGACGCAGCCGCCGGTGACCGGACGCCCGGCGACGTTCCCGGCCTTCGCACTCGCCGACAGCAATCGCAACACCGTGACCTACGGCCGCACCGTGACGCGCGACTCGCTGCTGAGTGCGACGTTCGCGCACGAGGCGAATCCGGGGACGCACGCGCCGCAGGCCTCAGTCGTGTATTTCGGCTGGTCCACCTGAGGCTTCTGCCGGCAGCAGTTCGCTGCCTTGACGGCGGAAGTGGGCACGTGGGCGGGCACTGAGCTCGCCGGCATTCCGGTCATCGGCGTCAATTCGAAGGACACCAACAACGCCGAGTACAACGCGCTCATGACCCACGACTCGCACATTCCGTGGCTGCAGGACACCAGCGCGTCCCCGCTGTGGGATGCCGCCGTCGCCGCGAAGGACGACATCTACATCCTCGACGGCCAGCACAAGATCGTCAGCTACTTCTCGTGCTACGACTTCGACCTTGCAGTGGGCGCGGGGCGCGACACGTTGCGCGCTCGCCTGCGGCGGATCCCTGGCGTGTCGATGCTGAGCCAGGGCGATCCGCCGGCGCGGCGCGGCATTGGGATGGCCACCGCGGCGCGGTAGGCGAGGAGGCCGCGCAGACCACCGTCGTGGCATACGGGCGGAAGCGGGTTGGCGAGTTCGAACAGACCGCAGGCAGGCTGAGCATGGCCGCGATACACGGGATACGCGGCCGCGGCGTGCGGCGGGATGCGTTCGAGGAAGTCGCGGAGCGTCGCGGCGGTGACGCGTGGCATGTCGACCGCGAGCCAGAGCAGCGCATCGTCGCCTGGCGCGCAGGCGGCGAGTGCCGCGACGACACCCGCCACCGGGCCTCGATCCGGCTCCGCATCGTGCACGACATGGCCGGGGGCCAGGCGCCGCGCCAACTTCGCGAGTTCCGGCGGACAGCACGCGGGATGCGGCAGACTCACCAGCGGCACGCGTCCGGTGACCTCGCGCAGCACCGCGACCGCGCGCGCGAGCCACGTGACGCCGTCGTCATCGATCAGCGCTTTCGGTGTGCCCATGCGCCGGCTGGCGCCACCGGCCAGGACCAGCCCGCGCAATCGCCGCGCGCCGGCCGGACGTTCGGCGGGGCGCCGTGTGGTAGAGTGCCGCGTCACGCCGCGTAGTGTAGCCGCCGCGTTCGTTCACCGTCACCCGAGGTTCGTCCCGTGAAGCTCCGTCTCGCCGCCGATGCGCTCCGCCTCCGGCTGGACCCCGCCGAATTGCCGGTGCTGGCGACGGCGGGCCGGCTCGATGCGGCGACGCCGCTCCCGGACGGCGGCGCGCTCTGTTACGGCGTTGCGCTCGGCGCGGCCACCGCGCTCGCTGCGACCGGCGGCGCGATCCTCGTGACCTTGGCGCGCGCCGACGCCGCGCCGCTGCTCGACGGCACGCTCGAAGGCGTCCACGCCGACCTGCCGCTGCCTGCCGGCGGCACCCTGCGTCTCGTCGTCGAACGCGACCGCGGAGCCAAGCAGCGCCCGTGACCGCCGTGCCCCGCGATCGTGCCCCGGACGCCGCCGTGGTGCCCGCCCACGTCACCCGCCTGCGCGGCGATGCCGCGCCGCATCCCGAGCGCGACCAGCTCATCGCCGAAGCGCCGCTCGAGATCCGCCTCAACGGCGAACCGCTCGCCGTCACCCTCCGCACCCCCGGCCACGACGACGAACTCGCGCTCGGCTTCCTGTGGACGATGCGCCTGATCCGCGCACTCGACGATGTCGTGGCGATCCGCGCCGGCGTCGGGCCGGCCGACGCGCGCGTCGTCGAGATCGACCTCGCACCGACGGCCCCAGAGCGCCGCGCGTGGGTTCAGCGTTTCGCGGCGACCGCCTCGTGCGGGCTGTGTGGCATCGAGCGCATCGACATGCTGGCGGTGCACGCGCCGGTGGTGCCGCGGCCGGACGCGCCGCGGCTCGCGCGCGCCGTGCTCTGCGACCTGCCGCGCCGCATGCGCGAGGCGCAAACCGCGTTCGCGGCGACCGGCGGTGTGCACGCCGCCGCGCTGTTTCGCGCCGCCGACGGCGCGCTGCTCGCGCTGCGCGAGGACGTCGGACGGCACAACGCGCTCGATAAGCTCGCTGGCTGGGCGCTGCGCGAGATGCCGGATGCCGCCGCCGAGGCCGTGCTGCTGGTGAGCGGCCGTCTGAGCTATGAGCTCGTCGCCAAGACGCTGGCGCTCGGCGTGCCGATCCTCGCGGCAGTCGGTGCGCCGTCGTCGCTCGCGGTGGAGACGGCGTTGCAGCACGGCCTCACGCTCGCCGGTTTCGTGCGCGCCGACGCGGCGACGCTGTACGCCGGCGAAGGGAGGCTCGACCCGTGAACGATCGCGTGACAGCGGAGAGTTGCGGTGTCGACGTCCCGCGCCTGCGCCGCCCGGACCGCGCGCCGCACGGCGCCTCGGTGTGGCAGCGCGCCTGGCACTGGATCGCCGAGCATTCGCCGCAAGGTGTGCTGACACGCGCGAAGCCGCGCACCTTCCGCGAGATGGGGCGCGTGGTGTGGGAGAACCGCCGCCAGTTGCCGTACGCGTGGCGCATCCTGACGCAGGGCGTCTGCGATGGCTGCGCGCTCGGGCCGCGCGGCCTCGAGGACGACGTCATCCCCGGCGTCCACTTGTGTCTCACGCGCCTCAAACTACTTCGCCTGAACACCATGGACACCATGCCCGACGGCGCGTGGGAAGACGTCGCGCGGCTGCGCGCGCTCGGCAACGAAGGCCTGCACCATCTCGGCCGCGTACCGTACCCGCTGCGCCGTGATCGTGGCGACCGCGGCTTCCGCCGCATCACCTGGGACGAAGCGCTCGGCATCATTGCCCAGCGCGCGATGGCCACCGACCCGGATCGTATCGCGCTGTTCAGCACCAGCCGCGGCACCACCAACGAGACGTACTACATGGCGCAGCGCTGGATGCGCTACGCCGGCAGCCCGCACATGGACACCTGCGCGCGGCTCTGTCACGCGGCGAGCACCACCGGCCTCACGCAGACCATCGGCGTCGGCGCGGCCACCGTGTCGTTGCGCGATCTGCTGGGCAGCGAACTCATCGTGCTGTGGGGCGCCAACGTCGCCAACAACCAGCCGGTGATGACGAAGTACCTGCACTACGCGAAGAAGGCCGGCTCGCGCATCGTCGTCATCAATCCGTATCTCGAGGAAGGGCTGGTGCGCTATTGGGTCCCGTCGATCACGCACAGCGCGATCTTCGGCACGCGATTGCTCGACGACTTCTTCGCCGTGAAGCCGGCCGGCGACATCGCGTTCGCCACCGGCGTGCTCAAGGCGTTGCGGGCGCGGCCGGGCGGCATCGATGAGGCGTTCGTCGCCGCGCACACCGACGGCTTCGATGAGGCGATGGCGATGGCGGAGGCGACGCCGTGGCCGCGCATCGAACAGGAAGCCGGACTACCGCGCGCCGAGATCGAGCGCTTCGCCGCGCAGTACGCCGCGGCGCGCACCGCGATCTTCGTGTACTCGATGGGGCTCACGCAGTACGCGCACGGCGTCCAGAACGTCTGCGCGCTGGTGAATCTGGTGCTGGCGCGCGGGATGATCGGCCGGCCGCGCGCCGGCATCGCGCCGATCCGCGGCCACAGCGGCGTGCAGGGCGGCCCGGAGTCGGGTCTCGATCCGGTGAAGGGCCCGGGCGCCCGCGCGCTGACGCCCGAGGTGCGCGCCGAGCTGCGCGAGGTGTGGGGCTACGATGTCCCCGACGGCCCCGGCCACCACACCGCGCGGATGCTGCACGAGGCGCGCGCCGGCGGCATCGACCTGCTCTATTCGATCGGCGGCAATTTGTACGAGACGATGCCGGATCCGGCCAGCGTCGCGGCGGCGTTCGCGCGGGTGCCGCTGCGTGTCCACCAGGACATCGTCCTCAACACGTCGGCGCTGCTCGACGGCGGCGGGACGGTACTCGTGCTCCCGGCGAAGACGCGCTACGAGCAAGACGGCGGCGGCACGTCGACCAACACCGAGCGGCGCATCCGCTTCAGCCCGCAGATCCCCGGCGCGCCGCAACGCGGCGAGGCGCGGGCCGAGTGGAAGATCTTCGATGATCTCGGCCAGGAGATGACGCGGCGCGGATTCGCGCGCACCTGGCGGCCGCTCTCGACAGGCGAGGCGGTGCGCGCCGAGATGGAACGGACCGCCCCGATGTACCGCGGGATCGCCGGCCTGCGCGCCGCCGGCGAACACGTCCAGTGGGGCGGGCAGCTGCTCTGCGAAGGCGGGCAGTTCGACAAGCTGCCGGGCGGTCGCGCGCGGTTCACGCCGGTCGCATTGCCGGGCCGCGAGTTGGCTGCGGGGCACTACGCGCTGCTCACGCGGCGCGGCAAGCAGTTCAACACCATCACCTTCGGCGCCGGCGATCCGCTCACCGGCGCGCCGTCGCGCACCACCGTGCTGCTGCACCCCGACGACCTCGCCCGCGAAGGCCTGCGCCCTGGCGACGCGGTCGAATTGCGCTCGCCGCACGGCAGCCTGCGCGCCACCGTCCAGCCGGGCGGCGGCCGGCCCCGCACCATCCAGGCGTTCTGGCCCGAGGCCAACGTGCTGCTCTCGGAGGCCCTCGACCCGGTCAGCTTCGAGCCGGACTACAACACCGAGGTGACGATCCAGCGCGCCGCGGCACCCGCCGCCATCGACACCTAGGGCGACTTTCGGCTACACTCGGCTGACCCGCGCGCTCCCCGCACGCCTTGCTCCGCGTGGCCCCACCCACGCTTTGCGCTCTGCCCCACGCACCCGTCGGAGGTCTCGTCCATGTCGCGCACGCTCGGTGCGGCATTCGTCGTCCTTGCCCTCTGTGCCGCCGCCACGGCGTCGGCGCAGACGAGCCGGAACGTCACCGCCCTCGCCAACGTCAATTACTTCGGCCACACGACGTGGAACTCGGCCGGCTGCAGCTATCTGCACTCCGACGGTCGCGAGTACGTGGCGCTCGGCGAATCCACCGGCACGGCGATCTACAACGTCACCAACCCGAGCGCGCCCGCTTTGGTCGGCACGATTCCCGGCCCGACCTCCCAATGGCGCGAGATGAAGCAGTACCGCAACTGGCTCTACATCGTGAGCGAGGGCAGCGGCGCGGGACGCGGCTTGCAGATCGTGCGCATGACCGACCCCGAGCACCCGGTGCTGGCGAGCACCTACACGGCGACGTTCACCACCGCGCACAGCGTCACCGTCGACACCACGCGGGCGCTGCTGTACGCCAACGGCACCGGCGTCAACGGCATGCACCAGCTCTCGCTGGCCAACCCCGAAGCGCCGGTCGAGCTCGCCACTTGGACGTCCTACTACGTGCACGACAGCTTCGCGCGGGGCACCCGCCTTTACGCTTCGTGTATCTACGACGGTCTCGAAGTCGTGCTCGACGTGAAGAACCCGGGCACCTTCACGCAGCTCGCCGCCTGGCAAACGCCGGGCGCCTTCACGCACAACTCGTGGGTGACGCCGGACTCGCACTACGTCTACTGCACCGACGAAACGTCGAGCCCGGCCGGGCAGCTGTCGTTCTACGACATCTCGAACCTCGCCAGCCCGAAGTTCCTCGGCCAGTACGGCGGCCTCCCGAACGACATCGTCCACAACGTGCACGGCAAGGACGACACGCTCTACGTCGCCTACTACACGGCCGGCTACCGCATCTTCGACATCCACGATCCGGAGGTGCCGGTCGAGGTCGGGTTCCTCGACACCAGCACCTTCAACGGACCGTCGTTCCACGGCGTGTGGGAAGCGGATGCCTCGCTGCCGAGCGGCACCATCATGTGCAACGACATCGAGAACGGTCTCTACACCGCGAAGGCGACGCTCGCCTACGGCACGGTGCGCGGCACGGTGCGCGACGCGTCCACCAACGCGGTGCTGCCGGGCGTGTCGGTGTACGTGACCGAACTCGCCAAGTCCTACGCCACTTATCCGAGCGGCAAGTACGGCTTCTCGCCGACGTATTCCGGCACCTTCACGCTGACGGTGAGCGTGTTCGGCTACTACCCGGCCACCGTTCAGGTCGCGGTGCAAGACGGCGTCAACACGGTCCAGGATTTCTCGCTGACGCCGCTGCCGTCGGTGGTGCTGAGCGGCGTGGTGCGGCGCGCGAGCGACAATGCGGTGCTGCCGTATGCGACGGTCTCCCTCACCAACAGCACGCTGTCCACGACCACCGACGGCAGCGGTGCCTACAGCATCCCGAAGGTGCCGATGGGCTCGTACTCGGTGACCGCCGAGTTGCCGGGCTACGCGCCCGCGTCGTCGTATCTCTCGGTCACCGCCAACGGCACCGCCACGCGCGACTTCACGCTGAGCGCCGCGAGCTGGTTCGACAACGCCGAGACCAACCGCGGCTGGACGCTCGGGGTGGTCACCGACAACGCGACTGCCGGCAAGTGGATCCGCGCCAATCCGGTGGGCAGCGGCCCCGCATCGGCGCGCGCGCAGACCGAAGACGACCACGGCTCCGCGCCGAGCGATTCGATCTGCTTCGTCACCGCCAACGGTCCGGTCGGCGGGTCGATCGGCAATGCCGACATCGACAACGGCCGCACCACGCTGCTGTCCCCGACGCTCGACATGAGCGCGGTGACCGACCCGGTGCTGGTGTGGTGGCAGTGGTACTTCGACCAGATGAACGGTTCGGTGCCCGACACTCTCACCGTGGACCTGTCGAACGACAACGGGACGACCTGGAAGCGCGTGCAGTCGCTCACGGCGTCGGCCAGCGCGTGGCGGCGGGCGCAAGTGCGCGTGCTCGACTATCTGACTCCCACCGCGACCATGCGCGCCCGCTTCATCGCCGCCGACCTCGGAACCGGCGACGTGGTGGAGGCGGCGGTCGACGACGTGGAGTTCTACCCGGCGGCGTTCGCCACCGCGGTGGGCGATCCGGAATCGCGGCGGGATGCCGGGTTCACGGTCAGCGTGGCGGCCCTGGCGCCGCGCGGCGCCGCGTCGGTGGCGCGCTTCCGCCTGGTGTCGCGTGCACCGGTCGCGGCGCAGGTCTACGACATGGCGGGCCGGCTCGTGCACTCGTTCGGCGTGCAGACGTACGCCGCCGGACAGCACACGCTGAGCTGGGATGGGCGTGACGCGGCCGGTCGGACGGCTGCCGCCGGCGTGTACGAATTGCGGCTCAGTGTGCCGGGTGCCGTGCGCACCGGCCGCTGGATTCGCCTCGACTGAAACTCCCCACCGCACCACGCACGGGGCTGGTCACCGTCAGGGGGCCAGCCCCGTGCTTTTTGCGTGGCCGCCGCCCGGGCCGCCCGGGTACCCTCCCAGGTCGTTGCATCACTCGCAGGGAGGATGACCGTCGATGAAGACTCACGTCGCGCTCGCCGCGGCCGCGCTGCTCGTTCTGAGCGCCGCCGGCTGCGCGCACACCAACAGCAGCCCGAAGTCCACGCAGACCACCAGCACGCCGCCGGCGCAGCCGGCTCCGGCACCCGCCACGGCCGGCATCCCGGCGGTGCCAGCTGGCGCTCAGGCGCCCGTCACCACTGCGAGCGGCCTCACGTACCAGGACTTCGTGGTCGGCACCGGCGCGCAGCCGTCGCCCGGCAAGATGGTGACCGTGCACTACACCGGCTGGCTGACCAACGGCACCAAGTTCGACAGCTCGCGTGACCGCGGCCAGCCGTTCGGCTTCACCATCGGCCAGGGCCAGGTGATCCGCGGATGGGACGAAGGCGTCATGTCGATGAAGGTTGGCGGCCAACGCCGTCTGACCATCCCGGCGGCGCTCGGCTACGGCGCCAACGGCGCCGGCGGCGTGATCCCGCCGAACGCCACGTTGGTGTTCGACGTCGAGCTGTTGGCCGTTTCGCCCTAACCCGTAAGGAGATTTCCGTGGCAGATCTGCAGACCGAAGACCTGGTGGTGGGCGAGGGCGCGACCGCGTCGGCCGGCCAGACCGTGGTCGTCCACTACACCGGCTGGCTGACCAACGGCACCAAGTTCGACAGCTCGCACGACCGCAACCAGCCCTTCGCGTTCGACCTCGGGCAGGGGCAGGTCATCAAGGGCTGGGACCAGGGCGTCGCCGGCATGAAGGTGGGCGGCAAGCGCAAGCTGACGATCCCGCCGGACATGGGCTACGGCGCGCGCGGCATCGGCCCGATTCCGCCGAACAGCACGCTGGTGTTCGAGGTCGACCTGCTCGACATCGAGTAGGCGAGCCGCGCATGACCGCGACACGGTTCGCGAGGCAGCAGGTGGCGTCGTCCGCGCTTCGGCGCGGGCGGCGCTTCGTCTGTGGGATGGCGGTGGTCACAGCAATCGCGTTCGCCGGCTGTGGCGGCGACGCGCTCACGGCGCCCGGCGATGGCATTCCGGATCCTCCAGCGTCCGCGCAGGCGCCGGTCACCACCAGCAGTGGGCTGACATACCAAGACTTCGTGGTCGGGACGGGTGCGACCGCCGTCGCCGGCCGCGCGGTGACCGTCCACTACACCGGCTGGCTCGAGGATGGCACCAAGTTCGACAGCTCGGTCGATCGCGGGACGCCCTTCACCTTCACGCTCGGCATCGGTTCGGTGATCGCCGGCTGGGAAGAAGGCGTGGTGGGGATGCAGGCCGGCGGGACCCGGCGATTGCTCATCCCACCCGCGCTGGGGTATGGCTCACGCGGTGCTGGCGGCGTCATTCCGCCCAACTCCACGCTCATCTTCGACGTGCACCTGCTCGCCGTCGCGGCGAGCGCCTCTGCGCCCTAGTTGCCGGTCGCGAGCCCGAACACGCGGACGATCGGGCAATTCTCCTCGACGGGTGCCGGCGCGCCGAGCCGTGCCGCGAGCGCGGTCTCGCGATTGCCGACGAACCAGAACATCGACGACGGATACGCCACGGCGTGGGAGAGCGGCGTGTAGCGTCCTTGCCCCGGCGCCGTCGCATGCACGGTGTGCGAGCGCAGACCGTTTTCCTCGTACATGAAGCCGCGCGCTGGATCGTCCCCGGTGAAGCATACGTAGCTCGTGCAGGTATCGATCAGACCCGCGGCGTCGAGCGCCACCGGGCGCGACTGCGGTTCCTCGAAGAGGAGGAAGGACACCGCGCCGCCGCGATACCACGCCAGTTGCGCGGCCGGTGCCGTGCTGCCGTCCATGCGGAACCGCGCGGTCGATCCCGCGGGCACCAGCGGCATGTTGTAGAGGTCGGCCGTGGTGTCGAGCGGCGCCCCAGCGCGCCGGACATCGTCGAGCGAGGTGAACAAGTTGGCGACGTAGCCGGATGGCACCTCGACGCGCACCGCCCGGCGGATGTCGTTGTAGCCGGGATCTCCCGGCAAGTCGTCGACGATCGGTAGCTGCCCGGAAACGGGAAAGCTCTCGCCGCGCCGGTACGGCAGATACACGAGGCCCGGCCGCCGCGAAGCAAGGTCGAACCGGTAGCACCAGGCGATCTTCCCGTTGGGCGCGAACCCCTCCAGGCGGAAGCGCGGGGCGTCGAAATCGATCGGCTGATTGGGCGCCGGCAGCGTGTTGTCGGCGGAGCGGCGGAAGACGTGCGCGAAGGCGTCGCTGAAGCGGTCCACCGCGACCGGCGGAGCATGGCGCGGGTCGGCAGGGGCCACGGTACCGGCCGGGGTGCAGCCCGCGAGCGCGAGGCTGAGCCACACGGCCATCGCACCGCCGAGGCACAACGACAGGCGGCCCGCGATGCCGGCAGGCACGGCAGGAACGGGCGGAGGCGGGATCGTCAGAGGGGTTCGACGTGGACGCGCATATGGCGATCTGGTAGCGTAGATGTCGTTATGGTAGCCGACCCCGCTGTGGCCTCGCCACAGGCGTTTGAGCCGTCCCCGCGTGTCGTCCTCCGGGCGGCTGCGTGCGTGCTGCCTTTCGCCTCCGTGCCTTCTGCCTCCCTCGCCACGCCGCCCCTCCGCCGTTCGCGCGACTAGCTCGAGACTGTGCGCATGCGTCGTTGGCTGAGCTTCCTGCTGCTGTTCCTCGGCGTTTGCGCCGGGTCCGGGGCCGCCCGCGCCGCGCAGTACAGCTTCTTCGGCCCGATCGCCTCCGACACTACGTGGGCCGACACCGTGACGGTGGTCGGCGACGTCGTCGTCACGCCGACCGGCCATCTGCATCTGTCGGCCGGGACCCGGGTGCGATTCCAGGCGCGATCGTCGATCTACGACGACCTCGACGGCAATCAGTTCCGCTGCGACCTCATCGTCAAGGGCGCGCTCAGTGTGGAGGGCGGCACGGCGCCCGCCGACAGCGTCCACTTCACCTCGACGGCACAGAACCCGGTGGGTGGCGACTGGGGCTACGTCTACTTCACGCCCGACAGCCGAGACGACCTGAGCCAGATCAGCGGCGCCTCGTTCCGCTTCGGGATGGAGAATCTCTATCTCTACCTGAGTGCGCCGCCGATCGCGCACTCGTCGTTCGCGCTCGCGCAGTTCTACGGTTTGCAGGCGGACAGTTCGAACAGCACGCCGATCAACGACTGCGTGTTCCAACAGAACGGGCGCTACGGCGCGTACATGACCGGTTCGTCGCCCACCATCCTGAATTGCCGCTTCACGCGCAATGGCGCCAATCCGCCGTTCAGCAGCGACATCGGCGGGCTCTATCTGCAAGCGTCGAGCGGCCGCATCGCGCAGTGCGTGTTCGAGGATCACACGGCGCTCGGCAGTGTCGCGCTGACCTTGGCCAGCGCCAGTTGCTCCGTGGCGCAGGATTCCTTCGTGCGGAATACCGGCGTGAACCTGTTCTTGAGCGGCTCGACGAGCGCCACCGTGGATTCCTGCACGTTCCGCGAGGGCAAGATCGGCGTCTCGGCGTTCGCCGGTGGCGTGGTGCGGAGTTGTTCGTTCAGCGACATGTTCAACGCGGCGATCGAGGTCGTGCCCGGCGTCGACGATGCCTGCGCATCGAAGGGCCAGTACGCGTTTCCGTCGATCGGCGGCAGCCTCGCCACCGCATGCACGTTCCGGCGCAATGCCATCAATGTGCGCGACAGCGTCGAATGCGCCCAGTCGGTCCAGGCGCGCTACAACGACTGGGGCACCACGGACTTCGACAGCATCCTGGCGACCTTCCGCGGGGGCGTCGACATGTCGCCGTGGACCGACTCGACACACACGCAGGTCTACCAGACGACGCAGTGGGGCCTGCTCACCACCAACACGCACTGGAGCGGCACGCACGTGTTACTCGGCGATGTGCTGGTGATGCCCGGCGTGACGCTCACGCTCGATCCCGGTACGCGCATCGAGTTCTCGGCGGCCAAGAGCAACTGGGACTCGCTGCACATCCAGGACGGCCGCTGCGATCTCTTGGTGCAGGGCACGTTGATCGCCACCGGCGGCAGCGCGCCGGGCGATAGCATCGTCGTCACCTCGAACGCTGTCACGCCGGCGCCCGGCGATTGGGGCGGCGTGTTCATCGACACCCACGCGACCGCCATCGTCTCCGGTATCTTGTCGGAGTACGCGATCAACGGTTTCCTCAGTCACGGCTCGCCGGCATTCCTCAACTGCCTGGCGCGCTACTGCAGCAACGATGGCTTCAAGATCGAGAACGACGGCGATCCCACGGTGAGCGCGTGCGAGGCGCACGACTGCTATCAGGGGCTCGAACTCACGGTGGGTGACAACGCCGCCGGCTTGGTCTCCTGCGTCGTCACCGGCTCGAGCTTCCACGGCAATGCGCTCTACGGCGTCAACGCAAACAGTGCCGGCGTGACGCTGCTCATGAGCGGCTGCCTGATTCAGGACAATCTCAACAACGGCATTGTGCTCAATGGCCTCAATGCCACCGTCAGCGATTGCGTCGTCACCGGCAACGAGGTGTTCGGCGTCGAAGCGCTCAACCCGGCGGGCGTCGTCACCTTCGGGTTGCCCGGGCATCCGAACAAGGTCTACGGCAATGGCTTCGCGCAGGCCAAGACCACCTCGTCGATCGGCGCGCAACTCACCGCGCAGTACAACTGGTGGGGCACCACCAACGAGGACCAGATCGTCGCCGGCCTGAGCTACCTGGCGACCAACTACCAGGTCGACTACGCGCCGTGGAGCGATTCCACCGGCACGACGTTCTACGCCAGCTCGCGCTACGGCGCGGTGACGCAGGACACCACGTGGAGCGGCACCGTGCTGCTCAACGGCGACATGGTGGTTCCGCACGGCGTCACGCTCACCGTGCAGCCGGGCACCACGATCAAGTCGCGCACCAAGGGCAGCGTGCGCGACGAATCGCGTGGCACCTTGGCCGCGGTGGACATCATCGTCGATGGCACGCTCGCCGTCCTCGGCTCGAGCGTCAGCGGCGTCACGTTCACCTCGACGAGCGCCTCGCCCGCTGATGGCGATTGGGGCCGCCTGATCTTCGACGACGACAGCGACGACGCGTCGGTGGTGCAGTACGCGACACTGCGCGGCGCCCGCGGTGTGCGGTGCATCAACGCGTCACCGACGTTCATGAACGACAGCATCGCCACCGTCGTCGACACCAGCTTGGTGCTGGTGGGCGAGTGCCCGCGCGGCACCGGCAATGGCATCGCGATCAACACCAGCGGTTCGAGCCGCGTCGGGGTCGCGCTCTACGCGAATACCGGCCGCCTCAACGGCTGGCGCACCACCAAGGGCGGCACCGGCGTCGTCATTCGCGGTGGCGCGCCGACGCTGCAAGGCATCAGCGTCACCAACGCGAAGACCGGCATCAGCTGCATGGCCGGCGCGCAACCTACCATCGTCGGCTGCGCGATCGCGTCGAACGTCAGCGCGAGCAATCTGCTGGTCCTGATGGAAGGCGCGCAGCCGCACGTCGAACGCACGCTGCTGCAAACCACGGTGGCCGACGGCGTCAGCGCCAACGGCGTCGTGGTGCGCAATGCCGGCACGCGGCCGGACTTGGGCGGTGGTCCGCGCGGCAGCGCCGGCCAGAACGCCTTCAAGGGGTTCGATGGCGTCACCCGCTTCGCCATCGTCGACAGCGCCGCCACCGGCGACACCACCTGGGTGATGTCGAACTTCTGGGGCACCGCGCGCGCCGATTCGATCGACGCCTTCATCCGGGACGCCAACGACGATCCGGCGCTCGGGCTGGTCGCCTACCAGCCGCCGATCCTCGAAGATCCCACGCCATCGCCCTTGTGGTCGATGGCGCTCACTGCCGCGCCGCGCGGCGGGCCGGTGACGCTCGCGTGGACCGGTGCGCCCCACGCCGCCGTCCGGGTCTGGCGCGCCGACGGCGAGGGCGTCGCGGGTTGGCCATCGGGCTTCGCCGCGCTCGGGACCGCCACCACCGATGCGCAGGGCGCAGGCCATTTCGACGACGCCACGGCCGCGCCCGGAACCGTGTACACGTACGTCCTCACCGCTCTCGGTGACGACGGAGCAGTGCTCGCCAGCTTCCTCGCCTCGGTTCCCGGGCTCGACTGGGCCCTCGAGACCGCGGCGTGGGAACGCGGCACCACCCCTCACACCGTCCGCTTCACCCTGCCGGTCGCGGCGACGGTCACGCTGGATGCCTTCGACGCCACGGGACGCCGGCTCGCCCGGCTGCTCCAGGGACCGCGGGCCGCCGGCGTGCATACCCTCACCTGGACCACGGCCGGTCTCCCTGCCGGGCTGTACTGGCTGCGTCTCGACGCCGCCGGCACCACCCGAACCGCGCGGACGCTCATCGTACGTTGATTGGCACGTCCGTGCAGGGGCGAAAAGATGTGCTCGCCACCCACGCCGTCCGTGCCGACACCGTCGATTGACGCTGTCGCCCTCGCCTCGATATCATGCTCGGTGCCGTAATGGAGCCGCGCCCCGCGGTTCCGTACTGCCGTGCATGCACGAGAGTGCGATCGAGTACTCCCGATCGCACTGTTGTACCCCGGACCGGGCGAATGCCCCGGACCGGCCTCCTGGAGTTGTCGACCCTGGGGCCATGTGGAGCTCGCGATGAAATCGCACTTAAAGATCGCTGTCAGTTCGCTGTCGTTGATTGCCGTGACCGCGTTCGTGTTCGCTGGATGTGAACGCGGGTTGGTGAACTTTCCCATTCACGCAGAACCCGCCCCGCCGCTGCCGCAGGCCGTGCTGTCCAAGGGCGAGATCATGACCTATGCCGGCGACGGCAAGGGCGGCTTCAACGGCGACTTGGTGCGAACCAAGGCGCGTCTCTACTGGCCGATCGACGCCTACGTGCCGGAAGGCAGTTCGGACGTCTACGTCATCGACTGGAACAACCACCGCATTCGTCTCGTCGACAACGCCACCGGGCTCCTCAACACGGTGGCCGGCGGTGAGAAGCTCGAGGACCAGACGGTCAACACGATCAACCACCCGACCAACATCGGCGTGATGCAGGACGGCACCCTCGTCATCACCTGCTGGCACAACCACCAGCTGCGCTACAAGACTGGCCCGGGCACTTTGTCGATCCTCTACTCCGCCGGCGAAGGACTGAGCGACAACGTGCGCGCTCGCCAGGGACGCATGGAGTTGCCGACCTCGATCGACTGGGGCAAGGACTCCACGATGTACGTCTCGGACCAGGGCAACTTCCGCATCCGCTGGGTCCCGGCCGACCTGTGGAACGCCGATGGCAGCGCGCCGGTCCTCGATGGCAACGGGCAGCGTCAGCACCTGACGCCGCAGGACCGCTGGATCTACACCTTCGCGGGCACCGGCAACCCGGGTTTCAACGGCGACGACCCCGTGCCGGCCAAGCAGGCGATCTTCTTCAACCCGAAGGGCACCGGCTCGTACCCCGGCTCGCGTCTGCGCGTGAGCCCGGACGGCAAGTGGCTCTACTACTGCGACACCTGGAACAACCGCGTGCGCAAGATCGATCTGCAGGACCCGCAGCACCTGGTCTACACGGTGGCGGGTGCCAGCAGTCCGGTCACCACGCCGCCGGCGATCACCGGCGTGAACGGCGGTTTCGCGGGTGACGGCGGTCCGGCGTTCAACTCGAAGTTGAACCAGCCGACCGACGTCGACTTCGACGCTGAGGGAAACCTGTACATCGTCGACAGTGAGAACAATCGTATCCGCAAGGTGGACGCGACGACCGGCATCATCACCACGGTGTGCGGCACCGGCGTCGAAGGCTACGCGGGCGATGGCGGTCCGGCGACCCAGTGCAAGATGGCGCGTCCGAACGGCATCGGCATCGACCGGATCAACAACCTGATGTACATCGCCGACGTGTACAACTTCCGCATTCGGGTCATGAAGTTGTAGTCGCGTCGCGACACGGCAGTGCGAGGCCCGCGCCGGCGACGGCGCGGGCTTTCGCATTTGCGGCACGACGGGTGACCGCTAAGATGGCGCGCATGTCCTCGCCGATCCGTCGTGTCGCTCTCACGTGTGGCGCGCTGCTGGTGCTTGCCGGTTGCACGAGCGCTCCCGTCGCACCGCCGCCCTTCGCGGTGGGCGAGATCCGCACGTTCGCGGGCGCCGGGATCGGCGGCTACAACGGCGGCGGGCGGCCGCTCGACAACGTGTGGCTCAACGCGCCGTGTGACGTCACCGTCGACGAGGCGCGCGGCGACGTGTGGATCGTCGACTACAACAACGGCCGCATCCGGCTCGCGCCTGCCGGCGTGGATACGTTGCGCGACGTCGCGGGTGTGCCGCTCGGCCTGCCTCTCAGCGATCCCAATCTGCTCAACCATCCGTCGGCGCTGGTGTTCGACGCGCACGGCGGCCGGTTGCTCCTCGCGTGGCACAACCACCAGATTCGGCGCATCGAGGCGGATGGCGCCATTTCCATGCTGTGGGGCGTCACCGATGGGCGCGGTTTCGGCGGGGACGGCGGCCCGGCGCGCGACGCGCAGTTCGCGTATCCGAGCAGCGCGGTGTGGGGCGGGGATTCCACGCTCTATATCAGCGACGAGGCCAACGTGCGCATCCGCGCGGTGCGTCCCGACGCGGCGGATCTCGCGCTGCGCACGGTGGTCACCATCGCCGGCAGCGGCGACACCACGCTTGCGGCGGAGGGCGCCCCGGCGCTCGAGACCGGCTTCGACGCGCCGCGCGCCGACATCACCGCCTTCCCCGCACTCCGTCTCGCCATCTCACGCGACCACGGCACGCTCTACGTTGCGGATACCTTCCACCACCGCGTCCGCACACTCGATCTCACGCAGCCATCGCATCCGGTGCGCACGATTGCCGGGAGCGGTCCGATCGGCGAGGCGAACGGCGCATTCGCGGGCGACGGCGGACCCGCACTGGCCGCGCGCCTCAACGCGCCCACCGACGTCGACCTCGATCGCGACGGCACCCTCTACGTCTGCGACATGCGCAACCACTGCGTTCGCGCGATCGCGCCGGATGGCATGATTCGCACCGTGGCCGGCTCCGGTGTGCGCGGCACGAGTGGCGATGGCGGGCCCGCGACGCAGGCCCGCCTCGATCAACCCAACGGTATCGCCCTCGATACGCAGCGCGGCCTGCTCTACATCGCCGAACTCGGTGGCAACCGCGTTCGCGTGGTGCGTCTCCGCTAAGCGGCAGTTAGCGTGCGAACCCTGCCTTGATCGCGCCCCACGATGTCGGGTGCGCCGGCGTCGAGGTGCTGATCGATACGTTCATCGACGGGAATTCCGCGGCATTGTTGACGAGCGCTTGCGATTGCCGCCGCGCCAGCGGCCCGATGCCGAAGCACACCAAGGGCTCGAGTGAGTGGAACGGACTCGGCCCGGTGTTGGGGTGCGGCTCGATGCTCACCACGAGCGTCCATGCGCCCTTCGCGAGGTTGGGCATCACCGGCTGGTCGAGGAATGGGTAGATGAAGTCCTGACCGGGGAAGCCGGGGCACGGTGCGGCGCCCGCTCCGCCACCGGCGCCATTTTCGTCGGGGCCATTGGGGTCAGCGAACTCGCCCATCGACATCGGGATAGCGTCGGTGGCCGCGGCGTCGGTGACCCAGGACTCGTAGATCCAGCCTTCGGGCAGCGCGGGCAGTGAGAGCGCGGCACCGTCGGTGGCGCCCGGCTGGAGGAACCACACGCCCGAGGCGAAGTCCGACGTGCTCGCGGTGCTCGGTGTGTCGAGGATGAAGCTGCCGCCCACGTCACCGAAATCCAAGTTGAGTGCCACCGAGTGTCCGGGGTCCATGACCGCTTTCGCCGAGATCACGTCGCCGCCCATGATGCGATGCGTGGACGGGGCGGAAAAGTCGCTGGAGGCAGCTTCGACGGTGAGCAGGAGGAGCGACGCGGTGGAGAGATCCAGCGGCGTGGTAAACGACGTGAAGCGTTCGCCGGTGAGCGGATCGCGCATGTGCTGCGAGTCGGTGTCCATGTTGAACGAGCCGACGAACGTGTACGCGCCGTGCGTGTACGCCCACAGTGCGTAGTTGCCTTCGCCGGATTCGATCTGCACGAGATGCGCGATGTTGGTGACCGTGAACGTAGTCGAGGCAATCGCAGGGCACGACAGGACGCAGCTGACGGCGAGCGCCAGCAAGCCGGATCGGACGGCTCGTGTTCGCATTGTCTGAAGCCTCGCGGCTCGGGGCGCGATGCTGGTGGTCCACGATCCCGCGGGGGACGCGGAGCCGGGCGACGTCGGTCACGTACAGCCAGGGGGTGTGACGAACGTGTGACAAGTATGAGACCAATCCGCGCTGGCGGCAACCTCGAGCATTCCCGTAGACGAGCCGCCGCCGGAATTCGCCCCGCCGGAAAACACCGCGCCCCGGAGGCGGCGGGCCTCCGGGGCGCGGATGATCGTGCGATGTCGCCTAGTGGCGGGTGCCGTACGACGCCTTGATGGCCCCCCACGATGTCGGCTGGACCGGCGTCGACCCGGACAGCGAAATCGTCGCACTACCGCGCGGCAAGGTCGAGACGTAGTTGTTGAGGCTCGACTGCGTCTGCTTGGCGAGCGCCGGCGGAATCTCGGTGAGCTGGAGCGGCTCGACCTGGAACGGGCTCGGGCCGGGGTTCGGCACCGGTTCCACGCTCATGACGATCAGCCACTGGTCCTGCTGGCCGGCCGGCGCGCCCACGAAGTACGGCAGCACCGGGCGCCCCTGGTCCGACGGGTCGATGCTGGTCGCGACGAAGTCTTCGCCCGGGAACGCCGGGTTGTAGGTCGTGCTCGAGCCGCACGCGCTTTGGTAGGTGTGCGTCTCGCAGGTGCCCATCACGCCGAGATCGGTGACGCCGGTGTACGGCCCGACGCCGTCGCAGTCGCGCGACGCGATCGGGTTCGCCTGGCTCAGCGTGCCGCAGGAGTAGGGAATCTGATCCACGGTGGATGCGTCGCCTACCCACATCTCGTACTGCCAGGTGCTCGGCAGCGTCGGGAGGACGAGCGAGCTGACCGCCGGGTTCTGCGCCTTGTAGAACCACACCCCGTGCTGCCAGTTGGTCGAGTTGTTGCAGTCGTCCGACGGCGTGTTCACGTGGAACGTGCCGTAGCAGCGCGCGCCATCGAACACCGCGCCGATCGCCATCGGGTGGGACACCTTGAGCGTGTCGACGATAGACCCGCTGATATTGCCCGCAAGCACGCGGCTGCCGTTCGGGTTGGCCGGGTCGCCGTCGGGCGTGAGTTCGACCGACACGACCATGTTCTGGCCGCCCGTCCAGTCGCCGTCGGCGGTCAGCGAGTCGATGATCGCGCCGCCGAGGTCGCGCATCGTGCGGGAGTCGACGTCCATGTTGAACTTCCCGAACGACTGCCAGTCGCTGTTCTTCACGATCCAGAGTTCGTAGTAGCCCTCACCGGTAGGGAGATAGCTGAGGTTTTGCCACTGCGGGCGGACGACGGTCTTCGGGGCAGCCCACGCAGCAGTCGCGACGCTCGCTTCGAGGACGGCCAGGGCGATGGCGGTTCTCACGCGCATCTCGTAGTTTCTCCTTTGCACACCGCGAGGAAGGACCCTGGCGCGGGCCCTTCCTCTGCGAGACTTCTATGGTCCGGTGGGGACGGCTACCGGTAGAGGGACTTCACGCTGCCCCACGAGGCGCCGCGCACCGGAGTGGTGCCGGCCACGATCGTCGCGGTGCCGTGCGGAAGGTTGTTGCTGAAGTTGCCCAGCGTTTGGTTCGTGCACGCGGCCAGCCCGGCGTTGATGTTGCCGACTTGGAGCGGCTTGAATCCGAACGGTTGCGGACCGGTGTTTGGGTTGGGCTCGACGGTGATGACCACCGACCAACCGCCGTCGTTGAAGGTTGGGAGGATCGGCTCGCCCTCGCTGCACAGGCTGTTGTCCTGGACGAAGTCATCGCCCGGGAACGCCGGCGGAGACAGCGGACCGGCAGCACAGCCGCCACCGTTTGCGTCCGCGCCACTCGCCGTGAAGAACTCACCGGTCGAGTAGGGGACGGGGTCGGTGTCGCTGGAGTTCTGCACCCAGCCTTGATACTGCCATCCGTGTGCCCCCGTCGGCAAGGTCGGAAGCGTGAGCGAAGCTGCGCCGTTCGTGCACTTCGTCATGTACCAGATGCCGGAGGCGTAGTCGGTGCTCGACGACGTGGTCGGCGTGGTGAGCAGGAAGGTGCCGGCCGCGGTCGCGAAGTTCACACCCATGCCGTTGGCGTGTGTGCAATTGAAGGTCACGCTGTCGGTGCTCGCCCCCAGCGTGGTGACGTCACCCGCGAGCATCTTGTACGCCGGAGCTGGGTCATTGTCACCCTCCGGTTCGGTGGTGATCCAGAGTTCCGTCGCCTGGGTGACGTCGTAGTTCGTGGTGAGGACGTTGCCGGGGATCAGGCTGCCTTGCAGGTCGCGCATACGGATCTGGTCGGCGTCGAGGTTGAACTTTCCGAGCGACCGCGGCACGCCAGCGATCAACAGCCACGCCTCGTAGGACCCTTCCCCAACGTGGAGCTGCTCGGTGCTCGCCCAGGACAGGTGAACCTGCGCCGGGGCGGCGAGACCAACGGTGGCAACACAGGACAAGGCCGACAGGGCGGCCAGTGCACTCAGAAAGACACGGCGTGAGCCAGACACGGTGATCGATCTCCTCGGGGAGGTAAGCCGATTGCGCGCCCCTCCCGTGGTTCGGGAGCAAGCGTGGACCCCATCGTATTGCATGGGGGATGAGGGACTCCAGGGCCACCCAGGTGGAATAGCCCTGTCTCCGGCGGGTTCGCCCGGCGGGGGAGCCACGG
>JBGATO010000054.1:0-25124 GCA_044229145.1 Candidatus Eiseniibacteriota bacterium | reverse complement strand
CTGGCGTCGTCGGTCATCAGCTTCGCCTCGCGGTGGACGTTGGCCTGAATGATCGGCAACAGCGTGCCAACCTTGAGGTTGTCCACGACGGTGCTGCGGGCGCGTCCGCTCGTACGGTCCACGAGAGACAGTACCTTGAACTTGTGCGTGACGCCACGGCCCTTCTTGCGTGGGCGGTCCTTCATCGGGCGATCATCCCCGATGAACGTCTCATCCGCTTCCACGATACCGCCACCTTGGCCGAACGGCGTAAGGTCGCCCGCGCGCATCGCTTCGCGCAGACGGTGCTCCATGAACCACGCGGTCTTGTAGGTCACTCCGAGCGTGCGGTGAAGCTGGTGGCTGCTGATGCCCTTCTTGCTCGCGGCCATCAGGAACGCGGCTTGGAGCCACTTGTGGAGCGCAACGTGACTGGACTCGAACACCGTGCCGACCTTGACCGTAAACTGCTTGCGACAGTCGCCACACTTCCGCACGCCAATGCGCGTGCTCTTGCCGGCAAGCACGTAGATGCGCTCGACTCCGCCGCAGTGCGGGCAGTAGGGGCCAGCCGGCCACACGATGCTTTCCAGCTTGGCGTAAGCTGCGGCTTCGTCGTGGAAGTACGGTTCAGACAGGATGCTCATGGCGACTCCGGGTCAGGGCTCAACTACCCCCAGAATCTAGCTCAACATTGTGGGTCCGTCAAGTATATAATCCCCCTTGATTGCCATCCGGTTCGGCGGTTCGACGGCCGTCGTCGTCATGCGGCCCTCGCCGACGTCCTTGTTGCCTTCCCAGTGGTAGCTCGCGCCCACCGCGCCGTCGGTACCGGCGAAATCCTTCTTCATGTTCGGGTCGAGGTGCTCCCACGGCGACCACGCCGCCCACTTGTGGTAGTCCGCGATCTGCGCGTACACGATCTCCGCCGGCGCGCTGATGGTGGTCGAACGCTCGATGTGGAACTTGCCCGGGCGGCTCATGACGAAGACGAGAAACAGGGCGAGTACGGCAAGGACGAGACGAAGGACGAGGCGCATGGGGTGGGTACCTCCAAGAGTCCAGCGGGCGGTCGAGGGCAACCGTCACGAGTCGCAGAATGGTCGGGGTGTGGCCGCCGCGCGTCAACGGGTTTTCATCGCCGCTCCGCGCAAACGACGACGCCCCGCAGCGCGAAGCCACGGGGCGTCGAGTCTTTCTGAACGATGTCCGCTATACGTCGAGATTCTTCACGAACAGCGCGTTGTCTTCGATGAACCGGCGGCGCGGCTCCACCTCGTCGCCCATCAGGATCGTGAAGATCTGATCCGCGGCGACGGCGTCCTCGAGGTTCACGCGCTTGAGCGTGCGGCGCTCGGGATCCATGGTCGTCGACCACAGCTGCTCCGGGTTCATCTCGCCGAGACCCTTGTAGCGCTGGATGTTCACGCCCTTGCGGCCGACGCGCTCCAACGCTTCCTCGAGCGCGGCGTCGTTGTAGACGTACTGTTCGTTGTTGCCCTTCTTGACGCGGTAGAGCGGCGGCTGCGCGATGTAGACGAAGCCGTTGGCGATCAACTTCGGCATGTGGCGATAGAAGAAGGTGAGCAACAGCGTGCGGATGTGCGCGCCGTCGACGTCGGCGTCGGTCATGATGATGATCTTGTGGTAGCGCGCCTTGGCGACGTCGAATTCTTCCTCGCCAATGCCGGCACCGATCGCCGTGATGATGGTGCGCACTTCCTCGTGGCCGAGGATCTTGTCGAGCCGCGCCTTCTCCACGTTGATGATCTTGCCGCGCAGCGGGAGGATCGCCTGGAAGCGGCGGTCGCGTCCCATCTTCGCCGAACCGCCGGCGGAGTCGCCCTCGACCAGATACAGCTCGGAGTCTTCCGGGTTCTCGCTCGCGCAGTCGGCGAGCTTGCCCGGCAGCGATGCCGAGTCGAGCACGCCCTTGCGGCGCGCCAGCTCACGCGCCTTGCGCGCCGCTTCGCGCGCCCGCGCCGCGGCGATCGTCTTCTCGATGATCTTCTTGGCGACGCTCGGCGTCTCCTCGAAGAACTCGTTGAGCGCCTCCGACACCATCGACTGCACGACGCCCTTGACCTCGCTGTTTCCGAGCTTGGTCTTCGTCTGCCCTTCGAACTGCGGGTGCGAGACCTTCACGCTCAGCACGCAGGTGAGACCTTCGCGCGCGTCGTCGCCGGAGATCGGCGCCTTGACGTTCTTGAGCTGCCCGCTCGACTGGCCGTATGTATTGAGCGTCGCGGTGAGCGCGGCGCGGAAACCCGTGAGGTGTGTGCCACCTTCCGTCGTGTTGATGTTGTTGGCGAAGGTGAACATGTTCTCGGCGTAGGAGTCGTTGTACTGGATCGCGACTTCCGCTTCGATGCCGAGGTCTTCGCGCTTGCGATGGAAGTAGATCGGCTTGTTGTGCAACACCGACTTGTTCTGATTGAGGTGCTGGACGAACTGGATGATGCCGCCGTCATAGCGGAACACGTTGTTCTTCTGCGAGCGCTCGTCAGTGATCTCGATGGTGAGACCCTTGTTGAGGAACGCGAGCTCGCGCAAGCGGTTCGCCAGGATGTCGTAGTGGTATTCGAGTTCGTCGAAGATCTCGGGGTCCGGCTTGAAGTGCACCGTGGTGCCGGTCACCTTCGTCTTGCCGGTGACGGTGAGCGGGCTCGCCGGCAGACCGCGCTGGTAGCGCTGGTGGTGGATCGAGCCCTTCTGGTGGACGTCGACCTCGAGCCACTCGCTGAGCGCGTTCACCACCGACACACCGACGCCGTGCAGACCGCCCGACACCTTGTACGCGCCGCTGTCGAACTTGCCGCCGGCGTGCAGCATCGTCATGACGACTTCGACGCCCGGCAGCTTCTCCGTCTTGTGGATGTCGACGGGGATGCCACGGCCGTTGTCGGTGACGGTGATCGTGTTGTCGGGGTGGATGGTGACGCTGATCTTGTTGGCGTGGCCGGCCATCGCCTCGTCCACCGAGTTGTCCACGACTTCGAACACGAGGTGGTGGAGACCCTGCGGGCCGGTGCTGCCGATGTACATGCTCGGGCGCTTGCGCACACCTTCGAGACCCTTGAGGACCTGGATCTTGGAGGCATCGTAATCGGCGCGGACGGTGGTCTCGAGCGAGGCGTCGTCGGCGTTCGTGGTGTTCGAGGACACTCAGACTCCTTTCGGGTTCTTGCGCGGGCGCGCCGTGGGACGCGGCCCGGTGATGCTCGCGCGCGGTGCGGCCTGCCCGGCGGATTCGCCGCCGGCGGGCGCAACCGAGGCCGGCACGAAGTGCAGGCTGGTCACCGCTTCGTGTCCGGTGACCTTCTGGATGTGGGCGATGAGCGCGCGTTTCTGCAGCGTCAGCTCCGCCATCCATGCAGCGCCGAACACTTCGACCAACAATTGTCCGTCGCGCCACTCGACCGCTTGCGTGCGTGCGGCGACGCGTGGCCCGACGATCTGTGCCCACTCGGTGACCACCGCCCAGCCGGCGAGCGGCCGCGCGAGCGGGCTCGACCCGAGGACGCGGTGGAGAATGGCTCCGACCAGCGGCGCGTCGGCGTCACGAGCGAGGCGCCGGGGTGCGCTGCCTAGCTGGCGAGGCGCAACGGCATCAGCAGGCAGAGTAGCTCTTCCCCTTCCGGCATCCCGATCGGTTCGATGACGGCGGCGGTGACCGCGGTGTTCAGCTTCATGCGGAACGTCTGCGTGTCGAAGCTCTTGAGGATGTCGAGCAGGTACTGCGCGTTGTAGCCGGCGGTCAGCGTTTCGCCGGTGAACTCGGCGGCGATGTCCGTGGTGCCTTCGCCGATGTCCTGCGTGCGTGCCTCGAGCGACACCTGACCGGTGGCGAAGGTGATCTTCACCTGGTGCGTCAGGTTGTCCGCCAGCGAGTAGATGCGGCGCAACGCGGCGATGGTCTCCGCGCGGTCGAGCACCGCCTCGCGCGTGGCCTCCTTCGGAATCACCTGCTCGTAGTTCGGGAACGGCCCTTCGATGAGCCGGCAGTAGACTGTGGTGGTTCCGACCTGGAACACCGCGTGGTTCTTGTCGATGCCGATCTCGATGTCGCCCGGATCGTCGGCGATGAGCCTGAGCACCTGCTCGAGGCCCTTCGGCGGGACGATCGGGTCGTTCTTGCCGAACGGGCTCACCGGGCCCTTGGCGGACGCGCGGCTCAGACGGTGCCCATCGGTCGCGACCATGCGCAACTCGCCGTCCACGGCGCTCAGGAGCGCGCCGGTGAGCGTCGGGTTGGTGGGGTCGTCGCTGGTCGCGTAGAGCGTGCGCTTGATGAGCGACTCCAGCGTCGTGCCCTTGAGCGTGATGCGGCGCTCGAAGCGCAGTTCCGGCAGCGACGGGAACTCGTCGGCGTCGGCCGCCGGAATGTGGATGACCGTGCTGCCGGAGCGCAGCGTGACGCGGTGACGGTCCACCTCGATGGCAACTTCGACCTTCGGCAGCTCGCGGACGACTTCCGCCATGCGGCGGGCGTTCACGGCGACACGGAAGGTGCGGTCGTGCATGGCCGGGATACTCGAGACCATCGCGACGTCGAGGTCGGTGCCGGTGACGCGGAGTTGGTTGCCTTCCGCCTCGAGCAAGAAGTTGGTCAGCATCGGCAGCGTCGTCTTGGTGGCGACGGTTCCGAGCACGCTTTGCAGCACGCGGTTCAGCGATGGTTGGTCGAGGGTTGCGGTCGGGTGCTCAACGGACACGGTCATCGTCTTGCCTACTCCTTCAGACTCGGGCACAGCGGGTGCCGACGAGCGCTTGGGTCTGGGGCGCCACGTGGGACCCGTAAGTCTAAGCCCAGGGTCCGACAGTCTCAAGCGGCATTGTCCCCGACTGGTCTTCTTATTGTCTTTACCTTCTCAAGAAGAAGAAGAAGGACATGGGGACATGTGGGTAAGTCTTCGTCGTGCTTCGTAGGTTGGTGTCGCGCGGCGGATTGGCGGGCGGGATGCTCTGGGGACGATGCGTGGGCGATGTGCGGTGTTGTCCACGGCGGTTGTTGCCTTGCTCGAGAGCGGTGGAGAAGAGCGTGAGGTGTGCACAGTCTTCCCCACGCTCTTCACAGCGTGCGCGTCGTCATGGTGGACAACGCGCGGCCTCTCACATCTTCGAGAGGTCACCACCGAAACTACGGATCACTTGCTCGACGAACGTGCGCAACGAATCGTGCGTCGCGACCAGATTGCGCACCTTGTCGCAGGCGTAGAGCACCGTCGTGTGATCGCGCTTGCCGAAGCGCTGCCCGATGTCGGCGAGCGAGAGCGACGTCAGCTGGCGACAGAGATACATCGTCACCTGCCGCGCTTCGGCCACCGTGCTCGTGCGCCGCTTCCCCCGCATCGCGTCGACGGTGACGCCGTAGCGCTCCGCCACCAGATGCGCGAGTTCGTCGACGCTGGCTTGCCGCACCGCGGTGCGCGACGGCCGCAGAATCATCTGCAGCGCGTTCTCCGCACTCTGGAGCGTGAGCGCCGACAGCGGCTTGCGGTTCAACGTCGCGATCGCCATCAGGCGCTTGAACGCGCCCTCGAGCTCACGGATGTTGGCCGACGCGGCATGCGCGACGAACAACGCCAGTTCGTCGGTGAGATGCTGGCCTTCCGCTTCCGCCTTCGCCTTGAGGATGGCCACGCGCGTCTCGACGTCCGGCGCCTGGATGTCCGCGACGAGTCCGCACTGGAAGCGCGAGACGAGCCGCTCCTCCAGCTTGGTGATCTCGTGCGGCGGCCGGTCGCTGGTGAGGACGATCTGCTTGTGGCCTTCGTAGAGCGCGTTGAAGGTGTGGAAGAACTCTTCCTGCGTGCGCTCCTTCGCCTCCATGAACTGGATGTCGTCGATGAGCAACAGGTCGACGCTCCGGTACTTGTCCTTGAAGTCGAGGATCTTGCCGCGCTGGATCGAGGTGATGAGTTCGTTCATGTAGCGTTCGGAGCTGACGTACACGATGCGCGCGTCCGGTTGCTGCGCGCGCAACGCGTGACCGATCGCGTGCATGACGTGCGTCTTGCCGAGCCCGACGCCGCCGTAGATGAACAACGGGTTGTAGCGCCGGCCGGGTTCTGCGGCCACCGCGAGGGCGGCCGCGTGTGCGAACTGATTCGACCCACCCACGACGAAGCTGCCGAAGGTGTAGCGCGCATCGAGATCGCCTGCGTCTGAAGAGCCCGGGACCGTGGCGGCCGTCGAGAACGCCGGCGAGATCGCGCGCAGCGAGGTGGGCGGCACCGGCGCCTCTGGGGCGGGCGTCAGTGTGGCCTCAGGAACCTCGTGCGTCGCGGTCGCCACCGTGTACTCCACGGCAACCGTGCGGCCGAGCGCCTCCGCGAAGGCGTTCGCGATGTGCGCGTCGTAGTGCTGGGCGAGCCATTCGATGTAAAACGCGTTCGGGGCGATGACCTGGGCGATGTCCTCCGTGAGGGAGCCAAGCGCCAGCGGGGCAATCCATGTCTCGAAGCTCTGCGGGAGCATGCGCTCCCGCAAAGTGTCGCGGACGGTCGTCCACACCGCGTCGCCGGTTCCCTCAGGCGACGCCGGGTCGTTGAAGTGAGGGTTGTCCAATCCGGGTCAGAACCGCGCAGGGCCGCGGTTCATCGCCTCCTTTCCCACACCTGATTCGGGGACAGGCTGGTCACGGACAGGCGAAGTTCTCCACATCCGTGTTCGAGATCTGTGTATAACGTTGCAAGGCCTTGGCGGAACGCGGGATAGTGGCGCCCCGAGGGCATCCCGCCCCCAGGTTATCCACATCGACGATGGTGTAGTGCGTTGTACCGCCTTGGCTTAGCCGCGCGTCGCGGAGACCGTGCGCGTGGAGGCGGAACCTATCGCGGGGCTTCGCCGGGGACAAGGGGAATTCGGTGGCGCGGCGCAAGTGACGGTCTGCGAACACCTATATCGATAGTGCTCAGATGGGACAGGGTGCGCCCTCCAGTGAGGTCCCAGTGTGCCCCACTCGTGTAAGAAGCGAAGCGGCTGACAGTTGCCCAGGCGCTTCCGGCTATGGTTCAGGTCTGGCGCGTCGGGACGCCACTTTCGCTGCGGCGCGTGGGATTCGGCGCGTCGGCATGCAGATTTCCGCGCAGGGTGGCGGCGGAGAGTGCATGCGGACGCCACGATTCCGTCGTGGCAGACAGAAAGTGGCATGCGGACGCCTCGAAACCGGCGTTGAGGGCGCTGGCGGAAATTCAGCGGTGCGAACCGCGTTCGCACCCGAGGGCCCTCACTCCGCCGTCCAGTCGACCACCGAGGGATATCGGTTGACTCCCAAGGGCGACGCTCGGTACTATCGCGCCTCTTTGCTCTGCTCCATGTCAGGAGGTTGTCGTGAAGCGTACGTACCAGCCCCACAATCGGCGCCGCGCCAAGGTCCACGGCTTCCGCGCCCGCATGGCCGACCGTCACGGTCGTGCCGTTCTGAGCCGCCGCCGCGCCAAGGGCCGCAAGCGGCTGACCGTCTCCGGCTAGTTCCACGGCCGCGATGGCGACGCACGCTCGTCGCCCCAGGGCTTTCGCCGAGACAGCGATGAGATCCACCGAAGCCTCCGGTCCTCTTCCGAGGACGCGGAGGTTTGCGTGTTGGGCATGATGGACTCCCGCCCGCCGCGAACCGTGTTCGCACCCCACGGCACCCTCCGCACGCCGGAGCGCATGCGCGCCGGCGCCGAGTTCCGCGCCGCCTACGATCGGGGACGCGCACTGCATGGCCGGTCGGTGGTGATGTTCTGCCTGCGTCGCGACGACGGCGGCCGCCACGTCGGTTTCGTCACCGGCCGGAAGGTGGGAGGCGCCGTCCTGCGCAATCGCGTGCGCCGGTGCCTGCGCGAAGCGTATCGCGCGATTCGCGACGATCTCCCCGCGGACCTGTGGCTGGTGTGCGTCGCCCGCAAGGGCGCGCATGCGCGTGGCGCGGTGGAGTTGGCCGACGAGATGCGCGCTTTGCTGGCCCGCCTCGATCAGCCGGACACGCCGCGGCCCGAACGCCGCGAGGGTGGCGGGTCGCGAGGGAGGCGTTCCACGCCGCGATCCGCGCCGGCGGCCGGCGAGGCGCGCGCATGATCGCCCCACGCGTGGTGGCGGTGGCGCTGTGTCGCGGATGGCACCGGTTCGTGTCGCCGGTCTTGCCACCGGCGTGCCGGTTCGCCCCAAGCTGTTCGCAGTATGCCGCGGAGGCTTTCGCGCGGCATGGCCTCATGCGGGGCGGCGCACTCGCCGCGTCCCGCATCGCCCGGTGCCACCCCTGGCATCCCGGCGGCTACGACCCGGTCCCCGCGACGCCCGCGTCGCCGGGAGCGCGTCCCAAGGAGACTCTGAGTGGATAGACGGTTCTTCATCGCCCTGCTGGCGTGCATGGTGTTCACGCTGGGGCTGCAGTTCACGTATCAGAAGTTCTTCCCGCAGGCGGCGAAGCCTGCGAAGCCGGTACCGGGCGCGGTGACGCTGGCGTCGGCGCCGCCCGCAAAGACTCCGGACGCGGGCACGTCTCCCGCCGCGGTGCCGAGCCGTCCGGACAGCAGCGCCGCACTCACCGCCACGACGGCCGACGGCTGGCTGACGCCCGGCGGGCCGGCGACGCTCACGCTGTCGCGCGACTCCATGCAGGTCACGATCGCCCGTGAGGGTGGCGTGGTGTCGTCGGCACGCCTGACCAACTTCCACGTGAGTTCCGGCGCGGTGGTGGATCTGATCGGCACCGGGCGCGGCGGCGCGCTTGCGCTGAGCCTCGTGCTCGACGGGCGCACCCTGGACCTCGCGCGCGTACCGTTCGCGCTGTCGATGGACCGCGATCCGCGATCGGGTGCCGAGCGCGTCCATGCGGTCGCGGCCACCGCGACGGGCCTGCGTGTGGAGCGGACGTACACCATCTCCTCGGCGTACAAGATGGAGACCACCGTCACACTCAATGGCGTGCCAGGCGGCCAGCGCACACCGCCGCAGTATGCGCTGCGCTGGGACGCGGGGATGCCGTCGCTCGAGCGCCTGCACCGCGAGGACGAGTCGAAGTTCGCCACCGTGTCGCTGGTCGGCGCCGATTTCCACCAGGATCACCCGCGCAACTTCTCGAAGAAGCCGACGAAGGAGCACAGCGGCTCCGTGCAGTGGGCGGGTGTGCGCTCGAAGTACTTCCTCGCGGCGGTGATTCCGCCGAAGGGCGCGTCGACGAATTTGGTCGCGAGCGGCGATGCGGCGGCGCAGGTCACGCGCTTCGCGATGTACTTCCCGGCCCTGGTGACCGCCCCGACGTCGCACGCCTTCCAACTGTATCTCGGGCCGATCGACTACCACCCATTGCAGGACTACGGCGTGACGCTCGAGCGCGTCGCCAACATGGGGTGGAGTTGGACGCAGCCGCTCTCGCGCATCCTTCTCTGGCTCATGATCAAGCTGTACGGGCTGATCCCGAACTATGGTGTGGCGATCATCCTCGTCTCGGCGATCACCAAGGTGGTGTTCTACCCGCTCACGCAATCGAGCTTCAAGAGCATGGCGGAGATGCAGCGCATCCAGCCGCTCCTCAAGCAGCTGCAGGAGAAGCACAAGGACAACCCCGAAAAGTTGAACAAGGAGACGATGGCCTTGTTCAAGGAGCACAAGGTCAATCCGCTCGGGGGCTGTCTGCCGATGCTGGTGCAGATGCCGGTGTTCGTCGCGCTCTACGGCGTGTTCTCGAGCGCGGTGGAGCTGCGCAACGCGCCGTTCGTGTGGTGGATCAGCGACCTGTCGTCGCCCGACATTGCGGCGACCATCGGCACCTTCTCGCTGCACGCGTTGCCGCTGGTGATGACGGTCACGTCGATCATTCAGGCGATGATGACGCCCACCGACCCGCGCCAGCGCTCGATGACCTACATGATGCCGGTGATGATGCTGTTCATCTTCTATCCGCTCGCGTCGGGCCTCGTGCTCTACTGGACGGTGAACAACGTCATGACCATCGCACAGCAGTACATGATGAAATTGCATGTCGCGCACGAGCCGGCGGTGACCGTGGTGTCGCCGCCCGCCGGACGCGGCAAGAAGTAGACGCCGAACCTGCCGGGCGCCTCTGGGCGCCGGCGCCGAGAGGACGAACGCATGGATCAGAACGTAGTGCAGAACGCGGCCGACACGACCGCCGCGATTCTCGAGCGCATGGGCGTGGAGGCGAAACTGTCGGCGCACCCGGAAGACGGCGAGGGCGTGCGCATCGTGGTGGACGCCGGCGAGGCCGATGGTGTGGTCATCGGCCACCGCGGCGAGACGCTCGCGTCGCTCCAGCACGTGGTGAATCGCGTTGTGAATAAAGAGTACAAAAACGATAAAAATAACGTGACGATCGACGTGGGCGATTACCAAGAGCGCCGCCGGCTTCAGCTCGTCGAGATGGCGGAGGGCCTTGCCGCGCGGGTGCGAGAGACGCGCCGCGATCACATCACGGAGGTACTGCCCGCATCCGAGCGCCGCGTCGTGCACAAGACCATCGGCGATCTCGGTGGACTCACCAGCTTCTCGCTTGGCGACGGCCAGATGAAGCGCATGGTGATCGCGCTCGAGGACGAGGCGGAGCGTATCGCGGTTGACCCGGAGGAACTGCTGGCGAACGCGCCGCGTGGACCACGCCGGGAAGGCGAGCGCGGAGAGCGTGGCGGCCGTGGAGGCCGCGACCGCGATCGGGACCGTGGCGAGCGCCGTGGCCGCGGTGATCGTGGTGACCGCGGCGAGCGCGCTGAGTTCCCCCCGCGCGAAGTGCCGCCAAGCGACGGTCGCGTCCGCGATCTGATCAAGGCCGACCAGCCGAAGAAGAAGTCGTCGTTCCAGATCGTGCACATGCCTCCGGGATTCCAGACGGCGCTCGAACAGCGGGACGCCAACAAGAAGTAGCGACATACGAATGCATTAGGCGAATCGAGGGGGCTGGCTCGGGAGCGGGCGGCCCCCTTTGCCATCGGTGAGATGGCAGGAGGAGGCGTGGTGAAGAAGGAACGCGGTGCGGGAGGGTGGCGGCGTACGGCGCCGCGCGACGGCGAGGTGCGCGTGGCGGAAGGGCCGCGCGGGCGTGGCGTCAAGGGCGCGGTTGGCAAGGGCCGGCTGCGCGAGGGCGTTGCGGCGGAACCACGCGCTGTGCCTGGGCCTCGAGGCGAACGCCCCTACCGCCGCTCCGCGGGGTCGGCGCGGCCGGCTCGCCGCTTTGCGCCGCGAGATGCCGCCGCGACGAGCCTGCGCGAGCTCACCCCGTCGGATGAGCGATTCCTCCGCGAGCCGTTGACGATGGCGGACTGGGGCGACCGGCTCCAGGAGTGGGCATCGGCGGAAGGCGTCGAGGTGTCGGAGGGCGAGACTCTCGATTTGCTCAAGTACGCCACACGCATTCTCGCCTGGTCGCGGCGGATGCGGCTGGTCGGCCGCGAGGATCCTGAGTGGCTGCTGCGTGAGCAGATAGCGCCGAGTCTCCTGGTCGTGCGCGGGGTCGAGGACGCGTCGCTTCGGTACGTGGATATCGGTTCGGGTGGCGGGCTGCCCGCGGTTGTTGCGAGCATTGCCCGGCGCGGCTGGGATGTGCGCTGTGTCGAGTCTGTGCGGAAGAAGTGCCTGTTCGTTGCGGATTCGGCGCGGGATCTCGGCCTCGATCGATTGCAGGTATTCCGCGGTCGTGCCGAAGCATTCGCGGCGGAGGAGTCGGAGCCAAAGGGATTCGATCTCGGCAGCTCTCGAGGTGTGGGGCGCCCGGGAGAGGTGTTGCCGCTGTTGGCGCCTCTGCTCCGATCCGGAGGCGTCGCACGCGTCTTCGTGCCACTCTCCGAGGTCGAGGCTGCAGTGCGTGACGGTGGAGAATCTGGTTGGGAACTCGTGGATACCGTGCAGTCGTCCCTCGCGCCAGTCGTCGTGCAGGCGTGGCGTCGACCGTAGCCAATCTCGCGTAACTGTCAGCCGGTGGACGGCGTACGCCTCCACCGGCTTTTCTTTTCGCCGGGACGTTTCACGTGAAACAGTCATGGGGACCCGTGGAGACCTTGGGTGTGGATAACGCCCCGCCTGCGGAATGTTTCACGTGAAACACTCGCGCCCGGCAGCCAGATTCGCCTACGAAAGACTAGACAGGCGGCCGCAGATAACCGACGATGCGATCCGATTTTCGCGCCCGGATCGCGAGGCGCAGAATCAAGACAAAAGACTATGCGACTTGCAGATAAGTACACGGGCACAACCAGGGGTCACGCGCGTTCCCATGCGGGCCCCGAGAGGGATTGCTTTCTGACACGCACGATCTCCATCGCAAATCAGAAGGGCGGCGTGGGAAAGACCACGACTGCCGTGAACCTCTCCGCCGCACTCGCGCTGGCCGACCGAAAGGTCCTCCTCGTCGACATGGATCCTCAGGCGAACGCGGGCAGCGGGCTCGGCATCATGCCGAGCGACGAGGTCGCATGCGTCTACGAAGTCTTGCTCGGCGAGGCGACGGCGGACGAGGTCATCGTCCAAACCGAGGTCGACGGGCTCGACCTCCTGCCGTCCGCCCCACGGCTCACGGGTGCGGAGGTGGAGCTCGTCCCGCTCGAGCATCGCGAGAGGCGCCTCGCGGAGGCTCTCGCCGCTGTCGAGTCGCGCTACGACTTCATTTTGATCGACACGCCGCCGTCGCTGGGGCTTCTCACGCTCAATTCGCTGACGGCAGCGGAAGGCGTGATGATTGCCACGCAGTGCGAGTACTATGCCCTTGAAGGACTGGGCAATTTGTTGCAAACGATAGAGTTGGTGAAGGCGAGCCTGAATGCGCGGTTGCGGGTCTATGGCGTGCTGCTCACCATGTACGACGCAAGACTTAACTTGTCGCAGCAGGTGGCGCAGGAGACGCGGTCGGTCTTCGGCGATCAGGTGTTCTCGACCGTGATTCCCCGCAACGTCCGCTTGAGCGAGGCGCCCAGCTTCGGCAAGCCCGTCATGCTCTACGACTCGTTCAGCACGGGGGCGGCCAGTTACCTCGCCCTCGCACAGGAGGTCATCGCGCGTGAGCAGCAAGAAAGTCCTCGGGCGGGGGCTTAGGGCCCTCATTCCGGTCGCGGACGCAGGCGCCGCGCCGGTCGCGGTTGCTCCCGCCCCGTCCGCGCAGGCGGAACAGGTTGCAGCACAGCCACCTGCGCCTCCAACCGAGCTTCCGGTCGCGCTCCTGCGCGCCAATCCCGATCAGCCGCGCCGCGTCTTCGACGAAGGCGCGCTGGCGCGCCTCGCGGACTCCATCCGCCAGCACGGGATCCTGCAGCCTATCTTGGTGCGCCCGATGGAAGGCGAGAGCACATACCAGGTGGTGGCGGGCGAACGCCGCTTCCTCGCGGCCCAGAAGGCGGGGCTGAGCACCGTTCCTGTGCAGCTGCGCGCAATCGACGACGAGGTTCTCCTCGAAACGGCCTTGGTCGAGAACATCCAGCGCCAGGACCTGACGCCGCTCGAGGAGGCGGAAGCCTATCATAAGCTGTTGAACGACTTCGCGTTGACGCAAGAGCAGATCGCGCAGAAGGTGGGGCGCGATCGGTCGTCGATCGCCAACAGCCTGCGCCTCTTGCAGTTACCGCAAACAGTCAAGACCATGCTCGATCAAGGACGACTGACGGCCGGGCACGCGCGCGCTCTTCTCTCGCTGCGGCATCCGGACGACATGACCCTCCTCGCGCACGAAGTCGTCGACAAGGGGATGAGCGTCCGGCAGGCAGAGGCCAAGGCGAAGCAGCTGTCCGAATCCGCCTCCGCCGGCCGCTCGGCGCATGCGCGCGCCAAGCGCGGGGGAGACGCCAAGGCGCCGGCGGCGTCCGGCGCCGGATTCGCCGCCACCAGCGACGCAAACCTGCCGGCCGCGGTCCGCGCGCTCCGCGACATGCTCACTACACGGCTGGCGACGCGCGTGCTGGTCCAGCGCTCGCCCGCGGACGGACGCGGCGCGCTCCACATCGAATTCTACTCCGACGATGACCTCGATCGCGTCGCGTCGATCATTCTGGGAGAATGACAATATCTAGATATCTACATATCTAGATCTAACGATATACAAGGCCGAGAAAGAACCTACCGAACGCTGAGCAACGCTGAGGCGTCGAACCCTTCTCGTCCCCACGAACCCGACAGCACCCGGAGACAACCCTCGCCATGGGCGACGTTCAAGAAGTCGCGGAGATCCAAGAAGCGCGCCGGCGCATCCTCGCCGAGGTCCGCAAGACGATCGTGGGGCAGGACGCAGTCATCGACGACCTCCTGACCACCCTCCTGGCCAATGGCCACTGCCTCCTGGTTGGTGTCCCGGGGCTCGCCAAGACGCTCCTCATTTCGAGCCTGGCGCGTGCGCTCCACCTGAGCTTCAACCGCATTCAGTTCACGCCTGACCTCATGCCGAGTGACATCACCGGCACCGACATCCTCGAGGACGATTCGAACACCGGCCACCGCCAGTTCGTCTTCATCAAGGGGCCGGTCTTCGCCAACATCGTCCTCGCGGACGAAATCAACCGGACGCCCCCCAAGACGCAGGCGGCCCTCCTGCAGGCGATGCAGGAACACGAGGTCACCGCCGGCGGGCGCACGCACACGCTCGAACCGCCCTTCTTCGTGCTCGCGACACAGAACCCGATCGAAATGGAAGGCACCTATCCGCTGCCGGAAGCCCAGCTCGACCGGTTCATGATGAATGTGTTCGTGGACTACCCGAGCGAGCAGGAAGAGGTCGAGATCGTCACGCGCACGACGTCCGGGCCGGCGGAGAAGCCGCAGCCGGTCCTCACCGCGCAGGACGTCACCCGCGCGCAGAACTTGGTGCGCCGCGTTCCGGTGGCCCCGCAGATCGTCGAGTACGCGGTGCGTCTGGTGCGGGCCACACGACCGGCCGGCGCGCGTGGCGCCAGCGCGGCGAACGCCGCGGACAAGAGCGACCCGACGCAGTGGATCGCGTGGGGCGCCGGCCCGCGTGCCTCTCAATATCTCATCCTCGGCGCCAAGACGCGCGCCGTCCTCGACGGCCGCTTCACGCCGACAGTCGAAGACGTGCGTGCCGTCGCGCGGCCGGTGTTGCGCCACCGCATCGTGCGCAACTACGCCGCGGAAGCCGAGGGCATCGACACCACGCAGGTCATCGACCAGTTGCTCGCGCGCGTCGCGGCGGGCGACGCACTGCAGGTGAAGGCGGCGCGGTGAGTCAACGCGCGCCCGACACCGGCGGCGCACGCTTCCTCGATCCCCTCGCCGTCAGCAAGCTCGCCGGGTTCGACCTCAAGGCGCGGCTGGTGGTCGAGGGCTTCTTCGCCGGACTCCACAAGAGTCCGTATCACGGCTTCAGCGTCGAGTTCGCCGAACATCGCCAGTACATGCCGGGCGATCCGGTCCGCGCGATCGACTGGAAGCTGTACGCGAAGTCGGATCGCTTCTATGTGAAGGAGTTCGAGGAGGAGACGAACCTTCGCGGCTACATCCTGCTCGACGTCAGCGCGTCGATGTGGAAGGCGCCGCCGGCTCCCGGTGACCAGCCGACGCTGCCGAAGCTGACGTATGCGTCGTACCTCGCCGCCGCGCTCTCCTATCTCATGTTGCGGCAGAACGACGCGGTTGGGCTCCTCACGTTCGACGACGGCATCCGGCGCTTCTTGCCGCCGCGCAGCATTCGCCGTCACCTCGCCGCGATCTACGACGTGCTCGGCGACGCGCCGTCGGAGAAGACGACGTCGATTGCGCCGTGCCTGAACGCGCTTGCCGAGCGCGTGCGGCGCCGCGGCCTTATCATCGTACTCAGCGATCTCAACGATCCCAACGTCGACGCGATCCTCGATGCGCTCAGCCACTTCCGGCATCGCAAGCACGAGGTGCTCGTGTTCCACATCCTGGAGCCGGCCGAAACGCTCTTTCCGTACGATCGCGAAGCGCGCTTCATCGACGTCGAAACCGGCGACCGGCTCGAAATGCGGCCGGACGTGATTCGCCGCGAGTATCTGCAAGCGCTCGAGACATGGCGCGAGCGGCTGCGCGCGCATTGCCGCGAACACCAGATCGACTTCGTGCCGCTCGACACGCGCACGCCCTACGACGTCGCGCTGCTCGCCTACCTGCAGAAGCGGAGCCGTCTCTACTGATGCCGGTCTTCAGCTTTCTCAACGCCGCGTTGCTCGCCGGGCTCACCGCCGTGGCGGCGCCGCTGCTCATCCACCTGATCTACCGGCGGCGATTGCCGGAGATTCGCATCCCGACGACGTGGCTGCTGCGCGAGGTGCGGCGCGAGAACGTGCGGCAGGTCCGGCTGCACGACTACATTCTGCTTCTCGTGCGCATGCTGATCGTCGCGCTGCTCGTGCTGGCGGCAGCGCGGCCGGCGATGCAACGGGCCGGCGTGCTCGGCGGCGGGGGAGGCGAGAGCGCGGTGGCGGTGGTGCTCGACGCGACGTTGAGCATGAACGCGACCGCGCCGGGCGGCGGCGAAGTGTTCGCCGCGGCGCGACGTCGCGCCGAGGAGATCGTGCGCCAAACCGGCAGCGGCGATGCGGTCACGCTCGTCATCGCGCGCGGCGGTGGCGGCGAGGACACGCATGCGCTCGCCGCGCGTGACGTCATCGCCGGACGCGACGCCGCGCTGGCCGCGCTGCGCAGCGTGACGCCGTCGCTCACCGCCGGCGCGCTCGGCTCCGCGGTGGCGGAAGCGCTGCGCCGCGTGGATGCCGAGAAGCGCCCGAACCGCGAGGTGTACGTCGTTTCCGACATGCAGTCACCCGCGCTCGCCGACGTCGCGCGCGCCACCGCGAACGTGGGGCGCACCGTGCGCCTGGTGCTGGCACCCGCGAGCGCGGAGCCGCGCGGCAACCTGAGTCTCGACGCGGCGCGTGCTGCCGACGGCACGGTGCGCGTCACCGTCGCCAATCACTCGCCCGAACCGACGACCGTGCCGGTCAGACTCGAGGCCACCGGACTCGCCGCCGCGGAAGCCGCGCTCGCCGTTCCCGCACGCGACCACGCCGACGTGTCCGTGCGCGATCCGCTCGCCGCCGCGCCCGCCGGCCTCACGCCGGAAAGCGAACGCGCCGTGCTGCCGAATGACGCGCTCGCCGAAGACAACGTCCGCTTCCTCGTGCCGCGTGCCCGCGGTGTGGTGCGCGTTCTCCTGGTGGGCGAAGGCGGCGACGATGCCGCGCGCGCGCTGGCGTCTGGCGATCCCGTGAAGCCCGCCGACATCCCCGCCGCCGCGTTCGTGAAGCTCGCGCTCGAAGCCGGTGGTGCGGGCGCGATCGGGACGCGGTTCGCGGTCGATGTACGAGAAGGCACCGCGCTGCTCTCCGCCGATCCATCGCGCTACGACCTCGTCGTGCTGGCCGACCCGCCGCGCTTGCCGGCCGCCGCATTGCAGGCGCTTGCCGGCTACTTGCGCGCCGGAGGGGCCGTGCTGCTCGCCTGCGGCGCCCACACCGATCCCGCGGTGCTCAACGCCGAGATCCTTCCGGCTCTCTTGCCGGCCGGTGCCGGCGGCGCGCGGGCGACCGGTGTCGTCAAACACGCCACGGCGGGTTCCTACGTCAGCTTGATTCCGAGCGTGGCCGATCACCCCGTGTTCGCCGGCTTCCGGCTGACACGCGGCGGCGCACTCACGGGCGGCCGCTTCGTGCAAGCCGTCGGCGTGACGCCGGGCACCGCACTGCGCGTGCTCGCCCGCTTCAGCGACACCACGCCCGCGCTTCTCGAAGGCCCGGGCGTGCTCGTGTTCACGTCCGCGTTCGATCTCGTGTGGGGCGATTTTCCGACGACGGGTTCGTTCCTGCCGTTTCTGCGCCAGAGCGCCGGGTACCTCGCCACCGGCCGCGCACGGCCCGACGCCGACCGCACCGTCGGCGACGCCCTCAGCGTCCTCGCGCCCGCCGGCGTGAGCGCGGCCGCCGTGCAGTGCGACGGGCCCGGCGGCGCCACGCTCGCCGTCCACGCGCGCAGCGAGGGGGGCCGCGCCCTGCTCGTCACCGCACCGGTACCGACGCCGGGTGTGTGGACCGTCCGCGCCGGCCAGCGCGTCCTCGACCGTTTCGCCGTGAACGTGGACGCGCGCGAGGGAGATCTGGCGCGGCCCGCGGCCCGCGAACTGGTGCGCGCCAGCGGTCGCGCGGCGACGCTCGTGATGGAGCCGCGCGACCGCGTGTCGGCGGTGGTGCAGAAGCTGCGGCACGGCCGCGAACTGTGGCGCGAGTTGCTGATCGCAGCCGTCGTGTTGATGGTGATCGAGGTGTGGATGGCGCGGACGCGCCGGTAGGCCGCCCCCGCGAACCGCGCACCGCCGGCGGACGGAGAGGAGACGGCGTCCATGCACTTCGGAGCGGACAGTGTGGTGCTCGCCGCACTTCTGTTCTGCGCGGCGGTGCTGTACGCATCGGTGGGACACGCGGGCGCGTCGGGCTACCTGGCGGTGATGGCGCTCGCGGGGGTGGCCCCGGCGCTGATGAAGCCGACGGCCCTGGCACTGAACATCGTGGTCGCGTTGGTCACGACGTGGAAGTTCTACCGCGCCGGCTCATTTTCCTGGCAGCTGTTTGCACCGCTCGCGGTGGCCGCCGTGCCGCTGGCCTTTCTCGGTGGCCGCATCACGCTTTCGGCCCACATCTATAAGGTCGTCGTCGGAGCGGTGCTCATCTATGCGGCGTGGCGATCATTCCGCACCGCGCGCCGCCCTGGCGCCCACGAGACGACGGTGCCCCCCGTTCCCGTTTTGCTGCTCACCGGTGGCGCGCTCGGATTCCTGTCCGGCCTCACGGGTGTGGGCGGCGGAATCTTCCTGAGCCCGACACTGCTGTTCTTCCGCTGGGCGCCGGTGCGAGTGATCTCCGGCGTGGCGGCGGCCTTCATTCTGGTCAACTCGATCGGCGGCATCCTGGGAGTCCTGTCGACCGCGACACACGTGCACGCGGCGCTCCCGATGTGGGCAGTCGTCGTGGCGATCGGTGGCTACATCGGCGCGGAGTATGGAAGCCGCCGGCTCGGCAGCCCCGCGATCCAGCGCCTGCTCGCCGTGGTGCTGCTGGTGGCGGGCGTCAAGATGATCGTGGTGGCGTGAGGTCGCCCCACGCTTGATCGTTTCCGGCCCCCGCGTGTACCTTTGCCGCTTGCTCTGGCCCGAACCTGACCGGTCGCCGGTTCGGGCATGCATCGTCACAGTCTCCCCCCACGTTCCCTTCGCTGGAGTTGACCTCCCATGACTTTGTTCGCCGCTGCTCCGGACTCGGTGCGCCACCCGTCGACGCATCGCGCACGTCCGATCCTGCTCGCGCTCTGCGCGCTGTCCCTCGCCCAGCCGCTCGCGCATGCGGCCGCGGCGAAGAAATCCGCCACCGACAAGAAGTCCGCGGAGTCGGCGTCGCCGCTCGCCAAGGCCACGCTCGACGCGCTCAGCTTCCGCAGCATCGGGCCGGCGGTGACCGGCGGGCGCGTCATCGACATCGAGGTCAATCCGCGCGACCACTCCGAGTACTTCGTGGCGTCGGGCCACGGCTCGCTGTGGAAGACGACGAACGCGGGCGTGACGTTCACGCCGGTGTTCGATGGGCAGTCGTCGTTCGCGATCGGCGCGGTGACGATGGATCTGTCGAACCCGCACACCGTGTGGGCGGGCACCGGCGAGAACAACGCGCAGTCCTACGTGGTGCCGGGCGACGGCGTGTACAAGAGCGAGGACGGCGGCAAGTCCTGGAAGAACATGGGGCTCAAGGAATCGCAGCAGATCGGCGAGATCGTCGTGCACCCGCAGAACTCGAACATCGTGTGGGTGGCGGCGTACGGGCCGCACCGCTTGCCGGGCGGCGAGCGTGGCGTCTTCAAGACCACCGACGGCGGCAAGACGTGGGTCAACGTCCTGCACCCGAGCGACTACACCGGATGCTGGGAACTGTACATGGACCCGCGCAATCCGGACATCCTCTACACCGTCGCGCACCAGCGCCAACGCTACCTCACGACCGTGGTGGCCGGTGGCGATGAAAGCGCGATCTACAAGACGACCGACGGCGGCACGACGTGGAAGCGCCTCGAAGGCGGCCTGCCGCAGAAGATGGTCGGCCGCATCGGCATGGTGATCTCGCCGGCCGACCCGGACCGCCTGTACGCGGTGGTCGACGCGAAGGAGAAGAAGGACAAGGGCACGTACGTGAGCAAGGACGCCGGTGCCAGCTGGACCCGCGCGAGCGACTACGTCACGTCGTATCCGTTCTATTGTCAGAAGCTGTTCTGCGATCCACAGAACGTCGACCGCGTCTACGCGATGGATGTCTTCAACCAAGTGTCGATCGACGGCGGCAAGACGTGGTCGCGTCTCGGCGAGGACAAGAAGCACGTCGATAACCACAAGCTGTGGATCGACCCGACGGACCCGCGGCACATGCTGTCGGGCAACGACGGCGGCCTCTACGAATCGTTCGACCGCGCGCAGACGTGGGCGTTCAAGTCGAACCTGCCGCTCGCCGAGGTCTACAAGGTCACGGTCGACAACGCGAAGCCGTTCTACAACGTGTACATCGGCACGCAGGACAACAACAGCCTCGGCGGGCCGTCGCGCACGCTCAACTCGAGCGGCATCACGAACGCAGACTGGACGTTCACCGAGGCCGGCGACGGCTTCCAGTCGCAGGTCGACTGGTCCGACCCCAACATCGTCTACTCGCAGGCGCAATTCGGCGCGCTGGTGCGCTACGATCGCAAGACCGGCGAGCGCCTCTACTTGCGCGGCTTCGAGGGCGCCGGCAAGCCGGCGTACCGTTTCGACTGGGACACGCCGCTGGTCGTCTCGCGGCACGACCACACGCGGCTCTACCAAGGCGCGAACCTGGTGCTGCGTTCCGACGATCGCGGCGAGAGCTGGCGCGAGATCAGCTCCGACCTCACGCGCGGCGTCCCGAAGGAGATGCACCGCATGATGGGCCGCAGTTGGAGCATGGACGAACTGGTGTCGAAGGGTTCGCTCGCGCACCTGTCGGCGCTCGCGGAATCGCCGAAGGACGACAAGTACCTCTACGCGGGCTCCGCCGATGGCCTGTTGCACTACACGCACGACGGCGGCAAGACGTGGACGCGCGCGCTGCTGCCCGGCTTGCCGGAGTTCGCGCGCATCCACCAGATCGCCGCGTCGCCGCTCGACGTCAACGTCGCGTACGCGGCATGCAACAACGTCTTCGCCGGCGATTTCGCGCCGTACGTGTACAAGACCACCGACGGCGGCGCGCACTGGACGTCGATCGTCGCCGACTTGCCGGTGCCGCGCGGCGCCACGTGGTCGGTCGCCGTGGATGACGTGGATCCGAATCTGCTCTTCGTCGGCACGATGGCCGGCGTCTACGTGTCGAACACCGCGGTGCCCGCGTGGGTCAAGCTGACCAACGGGATTCCGGCGTCCGTGCAAGTCATGGACATGACGATCCAGCGCGACGAGCACGACCTCGTGGTGTCGACATACGGGCGCGGCATCTTCATCCTCGACGACTACACGCCGCTGCGCGGACTGACGGCAGCCGCGCTCGATCAGCCGGCCGCGCTCCTCCCGGTGCCCGATGCCGCGATGTTCGTGCAGGCCGATCCGCTCGGCTTCCGCGGCGTTGGCTTCCAGGGCGCGTCGTACTTCTCCGCGCCGAACCCCGCCGTGGGCGCCACCTTCACCTACTACATCAAGGACGAGTACAAGTCGCTCAAGAAGCAGCGCAATGCGGCGGAGAAGAAGTTGCAGGAGGCGGGCAAGGACGTCGCCTTCCCGACCTACGATGAACTCAAGAAGGAAGATGCCGAGGAAGAGCCCTATCTCTTGTTCGCCATCTCCGACGCGGACGGTCGTGTGTTGCGCAAGCTCAAGGAGTCGATCAGCGCCGGCCTCCACCGCGAAGTGTGGGACTTCCGCACGAGCCCTGTGGGTCCCGTGTCGCTCGAAGGCCCGACGAACTCCGCGCCGTGGGACGAGCCGGAGGTCGGCTACATGGCGTCGCCCGGGACGTACCGCGTGACGCTGTACCGCTACCAAGACCGCAAGCTCACGCAGCTCGGCACACCGCAGACGTTTAACTGTCAGCCGCTCAACATCGCGAGCCTGCCGGTGGCGGACCAGGCGGCGCTGCGCGCGTTCAACGAGAAGGTGGCGACGTTGTCGCGCGCGATCTCGGCGGCCGACGCGCACCGCGGACAGCTCGGTGACGTGCTGCCGTATCTCGAAGCAGCCGCGATGAGCCTGCACGATGTCGACGACAGCCGCCTGGCGGAGATCTCCGCGATCAAGGCGCAACTCAAGGACATCAAGCGCGACCTCACCGGCGACGACATCCTGACGCGGTACGAAGGGCAGTCGCGGATGTCGCTGAAAGGCCGCACGGATCTCATCATCGGATCGCTGTGGATCACGACCGCCGGGCCGACCGGCACCTACCAGCGTGCCTACGACGAAGCGCGCGCGGAGTTCGGCACGGTGCTGGCCGATTTGCGCCGGGCGCACGACCGTACGCGCGCGTTGGAAGATCAGCTCGAGAAGGCGGGAGCGCCGTACACGCCGGGACGGATGCCGGTGTGGAACGGCGGACAGTAATCCCGGTCGACAGACGCGCGGCGCCGCCCAGCGTGCGGCGCCGCGCCGGCGAGCGATGATGCCCTTCGCAGTTGCCCGCCTCGATCACGTGGTGCTCCGCGTGCGCGACCTCGAGGCGAGCATCGATTTCTACGCGCGCGTGCTCGGATGCGCCGTAGTGCGGCGTCGCGACGATCTCGGCCTGGTGCATCTGCGCGCCGGTGCATCCATCATCGATCTCGTCGCGCTCGACGGCCGGCTTGGTCGCGCGGGCGGCGCCGCGCCGGGCGCCGAGGGCCGCAACGTCGATCACCACTGTCTGCGCGTCGATCCCTTCGACGCGGACGCTCTCGAGCAGCACCTTCGGCGGCACGGCGCGCCACCGCACGGTCCGGTCTCCGACAACTTTGGCGCCGAGGGCGACGGGCCCTCGCTGTACATCTCCGACCCCGACGGCAACGTGCTCGAACTCAAGGGGCCGTGCAGCGCCTGAGCGCCGCGCCTACATCTTTTTCTTCCCGAGACGGGCATGCACGTCGCGGATGCCCATGATGGCCGCGCTGCCATAATACTTGTGGTACTCGGCGACCATCTCGCCCTTGATCAACACGGGATCGGTGGCGGCGAGCTTCTTGGCGGCTTCGATGTCGGGCACCGCGAACACGAACAGGCCGCGCCAGCCGTCGACGCCGTCGAGCGGCCCGGCCAGCACCAGCGAGCCTTCCGCGGCCAGCCGGTTGATGTTGGCGAAGTGTCCCTGGAACATCTCGTCGCGCTCGGGCCCCGCCGGCACCTTCGTCGGGCCGGTCTTGAGGATCACCAGCACGTACGAACGCATGCCGAAATCGTCGGCGCCGAATCGGGTGGCGAGCGAATCGTCGTAGGCGGGATTCGCGATGTCCTGCGCGAGTGCGAGCGAGCAGGACAGCGCGAGGGCGGCGAGAGTCGAGGCGAGCATGCGAATCATGGGATCCTCCAGAGTGTGTCTGGAGGGTACCTGCCCAGCGTGGTTCGCGACAATCGGACGATGGGGCGCGCCGGCTTGGCCCGGCGGCGGCGGTTCGATAGACTGGCCGGCGTGGATGCGCGACCGCCGCGCACGCCGCGCTCCCACCGGGTGCCGACGATGACGTCCAATCCGTGGCACGACATCCCGCTCGCCGACTACGAAGCGCACATGGCGCTTCCGCAGGTAGACCAGGCGCGCCTGCTCTCCGAGCAGGTCGCGCGGGCGCTCGACCGGCACGTGCCGCGCTCGCTCGCGATCCTCGGCTGCGCCGGCGGAAACGGATTCGAACACGCGGCCGCGCGGAAGACTCCGCGTGTCGTCGGCATCGACATCGTGCCGGCGTATCTCGACCAGGCACGGGCACGGTGGGCCGCGCGCATCCCCGGCTTGGAACTCTCCGCCGCCGACCTGCAGGACGGCCCTCTCGACATCCCGCCTGTCGATCTCGCGTTCGCCGGGTTGCTATTCGAGTACGTCGATCTCGCGCGTGCCCTCGTCACGATCCGATCGCTGGTGCGTCCGGCCGGCACCTTGGTCGCCGTGTTGCAACTCGCGAGCGCGGAGATCGCCGAGATCACGCCGTCGCCGTTCACGCGCCTCGCGCGGCTCGGGACGATCATGCGACTCGTTCCACCGGCTGCCTTGTGCGAGGCGGCGGCAGTCGCCGGATTCCACGCGGTCGACGATGTCGAGCTGGCGGCCGCGTCCGGTAAGCGGTTTCACGTGCAGACGTTCGTCGCCTCAGACGCGCAGGGCTGATCGATCACCGCCGAGGCAGGAGGTCCGATGTCCGACATTCCGATGTTTCACGACGGTTCGCGTGCACTGCAAGACCACTTCGGCTCCCGCCGGCTCGCCGATCGGCTGGTCGATCGCCTCGCCCACGACGCCTTTACCGGCGACGACCGCGCGTTCATCGAGAGCCGCACCATGTTCTTCCTGGCGACGGCCGACGCGGCCGGCCGGCCGGACTGCTCGTACAAGGGCGGCGAGCCCGGCTTCGTGCGCGTCGTCGACCCGCAGACGCTCGTCTTCCCGAGCTACGACGGCAACGGCATGTTCAAGAGCCTCGGCAACCTGCGCGTCAATCCGTGGGCCGGCTTGCTGTTCGTCGACTTCGAGGACCCCGACCGCCTGCGCGTCAACGGCCGCGCGACGGTCCACGCCGACGACCCGCTTCTGTCGGGATTTCCCGGCGCGCAATTGATCGTCCGCGTGCGGCCGGAGGCCATCTTTCCGAACTGTCCGCGCTACATCCATCGCCTGCGAGAAGAGCAGCGCTCGCCGTACACGCCGCGCGCCGGCCACAGGCAGCCGGAGCCTGAGTGGAAGCAACTCCCCGACTTTCGGGACGTGCTGCCACCCGGCGGCGAGGAGTAGCCGTATCGTCCTCGCGGCATGTGCGGATTGACACGGCTGGATCCCGCACGGAAGATCGCGACGACACAGGCCCCCGCGCGGAGAACGCTGTGACCGCCCGGCCCCCACTGTGACATCGAGCAGCATGACGCGAGTCAGCTTTCGCGGCACTTCGCCGGACAGGGACATCACGCCATGCCGTCACCCGACACGCCCAACGCCTCGCAACTCATCGACGAACGCATCGCCGAACTCGCCGAC
>JBGATO010000053.1:0-25494 GCA_044229145.1 Candidatus Eiseniibacteriota bacterium | reverse complement strand
AAGATCGTGCGCTGGGAAGATGCGACGGTGCCGGTGCCGCCGCCGAGCGGTGCGGCCGCGTCCGTGCCGGCGGTCACCGGGCTCTCCTGGGCGGGGATCAAGCAGCTCTACCTGCGTTAGGCGGCTACGCCCTCCGGCGCGATCACGGCGCAGTATTCCGCATGGCGGAGCGCGGCGCGGTTCTTGACGCTCGCGGGCACGCCGCCTAGCGTGCCTGTCGATGCTGAACTTCCTGCGCAGCGCCGCTGGGCGCTGGACTCTCGCGCTTCTCGTGCTCGTGCTCGCCGCGGGCGGCGTGTACGTGTCGCTCACGCGGAGCGCGCGCGGCCGCTTCCTGATGGCGACGCGCGTCACCGACGCGCGTGGCATCGCGACGCGCGAACTCGCGGCGACGGTGCGCCGCGGCCTGGCGCGCCTCGACGTGTCACCCGACCGCGTGACCGCGGAGGCACCACCGCGCGGCGTCGACTCCGCGTGGGTGGTGAGGTTGCCGCCGCGGCTGCCGCTCGCCGAAGCCAACCTCGCGATCACGCAGGTCCTCAGCGCGCTGGGCGGAACGGTCTGGGACGCGATCGAACTGCCCGTCGACGGTGCGGCCGCGGTGCGCATGACGCTCGGGTCGCCGCGCGATCCGCTGGCGCAGATCACGCTGGTGAGCCGCAATTCGCCGGTCATCGGCGCCCCGACGCAGCGCCTGGCGCTCGTCTTCCTCGACGCGACGGCCGCCACGGTGCGGCAACTCGAGCCGCTGCTCGCGGCGCACACCGAGCTCGCGGTGGCGGTATCGCCGCGCACGCCGGGCGCCGACACGCTGGCGCGCCACCTCGCCGCGCGCGGTGTCGAAGTGCTGCTCGATCTCCCGATGGAGTCGAAGCTCGGCGCGCCGCAGCCGGGCGACATCCGCGTCGACATGTCGGCGCACGACATCGACCGCGCCGTGGAGGACGCGCTCGAGGCGGTGCCCGGCGCGACCGGCGTCGTGAACCTCGATGGCTCGCTCGCGTTGCAGGACGAGAGGACGACCACCGCGGTGCTCGCCGCGTTGCAGCAGCGCCGCCTCTACTTCCTCGAAGTGCCGACGACGACGGATTCGGTATGCCGGCGCGTCGGACGGCAGCTCGCGGCCACCGTGGTCACCGTGTGCAATGTCCTCGACGGCCGCTACAGCGCGCGGCACGGCGTGCAGGAGCCGCTCGCGCACGTGGTTCGCGACATCCTGCCCGCCTCGCACACGGCGATCATCGCGGTGCGTGGCGATAGCCTCAGCTATCACGCGACGCTCGCCGCCACCGATTCGCTGGCGACGCAGGGCGTCAGCCTCGTCCCGTTGTCGACCGTGTTGGAGTAACAACATCGTCACCGCGCCGCGCTCCCGGCGTCATGGCGCGCGGCGTAGAGTTCTCCTGAGACCACAAGGAGGCAATGACGATGGAATGGATTCGCACGACCGAGCACCCACTTGTGCGCTACGTCCTGCTCGACGAGACACGCGAAGTGGCCGAACTCACCGTCGACTACCGGACGGCACCCGGCCGCGCCGCCTGCGATGCCCCAGCCGGACCTTTTCTGATCGACCGCGAAGGGACGTGGAAGAACCGCGTGGTCGTGCGCTCGCCGCACGGCGGCGTGCTCGCGGACATCGCACCGGCTCGCGGCTTCTCCCACACTTGGACGATCGCGGGCGACGGTGGCGCGGCGGTCCGCGTGGGCTGGCGCAACAACCCGCTTGCCGAATTGGTGTTCAGTGACATCTGCGCGCCGGATCGCGCGCTGCTGACCTACAGCTTGCGCGTCGAGGGGCACGCGGCGCGCGTCTTCATCACACAGGGCAGCGGACTGCACGGACACCCATTGCGGGAAATGCTCATGTGCCTGGGATGGTATCTCTTCCTGCCGGTGGCTCAGGAAAACGTCGTCGAGTTCGCCGCGTAGACGCTCGGCCGGCGGCCACGCAACAGGGGAGGGACGCCGCGCGGCATCCCTCCCCGTTGCGCTGCGGCGGTGTCGCCTACTTGCGCGTCACCGACACCACCTTGCCGTTCTGCACCACGATGTCGGCATCGACGCCCTGCGCGCGCAGCTGGTCCTCGAGCTTCTTCTCGATGTCGCTGTCGCTCATGCCATCGAGATCGCCCGGGTGGAGTTGCACCTTCGCCTCGTGCTGCGTGCCGCCAGACGGCTTGGCGTCGTCCTGAATCTTCACGTTGACGTCGCTCGGCAGCGTGGTCGAGCCATCGCCCTGCACGTGCATGACGACCTGGCGCTGGCCGCCCGTGGTGGTGACCTGCACGTCGCTCTGCGTGAAGCCGGCGGTCGACAACTGCTGGCGAATGTCGGCGGCGATGTCGGCGTCGCTCTTGCCGGTGGCGTTGACATTGAGGTCGAGCACCATGTTCGCCATCGCCGCGTAGGCATTGCCGCTGAAGTGCTCGACGCGCGGCGTCACGCGCGCGGTGGCGGCGACGCCCTGCGCGCTCAACTCGCGGGCGAACGCCATCGCCGCGGCAGTGACCTCGGCGCGTGCCTTCGACGGGACGCTCGCCACCAGCACCGCGTGCGCGCCGACGTTCGTGTTGAGGTTGCTCGCGTGCAGAGACGCTTCATCAGTTCCGCGCCGACCTGGCCGACGGTGGACTGCGGCACAGCGGTCTGCGAGAGCGTGAGCTGCACGTCGTAGCCGACGGTGCGCGAGTAGTCGACCGGAATCACCGCGAGCGCGGCGAGCACCACGGCCGCCGCGGCGGCCGCCGGCATCCACGGCCGGGCGAAGAACGAACGAGTGGACGACATGAGACGAGCCTCCGATGGTGAAAGGGCGCGCCGCGTCTGCACGCGGCGTGCGGTGTCAGCGATCGTCGGCAGGGTCCGAACTGTCGTCGCGCGCAAGGCCTCGCGATCCGAGGCGATGCGGCGATCCACGGCCTGATCCGGGTGATCGGTTTCGCCCTGCGGGCGAGGGGGAGTCGGGTGCGTCATGACGCGCTCCCTTCCGTCAGGGGTGAGGAATCGCCGGCGGGCAGCCGCTCGCCGGCCGTTGCGTCGCGCGATGGCGCGGCGCTCGCAGGCGCCCACCCTCGCACGACGTACCACGCGCGCACCTTCTCGCGGCCGCGCGCCAGCCGCGTCTTCACCGCCGACAGTGAGGCGCCTTGGATGTCCGCCACCTCCTGCAGAGTGAAGCCCTCGATGTCGAAGAGCACGATCGCCTCGCGCTGCACGGCGGGCAGGGTGGCCAGGGCCGTGGCGGCGCGCCGCGCCGCGGCGTGGTCGACACCAGGCACCGGAGTGCCCGCGGCCTCCCAGCCGTCTTCTCGGTCCAGCGATCGGAAGCGCTTCCAGAACTGCTTGCGCGCCCGCGTGCGGTGCACGCTCAGCATCACCGCGTAGAACCAGCTGCGAAACGATGCTTCGTCGCGCAACAGCGGCAGCTTCTCGAACGCCCGCAGGATGGCTTCGTGGAAGAGATCGTCGCCGTCGGATACGGAGCGTTCGAGCCGCCGCGCGGTGGCCGCCGCCGCGTCGTGGAACGGCCCGAGCAGGCGCACGAAGCGCTGCCAGGGCTCTTCCTCGACGGCGGTGTGGTGGGGCGTGAACTCGGACATCACGAAAGCGGAGACGCTCCTGGGTGGCGAAAAGTCGCGGCGAAATCGCCCGAATGTGGCACAATCGCAGGGCACGGACGTGCCGTTGCCCGCATCGCGGGCCGCCAGCGGCGCATCAGTACTCCGGGCAATTCTATCAGCGGCGCGGACGCCACGGAGGGCGAAGTCCGGCCGCCACCACGAGGTCTCGCCACGATGCTCGGCTTCCTGCGCCGCCGCCGTCACGCACGACTGCGGGCGACGCCGTTTCCCGCGAACTGGTCCCACCTGTTGTCCCGCACCTGCCGTTTCTACGCGCGCGCCACCGCCGAAGACCGCGCGCGGCTCGAGGACGCCATCAAGATCTTCGTCGACGAGAAGAACTTCGAAGGTTGCGACGGGCTCGAGATCACCGAGGAGATGAAGGTCGTCATCGCCGCGCACGCGTGCTTGCTGCTCTTGCGGCGGCGTGGCGAGGTGTATCCCGACCTGCACAGCATCCTCGTCTATCCGAGCGGCTACGCGGCGCCGGTCACCGAGTCGCTCGGCGGCGGCGCGGTGCAGGAGCGCTACATGGAGCGCATCGGCGAGGCGACCCCGCGCGGCGCCGTCGTGCTGGCGTGGAACGCGATCGTCGCCGCGATTCGCGGCATGAGTCCGGGGCGCAACGTCGCGTTCCACGAGTTCGCGCACCAACTCGATTTCGAGAGCGGCGCCGCCGACGGCATGCCCGAGTTGCAGAATCCGCATCACTACCGCGAATGGGCACGCACGTTCGACGAAGAGTTCAAGCGATTGCGCGTCGATACGCTGATGGGACGGCCGACCGCGCTCGACGAATACGCGACGACCAACGCCGCCGAATTCTTCGCCGTCGCCACCGAGACGTTCTTCGAGGCGCCGTATCGCGTGGCCGCCGCGCATCCGCGCATGTACGACCTGATGTGCGAGTTCTACGGCCAGGACCCGCGCCGCTACGTCGATCCGCCGGAGATGATGCAATGAGACTCGCGCTCGCCGTGTGCGTCGCGCTGTGTTGCGCGGCGTCGGTCGCGCACGCCGTCATGCCGCCGTTTCCTCCCGACGATTCGATCCGCGCCTGGGCGCAAGCACGGGTAGATGGCCACCACGCGCACGGCATCGTCATCGGATTGCTCGATCGCGGCGAACGGCGATACGTGAGCGTTGGCACGGCGAACGACTCGCTGCCCGGCGCCCCGGACGCGCACACCGTGTTCGAGATCGGCTCGATGACGAAGGTGTTCACCGCGACGCTGCTCGCCGACATGGTGACGCGCGGCGAGGTCGCGCTCGGCGATTCGCTCGCGCGCTTCCTGCCCGACTCGGTACGCGTCGCGTCGAAGGATGGCAAGCCGGTCACGCTCCTGTCGCTCGCGACACACACCTCCGGCCTGCCGCGCATGCCGGCGAACTTCACCTCGGAGAACGGTGCGAACCCGTATGCCGACTACACGACGGCGCAGCTCTTCGCCTTCCTGCGCGACTGGACGCCGCCGCGCGCGCCGGGCGAGAAGTGGGACTACTCGAATCTCGGCGCCGGGCTGCTCGGCCAGGCGCTGACCCGCCGCGCCGGCCGCGACTACGAGTCTCTGGTCACCGAGCGCGTGTTGAAACCGCTCGACATGCGCGAGACGTCGGTGCGGGTTCCGCCCGACGCGCGCCGCGCCACGCCGCACGATGCCGCCGGTATGCCGACCGCGTGGTGGGATCTCCCGGCGCTCGCCGGCGCCGGCGCGTTGCGCTCGACCGCCGCCGACATGCTCACCTTCCTCGCCGCGCAACTGCCGCGCGCACACGGCGTGCTCGGGCCCGCGATCGGCATGACGCACGAGATCCGCGCCGCCACCGGTCGTGACTCGGTCGAGCAGGCACTCGGCTGGCTCGTCCAGCATCGCCCCGATGGCGACATCTACTTCCACGACGGCGGCACCGGCGGCTTCCGCGCGTTCATGGCGTTCGATCCGGGAAGCGGCCGCGGCGTCGTGTTGCTCGCGAATCAGGCCGCCGACTTCAACGATCTCGCGCTGCACGTGCTCGACACGCGCTTGCCGCTCGCGCATCCGGCGCCGCGTGTGGTGCGGCCGGTGGTCGCGCTGCCGGTGGCGACGCTCGACCGCTTCGTCGGCGAATACGCCGTCGTGCCGACCTTCGTCCTCACACTGACACGCGAGGGTTCGCAACTCTACGCACAAGCGAGCCGCCAGCCGCGCTTCCCGGTCTACGCCGACTCCGACTCGACGTTCTTCTACACCGTCGTGGATGCGCGGCTCTCGTTCGAGCACGACGCCGACGGTCGCATCGTCGCGCTCACGCTGCACCAGAACGGTCAGAACATTCCGGCGACGAAGCGGAAGTAGCAATTGTTGTGGCGACGGGCGGCCGCGACGGAGATGACGCGCCGTGCCGGCCGAGGGCCGCGGACGCCCCTGGGCATCGCCGGATTGACAGCGACTGTGGTACCGCCTCATCCTTATGGTGTGCCGTGACCCACTCGCGCCCCTCGACCCCTGCCCTGGAGCCCCGATGCCCCCCAATCGCGCGCTCGCCATCATCTCCATCGTCGCCGCCCTCGTCGCGGCGGCTACCGCCTCCGCAGCCACGCGGGACGAGTCGTATACCTACGATGTGCGTGGGCGGCTCGCCGTCGCGCAGTACGTGAATGCGGCGCAGGCGTGGCACCAATCCTTCGGCTACGACGCGAACGACAATTGGCTCGTCGATGCCACCGCGGCGGTGACCGCCGTCGGCGATCCCGGCGGCGGCGAACGCTTTGCGTTGCGCATCGAGGGCGCGATGCCGGTGCGCGAGGTGTGCCGGATTCGCTACGCGCTGCCGGACGCCGGACCGGTCGAGATTGCGCTCTACGACGTGCGCGGCCGGACGGTCCGAACGACGCGCTTTGCCCACGTCGCACCCGGAGTGCATGTCGCCGACGTACGCCTCGCCGGCGTCGCGGCCGGCTCGTATGCATTGCGGCTACGCGCCGGCAATCGCACGGCGATCCGCTCGCTCGTCATCGTCCACTGACCGCGTCGCACTCGCGCAGCTGGAGCGCGCGGCACACCTCTCGGACCGCGGAGACACCCGCCATGCCACGCATCCCCTCGGTTCCCGCCGTCGCCCGCCGGGCACTCGTGCTCACGATGGTGTGCGCGGCGATCGCGACGCCTCTCGCACCGACCGCGCTCGCGGCGACGGCGCGGACTTCGTCCAATCTGCCGGAGGCCGGGCTCACCGCGCAGAGCGTGAACACGGCGACCGGTGAAGCGTTCGTGCGTCTTCCGCCGTTCCTCGACCTGCGCGGCCCGCTCCCGGTGGATTTCGCGCTCTATTACGCGTCGCTGCTTTCGAGCGACGGCCAGATCGCCGGACACGTCGGGACGAACTGGCTGATGCCGTACGACTGCGCGTTCCACGCCACGACGGATTCGGCGGTGTTCGTCGGACCGTGGGGACGCGTTGCACGATTCGCGCGGAACGGCGCCGTGTGGACGCACGTGGCGCCGTCGATGTGGGCGTGCCGTCTGACCCAGACGTCGATGGGATTCGAAGTGGCGGAGCCGGAAGAACGCCGTGTCTACGCGTTCGCCGGATCGAGCGGACCGCTGGTCGAGATTCGCGATGCGCACGGCACCTCGCTGACGCTGTCCTACTCGACGGCGGGCGCACTGACGCAGGTCTCCGACGGCCTCGGCCGCGTGCTCACATTTAGCTACGACACCGGCGGGCACATCGCGGACGTCTCGGACGGGACGCGGCACGTCGGATTACAGTATGCCGGAGATCGCTTGAGCGCGATCATCGATGCGGCCGGGGGCATGACCTCGTTCACCTACGACCCCGCCACGACAGACGCGCGGCTGACCGCGATGACACGCCCCCGCGGCAACACGCCGTGGACGCTGACCTACGGATCCGACGGACGGATCGCCAGCGTCGCCGACGCGTACGCACACGTCACCACCTACGCCTACGTCGCAAACGCGACGACGGTCACCGATCCCGCCGGCTTCTCCCGGGTCTACACGCACGACACCTCCGGCGCGCTGCTCTCCGTGAAGGACGAGACGGGGGCGATGACGACGTATTCCTACGACGCGTCGGGCCGCCGCATCGCGATCACCGATCGACTCGGCCACACGCTGCATGCGACCTACGATGCCACTGCGGGCGACATCGCGAGCGTCACCTTCGCCGACGGTGCGACCATCGCACTGACCTACGTGAATCTCCCCACCGCCGCCGGCACCACCTTCACGTATCTCCAAGACCTCACCTATCCGAACGGCGCGACCGCGCACGCCACCTACGATGGCGCCGGCAACAAGACGGTGTGGGTCGGGGAGGGCGGGGGCGTCTGGAGCTGGACGTACGACGGCCACGGGCGCGCGACGTCGGCCACGACACCGCTCGGCGGCACCAAGTACGCGGCGTACAACACCGACGAAACGCTCGCGGGGTTGTTCGATGCGACGGGCATCGGCCGCGGCTATACCTACGACGCGCTGCGGCGCTGCACCGGCGGCACGTGGCCCACTGGCACGAGCATCGTGTCGGTGTACGACGAGCGCAGTCTCTTGCGCACGTTCACCGACGAGAACGGTGCGACGACGACCTATGACTACGACGCCAACGGTCTCGTGACCACGGTGACCACGCCACTCTCCCACATGCGCCAGTACGCATACGACGCTGCCGACAGATTGATCTCGGTGACCGATCCGCTCGGCCACGTGTCGACGCTGCAGTACGACGCGCGCGGCCTGGTCTCGGCGAGGACCGACGCCGGCGGCCATACATACAATTACCAGTACGATGCGCACGGCTGGCTGGTGGGCGTGAGCGATCCGGCCTCTGCGTCGTGGTCGCTGGCGCGCAATGCCGAAGGATGGGTGACGCACGCGAGCGATCCGCTCGGCGGCGTGCGCAGCTGGACCTACGACACGCGCGGCCGTGCCGTGACCGCGACGTCGCCGACCGGCGCGATGTCGACACGCACCTACGATGCGATGAGCAACCTGCTGCGCGTGACCGATCCCGCCGGCGGCACGCTTGCGCGCGGCATGGATCTGCGCGGCTGCACCGCCGGCGACACCCTCGGCGACGGCAGCGTCGAGCAGTTCGCGCGCAATGCCATCGGCGAGGTCGTTGCGCTCACGGATCGCAACGGCCAGGTGTGGACGCGCGCCTTCGACGCATCGGGCCGCCTGGAGACTGCCAGCGATCCGCTCGGCCACGTCTGGTCGAATGCGTACGACGTGCGCGGTCGCATCGGTGTGGCGACGATGCCGGTGGGCAGCGAGACGTTCACGTGGGACGAAGCCGTCAACCAGCCGACGTCGATCGCGTTCGATGGCGGCCTGACGCTGCACTATGGTTACGACGCGGATCGCCGGCTCGTCTCCGCCGACGGATGGTCCGGCAGCTACGATGCCGCCAATCGTCTCACGACGTGCAACGGCCTCGGCGCCACCCGCGACGCCAACGGCAGACTCACCACTCTCACGGTCGCACCCGGCCAGCAGATCACCTACGGCTACGATGCGCGCGGCCTCCTGACCAGCGTGCAAGACTGGCTCGGCGGACTCACGACCTTCGCGTACGATGCCGCCGGATCTCTGACCCAGATCGTGCGGCCGAACGATGAGTCGACGTCGCTGGCGCGCGACGCCGCAGGCGCCGAGACCCGTCGCGTCGATGTCGGCGCACCGGGCGACACGCTCGTCGACACGGCGCTGTTGCGCGACGGCATGGGCCGCGTCGTGCACGCGACGCGGCGGGGCACGCTCGATCCGCCGCGCCAGGACACCACGCGCGTCCACACCGTCGACGCCGCGTCGCAGATCACCGATGCCGGGTGGGCGTACGACGCCGCCGGTCGTGTCACGCACGATGCTATGCGCAGCTACGTCTGGGATCGTGCCGGGCGGATGCTGTCGTGCACCGAGAGTGGCGCCACCACCGAGTGGACGTACGATGCGCTCGGCCGCCCGCTCACCGCCGTCTCCGGCGCGACGAGCGATGTCTTCACGTGGAACGACGCGACCGATCGTCCGACACTCGCCGCGCGCACCCGCAACGGCGCGGTGCGTTACTTCGTGTGGACGCCTGACGGACGATTGCTCTACAGCATCGACGGCGCCTCCGGCGCGCGGCTCTACTACCACTTCGACGAGCGCGGCAACACGCTCGCTCTCACCAACGACGCCCACACCGTCGTCGCGCGCTACGGCTACACGCCGGCCGGCATGATGTCGGAGAGCGGCGCCTCGTCCGGCAATCCGTTCACGTTCGAAGGCGAGATGGGGACGATGGCGATGCTGGGCGTGCAGCTCTACTCACGCGGCGGCCGGCCATACGATGCGCTCACCGGCCGTTTTCTGAATCGCGCCGACGTGTCGCTCGAGGCCGCCGTCGCGGCATCGCGCGCGACGCCGCGGTCCTACGGCGGGCTCGTGCTCGACGAGTTGCTCGCGGGGCCGCCGTCGGTTCCGGGCATGCTGGCGTCGATGCGCACCACGACGCTGCGTGACCGTCCCGTCGTCCTCGAACCGAACCCGTACGTCGCGCCGGGGCAGAACTTCCTCGCGGACCGCGGTGTCGCGCCCATCGATGCCTGGCCGGTCCCGCAGACGCCGGCGGGCAGCTACTTCGAGGGCGCGGTGACGCTCGCCATTTACGCGGAGCATCTCCCGGGACAGCCCTCGTCTCTGGTGATCTCCGGCGTCACGCTGCCGCCCAACGCTCCGCCGGCGGGGCCAGATTTGCGCGTGGGCATGGCGAACGCCGATCCCAACACTCTGAACCCGTATCCGGAACCGCAGTACGATCTGAGCGGTGGCAGCGACGGCGGTGGCACCTCGATCCCGCGCAGCAACGGGGACGAACCCGGCACGTTGAATCATCCGCCGCCGATGCGGGTAATCACCACGCCGGTTCCATTGCCGAGTAGCAAAGTCCTCGTCGAGTGATAACGCAGTTCAGGCCGGCGGTCGTCGGCCTTCGGGAATGACAGACGGGCGCGGTGCGAGGCGGGAGCCACGACCGCGCCCGGCGTCGTGGAGGCGCGACTGGCGAGATGCCGTGTCTACAACGACGCCACCGCGTTCTTCCGATTGAGCTGCAACACGCGCACGTCCGGGTCGACGACGATCTTCGCCGGGTCGAACGCGCAGTGCAGCGTCACCGTCTTCGACTCGCCGGCGCCGAGCGTCACCGTGGCGCGCGCGTCACGATAGCTCGCCGCCTGCGCCCAGCGGCCGGGCGTGTGGGTGTTCTTCGGCGTCACCCAGCGATCGCCTGCCGTCGTTGCCGCGACCTCCACCGGCATCCGCGCGGCGCCGGTGTTGCGCACCGTCACCGTCACGTCGTAGCCCGCGCCACGCTTCGCCTTGTGGGCGTCCGCCAGCTTGTACTCCGGCACCACGACTTGGTCGAACCACTGCTGCACGAACGCATCGTAGGCCACCGGATCCGCCGCGTACGGACGCATCGCGGCGACGAAGTCCTGCAACGCGGCGTGGTCCCGCGACGCACTCCACGTCTGGATGAAGTTGCGCACGCCGGCCAGCGCGCGGTCGTGGCCCATGAAGTCGTACAGCATCCAGAACACCCAGCCGCCCTTGTCGTAGATGACGGTGGTGTCCGACGGCCGCTTGCCGTCGACGTCGTACATCGGCCGCTCGCTGTCGATGCGGCGGCGGTCGTTGTAGCGCGCCTCGATGCCCTTGGCGAACTCCATGCGGCCGCGCGGCCCGCGCACCTGCTCGAACAGCAGCAGTGTCGAGAAGTGCGCCATGCCTTCGGACAGGAAATCGCCGTTGGTGCCGTTGTACGGCGTGAGGATGTTGCCCCACCACTGGTGCGCCGTTTCGTGCGTGGTGACCAGGAACGTCGCGTCGGTCTTCGCGGTGTTGCGCGTGAGGAAGCCGATGTTCTCGCTGAACGTGATGTCGGTGCCGAAGCCCTGCGCGTACCCCGCCATGCCGGGGAACTCCGACAGCTTGAGCTCGCGCCATGGATACGGCAGGAACCACTCGGAGAAATACTTCCGCGATGCGTCGAGCGCGTGCACCATCTCGTCGATGTTGTACGGGTGCTGCGCGTTGTAGTAGACGGCGGTGTTCTCGCGTCCGCGCTTCACCTGCCAGCGGCCGGCGACGATGTTGAGGATCTTCACCGGGTGATCGGTTTCCCACGTCTGCGTGCGCAGGCCGTCGCGCACCACATTTGCGGTGCAGACGCCCACCGAGTTCGCGGTGAAGTCCTGCGGCACGGTGACGCGGATGCGCGCCGGGAACCACGCGGTGGCGCCGTACGCGCCGCGCGTGATGCCCTTGTAGTAGTCACGCGGATACCACTTGGGATCGGACTGGTTCTCCTTGTCCTCGCCGACGCCTTCCACGAACCCGAGCACCGGCATGAACGTCGGACGGAAACCGGTCAGCACGACGCCGCTCGGCAGGATGAACTCGTCCTGATTGCCGCCGTTCTTCGACACGCCATCGGGATAGCGGCCGTCGAAGTGCCAGCCGATGGCCACGCTGTCGCCCTGGGCGAGCGGAGCCGGCGGCGTGAACACGAACAGATGCTGGCGATCTTCCGGCGTGTACGGCTTGCCGTTCATCGTCCACTTCACGTGCTTCCAGTGCAGGCCGATGGTCATCGGGAAGCGCGCCATCGGTTCGTCGAGCGGATTCGCGAGCACCAGCGTGCCATCGCTCACGATGCCGCTGTTCTCCGGATTCATGGTGACCGCGATGTCGGCACGCGCGATGTCGGGGAGCGGCGCGTCGAGCCACGTCTTGACGTTCTTGCCCCAGTAGTTCTTCGCCGCCTTCTTCTGCTTGCTGCCCTCGAAGCCGCTGCCGACTTGGAAGCCGAGCGTCACCGCGACGATCACCGGCACCAGCATGTACGGCGCCAGCCGCCACGACGAGCGCACCAGCTGTCCCGGCTGCACGCGGTGCAGCACGCGCACCGGATCCGCGCCGCGGCGCGCGAACAAACGGACCGCGAGCGCGGTGAGGAAGACCGCGAGGCTGAGATACAACACGCGGTTGAGCAAGAGCGCGATGCGATCCGCTTCGAACGGCGCGATGTCGCTCCAGCGCAGCGCGTTCCACAGCGGCCAGTTGCCCACCCAGTTCATCTTGTCGGTGAGCGCGCGGTACCCGGTGAAGATCAGCATGCCGAGCGAGAGGGCGTACGTCGTGTAGCGCTCGCCGGTCACCGCGTACACCGCCATCACGAACGCCGTCCACACCAGGAACGTCGGGATGACGATGAGGCCCCACACGAGCGCGAACGGCATCACCGAGAACGGCACCGTGTGCTGCACCGCGAGGCCGATGGCGCATGCCAGCAAAGCCGCCGCGAGGATCGTCGCGCCGATGACGCTGTTGGCGATCACCTTGCCGGCGAGGAATGCGCCGGTGCGCAGCGGCGTCGCGTAGAGGATGCCGTCGAGCCCGACGCCACGCTCGCGCCGCAGCGATTCCACGGTGTAGAACATCAGCAGCAGGCACACCAGCGTCGTGATTTGACTGGCGATTCCCACCGCCATCGTCCCCGGCACGAACAACAGCGGCGTGTCGAACGGGCCGACCGCCGTGAACACGGTGCCGAGCACTTGGATCAGGATCAGCGGGATGAAGATGTACATGCCGGGGCTCGACAACAGCTCGCGTACCTCGGCGCGGCCGACCGCCTTGACGCCGTCGAGGAAGCGCAGAGGCCCGCCGCGCATGCCGAGATCGAGCAGGCTGCCGCTCTCTTCCGGTGCTTTCGAAACCGCCGCCGCACCCGCCGCCGGCTGCTTCGCCGACGTCACCGCGCCGCGCATCGACGCCGCGACGCTGCGCTGCGTGCCCCACACCGCGAGCGCCGCCCCGGCGATCAACAGCAGCCGGTTCAGCCAGAACAGCCCGTCGTACGCCACCGCCGCCTTGTTGTAGTAGGCGACGCCGCGGTCCACTTTCAGCAACGTCTCGTTCAACCAGCGGTAGCCGCTCGGCTCGACGACTTGCAGGATCTTGTTGACCCGTGGGTCGAGCCACGACGGCGACCACGTCCACAGGAAGAAGCCGCACGCGAGCAGCGCCGCCACCGGCAGCACGAACACCACCACCGCGTTGCGTGAGCGTTCGCCGATCCACATCGACACACCGGCGAAGAACACCAGGAACGGCAGCCCGATGAACACCACCGGCTTCAGATAATTCAGGAGGTCGAACGGTCCGCGAATTTCCACCGCGCGCGCCTGCGGCACGATGTGATTGAAGAACGCGTTCGCCACCACATGCACGGCGAAGATGGCGAAGAACGAGGCCAGCACGCCGGCGTAGCGTCCCCACACGTATTCGCCGGGCGTGAGCGGTGTCGAGTGCAGCAGGACATCGACCTTGTTCTCGCGGTCGTTGAGCAACGTCAGACCGCCGCCCACCGCGATGAAGAAGCCGTAGAAGAGCAGCACGACGAACGACATCATCTGCGTCTGCGCGTACTCGGAGGTGATCCAGGCCTTGGTGCCGCCGACGGTGCTGTCGCCCGAGGAAATCTGCACCGATCCTGTCGACAATCCCCACGCCAAGAGGAACACGATGAGCGTGAGGAACCAGAACAGCGGTCGCGTCACACTGTTGCGGACCTCGACCGCCGCGCAGGTTGCGAGGCGCTTCAGGTTCATGAGCGCACCTCCACGGCGGACGTCGTGATCGACCCGTCGCTCACCTGGCCCAAGCCGTCGCGCTCGGGCAGCGCGCCGAGGCGCATCATCACGAGGTAGGCGTCCTCGAGCGTTGCCGCGACGGGGACGAAGCCGGCCGGCGGCTCGCCGCTCGGTTCGTAGATGCGGGCGCGGTTGCGGCCCTCGACCAGCAACGCCTGCGTCACCATGCGCTCGGCGCGCAGCTGCGGCAGTTCGCCGGCGGACACGGTGCCTTCGAAGATGTGGCCGGCGATGGCGGCGCGCGCCTCGGTCGGCCGCGTCTGTGCGATCAGGCGCCCGCCGCGGATCACCGCAAAGCGTGGGCACAGCACCGCGACGTCTTCGACGATGTGGGTGGATAGCAACACGATGCGGTCCTGCGCCAACTCGCTGAGCAGCCGGTAGAAGCGGATGCGCTCCTCGGGGTCGAGGCCGGCGGTGGGTTCGTCGACGATGATGAGGCGCGGGTCGCCGGCGAGCGCCTGCGCGATGCCGAGCCGCTGCCGCATGCCGCCCGAATAGCCCTTCACCTTGCGCTTGGCCGCGAAGGTCAGGTTCACGCGGTCGAGGAGGTCCGCGACCAGCTTCTTCTGGCCGCCGGGCGACTGCACGCCCTTGAGCGTCAGCATGTGGGCGAGCATCGCCTCGCCGGTGAGGTGCGGGTAGAAGCCGAACTCCTGCGGCAGGTAGCCGAGCCGCGGCCACAACGCCTCCGGCTTGGTCAGGATGTCGGCCCCGTCGAGCGTCACCGTTCCGGCGGTGGGCTCGAGCAGCCCGGCGAGGATCTTCATGAAGGTCGATTTGCCGGCGCCGTTGGGGCCGAGCAGGCCGAACATGCCGGGCGCCACGTCGAGATCGACGCCATTCAGGGCGGTCACCGGCCCCGGATACACCTTCACCAAGCCGCGAATGGACAGCATGCTCGAACCTCCTGCGTGTGGTAGTGCGTTGGCGGCCGCACGATCGGGCGGCAGGTCCGGCACGGCACGGCGGGCCGAGGGCCGGAAAACGATGGGAGCGACCCATCCGTCGGGATGGGCGCGCTGGGTAGACGGGCTCGCGCCGGGAGAGGTTGCAGCTCGAGCGTGGGCCCGGCCAGGATTCGGTTCGCGCCAGGCGCCCGCCGGCCGATATCTAGACAGATGCTCCGCCGGGACGCCAGGCCTGGCGCGCCGTGGGTTCGCGAGGGAATCGCGTGTCGCCGCTTCACCATGCCGAGCTCCACTGGACCCCCCGAACGGTCCTGCTGCTGATCGCGCTCGTCGCCGTCGCCACGGTGGCGGGGCTCAGCCGCTTGCACACCACCTCGACCCGCGCCCAGCAGGCGGTCACCGTTTTGGCACGTGTCGAATCTCGCCTCTACGCCATGAGCAACCTCGAGTGGGCGACGCAGGGCGAATCGGCCTCGACCTCCACCCTCGTGACGCACGCCGCGCTCACCCGCGAACTCTCCCGCTTGCTGCATGACTATCGCACGTTGGTGCCGCGGGCGGCGCGCCACTCCCCGCTGGAAACCCTCGCCGCGCGCTACTCGGTGGTGACCCGCGACCAGCTCGGCCTCTTGCGCGCCGGCAAACGCGACGCCGCCGAACGGTTCGACGGCGAGCGGGTGGACCCGTTGTTCGAGGAGCTCGCAAGCCGCATCGATGCAGAAAGCAGCCAGCTGTCCGCCTACGCCGCACACGTCGACCGGTGGACGACGTACGCCGAGTGGGCGTGCTCGGCGATGGCGTTGTTGCTGATCGGCTTGCTGCTCGTGCGGTTCTCGATGATTCAGTCGGCCTACGCACGGCAACAAGCCGCCCTCGCATCGGAACGCCGCTATCGGCTCTTGTTCGAGGGTAATCCGCATCCGATGTGGGTGGCGGACCGCGGTGACGGCGCGCTGCTCGCCGCCAACCTCGCCGCCTGCGAACTCTACGGCTACACGCGGGCCGAGCTCGAGACGCGGCGCGACCGCGACCTCGCCGCGGAGGGCGCCGCGCCGTTCCCGCCACTCGGCGAGGACGGCGTCTCGTCCGGGCTCACGCGGCATCGCGGTCATGGCGGGCGCGAGGTGGACGTCGAGGTCGACGCGCACGCCATCGAATACAACGGCCACGATGCCGTGCTGGTGTTCGCGGTCGACGTCTCCGAGCGGCTGCGTCTCGAAGAACAAGCGCGGCAGTCGCAAAAGATGGAAGCGATCGGGCGCTTGGCCGGCGGTGTCGCGCACGACTTCAACAACTTGCTGACCGTGATTCTCGGTCACACCATGAGGCTCGCGGCGAAGGCGGCGCCCGACAGCGCCGACGCGCGATCGCTTGCGGCCATCGGCGAGGCGAGCGAGCGCGCGGCGCGCCTCACCCGGCAGTTGCTCGCGTTCGGGCGCCAACAGTTGGTGGTGCCCGAAGTCGTCAATCCGGCGGCGGTGACACACGAGAGCGCGTCGCTGCTCGCGCGGCTTCTGCCCGATCGCGTGGCGCTGGCGATCGACTGCGACGACGAAATAGGCGAGATCGTGTGCGATCCCATGCAACTCGAACAGGTCTTGATGAACCTCGTGACCAACGCATGCGAGGCGATGAACGAAGGCGGCACGGTGCGGGTGTCGCTCGGCCGCGCGACGCTGTCCGACGAGGCGGCACGTCTCGGCGTGCCGGCCGGCGAGTACGTTGCACTCACCGTGGCGGATAGCGGTTGTGGGATGGACGAGGAAACTCTGCGTCGCGCGTTCGAGCCGTTCTTCACGCGCAAGGAAAAGTCGCGCGGCAGCGGGCTTGGCTTGGCCACGGTGTACGCGATCGTGCAGCAAGCGGGCGGGGCAGTGACGCTCGACAGTGCGCCCGGTGCAGGCACGACGGCGCGCGTCTTCTTCCCCCGGCACGCGGCGGTGGCAACGCGCGCCGCCGCCGCGTAGCCGCTACTTCTTCTTCGCGGCGCTCGCCGGCATCGCGCCCGCCAAGTAGCGGGACAACGCCTCGGTGCTGAGAGGTGTGCCGGTTGCCTGCACCATCTTCTCCGGCCATGGCACGCTGCCACCCGGCCCGAACGCGTATCGCGTCAACCACTCGGCCACTCGTGGCTCGCGGCTCAAGTCTTCGACGCCGAACTGCGCGCGCATCGCCTCGCGGAACTGTGTCGCGATCATGTTGGCGTAGAGGTACGACTGGAAGTACAGCGGCCCCGTCGCGAAGATGTCGCGATAGCCGAAGTAGTGGCCCGGCGGCAACGGCGTGCCCGCGAACCGCGCGTAGGTCGCCGCGTACAACGAGTCGAGATTCTGGTGCAGGTTGCCGTACGCGCTGACCTCGAAATAGGCGTTGAGGCAGATCGACCGGCGCAGCCAGAGCAAGAGCTGCATCTTGCCGACGCGCTCGAGTTGCGCGGCGCGCTCGGGCGACACGCCGGCGGCGTGCTCCAGCCATGTGGCATCGTAGGCGAAGTGTCCGAGGCATTCGGCGACGCCTTCGCTCATCGGCGTCTCATCGCCAAACAGCAAGATCGGTGAGAGCGACTTGTCGGTGTACACCGTGTTGAGCGCGTGGCCGTACTCGTGGAACATCGTCTCGTAGAAGTTCGAGCCGGTGAACGGATTGGTCAGCAGCCGCGCCTCGTAGGGCGGACGCACCGGGAACGTGATGCCGCCGACCGGCACGTCGAGCACCTTCACGTCGATCGGCAATGAATCCGGACGGAATCCGAGGTCGCGCATCAGGGCGAACATGCGTTCGACGCCCGGCTCGCGCGGCCACGCGTCGTCGCCGCCGGCGAGTTCTTGCACGTGCAGCCAGTAGTCGACGTCCCATGGCTGCAGCGCATCGACCTTGAGGTCGCGCTTCGCCTGTGCCCACATCGCCTGCAGGATCGGACGGGTCGACTTCTCGAAGGCGTCGAGGTCGCGGAGCACTTGCGCGCGGGTGAGGCTGGCTGCGGCGAGTCCCGCTTCGGCGCCGTTGGCGAAGCCTTCCTGCTTGCCGATGGCGTCGTAGAGCTCCATGCAGTGCACGATGCTGGCCGCGCGCGCCTCACCGGCCTGCGTGAGCGCGACGAACGCGGCGCGACGCTTCGCGCGATCCGGTTCGTTGGTGAGGATTTCGCTGATGCCGGTCTGCGTCGTCGTCGAGTCGCCGAGGTGGAAGCGGAACGCGGTGGCGCTGTCCTGCACCGCGGTCTGCGCGTCGGTCAGCGCGATGACCTGCGCGGGATCGGCGCGCGACTGCAAGAAGTCGCGATGGTGCAAATCGAGCCGCCGGGCCAGCGTCGCGTCCGTCACCTTGCCGCGCCACTGCTCGATGACTGCCGCGTAGTCCCGGCGATTGCGAATGTCGTTGGCGAAGCGCGCGAACGGCGCGACGAAGTGCGGTTCGAGCCCGCGCCACTGATAGTAGCTCTCGAGATTGAAGCCTTCGTAGACGAGGAGTTCCTGCGCCTCGAGTTCGTCGAGGAAATCGCGCAGTTGCGCTTCGCTGGTGACGGTGGGTGCGGGGCCGCCGAGCGGCAGGTGGGCGGACGGCTCGGCGGCGCGCGCCGTGACGCCGAATCCGCCGTATGCGGACACCATCACCGCGAGTGCACATGCGAATCGTCTCATCGCCTGAACTCCTTCGGCTGTGCGATCAGATGCGGGCGAGCACCGCGCTCGCCAATCGTTCGACATCGTCGAGATCGTTGTAGATTTGCGCCGACAGTCGCACCCACAGCTGGCCGCGCCACGCGTGCATCTGGATTTCGATTTGGTCGTCGTAGTAGAGCGCGGCGCGCAGCCGCATGGCGTCGTCGCGCGTGGAGCCGGCGCGTGCCGGCAGCGGCACCGTGATCATCGTCCCGACGCATTCTTCCGGCACGCCGAGCGTCGTTTCCCACCGCGCCGCCAAGTGCTGGGCGCCGGCCCACGCGAGTGCATGGTTCGCGGCGAACACGACGCCCTCGCCGAAACTCTGGATGAAGGCGATACCGTCCGGCGCCGCGAGGAAGCGCGACGGATCGAACGTGCCCACCCAGTCGAATTCGCGTGTGAATCCGAGGTCGAACCCCCACGAGACGCTCGGCGGATGCAGGTCGTGCTGGCGCTCGGGCGGCGCCCACAGGATGCCGGCGCTGCGTGGCGCCATGCACCACTTGTGCAAGTTCGCCGCGTACCAGTCCGCGCCAGTCGAGGGGATGTCGAGTGCGATCGCGCCCGGCGCGTGGGCGCCGTCGACTAGCACGGCGACGCCGCGCTCGCGGCAGCGCCGCGCGATCTCGGCGACCGGAAATAGCAGCGCACTTTCTGCCGCAATGTGGTCCACGAAGACCAGACGCGTGGCGGCGGTGACGCCGGCCATCACCGCGTCGGCGATCTGTTGCGGCCCGGTGGTGGGATACGGGATCTCGACCGTCTTCACGGTTGCACCGGCGCGCCGCGCGACGTACTCCGACGCGTTGACGACGGCACCGTACGCGCGGTCAGTGACGAGGATTTCGTCGCCGCGCTGCAAGGAGAGGGAACGCAGCACCGCGTTGCAGCCGGCGGTGACGTTTTCGACGAAGACGGTGTCCTCGGCGCGCGCGCCGAGGAATGCGGCCACCGGCGCGGCAGCTTGGCGCATGCGTCCCGGCAACTCGCGCGGCCAGCCGTCGAGGCCGTTGAGTTCGCGCAGCAGGTACTGCGCGGGATGCGCCTCGGATTCATCGCGAATGCGCTGCTGCGCCTCGAGCACGACGCGCGGCGGTGCGCCCACCGTGCCGTGATTCAGATACGTGTAGGCGGGGTCGAGCTTCCACTGCGCGAGCATGTGACGGCCAAACGGCGGCACGGTGGTTCCTCCCAAGGGAGACGCGGCGAGCATCGACATGGTGTCACTGCTCGCGGCCACCGCCCAGGACCATCGGCAGCGCCGCGGAAGTGCATTAATGCATAAGGCGATGGCAGTTGAACGCTGCAATTGCGGGGTGTGGCGCGCCCTGGTCAGCTTTCGACGTAGTGGCTCGAACGGCGCCATACTGCCTGCGCTACGGCATTCTACTTAAGTGGTCTAACGCACCTCCAAGTATCACTCAAATTCATTCCTGTCGGACCCACCCGCTATCGCTACGGCGGTACCTCCAACGCGAGCAGCGAGGATTCAAGTAGCACATGCCTCGCTCATCTCCGAGGAGTGTGTTCGAATGGAAGACCTGCTCCAGACCCTGCGCGAATTTGATGCACTGCGCGACCAGGCAGAAGAGAAGGCTGACCGGGTGCTGACTCGATCAGTGGCCAGTGTACCTGCCGAATTCGCGCCACCCGAGTTCCTTCAGTCGCTTCCCGAGCCCGTCCGCCAGTCGCTTGAGGCTCAAGGAATCACCCAACTGTACGTGCATCAGGCAGAAGCGATTCGCCGAATCCGAAACGGCGAGGATGTCGTCCTTGAAGCTCCGACCGCGAGCGGCAAAACCCTCTGTTTTACCGTGCCACTTGTCGAGGCAATTCTCAAGGAACCGCGGCTGCATGCCATGATGTTGCACCCGATGAAGGCGCTCTCAAACGACCAACGTCGCCAATTCGAAGACCTTGCCGGGCCTCTCGCCCGGCGCGGTCAAGCTATCGACTCGTGGGTATTCGACGGCGACACGGAAGCGGAGCACCGGAAGCTCCTGAAGGACAATCCGCCGGCCCTGCTGCTCACGAATCCTGAGATGTTGCAGTACAGCTTTCTCGGTTGGTCCGAGCAGTGGGAGAACTATCTTCGCAACCTGCGTCTCATCATTATCGACGAGATTCACGAGTACCGCGGCTTCTTCGGCACGAACGTCGCGCTTCTGATGCGGCGATTCCTGACCAAGCTCGAAACCCTCGGGTGTCACCCACAGGTTATTCTTGCCACCGCGACCTGTGGCAATGCCAAGGAGCACGCCTACCGGCTCACTGGTCGCGACTGCACGTTGGTGAGATGCCAGACCGCCATGCGGCCGGAGCGTGAGTTTGCCTTCGTCGAGCCAGCGATTCCCGATTTCAATTTTCACGAGATCTATCGCGTCCGTATCGTGAAGGCAGCGCTGGCGTGTGCGTCGCGTGATCTCTCGACACTCATCTTCTGCCCGTCTCGCAAGTTCGCGGAAGAGGCGACGATTCGCGCGAAGCAAGAGGCGCCTGAGCGCGGCATCGATCCAGAAGTGATCGTACCCTACCGGAGTGGCTACAGTCCTGAGCTTCGACGTGACATCGAAGACGGCATGCGGTCAGGCAAGTATCGCGTTGTCTTCACCACAAACGCGCTGGAGATCGGCATCGACATTGGCCGGCTCGATGCTTGCATTCTTGCGGGATTCCCCGACAGCGTGCTCTCGGCGTGGCAGCGGATCGGGCGGACGGGCCGAAGCTGGAAGAAGAAGGCCTATGTCATCTTCTACGCCTTCAACAACCCGTTCGATCGGTTCTTCGCGAGCAATATCGATGCGTTTCTCGACAAGCCGCTCGACGAAATCCTGATCGGCGTGGACAACGAAGAGCTGATGCGCAAGCACTTGCCCTTCCTTCTCCACGAGGTGGATCACGATCTCGATGACTCGCTCAGCGAGAAGATTGGAGAGCCGTTCCTCGCATACGCACGAGCGGCGTCGGACGGTGTCAAGCCGATGGGTGGCCACAAGCCGCCGTACAACAGGCTCAATCTTCGCTCCGGCGGCGGGGCGATGTACAAGCTCACGTACAAGGGCAAAGAGCTCGGCACCATGTCTGATGTACAGGCATTCCGAGAAGCATACGTGGGAGCGATTTACAACCATTTCGGCAAGCGATACCGCGTGACCGCTCAAGGTGCGGGTGAGCTCTTGCTCGAAGACGCCGAGAGTCATCTGCGAACCGATGGCATCTTCTACACGGTAACCCAGGGATCGGAAGTGCTGCAGGGTCGCCGATGGAACGAAGCATTGTCCGCCTGCTACGGCAAGGTCACAGTCTTCGAGAACTTCGCCGGCTACAAGGTGATCGACACTCGCAGCGGCGACATTCAAGACGACGTTCGCAGCGATCAGGCACGACGGTCTCAAGTGCGCGGATTCTGGCTGGAAGTCTCCGACTGGTCAGACCTGCCAGGAGAACACGACCCCGAGGACCTCTTCGGATTCGAGCAGATCATGCGAGTCGGGTCGCCGTTCGTGATCCCGTGCGATCGCCACGATCTCGGCACGCTGTCGACGATCAAGCCTCCATTCACGGTCTATGTGTACGAGACGGTTCCTGGAGGCATTGGGGTGGCGGAGAAGGCTCTCGATCTCTGGCCGGAGGTAGTGCGAACCGGAATCCGCATCGCGGAGTCCTGTGGATGTCGCGACGGTTGCCCGAGTTGTCTGGTGCCGCCTCGGATTCCGGCCGGTGCGATTCCGCCGCGCAAGTCCAAGGCGATCGCTGTAGCCCACGCGCTCCTGGAGTTCGTGGAGAATGCCAATATCGAGGAGTTTGACCCCGATATTCACGGCTGGAGGCAAGTCTCGATGCGGTAGCGATCACATCGTGATACCTTGCGTCGTAGCGCGGCTGTGGCATCTTCCCGACGATGCCCGGTCGCGACGCCGAGCCTTCCCCCTGAGAGACTCGTGATGAGCAACCCGTTCTTCGATCACCCGATCGTCAATTCGCCCTACGAATATCCGGCTCGTCATTGGGAGCTCGACGAGTCTGGGCAGCCGACCCAACAGCTTGTCGAAAAGCGCCGCTCGGTGTCGCTGATCACGCCGATTCCGCGCCCCAAGAAGCAGAAGGGAAAGGCCGAACAGGCCGCGATTCTCTTCGACGAGGGGGCGGGTCTCAGCACAGACGCGCAACGCTACGATCCGACGCCGGTCATCAACGGACTCCGGATTCTCGTCGATCGGTGGCGGGAGATTCCGAACCCCGCCGATTGGCGGGTCAGTCCAGAGACTGCACGACTCCTGCAACACTGGCGCTCCAAGTCTGGCGACTCGAACCGGCTGTTCTTCTGTCAAATTGAAGCCGTCGAGACCGCGATCTGGCTTACCGAAGTCGCGCCCAACGTCGGCAAGGACGGCGCACGATTCCTCGAACATCTCGCAGCCGCCAACGCGTCTGCCAATCCGGAACTGATGCGGTTGGCGCTCAAGCTTGCGACCGGCGCCGGCAAGACGACCGTGATGGCCATGCTCATCGCATGGCAGACCGTGAACGCAGTCCGGCATCCGAATGGCAAGCGGTTCACTCGCGGCTTTCTCGTGGTGACCCCGGGGCTGACGATCAAGGACCGTCTTCGGGTGCTCCAGCCGAACGACCCGGACAACTACTACGACCGTTTCAACATCGTGCCGAGCGACATGCGCGAGGACATCAACCGCGCGAAGATCGTCATCACCAACTATCACGCCTTCAAGCTGCGGGAACGGCTCGAGTTGTCGAAGGGCGGCAGACAGTTGCTGCAGGGTCGGGGCGGCGCAGCCATCGACACACGCGAAACCGAAGGCCAGATGATCCAGCGGGTCATGAAAGACCTGATGGGCATGAAGAACATCCTGGCGCTCAACGACGAGGCGCATCACTGCTACCGCGAGAAGCCCGACGGCGACGACGACGAGCCGCTCGCCGGCGAGGCGAGGCAAGAAGCCGAGCGGAACAACGAGGCAGCCCGCCTGTGGATTTCGGGTCTGGAAGCGGTCAATCGCAAGCTCGGGTTGAATTGGGTGTTCGACCTGTCCGCAACGCCGTTTTTCCTGAGCGGCTCCGGCTACGCCGAAGGCACGCTCTTCCCGTGGACCATGAGCGACTTCTCGCTGATGGACGCTATCGAGTGCGGGGTCGTGAAGCTGCCGCGCGTGCCCGTTGCAGACAACATCCCGGGCGAAGAGATGCCGAAGTTCCGGGATCTGTGGAAGTACATCGGCAAGCGCATGCCAAAGACTGGTCTGAAGAAGGGCAAGGAGCACGATCCTCTCAGCATCCCGGTCGAGCTACAGACGGCACTCGAGGCGTTATACGGTCACTACAAGAAGACGTTTGATCTGTGGCGCGATCGCGGAGTTAGCGTGCCTCCCTGCTTCATCATCGTCTGCAGCAATACGGCCGTCTCTAAGTTGGTATGCGAATACGTCTCTGGCTTTCGCCGGAAGCAGGAAGATGATACGTCGACCTACGTGGCCGGCCGGCTCGATCTGTTCCGGAACTTTGATGAGCATGGGAATCCTCTGCCACGGCCCAATACGCTACTGATAGACAGCGTGCAGCTGGAATCCGGCGAGTCGCTCGACGACAAATTCCGCGAGATGGCCGAAGACGAGATCGCTCGCTTCAAGCGCGAGATCGTCGAGCGCGATGGCGACAAGCGCCGAGCCGAGAACCTCACCGACACCGCCCTCCTGCGCGAAGTCATGAACACCGTGGGCAAGCGAGGTCAACTCGGCGAGCAAGTGCGATGTGTCGTCTCCGTCGCGATGCTCACCGAGGGCTGGGACGCGAACACAGTCACCCACGTCCTCGGCGTCCGCGCCTTCGGCACGCAGCTCCTGTGCGAGCAGGTCATCGGCCGTGCGCTGCGGCGCCAGTCGTACGACTTGAACGAGGAAGGCCTGTTCAACGTCGAGTACGCCGACGTGCTCGGTATCCCGTTCAACTTCACCGCCAAGCCCGTCGTCGCGCCGCCGCAGCCGCCGCGTGAGACGATACACGTCAAGGCCGTGCGGCCCGAGCGTGACGCGCTGGAGATCACCTTCCCGCGAGTGGAAGGGTACCGCGTGGAGTTACCGCAGGAGACGATCTCTGCGTCCTTCACCGCCGACTCCATCCTCGAACTCACGCCGGACCTCGTCGGACCGTCGGTGACGCAGAACGCCGGCATCATCGGAGAGCCGGTGCACCTGAATCTCGTGCACACGGGCGATCTCCGGCGCTCCACGCTGCTCTTCCACCTCGCACAGCGCCTGCTCTACACCAAGTGGCGCGATCCAGGCGAAGAACCCAAGCTCCACCTCTTCGGCCAACTCAAGCGCGTGACCAAGGAGTGGCTGGACACCTGCCTCGTCTGCAAGGGCGGCACCTATCCAGCCCAGCTCATGTTCCAGGAGCTCGCCGACATGGCGTGCGAGCGGATCACCGCCGGCATTACACAGGCGATGGCAGGCGAGCGGCCCATTCGCGCCGTGCTCGATCCCTACAACCCGATCGGTTCGACGTCCCACGTCAGCTTCAACACGTCGAAGACACTTCGTCACGAGACAGTGAAGAGTCACGTCAACTAC
>JBGATO010000052.1:0-26433 GCA_044229145.1 Candidatus Eiseniibacteriota bacterium | reverse complement strand
CGCCCGGGGGAGCCACGGGCGCGTACTCGTGCCTGGCGGTGCATAACGGACAGCTCTTCGCCGGTGGCAATCTGCAGCCAACCAGCGGGGCGCGCTTCGGCGCCGTCGAACGATGGACGGGGGCCGCCTGGCAGACGGTCGGGTCGGCGAGCGTCTTCGGCAGCTTTGCGGTCCCGACCGTGTACGCGCTGCAGTCCCATGGCGGGCAGTTGGTGGCCGGCGGGGAATTCAGCACGATGAACTCGGTGCCGGCCTCGGCGATCGCGCGGTGGAACGGCACCACGTGGAGCGCACTCGGCAGCGGCGTGTCGGGGACCGGCATTCCGATCGTCTATGCGCTCGCGCCGTTCGGGAGCGCGCTCGCGGTCGGGGGCAGCTTCAGCGGGGCGGGGGGCATTGCGGCGGGTGCGGTTGCCGCGTGGGATGGCACGCAGTGGTCGGCGCTCGGTGCCGGCGTCCAAGCCGAGGGCGTGCTCCCGGCCGTCCGCGCGTTGGTGACCTATCGCGACAGTCTGATCGCCGGCGGCAATTTCTCGCAGGCGGACAGTGTGCCTGCCGCGAACATCGCGCGCTGGAACGGTGCCCGCTGGCGCGCCATGGGATCCGGCACCGGCGCCTGCGGTGCCGACCCGCTGCGCGGGGATCCCGGCGTCAACGTCCTGGCGGTGTGGGGCACCGGATTGTACGCCGGCGGCGAGTTTTCCTTCGCCGGCGCGCGTCCGTCCGCGGGACTCGCGCGGTGGGACGACACCCAGCTCACCTCCGTCGTCTCCCCGGGCGCAGGCGCTGAGGAGTGGACGCTCCAGGTGTCGTCCGACGGCCGACAGCTTCGCTTCTCGGTTCCGCACTCTGGGCGCGTCCGGCTCGACATCGTCGACGTCACCGGACGCTTGGTCTCGACCGCCCTCGATGCATGGGTCGACGCCGGGAGCCACGCGGTGCGGTGGTTCGCGGCAGCCGGAGCCCGGCGACCCGCGCCTGGCGTGTTCTGGGCGACGCTCCGCAGTTCCCAGGGGCGAATCGCGCGCCGATTCGTGTCGTTCTAGCTAGCGCCGCTGGGCGCGCCGGTCCACGAGGGCCCCGCACACGAGGGACCCCACGCCACTGAACACCGGCACGATGCCGAGGAACCACGCCTCGTCGTGCGGTGCGATACAGCGCAGGAAGATCGCGATCCCGACCCCCACGAACAGCGCCATGATGCCAAACGTGTACCAGAATTGTGCCGGATCGGCGGGGCGCTCCCCGGTTCCGGGGAGGGGCGCGTCGGAGGGCGCGGGGAGTGCAGCCGGGTCGACCCCGCGTTCGATGGCCGCCAACCGCTCCCTGAACGCAAGTTCCCGCAGGCGGTAACCGTGCCGGGCACGCAGGGCTCCCAGGACGATGCCGCCGACGATGAGCAGGAGCGGTCCGAGGACGACGAGCGGGGTGAGATCGTTGTGCATGGACGTGAATCCTCCTCTGAATGGGTGGGTGCGCCGCCCGGCGGTCCGCGCATGCGGCTGCGGTGTGCGTCGGCCGTACTGACCGGGGCCGGTGATCCGGTGGTTGCAGAAATCGCCGCACGTGCGATTCTTCGCCCCGTGCATTTTCTTGAAACCGCGAGGGCGTGGCCTGCGGTCCACACCTGACGATGATCGCCGCCACCAGCGTGCCTCCGACGTCCGCCACCAGCCCGGGCGCGCGCGACGAATCCGAGCTGGTGGATGCCGCGCGTGCCGGCGACGCGGGCGCCTTCCGCGCTCTCGTGGAGGCGCATGCGCCGCGCGCGCGCGCCTTGGCGCGGCGGTTGGTGCGCGATGCGCGCGATGCCGAAGAGATCGCGCAAGACGCCTTCGTCCGGGCGTGGCGGGCACTGCCCGCGTTTCGCGGCGAGGCGTCGTTCGCCACCTGGATGCATCGCATCGTCGTGCGGGTCGCGTGGGACGCGCAACGACGCGGAGCGCAGCGCCGCCAGCATGAGATCGCGGAACTCGACGGCGTGCTCGACCGGGCGGCGGCTCCCGCGGCGGAGGAGCACGAGACGCAGTGGGCGGTGCTCCTCGAGTCGTTGCCGCCGGTGGGCCGCGCCGCGGTGGTGCTGTTCTACTGGCATGACCGGTCGGTGCGAGAGGTGGCGGAGGTGTTGGAGATGCCCGAGGGAACCGTGAAGTCGCACCTGTCGCGGGCCCGCGCAACCCTGCGCGAGGCGTATGCGCGGGCGGAAAGGAGAGCGAGCCGTGACGGCGAATGATCGCGACGCTTCCTTCTGCGTGCGCGTCGAGCGCTGGCTCGACGGGGGAGCGCCGGGCGAGGCGCCCGATGCTACGCGTCTCCACACGCACATCGCCACCTGCGCACCGTGTGCGCGAGCCTGGGACGCGCACCGCGCGTTCGAGGCGTGGGTGGAGCAGCCGGCCCCGCCGGCCGTCCACTTTGCCGATGCGGTGATGGCGCGCATCGCCGTGGATACCTTGACGCGTCCTGCGGCCACGCCGGAGGCAGCCCCAGCGCCGGCCGGCTGGCGGGACGTGTGGCGCAGTCCCGAGGTGGCGGGCGGATTCCTCGCGGGATTCCTTGTCGCTGCGGTCGCTTTGCCCTTCGTCCTCGGCGATGGGGGACGCGCAGGGCTCGCACGTGAGGCACTCGATCGCTTGGGCGGATTACTCCAGGACGCCGTCGGCGAACCGCTGGCCGGCGCGGCGCTCGCCTGTGCCGGTGTGGTGCTCGCCATTCCGGTTGCCCGGGCCTGCTATCGCTGGGCGGCCGGATTGCGCGCGTAGGACGTTTAGGGGAATGCCCGCAGAGGCGGCATTGGCCGTTGGGTGGAGGCCGCGCGGGACAATGGGCGTACCCGTGCGGCGCTCGTGTGACGCCGCCGTAAACGGACCGTTTCTCACAATGCGACTTGGTAATTGTGTTGGCCTCTTTAGAACGCCATAGTGAGCACTAGAAGTAGTACATCACTGTATATGTGTCGCATTGACAGGGGCGCGGGATCGAGAAGCCCTCCGGCGATCGAAAGCCTATTGCACCCTAAGTCGCATAGCTGGCCCCCTAACGCATGAGTACCTTCCTGGCCGATGCAATGCGCTGGGGCAATCCCGAACCGCCCTGACGTGCCATCACAGAGGTTCACGAACACCGTGCTGTTGCGAGGGAGGACCGAACGATGCGCGAGCTGGTGAGAAGCCTGACGCATGGTGCGCCTCACTCGATTCCTCGGGTTGCCCGCGCGCCCGAAACAGTTCGGCGTCTCCACGACAAGGCCGCGGGAAAACCCGTTCCACGGAGGGCCGCAATGAACCGAGGACGCGCAGTGTGCCTCGCTGCACTAGGCGTTGTCTTGGTGGTACTCCTCGGCGGCGCGTGCTGGTCCGATTCCTTTGCCGCGGCACCCTCGGGCGCCACGTACGTAGGGTCGGACGCGTGTAAGCAATGCCACGAAACACACGCCACCAAGTTCATGTCGTCTCCGCATGGCCGCGCCAGCATGGATGGCTCGGTGCTCGTCAAGGACGTGTCCTGCGAGTCGTGCCACGGGCCGGGCTCGCTCCACGTCAACGCGGGCGGCGACACGAAGGACCCTGGGTTCGCCACCATCATGAACCCGAAGAACCAGGCCGCGGCGCAGGTGAACGAGACCTGCACGTCGTGCCACAAGGGTGGGGACCAGATGCAGTGGCAGCACGCCAAGCACGCCAAGAAGGGTGTGAGCTGCTTGTCGTGCCACAGCGTCCACTCGCCGGCGGAAGACGCGGTGAACCCGCTTCTCACCAAGTCGGACGTGAACGCGATCTGCTTCTCCTGCCACGATGACAAGAAGGCGCAGTTCGCCAAGTCGGCGCACATGCCGTTGCACGACCCGACGATGAACTGCACGTCCTGCCACAACCCGCATGGCAGCGACGGTCCGAAGGCGATTCGCGCCGCGAGCGCCAACGAGCTTTGCTACAAGTGTCACGCCGACAAGCGCGGGCCGTTCCTGTTCGACCACGCTCCGGTGCGTGAGAACTGCTTGAACTGCCACGACGCGCACGGCTCGAACAACGACAAGTTGCTCGTCGCCAAGCGTCCGTACCTCTGCCAGGAGTGCCACGTCGGTGGGCGCCACCCGGCAACGCTGTACGACCGTCAGGACCTTGCCAGCAACCGTCTGTACAACCGGTCCTGCACGAACTGCCACAGCCAGGTCCACGGGTCGAACAGCCCGACGGGCCGGTACTTCTTGAGGTAGGGGGCCAGCGATGAACGCGAAAAAGATGATGCGTGGCTGTATCGTGGTCGCGTGCGTCTCGTGGGCCTTGCTGCCTTCCATGACGCAGGCGCAAAACGCCGAACCGCTCAAGAACTTCGTGACGTTCGGCGGGCTGTGGTACGACCAGACGCAACCCGAGGCGAAGTTCGTCGAGTTCCGTGACGTCAAGCGCGGCGGGTTCGTCGAGAACTGGATGGTGTCGGGCGAGAAGGGCAAGCGCTCCTGGGAGTTCTCGGGCGCCAACGCTCTGCGCGACGACGAAAATGCACGGTTCAACTACTCGAACGGGATCCGCTACGAAGTGTCGGCGAGCTACGTCCAGACGCCGCACAACTTCAGCTTCATCACGCGGTCGCCGTACGATGCGGTGAACATGGGGAACGGCGTGTGGAACTTCATGCTGCCGGACTCTTTCCAGGTGTGGAACGAGCAGCTGCTCAACGTCAGCGGCTCGGCGGCTACGGCGGCCGGCGCGAAGTACAACGGCCGTGTCGCGGACCTGCTCCGCAACTCACCGCTCATGCCGATCGGCTTCCGCACGGACGCCGCCAACGCCAAGATCGCCATGCGGCCCGCGAAGGGTTGGCAGGTGGACTTCACCGGCGAGAAGCGTGACCGTTCGGGCACCAAGCCGTGGTCGGCGGCGTTCGGGTTCAGTGGTGCGATGGAAATCTGGGAGCCGATCAACCAGCGGACGCTCGACGGCGGGGTGGGCTTGACCTACACCGGCAAGAGCATGGTCGCCCGCGTGGAAGGTGGGATCTCGCAGTTCAAGAACTACGCATCGACGATTCTCTGGGACAACCCGCGCCGTCTCACCAGCAGTGCCGCCGGCAACAACGCCGGTGCGGGCTACGGTGCGATGGACATGTACCCGGACAACAAGGCGGTGCGTGGCAATCTCGCGCTGTCGTTCAACCTGCCGAGTCAGACCTACGCGACGATCGTCGCCGGCATGACCCGCATGACGCAGGATGACCCGTTTACCGCCTTCACGACCAACCAGGCGGTGATCGACACGGCGGCGAAGTACCCGGCGACTCCGCTCGCGTTCCTCGATGGCGCGACGAGCCTCGGCGGCTCGGCGGACGTGACCAAGTTGGACGGTAAGCTGACGACGCGTGCCATGCAGAACCTGGACGCGACCGGCCGCTTCAACTACTACAAGTACGACAACAAGACGCCGGTGCACGAGTATGGCGCCTCGGTGGCCTACGACCAGACCCTGCAGAAGGGCCCGTTCGAGGCCGACCCGTTCGGCAACTCGTCGACCGTGTTCGGCGCCGACTTGGACTACGACGTCGTGTCGCAGTTCAACGTGGGCGTCACCGCGGAACACCGGAAGCGTGAGCACACCCATCGCGAGGTCGAGAAGGACGCCGAGAACGTCCTGATGGGCAACGCGACGCTGCGTCCGATGAAGGGCGTCAAGCTGTACGGCAGCTACCAGACCGGTCACCGGTCTCCGGATGAAGCCGTGCTGCTCGAGGACTTCGAGGGGGCGGGCGGGGCCTTCGTCGAGCAGCCGAACCTGCGCCGCTTCGACGTCGGGGACCGCAAGCAGAACAAGGCGCGTGGGATGTTCTCGTGGATGGCCAGCGAGAAGGTCGACTTCTCGGCCACCTACGACTACTACAAGAATGACTTCACCCAGGGCACCGAGGAGATCAACAACCTCGTCACCACCTACGGTGGTCAGCTTGGTCTGCTCATGAACAAGGCGAACAACGTGGTCGCCAACGTCTGTCTGCACCCGTCGTCGGCGCTCGACCTGTCGGTCGGCTACGGCTACGGCAAGTCCGAGTCGGACATGCACTCGAAGTACAGTGGCGCGGCGGTGCTGCGTCAGGACGACTCGCTCGCGTGGCAGATCCACACCGACGACTACAACTCGCTGGTGCTCTCGAGTCTCGGCTGGGCGTCGAAGTCGAACAAGACGACGTTCACCGTGAACTACGAGTTCGATGCCTCCCGGACCGCGTATGACATGCTGCAGGCCTTCGACTTGGTCAGCGGCAAGGTCGTGCCGTGGACGGGTGGGGACGTGCCGACGATCACCTACCGTCGTCACGACATCAGCGCGCAGTTCATGGTGACTCCGTTGCGCGACACGCAGGTTGGTGTGCGCTACGGCCGCCAGATCTTCAAGGCGAAGGACTTCAGTCTCGACAACATTCCGGTGGTCTTCGCGTCGTCGGATGCGGCGGTCGCCAGCACCGGGATCTACCTCGGGGACAAGCTCCTGAACTACAAGGCGAATGTTGCGGCTCTGGTCGTGACGCGCCGGTTCTAGTCCGTTCCAACGGATCCGTGCGGGCACGCGAGGGAGGGCCCTCGGTGCCCCACGGAGCCGTCTCGCACGCAGGCACACTGCGACGGCGGATCGCGACGGTCTCTCTCACAACGTCGCGATCCGTTCGCGTGGTGGGCACGGTCCCCTCCGGAATTCTCCGCAAGCCCCAGACGAGGTCCCATGGACTCCAGCCCGCTCTCGTCCTCCGGCAGCCCCTCCTCCGAGCCTTCGGGCACCTCGCGCCGCGGCTTCTTGGTACGTGTGAGCCAGGCGTTTCTCGGTGTGTGGGGTCTCGGCGCCCTCAGCGCATTGACGGCCTATCTCCGTCCCCCCAGTTCGAAGGAGGAAAGCGCTGCCGAGCGGATCGTCCATGCCGGCGCGCTCGAAGACCTGCGCGTCGGTGACGGGAAGATGGTGCGCCATGGGGAAACGCCCTTCTATGTCGTGCGCACCAGTCAGTCGCAGGTCATCGCGCTGTCGGCGGTGTGCACGCATCTGCGCTGCATGCTCAACTACGACAAGGAGCGCAAGCAGATGATCTGCCCGTGTCATAACGGCCGATTCGATCTTGCCGGCAGCGTCGTCGCCGGCCCTCCGCCACGTCCTCTGCCGGGATACAGCGTGTCCATCCGCACCGGCGAAATCTACGTCCAGCTATGAGCGACCACGCAAGCCCGTCCCCGGCGAGACTCGGGGGCCGCGTCCTCCAGTGGTGGGAGGAGCGCGTCAACGTCGCAGAGATCTTCTCCTTCCTGACGCACTTCGGTCTGGTCTACACGCCGGTCGACACCACGCGTTCGCTGCGTGAAGTGGCCGGCGATCTCAGTCGTCGCCGCATCGCGTCGTACGCGTCCGGTCCGCGCCTGCTCGGCGTGCTCACCGTCGTCGTGTTCGCGATCGAGGCGATTACCGGATTGCTCCTGGCGTTCTATTACCGCCCGACGCCGGACGCCGCCTTCATCAGCACCCGCACCATCGTGCGCGACGTGCCGCTCGGCTGGTTCGTGCACCAGATGCACGCCTGGGGCGCGTACGTCCTCATCGCGCTGGTCAGCGTGCGTTTGATTCGATTGCTGTGGGACGGCCTGTACCGCGCGCCGCGCGAGCTGTTGTGGATGGCGGGCGTGGCGATGACCTGGCTCGCCGTGCAGTCGGATCTGACGGGCCGTCTGCTGACGTGGGACACCGACTCCTACTGGGGCGGCGTGCGCGCGATGGAGGTGCTCTACGCGCTGCCGGTCGTCGGGAACATCCTGGCGTACTTCGTGGGCGGCAAGGTCGTGAATGAGGACGTGCTGTTGCGCTTCTACGTCCTCCACATCACCGTGCTCCCGCTGATGTTCGCGACGATGGTGTACGTCACGTTCGCCTCGGTGCGCCGCATCGGGCTGGCGCACGCCGATGCGAGCGCGCCGGAGAAGTCGATCACGTATCGCGACCACTTCTACTCGCTCGTGATGGCGGCGATGCTGGTCTTCGCCGGACTGGTCACCTTGGCGGCGTTCTTGCCGTTCCCGTTTCACGCGGCAGCCGACCCCTTCGCGACTCCGACTGGGGCGAAGCCGCCGTGGTACTTCTGGGCGCCGTACGCGCTGCTGCAACGCGCGCCGGGGCCGCAATCGGTGCGCGGCGTGCTGTGGCTCGCCGCGATCCTGGCGGCGTTCACGGTGCCGTTCTGGGCCCGCAAGGGCGACCGCGGCCGTATCGTCGGAATGCTTGCGCTGGTCGCGTGGTGCGCGCTCGGCGTGGCCGGATACTTCCTGGAGAGGAGCTAGCGCCATGCACACGTCGCGATTCGTGCGCGCGCTGCGCACCTCGATCCTCGGACTCGCGCTGGCGGCGATGCTGCCGGCCGGCGTCCGCGCGGCCGGCTACGTGCCGGTCGACACCACGCTCACGGCTCCCGCGGCGGGGAAGTGCGGCGTCTGCCACCCGTCGGAACGTGTGGCGTTCCTGAAGAGCAGCCACGCGCGGGAAGGCGTGACCTGCGTCGCCTGTCACGGTGGGAACGACACGGCTATCGACGAAGCGCCGGCGCACCTCGGCATGACCGGCCATCTCGCGCGCACCGCCATCCCGAAGCTCTGCGCATCCTGCCACTCGAGCGAGCGGCAGATGGGGCCGTACGACTTGCCGGCCGATCAGTTCTCGCAGTACCAGCAGTCGGTCCACGGCCGCAAACTCGCCGCCGGCAACACCGCGGTGGCGATCTGTTCCGACTGTCACGGTGCGCACGACATCCTATCGCCCGCCGATCCCACCAGCCGCACCGCACCTCTCAACATCCCGGCGACCTGCAACAGCTGCCACCAGAAGGGCGACGTGACGAAGGTCGGTCCGCACGCCAAGGCGTATCGCGACTTCGCGGGCAGCATCCACGGCAAGGAACTGCTGGGGAAGGGCAACATGCGCGCCCCGACCTGTGTGAGCTGCCACGGCGATCACGGCACGCCCGAGCACGCCGCCGCCGGAGACGTCGGGAAGTACTGCGGTCAGTGCCACACCGAGGAGCGCAAGGCCCTGCGCTCGGGCCCGCATGGGACGGCGCTCGCCAAGGCGGGTTTGCCGGAATGCGCATCCTGCCACCAGGATCACGCGACACCGGCCGCCGATCCGCGTAATCTCTCCACCAATTGCGCCAAGTGCCACAAGGACGAGCCGAAGCTCGTGCAGATCGGCACCACCATGTGGACAGACTACAAGACGGCGGCGGCGGTGCTGGACAAGGCGGACGAGCTCGTCGCGCAAGCGGACGCGGCACCGGTCAACACCGAGGACTTCCACGCCCGCCTGTCGCAGGCGCGGACCTATCTGCGCGAAGCGCTCCCCGCCGCACACGCGGTGCGTCCGGAGGCCGTGCACGCGCTCACCGCGCGCGCGGTCGATATCGGGAGCGAGGTGCAGGAGGAGGCGAAGACGTCCGTGGGGCACCTGAAGGTGCGCAAGTGGGCGGTGCTCGTCTTCTGGTTCTATGTCGCCCTCACGCTGGCGATCCTGCGGTACTTCTGGAAGGCGAGGCCCTAAGCTCGTGTCCGACCCCAACCGGTCCTCCACGTCGCTCTGGCAGCAGATCGTGCTGCGTCTGATCGGCCCCCGCACCGAAGGGCGGGGGCTGCGTCTGGCCGGCATGGGCGCGGCGATGCTCGTCGGGTTCGGCATCGTCGCGATCCTCGTCATGGTGCACGTCACCTCGCAGCCGTCGTTCTGCGGGACGTGCCACATCATGCGGCCCTACTACAAGACCTGGAAGGAGTCGAAGCACAGCCAGGTCGCCTGCGTGGAGTGCCACATCGCGCCAGGCGCGACCGCGGAGGTGCGCAAGAAATTCGAAGCGCTCTCCATGGTCGCCAAGTACGTGACTGCGACCTACGGCACGCGTATTTGGACCGAAGTGGACGATGCCGCGTGTCTGCGCTGTCACGAGCGCCGGTTGTTGGAAGGCAAGGAGATCTTTCACGGCGTCAGCTTCGATCACACGCCGCACCTGACCGAGACGCGGCGCGGCCTCAAGCTGCGCTGCACCTCGTGCCACTCGCAATTGATGCAGGGCCAGCACATCGCGGTGACCGTGTCGACCTGCGCGCTCTGCCATTTCACCGCGCAAAAGCCCAACACCGGCACCGCCAAGTGCACCACCTGCCACCAGGTGCCGACCACGGTGAAGACGGCGCGCGGCGAAGAGTTCGATCACGCCGAGATCGCACGCAACGGCATCGAGTGCCGCATGTGCCACGAGAATGTCGTGCGCGGCGACGGTGCGGTGCCCAAGCAGAACTGCATGATGTGCCACAGCGAACCCGAGCGCCTCGAGAAGTACGACGAGACCGACTTCTTGCACAAGAAGCACGTCTCCGAGCGCAAGGTCGATTGCCAGCGGTGCCACTTGATCGTCGAACACGACAAGGGCAAGCCGCCGGCGCAGCCGGCGTCGGGCTCGTGCGCGTCGTGTCACGGCGACGGCCACTCGCCGCAGTACCAGCTGTACGCCGGGCAAGGAGCGCGCGGCGTGAAGGACATGCCGAGCCCGATGTACGACGTCGGCGTGGCGTGTCAAGGCTGCCACAGCGGCTCGCTGCGCGGGGGCGAGCACGCGACGCAATTCGCCTCGTTCAGCGCATCGAAGTCGTCGCATGCCACGCAGGCGGGCTCTCTGTCGTGCATGGCGTGTCACGGCGCGGGCTATCAGACCGTGTACCGTAACTGGAAGAGCGGTGTCGACACACGCACCAAGGCGCTCGGCACGCAGATGGCGCAAACCGCGAGCGTCCTCGGCAAGCGCGGCGGCACCGCGTGGAACGACGCGGTGTATAACTTCGCCCTCGTGCGCGACGGGAACGGCATGCACAACGTCGGCTACGCACTCGCCATCCTCGACAAGGCGCGCGACCAGATGAACCAGGCGCGCGCCGCCGCGGGCTTGGCGGCACTGCCGGCGCCGTGGCCGCGTGTCCGGGGCGGCGACTGTCTCAGCTGTCACATCGGGATCGAATCGCAGAGCGGCAGCTTTGGCGGCAAGTCATTCGCGCACGCACCGCACCTTGGGCCGGCCGGCCTCGAGTGTTCCAAGTGCCACCGTCCACACGACGAACGCGCGGACGCCGAGGTGGTGCGCTTCGGCCCCGACGGGTGCATGTCGTGCCACCATCAGCCGACCGCCACCGCGGTGGCGCTCGAGGCCTGCAAGACGTGCCACGGCGACATCACCAAGGGCACGGTCGCCAGCTTCCGCGGCGCGTTCTCGCACGGCCAGCACCTCGAGAACGGCCTCGAGTGCAAGAGCTGCCACAGCATGGCCGCAGGCGATCCCGCTCCGCCGAAGTCGGCGTGCACGGAGTGCCACGAGGACAAGTAATGCGCGCGCACACACGTCCTGCGGCAGGGGATACGGCGAGGGCCGGGGCGTGAACACCGCCCCGGCCCTTCGTGCAGGTACAGCGAAGGGGCGCATCCCGTGTGGGATACGCCCCTCGCGTGTGCTGCGGAGTGCGTCTGGGGTAACGCGCGGCGCCTTACTTGGCCGCCGGAGCCGCCGCCTTCTTGTCGTGCAGACCGAGCTTCGCGTACTCGTCGAAGTTGAACTTGGGGCTCATCTCCGGCGTGTGGCACTGCGTGCACATCGCGGCCGTCGGCTTGCCGTGGATCATCGACGCCTTCTGCTCCTTCGGCGCCTTGGTGTGCAGACTGCCCGGACCGTGGCACGACTCGCAGCTCACCATCGCGAGCGCGGCGTTCTTGGTGCTATCGGCGGCCGGGTATCCACCCGTCAGCTGGTAGCCGGTCACGTGGCACTTGATGCACGCCGGATCGTCCGCGGCCTTGCCCTTCACTTCCGCCTTGAGGGCCGCTGCCATGCGGGCGGTGGTGGTGTCGGCACTGGACAGCAGCGACTGCATCGCCGAAGCGTGCTTGGTCGTCGCCCACGACTTGTACTCGGTCATGTGGCACATCTTGCACTTGGTGGATCCGACATACTCTGCTCCGGCGATGCTGGTGTCCGGCGCCTTCTTGTCGGTCTTCCATGCAGTCCCGGCATCCGACAGGGTGGTGCCACCCGCCGGACTGACGTGACATGCCGCACACGCCGCCTTCGTGTCGCGCGCGACATCCGGGAACGCACTTGCGTGCGTCGCCCACATCGCCCCGACGGCAACAAAGGCAGCCAGCACTCCCAAACGCAGGCTACCGCGCATAAGAGGATTCCTCCCTTCCCGTAATCCCAGGGGAGAACCATTCGTGGCTCTCACCTGCCGATACTATAGACGCGTCGCGTGAAAAACGGGTAGTGCCCCTTCAGTCCCAGTGACAGTGGTTTGTCCGAGGCGTACACCCATGTGCGATGCGGCTCAGTTGAGCGCAGGAGGGGAGGAATTCGTGAGGGGTGCGAACGCGGTGCCGCGACGGCACGGGTGGACGCTCACGCAGTGGTTGGGGTTGGTCGTCAGCATCGCGGTTGCATGGCTCGTGGTGTGGAGTCCTCCGGCACGCGCGGCCGGCGTGAGCGATGCCGAGTGCATGGAATGCCACGGCGATAAGAGCATCACCCGCAGCACAGGAAATCCTCCGACCTCGGTGTACGTCGACACCCTCGTGGTGCACCGCTCCGTTCATGCGACGCTGTCGTGCAGCAAGTGTCACCTCGGCATCGTCGAATCCCCGCACGCCGAGCGTGTTCCCACCAAGACCTGCGAGCAGTGCCACACCAAGCAATCGGCCGCGCTCCGCACCGGCGTTCACCGCAAGGCGCATCTCGGCGACGTCAAAGGCTGTCGCGCGTGTCACGGCAGTGACGCCCATCAGATGCAACCCGCCAAGTCACTCACGCTCGCGTCCTGCGAATCGTGCCATCGCAAGGAAGTCGCCGCGTACAGCGGCAGCATCCACGTGCGCAAGGCGGTGATGAAACCGGGGAAGGCAGCGTGCGCGAAGTGCCATGGGGCCACGCACACACTGCTGCCGCACACCGATCCGATGGCGCCGACGGCGCGCGCCAAGGTCGTCGAGATGTGTGCCAAGTGCCACGGCGATCGCGAGCTCATGATGAAGCGGAAGATCGCGATTCCCGCCGCGTACGAGTTGTTCCGCCAGAGCGTTCACGGCCGTTCCAAGAAGGACAAGGCTGCGATTTGCTCCGACTGCCACACGGTGCACGACGTGCGACGCGCCGGCGATCCGCTGTCCAGCATTTACCGCACGGCGATTCCCGCCACCTGTGGTCAGTGCCACAAGAAGGAACTCGCCGCGTACAAGACCAGCGTGCACGGCAGCGCCCTCGAGCGCGGCATCGTGGAAGCGCCGGTGTGCACCGACTGCCATGGCGAGCATTTGATCCGCGGGCCGAAGGATGACGGCTCGCCGGTGGGGAAGGCCGGCGTCATCAAGACCTGCTCGAAGTGCCACGAAGCGCAGGGCATTCGGGAAACCTATGGACTCGCCGCCGGCCGGCTGTCGACATATGAAGACAGCTACCACGGCCTGGCGGCCCGCGGCGGCTCGCCAGTGGTGGCGAACTGCGCGTCGTGTCACGGCGTGCACGATATCCTGCCGTCGAAGGACCCGCGCTCGCGCATCAACGAGCGCCACCTCGCCGTGACCTGTGGCAAGTGTCACCCCGGCATCGGCAAGACGGCGCAAATCGGCCGCGTGCACGAGGCGATGGCCGACAGCAAGAACCCGGTGCTGTTCTGGGTCCGCAAGACCTACCTGTGGTTGATCGCCGTCGTGCTCGGGGGTATGGCCTTCCACAACTTCCTCGACTTCACGATGAAGATGCGCCGGCGCTTCCGCGCCAGCCTGCTTGAATCCGAGCACGAGGAAGAGGACGAGGCGCTGGCCGGCGCGCCGCCGCACGTCCGCATGACGCTCCTCGAGCGCATCCAGCACTGGATGCTGCAAGCGAGCTTCTTCACGCTGGTCTATACCGGCTTCGCGCTCAAGTTCCCCGAGTCGTGGCTGTTCTCGTGGCTGGCGCGTGCCGAGCACGGCTATGCAGTGCGTTCGCTGGTACATCGCGGCGCTGCGATCGTGATGGTGGCCGTGACGCTGATGCACTGCATCTACCTGCTGACGCCGCGCGGCCGCAAGGCGCTGGTCGCCGGACTGCCGCGGCTCAGCGACTTCGTGGAAGCCGGGCAGAATTTCGCCTACTTCCTCGGCCTGCGGAAGCACCCGCCGCGCTTCGACCGCTTCAATTACGTCGAGAAGGCGGAGTATTGGGCGCTGGTGTGGGGCACCGTCGTGATGACGGTGACCGGTGTGGCGCTCTGGTTCGAGAACGACACATTGCGGCGCTTCGGCAAGCTGGCGACCGACTTGTCGACGGTCGTCCACTATTACGAGGCGTGGCTGGCGTTCGCCGCCATCATCATCTGGCACGTCTACCACACCGTGTTCAACCCCGACGTGTATCCGATGGACTGGACGTGGATCACCGGCAAGGTCAGTGCGCGCCGCCAGAAGCACGAGCGGCCGCGTGAATGGGAGCGGGACCACGCGAGCCACACGCAGGCTGCCGAGCAGGACCCGCCGACGGGAGGAACGCGCTCGTGAGTGATGCGACGCACGGACTCAACACCCGCCTGGTCCACGGCGGGCACCACGCCGATCCGACCGGCGCGGTGACGGTCCCGATCTACCAGACGTCGACGTTTCAATTTCGCGATGCCGCGCACGGCGCGGCGTTGTTCGCCGGTCGCGAGAAGGGCTTCATCTACACGCGACTCGGCAACCCCACCGTGCACGCACTCGAGGAAGCGGTGGCCGATCTCGAGCATGCCGATGGCGCGGTGGCGACGAGCTCCGGCATGGGGGCGGTGTCCACAGTGTTCCTGGCGTTGCTCGAGCAGGGCGCACACGTGGTGGGCACGGCCTCGGTGTACGGTCCCAGCCGGTTGTTGGTCGAGGAACACTTGGCGCGCTTCGGGGTGCGCTCGTCGTTCGTCGACACCACCTGTCTCGACACGGTGCGCGCGGCGATGCGCCCCGAGACGCGGCTCTTGTACGTCGAAACGCCCAGCAACCCGACGATGGACGTCAGCGACATCGCGGCTCTTGCGGAGATCGCTCACGCGGCCGGCTGCGTGTTGGTGGTCGACAATACGTTTGCCAGTCCGTACTTGCAGACGCCGCTCGACCTCGGCGCCGACGTCGTCTTGCACTCGGTCACCAAGTCGATCAACGGACACGCCGACGTCGTCGGCGGCATCGTCGCGGCGAAGGATCCCGCGCTGGTGACGCGACTGCGGGCGATGATGCGCTCGCTCGGCTGCAACATGGATCCGCACCAAGCCTTCTTGGTGCTGCGCGGTCTCAAGACCCTCGGCCTGCGCACCGAACGCGCGCAGCAGAGCGCCCTGGCGATCGCGCGCTGGCTGGAGGCGCATCCAAAGGTGGCGTGGGTGCGCTATGCGGGCCTGCCGTCGCACCCGCAATACGACATCGCCATGAAGCAGATGCGCGGATCGGGCGGCATGATCGCGTTCGAACTGCGAGGCGGGCTCGAGGCAGGCAAGACACTCATGAATGCCGTAAAGGTTGCGACGCTCGCCGTCTCGCTCGGCGGCGTGGAAACGCTGATCGAACATCCGGCGTCGATGACGCACGCGTCGATGTCGCCGGACGCACGCCGCGCGGCCGGATTCAGCGATGGACTGGTTCGCTACTCGGTCGGCATCGAGGACCTCGCGGACCTCATCGCCGATCTCGAACAGGCGCTGGCGCAGGTGCTCGAGCCCTCGCCGCGCGGGGCCAGCGCACCCGGCGTCACGGTGTAGCGCCGCGCGGGCGCACGCCGCCGCCCGCCCTACGGAACGAACACGCGCGTCGCCCATGAGCCGCGTCCAGGCCTATGGGCGATGACGTAGGCCACGCACCCGCGCGGCGGAGTCCAGCGCAGGCGCAGGCTGCCATCGGGGGACGGGGGCCCGTTCCACAATCGCGCGAGGCGCCGGCCGGTCACGGCGAGCGCGTCCACCACGAGCGGTTCCGTCGCTGCTGCGGGCGGCACGAAGATGAGCTCGGCGACGCCGTTGCGCACGGCCACCGACCACCGCGTCGCGTCGGCACGCGCGGAGGGCCGGGGGACGGACACGGCTTCAGGCCCCTCGGCGTACGCGAGATTGCCGTATGTCTTGTCCAGGTAGCTGATGTGCGGCGCGTCGCGGCCATCGAGCGCGAGAGAGCTCATCTCGCCGACCGAGTCGGCCTGGCCGTCGACCGTCTCCAGGTTCCAGCTTCCGTCCGCCCGCTGCGATGCGTAGCGGAGATTGCCTCGCGTGCGATCGTGATAGCTGATGTGGGCGAGACCGCTATGGTCGAGGGCGAGGCAGGTGTGCCCTCCGGTTTCGCCGCTGGAGTCGGGAGTCGCAAACGTCCACGCCCCACCCGCGCGGACGGCGTAGCGCAGATCCAAGTGCGTCGCGCCGAGGTAGCTGATGTGCGGTTCCCCTGCGGCGTCGAGCCGGAGCGACGTGTTGTAGAGCGTCGGAAACGGTCCGGGTTCATCCACGACTTCGCTCCCGCCGCCCAGCACGAGGTAGCGCAATTCCCCGGTGTCCCGTTCGTGATACGCGATGTGTGGGAGGTCGCGAGCGTCGAGCGCGAGTGACGTGTCCCAGCCGGCGTTCTGCGTTGTGTCGAGTGTTGCCACGCTCCATCCGCCGAGGGTTTGCTGCGCGAGCTTGAGATCGCCGTGCCGAGCATCGTAGTAGCTGATGACGGCGCGATCTCCGGCGTCGAAAGCCAAGCTGGGCGTCAGGCCCACCAGTGAGTCCGCGTCGACAGTGCTGAGTTGCCATCCGGCGACGCTATCGCGCGTGGCGTAGCCGAGGTGTCCGCTGTCGGTCGAGTACGCGATGTGAGGTGTCCCTTTGCTGTCGAGCGCGATGGCGCTATAGAACGCCTCCGGGGTGGTGGCGGTGTCCACGATCTCGACGCGCCACTCTCCGGCGGCCGCCCGCGTCGCGTACAGCAACTGGTACGGTTCCATGCGCATGAAGGCGATGTGAGGCTGACCTGCAGCGTCCAGGGCGAGGTGGGTGCGAAATCCGCAGGTGCCCAGCGTGTCGGCTGCGGTAATGGCCCACTGCGCGGTGGCGGGCCGTACGCACACGGACGTCAGGATCGCCACGGCCCACGGAAGGGTACGGCGAGCGCTGCCCATGGGTCCTCCTGTCCGAATTCGCGACGCATCGGTGGGGCGTCCCGCGTCGCAGGGGAGGAGCATGCGCGGCTGCGGCTATCAAGCCTCGCGCGGGGTGCGAAGTTCCCAGGCGGCGCCGGGATGGGTGATCGGCGCAGGCGCGGCATCGTCGCCGGCCAGTGCCCCGTGGGTGTGCGGGACCGTCGCGAAAGAGGTATCGGGACGCCATCGCCTCCTCTGGCGTATGATCGGGGGCTGCGAGCACTCCGCGCGGAGTCCTCGCGTTCCGGGGAGTGGGAGAGGAGACGCGACGGTGCATCCCCCGATTCGTGGCCGGCGCGCGGCGCGCGCCGGTGCGCTGGCTGCCGCCTGCCTGGGCCTCGTCTGGGCAGGCATCGCGTCAGCCGTGACGAACGGCCTCTCCGGCGTGTCCTCGGTGCGATATCACGCAACTTTCACGACCGCCACCGCCGTTCCGTCTCCCGCGCAGCCGGGCAGGCTCCGCCTTTCGCTGCCGGGCGGCCATCGCCTGACGCAACCGGGCGCGCCCGACCTTCCGACGATGCCGCTGTCGTTCGTCATCCCCGCCGGATACGCGGTGCGTGCGGTGCAGGCGGAAGTCCGGTCGTGGGCCGCATTCGACGGTGAACCCGAAGTGACGCCGGGCGACGCATCGGTCGCCGCGGACACCGCCCTCGTGCGCGTGTCCGGTAGCGGCTACGCACGCGGGTGGGCGATCGTCGGCACCATCGTCCGCCCGTGGCGCGTGGACGCCTCCGCCCATCGCGTGTGGCTGGCGCGCGACGTCGATCTCACGCTGGACCTCGAGCCGCACGGCGGGCCACTGCCGCTCCCGCTCGCGCGCGAAGACGCCGCCAGCGCCGACGCTGCGCGCGCCGCGCTGGCGCGCTGGATCGCCAATCCCGCCGATCTCCGGGACGCGTGGCGCGGCGTGCATCCGGACCGTGCGCCGGCCGCCCGCGCGGTACCCGCGTTTCGCCCCAGTCTCGACTCGAGCGCGGTGAGCTACGTCATCGTCGCCCCTGATTCGCTGGTGGCGGCGTGGCAGCCGTTCGCGGATTGGCAGACGGCGCGCGGCCTGCAGGCCGTGGTGCGGTCGTTAGGCTGGATCCGCTCCACGTACGTCGACGGGGCGGACGATGCCGATACCATTCGCCGCTTCCTGCAGGACGCCTACGCGACCTGGGGCACGCGATACGTGCTGCTCGGCGGCGGTGCGGCATTGGTGCCGTCGCGGCTCGCGCACACCGCCTTCCTGCAAGACGAAGACATCCTCACCGACTACTACTATGCCTGCCTCGACGGCACCTGGAACGCCGATGGCGATGCCGTCTACGGCAATGTCACCGATGCAGTGGACTTGCTGCCGGAGTTGCACGTCGGGCGCGTGCCGGCGGAAAACACGTCGCAGGTACAGGCTTGGATCGCCAAGACGCAAGCATTCGCCACGCGTGCGCCGGCCGATCTGGCGACGCGTGTGCTGTTCACCAGCGAAGTGCTCACGCCGCAGCCGTGGTCCCCGGGCAGCGGCATCGCCGTGCAGTTGGATGGGGCGAGTTTCTCCGAGCAGGCAGTGCCGAGCGTGCCGTCGCGCGTGAGCGCCACGCGCCTCTACGAGAACACGCTGGCGTTCCCCGGCAGCAAGCCGGAGACCCGCGACTCGGTGCTGGCGCACGTACAGCGCGGCTACATGCTGTGGGATCACGTTGGCCACGGCTACCGCAACACGATGTCGGTCGGCGACAACGTCCTGCTCGACGGCGATGCCGATGCGCTCACCAACGGCGTGCGCCAAGGTGTGATCTTCGCCCTCAACTGCAATTCCGCGTCATTCGACTACGATTGCATCGCGACGCACTTCCTGGTGAACCCGAACGGCGGTGCGGTGGCGTATTGCGGCGCGACGCGCGAGACCTATCCCACCGAGGCGGTCGACTACCAGAACACGTTCTACGCGCGCGTCTACGCCGACACCACGGCGTACACGCTCGGATCCGCGCTCGACGCCAGCAAGGCGCCTTGGTTGCCGTATGCGTGGTACGACTCCGGCGATCGCATCACGCAGTACACGCTGACGTTGCTTGGCGATCCCGCGCAGTCGCTCTATTGGCGCGCCCCGCGCGACTTCGCAGTGAGCGTCGCGCCGGTCAGTGTCGGGGCGCAGGCGGTGGAGGTGACGGTGCGGGCGGGCGGCGCGCCGGTGGCGGGGGCGCAGGTCACGATCTCGCGCGCCGGCGAGGGGTTCGCACGCGCACTCACCGACGCCGCCGGCCTGGCGCGGGTCGCCTACGTGCCGCGCAGCACTGGCGTGCTCACCGTCGGCGTCTCGCACGGCAGCGATCATGACACGCTGGTGACCGTCACGCCCGAGGCGGCGCAGGGCGCGGTGCCGATGGCCAGCGAGGGATGGATCGTCGAAGACGGTATCGGCGGACACGGCAGCGGCAACGGGGACGGGATCCCCAATCCCGGCGAAACCGTGCACCTGCTCTTGCCGCTGCGCAACCGCGGTGCCGCGACGTCCACGCTGCCGTTCGCCACGCTCGCGTCGCTCGATTCGGCGGCCACCGTCCTCGACGGCCTGAGCACGTATGGCGATATCGCGCCAGGTGCCGTGCAGAATGGCGACGGCTTCCTGCTGCGCGTCGCCTCGGCATGTGAGGATCAGCACATGCTCGCACTGCGCGTCACCGTCAACGACGATGCGCAAATGTACTGGACGAGCGGGTTGGCGTTGGGTGTGGCGCGGCCGCGGCTGGCGTTCGTGGCGCGCAGTCTGTCCGACACATTGCCGGGCGACGACGGCGATGGCGAAGGCGAAACCGGCGAGATCATCGACTATCGCATCACGGTGCAGAACACCGGCCGTGGCAGCACGCAGGCGCTGACGCTGCATCTGGCCAGTGCCGACGCGACGACGGCGGTGCTCGACAGTCTCGCACACATCGCCGCGCCTCTGGCGCCGGGCGCGACCTCGCCGGGTGACGACGCCCTGCGTTTCCGTGTGCTCGCGGAGGACGAGGAGACCGGCACGCATCGCTTCTGGTGCTGGGCCACCGACACCTTCGGCCAGGAACTCACGCGGGTGCAGCTCGACCTCTTTCCGCCCAACGCTCCAAGCGGCGTGACCGCCACCGGTACCACGTCGACGATGGAGCTGCGCTGGATCCGCAACGGCGAACTCGATCTCGCCGGCTACATCGTCTCGCGCGCCAGCAGCCCCGCCGGCCCCTTCACGCCGATCACCGAAGTGCCGGACACGCGCACGTCCTATCGCGTCGATGGCGGGCTCGCATCGCTGTCGCAGTACGTCTACACGGTGGTCGCCGTGGACTCCTCCGGCAATCGCAGCGCGGCGAGCGCGCCGGTGACCGGCAGCACCAGCCCGCCGCAGCATCCGGGATTCCCGCTCACCCTCGGGCGCGGCACGCCCGGCTCCACCGCACTGCGGTACGCGGCGCACGGCGGTGCGCGCTACAGCATTCTCGCCGGCGCCGACAAACTCTACGACGTCTACCCGGATGGCAGCGAGGTGCTGGACGGCGATCAAGACGCGCGCACCCTCGGGGTCTTCGCCAGGGCGGGCACGTACTTCGCATCGTCGCCGGCGATCGACCGCCAGGGACATATCGTGGCGGCGACGTACAACCAACTCCCGTCGCCGCTCGATTCGAGCACGGTGTGGATGTACGACGCGTCCGGCGACACCGTCGGCACCCCCAAGCGGCGCTGGCCGAAGTCGGTGCCGGGCTTCATGTGGTCGACGCCGGCCTGTGGCGATCTCGACAATGACAAGTACGACGAGATCGTGGCAGCCTCCAGCGACGGCTGGATCTACGCATGGAAGGTCGATGGCAGCGATGTGCGCGACGGCGATCCGGCGACGACGGTCTCGGGACGCTTCGCGTTCCTCGGCGGATATCTCTACTCGTCGCCGGCTCTCGCGGATCTCGATCGCGATGGCTTCCTCGACATCGTCATCGGCGGGTACGACGGCGCGGTGCACGCGCTCACGCGCTCGGGCGGCGAGGTGGTGGGATTCCCGGTGCAACTCTATGGCTGGGTGTCGGGCTCGCCCGCGGTCTACACGCGGGGCGACACCACCTGGGTGTTCGCGGGCACCCAGCAGGAGCACTACGCGAGCATTCGCATGGTGCGCGGGGGAGCGGCGACCCTGCAGTGGGTGAGGGTGCTCGCGCGCACGGGTGTGCCGGCGGCCGTGTCCGCGGCGCGTGGCGGCGGGCTGGTACCCTCGAGCGGCAACAGCCGCCAGGCGTCGCCGGCGCTCGGTGACCTCAATGGCGACGGCCGCCCGGAACTCGTGGTCGCCACCACGTACGGCCAGCTGTGGGCGCTGTCCACGCTGGACGCGCAGCAGGGCGCGACGGCGTCGTTCTGGAACGGCGGGCAGCCGGTGTCGTTTGGATCTGGGACCGACGGCGTGACCGAGTGTTCTCCCGTGCTGGCAGACCTCACCGGCGACGGCAAGCCCGATGTCCTCATGGGCGCGGAGAACGGCGGCCTGTACGGCTTCTCGCATCTCGGGGCGACGGTGGCCGGCTTCCCGATCATGCTGCCGGGCGCCGTGCGCGGTTCGCCGACGGTGTGGGACGTCGACGGCGACGGCAAGACCGACATCGTGTACGCCGGTTGGGACGGCAAGTTGTACCGCTGGGATTTGGCTTCGACGTTCAACGCCGCCGCGATGCCGTGGCCGACCTTCCACCACGACATGGCGCGCACCGGCCGCGCCGATGGGCCGGCGCTGGCCACCGCGGCGGAAGGCGAGGGCCATGCCGCACGCGGACGGTTCGACCTGAGGGCGTGGGCCAGCCGGGACGCCGTCGAGTTCGCGGTCGACGCGCTGGTGGCGGGGGAGCCGGTCGTCGTGCGGGTGTATGACGTGCGCGGTGCCGCGGTGGCGTCGCTGTCCGCGACGGCCGGTGGGGCCGGCACCACGCGTCTGGCGTGGGACACCCGCGACCGGCTGGAGCGGCGCGTGGCGCCGGGCCTCTACCTGGCGGAGGCCCGCGCGGGCGCCCGGCGGGCCGCGACGCGCCTCGTGGTGGTGCGCTAGACGTTGGGCATGGCGCCCGCGGCCTCCAAGCCCGGAGCGCCAGATGAGACACTGGAGCGTCCAAAATCCCGCCGCACAGGGCAACCCTGAGGCCGCCCCAGCCGTCCTGCCTTGCGACTCAGCGATTTCGCAGTATCCTCGCGCCGACGTGGGACAGGAGGCCGGATGGCAAGAAAGAAGCAAGTGTGGATGATCGTCGCGGCAATCGCGGTGGTCGGCGTGACGGCGGGTGGCCTGGTGGCGCGCAGCCGCAGCCACAAGCCGATGGTGGTGCAGACCGCGAAGGCAGATCGCCAGCGGATCATCCAGAAGGTGTCCGCGACCGGCACGATCCAGCCCAAGACCAAGGTCGACATCAGCGCCGACGTCAGCGGCAAGATCGAGAAGCTCGGGGTGGTCGAGGGACAGTGGGTCGAGAAGGGCACGTTTCTCGTCGGCCTGGCCCGTGACCGCTACCTCGCCGCGGTCGAGAGCGCGATCGCCAACGTGAGCTCGGCGCAGGCCAACGCATCGTTGGTCCGCGAGAATTTGAATCGCACGAAGAACGAACTCGAACGGTCGAAGGCGCTGCTGGCCACCGGCAACGAGTCGAAGTCGGCCTTCGAGGCCAAGGAAGCGGACTACCTCGTCGAGGTGGCGCGGTACAAGTCCGCGCAGGACCAGGTCGCGCAGGCCGCCGCCGTGCTCAAGCAGGCGCGTGACGACCTCTCCAAGACCACCATCTACGCGCCGATGGCCGGCACCATCAGCGCGCTGAACAAGGAGCAAGGCGAGATCGCCCTCGGGTCGCAGTTCCAGAAGGACGTCATCCTGGTGCTCGGCGACCTCACGCAGATGGAAGCGCGTGTCAACGTCGACGAGAACGACGTCGGATCGCTCGCGATCGGCCAGCAGGCCGAGGTGCAGGTCGACGCGCTGCCCGGCCGCACGCTGCGCGGCACCGTCTCGGAGATCTCGAACAGCGCCAACACGTCCGGCAATGGCACCACCGAGCAGAAGACCGAGTTCGCGGTGAAGATCAGCATCGTCGATCCGCCCAAGGACCTGCGTCCCGGCATGACGGCGAGCGCCGAGATCATCACCAAGACGGAAGACAAGGCGCTGAGCGTGCCGATCCAAAGTGTCGCCGTCCGGACGCTCGATCAGTTGACGATGAAGGGCGAGAAGCGCGCGGACGCGGAAAAACGCTTCACGACGGACAAGGACGGCTTCGCCGAAATCGTCTTCTGCATCGTCGATGGCAAGGCCGTCGCCAAGCCGGTGACCACCGGCATCCAGAGCGAACGGCTGATTCAGATTCTCAGCGGACTCAAGGACGGGGAGGAAGTGGTCACCGGCAGCTATCGCGCGATCTCGAAGGACTTGGTGAATGGCGCGGTAGTGACCATCAGCAAGGAACCGCTGAAGGACGGCGACAAGGACAGCGAGACCAAGTCCCGATGAGACTGCCGTTCGCGCTCCGCGAGGCGTTCCCGCTTGCCGTCAGTGCGCTGCGCGCCAACTTGGCGCGCGGCGCGTTGACCACGCTCGGGATCACCATCGGGATCGTGGCGGTCGTGCTCACGATGACGGCGGCGAACGGCCTCCAGAACAAGTTCCGCGAGAGCTTCTCGTCCGTCGGAAGCGATGTCGTCTTCGTGTCGCGCATGCCGTGGGTGGTGATGAACGACTTCTTCCGCTACCGCAACCGGCCCGGTATCGCGCTGCGTGAGGCACGCACGCTCGAGGAGCGCTTCCGCGGCAAGGCCATCGTGAATCCGACGGTGAGCGGGCAGCGCGACGTGAAGTTCCGCGACGAGACGATGGACGGTGTCACGATCATCGGCACCACCGAGAAGCAGGGCATCATCTCGAGTGCGCAGCCGGCGACCGGCCGCTTCCTCTTGCCGTCGGACGTGGCGGGCAAGCGAGACGTGTGCGTCATCGGGGCCGATGTGCAGAAGGGCATCTTCGGGTCTGTCGATCCGCTCAACAAGACGATGAACATCGGGCGCACGCGTTTCCGCGTCATCGGCGTGATGGAGAAGCAGGGCGGCAGCTTCCTCGGCGGACCCAACTTCGACCGCCAGATTTTCATCCCGATCACCTCGTACGTGCGGGCGTTCAGCGGCGGACAGGGACACGAAGACGTCAGCATCGCGGTCAAGGCAGGACGACAGGAGCAACTCACCGATCTCGAATACGCGGTGATCGGGGAGATGCGCACGATTCGCCGGCTGCGGCCGGTGGAGCCGGACAACTTCTCGCTCAACAAGCTCGACACCTTGGTGGGGACGTTCAATAACATGATGGGCGTGCTGTTGCTCGTCGGACTCGTGGTGACCAGCATCTCGCTGTTCGTCGGCGCGGTCGGCGTGATGAACGTCATGTTCGTGACCGTGACCGAGCGGACGCGCGAGATCGGCATTCGCAAGGCGCTCGGGGCGACGCGACGCAGCATCCTGCTGCAGTTCCTCTGCGAGTCCTCGGTCATCGGCATGCTCGGCGGTGCCATCGGCATCGTGCTCGCCGTGCTGCTCACCGCGGTCATCAATGCGGCGGTGATGCCGGCCGCCGTCTCGTGGCCGATCGTCGTCATCGCCGTCGTGGTGTCGGCGGGTGTCGGCGTGCTTGCCGGCGTGGCGCCCGCGTATCGCGGCGCCCGGCTCGATCCCATCGAAGCGCTCCGCCATGAGTGACGCGAACCGCGGGAGGTGCGGCCATGCGCATGCCTGACGTCGTGACCATGGCGCTCGAGGCGCTGGTGGCGAACAAGCTGCGCTCGGTGCTGACGCTGGTCGGCATCGTGGCCGGCGTCGCGTCCATCATCGCGGTGATGACCGGGATTTCGGTCATCCAAGGCACCATGGAACGCGAGATGAGTGTCCTCGGCGCGCAGACGTTCCAGGTGCAGAAATGGCCCGCCGGCGGCTTCGGCGGCGACGCCGCGCGCCGCAAGGCGATGCGCCGCCCGCCGCTCACGCTCGCGGACGCGCGGGCCATCCGCGAGCAGGTGACCTGCGTCGACCTCGTCGGCTCCGAGATCTGGGATTTCGGCTACGTCGTCTCGTACAAGGGCGAGTCGACCAACCCGAACGTCTCGATCTGCGGCGGAACGCCCGAGTATCCGCAGAACAACACCCACTACGTCGGGCTCGGCCGCAACATCTCGCAGATGGACGTGCAGGCCGCGCGCTCCGTCGCCGTCATCGGCCACGCGATCGCCGAGAAGCTGTTTCCCTTCGTCGATCCGACGGGCAAAGAGATTCGCCTCGACGGCCGCAAGTACGAGGTCGTCGGCGTCTTCGACGAAAAGAAGTCGGCGTTCGGCGGCAACTTCGACAACTACGTGCTCATCCCGGTGTCGACGTACGTAAACGTCTACGGCATGACCGATCGGAACGGCTTCTCACGCTCCGTGAACATCACCGTGCGCGCGCTGACGCCAGCGCAAATCTCCGACGCCATGGAGCAGACGCGACAGGTGTTGCGCCGCGTGCGCGGCCTCAAGCCGCAGGACGAGGACAACTTCGAGTTCTTCAACAGTCAGAGCTTGATCACGCAATTCAACGAGGTCAGTCGAGGCGTCAAGATCGGCGCCTTCCTGATCGGCACGATTGCGCTGATCATCGCCGGGATCGGCATCATGAACATCATGCTCGTCGCGGTCACCGAGCGGACGCAGGAGATCGGCATTCGCAAGGCAGTCGGCGCGCCGGCGCACAGCATCCTCCTGCAGTTCTTGTTCGAGGCGGTGGTGCTGTGCAACATCGGCGGCGTGTTCGGGGTCGCGGTGGGGTTCGGCCTCGGGAACCTGGTCGCGGTGTTCACCCATTTCCAGGCCCACGTGCCGCTCGAATGGGCGGTCATTGGACTCGTGTTCTGCTCCGCCGTCGGGATCGCCTTCGGCATGCTGCCCGCCATGCGCGCGGCGCGGCTGGACCCGATCGAGGCGTTGCGGTACGAGTAGGGGAGCCCGCGGGCGTCTACCGGGCGACCAGGCTGCGCCATTCCGGGCAGATCGGATCGTGCGGTTCCCGGCGCGTTTGTCGTAGGGTATTGTCCCGCACCGTGGCCCCGTAGCTCAGTAATGGATAGAGCAGAGGTTTCCTAAGTCTCATGCGGGGTTTCGGCGCGACCAACCAGCCGAAGACGGAAGTGACAGCGCGCCAAGCTAGTGTGCTGCGGCG
>JBGATO010000161.1:0-3194 GCA_044229145.1 Candidatus Eiseniibacteriota bacterium | reverse complement strand
AATGCTGTTGCCAGCAGTGCGTCTGCGGGTTGTAGGCGTTGAAGCTCTTGCCGGAGCTACCGTAGATGTCGGTCCAGTTTTCGAAGATGACGCACTGGCCGAGGATGCGCTCGACGTGGCTGGTGCCGATCCTCGGTGCGCCCGGCTGCTTGGTGTGGACCTCCCAATCGCCGATCCAGAAATCGAACAGGCGCGACTCGGGCTGGAACGCGCACGGCGTCTGGTTGCGTTGCGCGCGTTCGGCGAGCGCGGCGAAGCGCGGGTCGGCGTGGAGCGAGGCGAGGTCGGCATCGTCCCGCAGCGCGTCCGGCGTGCGGTATCCAGCGTCCATCACGCGGCCGAGCGCGGCCAAGGCGGAGTCGGGCTGCTGCGTCCGCGCATAGGCACACGCCAAGTTGTATTGCGCGAACTGCGGCGGCGTGCCGAGCGCGGCGGCGCGGCGCAGCGGCGGAATCGCCTTCGCCCACAATCCCTGCGACGAATAGCACACGCTGAGACGAAACCACGGACGCGGCTGCGAGGCGTCCCGCTTGACCATTGCCTCGTACGCCTTGGCGGCGCGCGCCCAATCCTTGGCGGCGTAGAGGGAATCGGCGGCGCTCATCGGGATTGGCGCGGCGGCGGCATGGGCGAACGAGGGAAGGGCGAGGACGGCGATGGCCGCGAGGCCGGATGCGAAACGGGGCATGACTCCTCCGAGACGGCGACTGCATGCACAGGGGGGACGAGTCGAGACGCCCGGCCGACGCCTCAGCCATTCACGCTACAGCAAGCCGCCGCGCCGCGCTACCGCGCGCGTGCCGCCTCGTACGCCGCGATGAACTTCTTCACCGTGTACATCTTCACGAGCTTGGCGACGACGTCGAGCGGCAGGTCCTCGAGCTTCTTGAAGCGGATGCACGACTTGCCCATGTCGAGTTTCTTGCCGCGCTTCGCGAAGCCCTCGCGGAGTGCCTCCTCCGCCTCGGAGTTCTCGTACACGCTCATCATGTACAGCGAGTAGGCGTTCTTCTGCGCGGCGAGCGCGGTGTAGATCAGAGGCTGGCCGTTGTAGGTGTCGGGATAGGTGGCGAGCGGCACGACGTATCCGAGCATCCCGTAGGCGACGCACTCCTCGTAGCCTTTCGGCAAGTGCTTCAGGATCACGTCGCGCACCGCGGCGATGACGGCACGGCGGTCGGCGGGAAGTTCCGCGAGATACGCGGCGGGCGTGGTGGCGGTGGAGCGAGCCATGGGTCCTCCGTTCAGGAGTGGGGGCGCGCCCGCCACGCCGGCACGCCGGCGAGCAATCCCAACGCGATGAATCCGTAAAAGTGCGGTGCGCCGTGCCGCAACACCAACGCAGCCGCGCCGTAGACGACGTACGCCGCGGCGATCACGCGCACCGCCGCGAGTCCGGAGGCGTCGCCGCGCGACAGTCGCCGCGCGCCGAGCAGGACGATCGCGCCGGCCGCCGCCATCATCGCGGAGCCGTAGAGCCAGCCGGCGCCGAGGCTGCCGATCAACTCGGCGTCGGCGCCGGCCGCGTGGAGTCGATGCCGCATGTCGCCCCAGCCGGCCAGCGCGTGGGCGACGGCGCCGAGCGACATGCAGCCGCCGGCGATGGCGATGAGTCGGTGACGCATGGCGCACAGCGTACACAAATTGACACGTGGCGGACGTGCAAAAACCCGCGAATCCCGCTGCGCGCCGCCGGCGCAGCCTGGCGAGTCCGCACCGCGGGCCGTATAGTGCGTGGCCGTCGCGGCGCGCCGTTGCGCCCGCCTGTCACCTCACCGCACGGAAAGAAGGAACGCCCGTATGCCCAAGCTGCTCGTGCTCTACCCGACGCCATCCGACGTCGCCGCCTTCGACACCCGCTACACCGCCGAACACGTGCCGATGGCGCGCAAGATTCCCGGCCTGACGCAGTTCCGCGCGTCCGTCGTGCACGGCAGTCCGCTCGGCGTGGCGCCATATCACCGCGTCGCCGAACTCGCGTTCGCGTCGATGGACGCGCTGCAAGCGTCGATGTCGAGCCCCGAAGGCATGGCGGTGGCGATGCACGCGATCGAGATCTCGACCGGCGGCATGCCGTGCGTGCTGATCGCCGAAGACGACATCACGGAGTAACGCGCCATGCGACTCGATCCCGCCGTCGTCCGCGCGCAGATGGAAGAGCGCTCCGACGAGGAACTCGCCGACATCCTGCGCACCCGCGACGACGGCGAGTGGCAGGATGCGGTCTACGACATCGTCGAGGAAATCTTGCGCGACCGCGGCCACGCGTTGACCGCGCTCGACGCGCCGCCGATCGCGCGGGCGGTGGCGTTCGTCGCCACGAGTCTCGACGGCTTCATCGCGCGAGAGGACGGCAGCCTCGACTGGCTCGATGCCGCGAACGCGGAGCTGCCCGAAGGCGCCGACAGTGGCTTTGCCGAGTTCCTTGCCGGCGTCGACACGCTGGTGATGGGCCGCGCGTCGTTCGACACCGTGCGCGGGTTCGACGAGTGGCCGTACGACGGGTTGCGCGTCATCGTGCTGACGCACCGGCCGCTCGATTTGCCGGAGGACTTTCCGGCGGAGGTCGAAAGCAGCAGCGAGGAGCCGATCGCGCTGCTCACGCGTCTCGCCGCCGAGGGCGCGACGTGCGTGTACGTCGACGGCGGCCGCACCGTGCAAGCGTTCCTGGCCGCCGACGCGATCGACGAAATCACCATCACGACGATTCCGGTGCTGCTCGGCGCCGGCCGTCCGCTGTTCGGCGCGCTACCGGGCGACGTGCCGTTGCTGCACAAGGACACGCGCGTCTATCCGTGGGGCTACGTGCAGAGCACGTTCGTGGTGCAGAGACTCCTGAAGGACGAACCGGCGGGCGACTAGCTCGCCTCGAACACCGGCTCGCCGAACACCAGCCAGGCGCGGGCGATGCGGCCGTCGCGCACCTCGTACGTCGCCACCGCGTCGAGCGTGCCGAGGCCTTGCGGATAGGTGAGCGTGACGCGCTCGTGATCGACGACCGTCGTGCCCAGCACGACGCGGTGCAGCAGCACGGCGCGCAGCGCGGTGTCGGTGAAGCGCGTGATGTAGCGGGCGCGAATCGCGGCGTGACCGGCGGCGAGCACGGTGTCGGGGTGTTGGTAGATGACGGCGTCCTCGGCGTAGGTGGCGAGGAAGGCTTCCATGTCGCGGGCGCCGTAGGCGTGGAACTGCGC
>JBGATO010000051.1:0-28215 GCA_044229145.1 Candidatus Eiseniibacteriota bacterium | reverse complement strand
CGATCGCGCTCTGCGTGAGGTACGTCCCCCAACCCGTGCTGGTGTCCGCTTGCGCGCTCTCCAGTCGCAGGCCCATCGACGGCGATACGTAGCTCACGCCGGCAGGCGGCGCGGGCGCCAACGTCCGGGAAAAGGTGCAGCCCGTGATCGTCAGGTCCCGTCCCTCGGTGATCAGGCAGCCCATCGCGCGATTGTCGTCGAACACGCAGCGCCGAATTGTAATCGTGTGCGACAACGAATCGCCGCCCTCGGGACACTGCGGCTGCTGGCTGGTGAAGCTGTGCGTGGATCCGCACTTCCCTATGTAAAGGCCATAGGCCCAGTGATGGGTGCTCGTGAGATCCTCCACCAGCACGCGCTGGCTGCCGCGAATATCGAGGCCAATGCCGTTTTCCGCCGTGTCGTAGGGCGAATGCTCATCGCGAACGCCCAGCAGGGTTCCGCCGCGGATTGTGACGTCGTGCACGCCAAACGCGCGGAGGAGGGTGTAGCTTGCGGTCGGGTCAAGTGTCTGATGAATTGCCTTGAGCACGGCCCCGGGGGCCAAGATCATGCGAAAATCACTGGGCAGATCGACGCCGCGGAAATCCCCGCGCCACCAATAGCCGTAGACTTGCCCATCGATGTAGTAGGTGCCCTTCGGGACGTAGACTTCATGGCAGCCGGTGGCGAGGGCGGCGGTGATCGCCTCTCGAAACGCCGGATGTTGGCTGACCGTGGGGGTGTTGCTGACCGCGTGGTGGTCTTTCACGTTGATCGGACACTGTGCCATCGCAACACCCAGAGTGCGCAGCAGCAGCGCCTGAGCAACGACTATTCCCACAAGGCGTGACCCCGCCGAGCGAATCTTCATCGGTAGATCGCCTTGATGGCGCCCCAACTCGTAGCGCGTACCGGCACGCTGTCATCGTGAAATACTTCGATGCGATGCGCATAGGTGTCGGCGACGAAGTAGTTACCCTTGGGGTCCACGGACATGCCGAACGGACCATACAACTGGCCGAGAGAGTCGCCGCATGCACCCCAATTCGAGACGAACGTGCCGAGTGGGGCAAAGACGTCGATGCCGCATGCGCCCACCAGCACCGCGAGTTGCCCATCGGGGAGGAGTGCCGCGTCGCGTGGGCGTTCATTGAATTCGTGCTGCAACGTCACGCGGTAGATCCCGTAGCTGGTGAACTCCTGCGTGTGGTTGTTCTCTTCGTCTGTCACGTACACATTCCCTGCCGTGTCGGCGGTGATGCCCGAAATCTGCGAGAATTGACCCGCCCCTGAACCATACGAGCCCCATTTCGTCAGGAATTGTCCAGATCCCGAAAACTTCTGCACCCGATAGTTGCCCTGATCGCTCACGTAGACGTCGCCGTTGCTGTCGACGGCGATGCCGCGCGGACCCGCGGCGCTCGAAGTGCTGCGGCCAAACTGCCCGTCGCCTGTGCCGCCCTCCCCAAAGCTGAGGAGGAATTGCCCGGCAGACGTGAATTTCTGTACCCGGTAGTTCGCGAAATCCGCGACGTACACGTCGCCGACCGCGTTGAATGCCAGGGCCACCGGCAATTGGAATTGCCCTGGGCCGGAGCCCGTGCTGCCCCACATGTAGAGAAACTCGCCCGTGCTGTTGAACACCTGAATGCGGTTATTCACCGTGTCCGCGACGTAGACGTTGCCGTTGGGGGCAACTTCGATCCCGTACGGGTAGTTGAATTCGCCCGGTCCGATGCCGAACTTCCCCCATTCCCGCACGAATTGCGGGGTCGACTCTGCCGCACCGGCATGCAGTGCGCCGCCCAGCGCACCTGCTAGCGCGAGGGCGAGGAGGCCGGCGTGACGTGGACGGTGCGAAAAGCTCTGCATGGTCCCCTCCTGTGCGGTTAGCGCGCCGGCCACCACGGACACCGCGCCACGTCGGGCGCGGTGTCCGCGTGCTGCACGGTGACGAAGTAGATGCCAGCCGGTGCGGGCGCGCCGGCGGTGTCCCGGCCGTCCCACGTGAGGCGTGCGTAGCCGGGCGTCTGCGCGACCGCGGGCCACTGTCTGACGCAACGGCCGCGCACGTCGTGAATCGTGACACGCACGCGGTCGTCACCTCCCGTGAGCGGAGAGAGCGCCATGTAGTGAATCGCGATTCTTCCCGGCTGCGGTGTCAACGTCAGCGACTTCATCGGCGGCGCGATCGCTTCCGCGACCACGTCCTCCAGCGCGGAGTCGAGCGGGAGGGCCACCAACCGATACCGGTCGCCTGGACGCGCCGCCGTGTCGAGGAAAAGCGTCGTCCGAACAACTCCCGATACAGACTCCCACGCGGCAGGCCCGGCCTTATCGATACGGTAGCCCGCCAACCCTTCCAATCCGGGCTTCGTCTCCCAGGTCAACTCCGATCCCTTTCCGGGGACCACGGGACCTGCGTTGAACGACATGGGCGCGGTGCGATTACCCTGCGTGATACGCGTGCCCGTCCCGCCGTCCGAGAGCGCTCCCACGATGCCTCCTGTCAACAGGTCGTTTCCGAAGACGAGATTCCCGATGCACGAGGCGTCCAAGATCAGTGCAGCGTATCGCGGGCGGGCCGGCGCCGCGCGACAGGTGTTTGCCTGCATGCTGTTGGAGTCGCAATTGCTGTAAACGTACACTTGCGAAAAGGTCGTGTCGAGCCGGGCATTGCCCGAGAGGACGTTGCCGGACGCGAGATTGTGGCGGCAGTAGGAGAACATGTGAAGCCCACTGCGCCCGCTGTTGCGCAACACGCATCCATGTAGGACATTTGAGGTCGCGCGCAGATTGAGTTGGAGAGCGTACCAGTCCGCGCTGTCGGCGACGCAGGCGTTCACGACGTTCCCGGACATGGTGCCGGCGGCATTGGCGATCCGCAGATATGTCGAGCCGTCTGCACCTGCCGTACCTTGGACTTCACCCGATTGCTTTGCGCCGAGCGTGTCTGGAAGCTCCATGCCGGGCGCCGCGCCAAAGGACGCCTCCGGCCCGGTCAGCGCAAAGCCGATCGAATCACGATTCGCACGGCACGCATGCAGTACGACGGCCGCCACGGTGTCGGCCGAGCCGGCGTTCACCGCGAGGCGGAATCCATACGACTGACCGACGGAGGAGGTGCAGGATTCGAGCGATCCACCGACGCAGCCGAACACACTGAAGCCTGCCTCGCGGTTGCTATCCGCCTCGCATCGCTCGAAGGTGACGTCTTTGCAGGGGAGATGCACGCCGGTGGAATCGAAATAGGTGACCCAGAACCCCTTCTGCCAATTGAGACGCGCATGCACGTTTTCGACACGAACGTGCTCGGAGCCACGAATGTCGATGCCGGCGCACACGTCGAGAGCGGATCCCGCATGCGCGGGGCGGTCTCCCATGATGATTCCGCCGCGAATCGTCACATTGCGACGGTGGAAAATGCGGACGACAGAGTACGCGCTTCCGCAGGTCTTAGCCTTCAGGATCGCGCCCGGTGCAAGATCGAGCGATACATTGCTGGCCATCACAAGTCCCTTGGTGTCGGCCGCAATCATGTATGTGCCGTCCGGCACGTAGACGGTGTTGCAGACAGTGTCCACCGCTGCGGCGTTGATTGCCGCCTGCAACGAATCCGTGTCGTCGGTGACACCGTCGCCTCTGGCCCCGAAGGAATGCGCGTTGAACGGACACACTGCTGCTGTTGCCGCACCGGCGAGGCATGAGAGGGTGACGGCGATCACGAGCGCGACGAGCGCCACCGGCCGTCCGATCCCGTCAGCAATCTGAGGTGTCATCGCTGACCTCCTGGCGTGAGCACGAGCACGCGGGCCAGCGCAGCGCGGTGCGTACCGTACGTGTAGCGCACGAAGTAGACGCCGCTCGCGACAGGTCCACCGCGATCATCTCGCCCATCCCACTCCACTGTGTGGCGTCCGGGCGTTGCCTCGCCCTGTGCGAGGAGCCTCACCTTCCTGCCACTGGCGCTCCAGAGTGAAAGCTGGAACACGTGGCTGTTCTCCCCCGGCAGTGCAGGTGCGAGATAGGAAATGCGCGCGGGTACCCGCAGCAGAGCGGGCTGCATCACGGTTAGTGCATTCTCCCGGGCCGCACTTGTTTCCGCGACCTGTGAGCGTGTCCCGTCGTCTTGGATCGCATCGAGCGCGTATCTCGCTCCCGGCAGTGCCTCCGGATCTCGCATCCAGAATCCGAGTACCGGGGACGCGACCTGTGTCCACGCTACGCCATCCAGACTGCGTCTCACGGCGAACGCCGCCGGCATGTCGCTCGGTTCGTCGAGTTCCCACGACAAAACAGTGCCCGGTGCGCCGGTCGACTCAGGAGCAGCGTGGAAGTGGCGAATGGAAGTGCGGTTGCCACCCGACGTCGTGTACACGGTGCCAAATCCCAAATCGTTAAAGACCCCCGTTTCATACATCCACTTGCGCCACAAATCGTTATTGACCACATACGTACGCTCGCAATCGTACGATGCGATATTGATTTGCCACGCTGGGCGGGTGGAGACCGACCCGACACGGCATTGATTGCGCTGAATGTGATTGCGGTCGGCGTCGCCCTCTACTCGGATATTGTCGTATCGAACGTGGCTCAGTTGGCTACTCGCTTCTACCTCGTTGGAGACGAGAACGTTGTCTGAACTGTGGCCATGTACCCAAATCCCGTGCAGCCCGCTCCGCGACACGATGTTCCCCGACACGACGACCCGCACCGTCGAATCTCCTAAGTCGATACCGTAGGACGAATCCGACAAGCACTCGGAGCCTTCAATCACGATGTCTCGCGCACCGGCACCGCGCACGGCGATACCTGTGCGGTCGTCATGTGAAGAATTCTGTGCGAGGAGGAGGGAGTGCACCCGGCGCTCACCTGGAGCCTCCACCGCGAGTCCCGCGCTCCAAGGCGTGCCGACGTTTCGGGAGGTGCTGCATCCACGTACTTCCCCGGCGTTCAGCGCCTGGATCGCGATGCCGTGCGTTCGGCAGGAGTCGACCACGCAATTGCGGATGGTGACGGAACTCGACGGCAGGCCGCTGGTGCCTGCGGACACTTGGATTCCGGCGCGCGGCATTGCGCGAACCGTCACCCCGTCGCAGGTGACACGCGTGCAGCCTTGCAGATCGATCCCGACGGCAACGGTGTCGCTCGCCCGAGCGCGCAAGAAACGATTACCCCAAATCGTTCCACCTGTGATCTCCACGTCGTGAATGCCGGTGCCGCGGAGTACCGAACCGGCGACACGCGAGGAGTCGTTCATCGTCAGAACGACGCCAGGTTGGAAGACGACATGGAGATTGCTGCGCAGGACGAGGCCGCGAGCTTCGTCGATCTTGTAGGTGCCGGCGGGCACGCGAAGGGTGCCGCAGGCGGCGGGCGAAATCGCCGCCGAGTCGATGGCGGTTTGCAAAGCAGATGTGTCGTCGTTCACGCCGTTGCCATGGGGGAAATAGATCCCCGCGTCGACGATGCACGAGAGACCGCACGAGTTCGCGCAAGCTGGCGTGCCGAGATTCTCCGAACTGAGGTGGATCTTGTCGCTCGCCGAGTTGAGAATGGTGAGGCTATCAAGGCGGAAAGTCGTCGCGCCGCCGTCGGTACACCCGGAAAAGTCGATCGTGATTTTCAGGACCACACCGGCCGCGCACGAGGTATTGATGGAGAGATTGGCCCAACTGTATCGCAGCGGGCTGGACGTTGACTCGGTGACAGGGACGTTGCCGCCACGATTGAGATACTGGCACGTCGTCGATGTCTGGGGGAAGACCGCCGTCACCGTCCGGCAGTCGGGCGGAGTATCGCCCTCCCACGAGAGCTGAATTTCTCCGCCTTTGAACTGCGTCACGCCATTCTTGAGCCACACATACAGGAACGCCGTGGTGCCCGAAGGCGCCGGAAGGTTGGTCTGCGTGGAGTCGGTGGAACTCCAGCTCAGTTGCGCGCGGATCGTCCGATCCGTCGATTCAGCCGCCCAACTGTCCCCCCCCGCAATTGCCACGCCGCACCCGCGAGTAGGACGGCGGCGAGAAGCACTGCGCGATTCCGTGCCATGCGATCACTCTCCAGAGCGACATCAGGCAAATCCGATACTACGCCTAATGATCAACGCACGCGGCCCCGCGCCCGTCAAGCCATATTCGCACGTGTCACGAGGCGCTTCCCCTTGAGTCACTCGACCGCGAACCGTAGGATGGCCGCTCACAGGTCGACGAGGGGCGCACACCATGGGGCGCCCGCTCGCACCGAGGAATCCTGCCGCACCCCGACCAAGGTAGACGCCGCTCGCATGCCGACTGCTTCGCCGGAACGCGCCGCCGACCGCTTCGCCATCCTCGCCACCGCCGGGCACATCGACCACGGCAAGACGGCGTTGGTGCGGCGGCTCACCGGCGTCGACACCGATCGGCTGCCGGAAGAGAAATCGCGCGGCATCTCGATCGATCTCGGGTTCGCGTCCCTGGCACTCAGTGACGGCACGCTGCTCGGCATCGTCGACGTGCCGGGACACGAGCGCTTCATCAAGAACATGTTGGCCGGGGTCGGCGGCATCGACGTCGTCGTGTTGGTGATCGCGGCGGACGAAGGCGTGATGCCGCAGACGCGCGAGCACCTCGACATCGTCACGCTGCTCGGCGTGACGCGTGGCGTGGTGGCGCTGACCAAGAGCGACCTGGTCGATGACGACTGGCGCGCGTTGATGATCGACGACGTCCGCGCGGCGCTCGCCGGCAGCGCGTTGGCGGAGGCGCCGATCCTCGAAGTCAGCAGCACGACGGGCGCCGGTATCACGGAGTTCCTCGCGGCGGTGGAAGCGGCGGTGCGCGAGGCCGCGCCGCGCTCGCTCACCGCGCCGGCGCGGTTGCCGGTGGATCGCGCGTTCATCGTCGAGGGCTTCGGGACCGTGGTCACCGGGACGTTGTGGCGCGGCGTGCTGCGGGTCGGCGACACCGTCGACGTGCAGCCGGGCGATCGCGCGGCGCGCGTGCGGTCGCTCGAAGTGCATGGGCGCAGCGTGCCGGAGGCGCGCGCCGGCCAGCGCACCGCGGTGGCGTTGCACGGGCTCGCGCGCGAGGAAGTGCAGCGCGGCGATTGGGTGGTCGCGCCCGGGAGCATTCACACGTCGCAGTTGCTCGACGCGCGGGTGCGGCTGTTGTCGTCGGCGCCGCCGCTCAAGAGCGGGGCGCGGGTGCGAGTGTATCTCGGCGCGTCGGAGGTGCTCGGACGCGTGGTGTTCCTCGAGGCGCCGGAGGGCGGCGGCACGCGGCTCGCGCCGGGCGGCACCGCGTTGGTGCAGGTGCGGCTCGAGGAGCCGATCGCGGCGGATCGCGGCGATCTCTTCGTGCTGCGCGCGTACTCGCCGCTGGTGACGTTGGGCGGCGGCACGGTGCTCGACGCGGCGCCGGAGAAGCATCGCGGCAAGAGCGCCACCGTCGTCGAGCGTTTGCACATCGCGGAAACCGGCACACCGGCGGATCGCCTGCTCGACGTGTTGCGTGCGAGCGGCGCGACGCCGTGCACGGCGGACGCGCTCGCCAAGTCGCTGAGTGTGCCGCGCGCGGAGATCGACGCGCTGCTCGCCGACGCGCTCGCCGCCGGCCACGCGCGGCGCTGCGGCAATGGCGTGCTCCACGCGGAGGCCTTCGCCGCCGCGCGGCTGCGATTGCTCGACACGCTGCGCGAGTACCAGCGGCAGTTCCGTCTGCGCTGGGGCATCGCCAAGGGCGAGGCCAAGAGCCGCCTGGCGCGCGAGGTACCGGCCGCGCTGTTCGATCTCGTGCTCGCCGACGCGCTCGCGGACGGCGACGTGCTGCAACGCGAGGACCGCCTCCACGCGGGCGACGGCACGCTCGACCTCACGCCGCGCGACCTCGCGATGCTCGATGCATTACGCGCCGCACTCACCTCCGCGCCATTCGCGCCGCCGAGCGCGGCGGAACTCGCGACGCAGGCCGCCGCGCACGGCACCGCCGACGACGCACGCGAGCTCCTCGCCTATCTCACCTTCACCGGCGAGGCCGTGCGCGTCACCACCGACTTCACCTACGCGGCCGCGGCCCTCGCCGACCTCGAGCACCGTCTGCGCGCGCACTTCGCCACGCATGACGAACTGACCGTCGCCGACTTCAAGGATCTCGCGGGCGTGAGCCGTAAGCACGCGGTGCCGCTGCTCGAGTACTTCGACCGCCGCGGCGTCACCGCGCGGCGCGGCGATGCGCGCGTCGCCGGCCGCGCCCTCGCTCCCACACCGGAAGGAGCCGCGTGAGCATGCACGTCGTCCACGTCAACGTCGGCACGCGCACATCGTACCACGCCGGGGATCGCGACATCGCCACCGGCATCGACAAGCGACCTGTCGATGGCCCGCGCCGGTTCGGCCATCTCGGCGTCGAAGGCGACACCGTCGTCGACACCCGCGTGCACGGCGGGACGCACAAAGCCGCCTATCTTTATCCCGGCGAACACTACGACGCGTGGCGCGCCGACATGCCGGAGTTGCCGCTCGCGCCCGGCTACTTCGGCGAGAATCTCACGACGCACGGCGTCGACGAAACCACGCTGCACATCGGCGACCGTCTGCGCATCGGCGCCGCCGAATGCATCGTGAGCGAACCGCGCTTCCCGTGCGTGACGCTCGGCGCCAAGGTCGGCACGCAGACCTTCGTGAAGCGATTCTTGGACAGCGGCCGTAGCGGTATCTATCTGTACGTCGATGTCGAGGGCGCGATTGCCGCCGGCGATACGATCGAGATCCTCGCGCGCGAACCCGAAGCCGTGAGCGTCGCCGACTTCGTCCAAGTGCAGGCGCACGCCAAGGTCGCGCATCACGACGCGCGCGACATCGACATCTTGGAACGGCTGCTGCGTACCGCGATCCTCGGCGCACCGTGGCGCGAACGCTTCACGCAGCGCCTGCACGACCTGCGGAGCGCGTCGTGAAAATCCTGCGGCTCGATCACGTGCAGATCGCGATTCCCCCCGGCGGCGAGACCGAGGCCCGCAACTTCTACGGCGGCGTGCTGCGGATGCGCGAGATTCGCAAGCCGGAGGTGCTCGCCGCGCGCGGCGGCTGCTGGTTCGACGGCGGCGACGTGCAAGTGCACCTCGGTGTCGACTCCGATTTCCGCCCGGCGAAGAAAGCGCATCCGGCGTTCGTCGTCGACGGACTCGCCGGCCTGCTGGCGCGCGCCGTGGACGCCGGCTTCACGGTGGCGCACGACGTCCCGGTGGGCACCTACGTGCGCGCCTTCGTCTTCGACCCGTTCGGCAACCGCCTCGAGTTGATGGAGGCCGCGCCGCAGCCGGCGGACGACACGGGTCTGGCGTGACGCGGCGACGCGAACACGCTACCCTGTGAACCATGTACCGTTCGCAATCCGCCGACACGCCCGAGGAGATCGAGCGCTTTCAGCTCGCGCTGCGCCGCGCGCAGTCGCCGTCCGAGACCTTCCGCCAAGTCGCCGCACTGCGTGAGATGGCGCTGACGCTGGCGCGCCATGGATTGCGCGAGCGTTATCCCGATGCCAGCGATGACGAGATCCGTTGGCGATTGTCAGCGACCTGGATCCCTCGCGAGCAACTCGCGCGAATCCTCCCCACCCACCTCCACTACATCCTCGCGGACACGCGGTGAACGAACAGCTCACCGCACTCGCCGACTTCGCGCGGATCGTCGAGTCACTGGGATTGCGCTACGCCATCGGCGGCTCTTTGGCCTCATCGCTGCAGGGTGAAGCGCGTTCGAGCTACGACGCGGATGTCGTGGTGGAGCTGCGAGACTCGCAACTGGACACGCTACTCACCGCGCTCGACGCCGAGTTCTACGTCTTCGACGAACTGTCGCGCACCGCGTTCGCCGGTGGGCGGAGCTTCAACGTGTTGCACCGGCCGACGCATTTCAAGATCGATGTCTTTCCTGCACGGGGCGACGCGCTCACCACGCAGCAACTTGCTCGGCGCCGCGCGGTGCAGTTGGACGCCACGTGGCTCTACTTCACCGCCGCAGAGGAAACCGCGATCGCGAAGTTGGTGTGGTATCGCAAGGGCGGCGAGGTGTCGGACCTGCAGTGGCGTGACGTGCTCGGCATCTTGAAGGTGGGGGCCGACACCCTCGACCACGAGGCCATGCGCGCCACCGCCGTCGCATGCGGCGTGGCCGACTTGCTGGCGCGCGCCCTCCAAGACACCGGTCTCGCCTAGCCGCCGGTTGTGCCACCGGAGGCGGCTCCGGTACTATGGTTGCAGGAGCGCGGCCCGAGCCGCGCCGTCCGGGCGCGCCGCTTCCCACGGCGCCCCGCCATCTCTTTCTCCCCTCGCACGCCGCGCCGTCGTCCATCTCGTGATCCGGAGAGCCCCCATGCTGCCCGTCCGCGCCTGCGTTCGTTCCGTCGTGTTGGCGCTCGTCTGCACCGTCACCGCGGTCACCTCAGCCCAGGCGGCGCCCTCCGCCTCGGCGTTCACCGACGCGCACGGCGCGCTCGACCTCGCGGCCATTCGCTCCTCCGGCTACGAAGGGCCGCTCGACCTGCACGGCGTCACCGCGCAACTCGACGGCGACGGCGCGCCGACACTCACCGCGCGCGGCGACGACCACGAGACCACCGACGGCCCCGCCGACAACTACGCCGGCATCTTCGACGCGCCCGGCACCAACGGCCAAGTGTTCGCGATGACGGTGTGGAACGGCGATCTCATCATCGGCGGTTTCTTCTCGCAGGTCGGCACGCTCGCGGCGAACAACATCGCGCGCTGGGACGGCGTGCACTGGTACACGCTCGGCAGCGGCGTCGGCGGCGGCTACAGCTTCGGTGCCGCGCCCACCGCGATGACGACGTTCAACGGCAAACTGATCGTCAGCGGCTTCTTCACGACGGCCGGCGGCAACCCGGCGAACTACATCGCGCAGTGGGACGGCGCGAACTGGTCTTCGCTGGCCGGCGGCATGACCGGCGGACCGTTCACCTACGTGCGTGCACTCGCCGTCTTCCAGAACAAACTCTACGCGGCCGGCCTGTACACGGCGGCCGGCGGCACCAGCGCGAGCAACGTGGCCGCGTGGGATGGCGCGGCGTGGTCGGCGCTCGGCGCCGGCGTCAATGACACCGTCTACGTCGAAACCGTGTGGCAGAACAAACTCATCGTCGCCGGACAGTTCACGCAGGCGGGCGGCGCGCCGGCGAATCGTATCGCGGCGTGGGACGGGTCGACGTGGTCGACGCTCGGCAGCGGCACCAACGGCGGCGTGATCACCGTGTACCCGACGGCGGATTCGCTGCTCGCCGGCGGCTTCTTCACGACGGCGGGCGGAGGATCCGCGAATCACGTCGCGTCGTGGAACGGCAGCGCGTGGTCCCCGCTCGGCAACGGCTTCGACCAAAACGTCAACGCCCTCACGCTGTACAATGGTCAGATTTGGGCCGGCGGTATCTTCACGCTGAGCGGCGTCGCCTCGACGCGCTTCGTCGCGCACTGGACCGGCAGCACGTGGGCGACCGACGCCGGAAGTCCGAACAACAGCGTCACCGCGCTGCAGGTCTACAACGGGCGCCTGTGGGCGGGCGGCGTCTTCGCCGTCGGCGCGAGCGGCGACACGCTCAACAACCTCGCGACCTTCGACGGCACGACGTGGCGCGCGCACGGCTTCGGCACCGGCGCGATCGCCGGCGGGACGGTGTACTGCTACGGCGTCTACAACGGCGAACTCTACGCCGGCGGCCAGTTCGCGGCGATCGGCGGCAAGGTGGCGGCGAACATCGCGAAGTGGAATGGCGAAGGCTGGACGGCGCTGGGCAGCGGCACCAACGGCACCGTGTTCTGCCTGGGTGTCTACAACAACGTACTGTACGTCGGCGGCGCCTTCACCACGGCGGGCGGCGCGACGGCGAACCGCGTCGCCTCGTGGAACGGGACGACATGGGCATCCCTCGGCGTCGGGACCGCGAATGGCGTCAGCGCCAACGTCACCGCACTCGCCGCGTACAACGGCCTGCTGTTCGTCGGCGGCTTGTTCACGCAGGCGGGCGGCGTGACGCGCAATCGCATCGCGACGTGGAACGGCACCGCGTGGGGCAGTCTCGGCAGCGGCGCGAATCAGTTCGTCGGTTGCTTCACGGTGTTCAATAGCCTGCTCTACGTCGGCGGCAACTTCACGACGATCAATGGCGTGCCGGCCAACCGCATCGCCACGTACAACGGCACCTCCTTCGCGGCACTCGGCGCCGGATGCAGCGGCGCGGTGAACTCGCTGACGCCATTCAACGGACAGATCGCGGCGGGCGGGACGTTCGCGACGGCGGGCGGCACCACCGTCAACAACCTCGCGCTGTGGAACGGCACCACGTGGTCGACGGTCGGCGCGGGGGCGACGCCGGGCGTCAATGGCATCGTGAACTCGGTCAACGTCTACAACAGCACGTTGGTGTTCGGCGGCAACTTCACGGCGGCCACCGACGGCACCGTGATGAACGACGTCGGGCGATGGAACGGCGCGAACTTCAGCGCGCTCGCCGGCGGCATCGGCGCCGCACCGAACAACGTCACGCCGTTCGGCAGCGATCTGTGGATCGGCGGCGGATTCGCCACCGCGGGCCTGTGGCCGTCGCGCGCCGTCGCGCGCTGGAACGACGCGCTGCCCAACCGCACGTACACGCTCACCGCATCGGCGAGCGCGCACGGCACGATTTCGCCGAGCGGCGTCAGCGTCGTCAACTGGGGCGGCTCGCAGACCTACACGCTGACGCCGGATGCCGGATACCTGGTGTCCGAGTTGCTGGTGGACGGCGTGAGCGTCGGGTCGAACGCGACCTACACGCTGTCACCGGTGACGGCGGATCACACCCTCGTCGCCACCTTCTACATGCCGTACACGCTCACCTACACCGCCGGCGCCGGCGGTTCGCTGAGCGGCACGCTGTCGCAGACGGTGTCGCAATACGCCAACGGCACGGCGGTCACCGCGATTCCGCAATCGGGCAACATCGTCCGCGGCTGGAGCGACGGGGCGGTCGCGAATCCGCGGCGCGAGATGAATGTCCGCGGCAGCGTCGCCGTCACCGCATCGTTCACGTGCGGCGCCTACGCCGGCTACTCCGCCAAGACCGACTACCCCGGCGGCGTGCAGCCGCACTACGTCACCACCGGCGACGTCAACGGCGACGGGCACGCCGACATCGCGGTCGTCGACGACAACACCTCCGCGGGTATCCTGCTCGGCACCGGCACCGGCACGTTTGGCCCCACGACGCTCTACGCGACCGGCGCGAGACCGGAGGCCGTCGCCCTCGTCGATCTCAACGGCGATCACGCGCTCGACATGGTGGTGGCGAACGAGTTGCCGGGGACGAACTCGATCTCCGTGTTCCTCGGCACCGGCACCGGGACCTTCGGCGCGCGCACCGACTTCGCCACCGGCATCAGTCCGCGCAATCTCACCACGGCCGATCTCAATGGCGACGGCAAGATCGATGTCGTCACCGCGAACTACAACGCGAGCACGGTCTCGGTGCTGCTCGGCACCGGCACCGGCGCGTTCGCCCCGAAGGTCGACTACGGCGTCGGCACGCAGCCGTTCGATGTGGTGGCTGGCGATGTCAATGGCGACGGCACGCTCGATCTCGCGGTGACCAACAACGTCTCGAGCACTGCGTCGATCCTGCTCGGCACCGGCACCGGCAGCTTCGGAGCGAAGACCGATTTCTCCACCGGCATCGCGCCCACCGGCTTGGCACTCGCCGATGTGACGGCGGATGGCGTAATCGACCTCGTCGTCTGCAACTCGAATGTGCCGGGCACTGTGTCGGTCTTGCCGGGAACCGGCGGCGGCAACTTCGGATCGGTCGTCACCTACCCCACCGGCGGCGGCGCCTTCAACCTGCAGATCCAGGACGTCACCGGCGACGGTCTCGTCGATGCCATCACGGCGAATTTCGATGTCGCGGCGAATTCGGTGTCCGTGTTGCCCGGCCTGCCCGGCGGCGGTTTCGGACCGCGCGCAGACTTCCCCACCGGCTCGCTGGCGATCGCCACCGCCATCAGCGACTTCGATGAGGACGGCACAGCGGATTTCGTCGTCGCGGACTACGGCGGCGGCTCCGTGTCGGTGTTGCTCGGCGTCAGCACCTTCACCTTGCACTACACCGCGGGCGTAGGCGGCACGCTCTCCGGCAACACGTCGCAGAGCGTCACCGAGGGCAGCAGCGGCACGACGGTCACCGCGACGGCGAACCCCGGCTACACCTTTGCTGGCTGGAGCGACGGTGTCCTCACCGCCTCGCGCACCGATGCCAACGTCGTCGCATGCGTGGCGGTCACCGCGCTGTTCACGGCGAATCCGGTGGGCGTGCTCGCCGCGTCCTTGCCGGCGCCGACGCGTTTGGGCATCGCCGCCGCGGTGCCTTCGCCGTTCGCCCACCACATCGATCTGCTGGTGGGATCGCCGGCGCGCGCGCAGCTGCGCGTCCGCGTGCTCGACGCGGCGGGACGCGAGGTGACGTCGTGGGCGCCGCGCGACGTGGATGCCGGCTACACAGCCTTCGCGTGGGATGGCACGACGCCCGACGGCCGGCCGGCGCGCCGCGGCATGTACCTGGTGCGTGTGGAGAACGGCACGACCGTGGCAACCCGCCGCATCGTCAAAGTGCAATAGACCAGAACGGCGAACGGCACGCGCGCACGGCGAGAGGCTCGACCGCTCGCCGTGTGTCGTGAGGCGATGCACGCCGCCGGCACGGCCGGGCTGCGCGAAAATCCCCAGCATCGCCGCGTTGCGCCGCGCAATGCCCGCCTGCCCTTGTTGGAACCGCGAACGGTCCGATACACTGGAGGAGAGAGGATTCTCCGTCGTCCGTTCGCCTATTCCGCGCTTCCATCCCCGAGGCGCGTGTCCTACCGCGAGGTCTCCATGAGCGAGAGCGTGCGTCCCGCCCACGAACCGGCGTCGTCGCCGGGCGCGTGCGCGCGCCCCGGCGCTCCGCCGATCCACATCGGCCTCGCCTTGAGCGGCGGCGCGACGAAAGCGGTCGCGCACATCGGCGTGTTGCGCGCGTTCGCCGAGAACAACATCGTCGTCGATGCGATCACCGGCACGTCCGGCGGGTCGATCGTCGGCGCGCTGTTCGCCACCGGACGCACGTTGCCGGAACTCGAGCGCATCGCGCTGTCGATGTCGTGGAAGCAGATGGCGCAGGTGACACTGTCGCGGCTCGGCATCCTGTCGTCGGACAAAATCGAGCGCTACCTCGTCTCGGTGATGGGCGACGTGCGATTCGAGGATCTGCCGTTTCCCTTCGCGGTGGTCGCCACCAACTTGGTGAGCGGACGCGCGCACGTCTTCCACACCGGCCGCGTGGCGCTGGCGTGCCGCGCCTCGTGTTCGATTCCGCAGATCTACAAGCCGGTCGAGATCGACGGCCAGTATTTCGTCGACGGCGGATTGGTGGAAGAGTTGCCGCTCGCCGCGCTGCGCACGCACTTCGCGCCGGCGATCGCGGTGGGCGTCAATCTGGTGGCCGAGAGCGGCACGTTCCACCGGCCACGGCACGTCTTCCATTTGGCGTGGCGGCTCGGCGTGATCGTGTCGCGGCAGTCGGCGCGCGCGATGGAACCGCTCGGCGATGTCATCGTGCGGCCGCCGCTCGAGGAGTATTCCGGCGCGCACTTCCGCGCGATCCCCGCCATGATGGAGGCGGGCTATCAGGCCGGCCTCGCGGCGGTTCCGGAGATCCGCGCCATCGCCGCGACGCAGGCGGCGCGCCAGACGCGGCACTCGCCGCAGTTCTTGCCGCCGGTGGGCGATTTGCAACGCGCGTACGGACCGGGGCGGATGATCGTGCCGCCCGGCGGCGCGTGATCCACGGCGCTGGCATGACGCTCGCGGCACTCCGCGGCATGACACGCTTGGGAACCGCCGCGCTCCTCGCCGGCGCGGCCTTGGTGGCCGGATGCGAGAGTTCCTTCACGCCGCAGGGCATTCCCACCGTCTCGCAGTTTGTCCTGTCGCCCGAGTCGATCGTCCCGGGTGACTCGGCGAGCGTGAGCTGGCGCGTGCTCGACGCGGACTCCGTGGTCCTCGATCACGGCATCGGGCGCGTCGCCCCGGATTCGGGCAGTGTGCGCGTGTCGCCCGCTGCCACGACCGAGTACACGTTGACGGCATACGGTCCGGGTGGGGCGCGCACGGCGCGCGCGACGCTCCGCGTCTGGACGTCGGTGCCGTTCTGCTCAGAGAGCCCGCAGTTCGCGCAATTCCTTGCCTGCACGCCGGCGGCGATCGCCGGCGATGTCGCGGCGGCAATCCTGGTGCGCACCGAGCAGACGCTGAGCGCCGCACCGCGCGTCAGCTTCGGCGGCCAGCCGGCGACCAGCGTGAGCGTGGTCGATGAGCACTCCGTCCTCGCGGTGCCGCCCGCTGGACTCTCGCAAGGCTTCCTCGACGTCGCCGTAGCGATTTCCCCGGGAGCCCCGTCGGTGAGCGTCGGCACGCTCGCCGTCACCGGCGCACGGGCGACCGCGCATGTGGTGCCGGCGCTCATCTCGCACGACACCACGCTGAGCGCGGCGGGCGGGCCTTGGCGCCTGACGCTCGCCACCAGCGTGCAGTCCGGCGCGACGCTCACCATCGAGCCGGGAGCAGTGGTGTTGGTGAGCGCGGGCGGCGGCATCGTCGTGCAGCCCGGCGGGCGCCTCACCGCCGGCGGTGGCGCCACGCCGTGTTTCTTGGTGCCGGAGAACGGGCGCGGCACCCTCACCAAGTGGGGCGTGATCCACTTGCTCGCCGGCTCCGGGCCCAACGCGCTGGAGAATGTCTTCTGCGACGGCGGCGGCGACGGCAATGCGCCCGCCGCAGTGACGGTGCGCGGCAGCGCGACGGTGTTGTGTCAGCTCGCGGTGCGCGATAGCAAGGGCAATGGACTCGCGCTTGCCCTGGAGCACGGTGGCACGGTGCAAACGGGGACCGTGTGGTCGAGCGACAATGGCGCCGCGGGCATCGTGGTGGACGATGGCGCCGGTGAGACGAGCGGCACGCTGGTGGGCACGGTGCGCGACAACGGCGGGGCGGGAGTGCTGTTCCTCAATGCGGTGGCATCGACCTGCGGACGGTGGGTGCGGTCGGCACTGGAATTGACCGGCAATGCAGGCGGTGCGGTTGCGGGCTGTCCGTAGCCGCCAGCGACGGGCGACAGGCGCGCCGTCGCGGCGGGCAGGCGCTTAACGCGGTTGGAACAACGCGACAGCCGTCGCGACGGTGGTCGCGGTCACCACGATCATCAAACCGAAACCGATGTACGACCACACGCGTTCGCGGGCATCCATGGTGCACACTCCGGGTCTTGAGAAGGCGAACGGCTCCACACCGTCGCCCATTCGTGTCACATCTGCGACGAGAGTAGAATCGTCCGTGGCGTCCGGCAATGCGCCGTTGGGGGCGAAAACGCTACCCTGAAGGGAGTACGGGGACCGGTCTGCGGGACGCGCGGCCTCTCGCAACCTCTTGCGGATCGGGCGCCGCGCCGCGACACTCCCGGGACGACCCGACCGGCCGCGTGCCGGCCCCACGACTCCGAGGTAATTCCCGGCATGCCGTACCCGATCGAAGAGCTCTGTCGCACCTGTGTCCAAGCAACCGCGCTGGCGCGCGATGCGGGATATGGCCTCGAGATCGTCTGGTGGAGCGGCAACGCCGATGTGCTGTGCGGCCGCGACGAGCGGAGTGTCACCGGATTGCCGCTCGCCGCACTCTTCCCCGCCGAGTCTCCGGCCCTGGCGCAGCTGACCGCATGCCTCGATGCCGCGGCGCCACTCACGCTGGTGGATGTCCCGCTGGCACACTCGCGCGGCGAAGAGCGGCTGGTCGACGTGCACGCGGACGCCCTGACGTTCGGTGGCATGCCCGCGCTTGTGGTGGTCGTGCGCGACCGTCACCAGCGGCAGGCCGCGGTCGACCGGTGGCGGCGCGAACGGCGCGCGGCCTTCGAAGCCGCCACCGCGAAGCTGGCACACGAGGTCCGCAATCCGCTCGGCTCGGTGCTGCTCAATTTGGCGCTCTTGCGCGAGACTTTGCCGATGCTGCCGCCCGCCGATACGCCGCCCATCGTCGATCCCAGCGTCGTGCTGGCGGCGGCGGAGTCGCAGATCGATCGCATCCAGTTGGTGCTCCAGCAATACGTCGACGCGGTGCGCGGCACCGCGACGCCGGCGGAGATCTTCGCCGACATCGCGGAGTTGCTGGCGTGACCCCGCACGGCGCACGCACCGCCGCTTCACGCACCGGCCGCATCCTGGTCGTCGACGACGACGACGAGCTGCGCAAAGCCCTCGAGCGGACCTTGCGCCACGCCGGCTACGACGTCGTCTCGGCCGGCGACGTCACCGACGCTCTCCATCTCATCGAAACCGCGCCGCCGCACGTGGTGGTCACCGATCTGCGGCTGCCGGAGCGCGACGGCATCGAACTGTTACGCATCGTGCGCGAACAGCGGCCGGGCATCGAAGTGCTGCTGATCACCGCGCACGCCAGCATCGAGCGCGCGGTGGAGGCGATGCGTCTCGGCGCCTACGACTTCGTCGAGAAGCCAGTGCACCGCGACCGCCTCCTGTTCACCGTCGAGAAGGCGCTCGAGAAGCAGTCGTTGGCGGCGGAGAACGAACGTCTGCGGGCGCGACTCGGCGAGCGCGAGGCGCTGGACCGCTTCGTCGGCGCCAGCGAGGCGGCACAAACCGTCAAACGCCTGCTCGCGCAGGCTGCCGCCACCGACATGCCGGTGCTCCTGCTGGGCGAAAGCGGCACCGGCAAAGAGGTCGCCGCCGATGTCCTGCACGATCTCGGCACGCGCCGTCGCGGCCCGCTCGTCAAGGTGTCGTGCGCGGCGATTCCCGAACATCTGCTCGAGAGCGAACTCTTCGGCTACGAGCGCGGCGCGTTCTCTGGCGCAGTGCATGCCAAACCGGGGCGATTCGAACTCGCGCACGGCGGCACCTTGTTCCTCGACGAAATCGGCGACATGTCGCCGCCGATGCAGGCCAAGCTGCTGCGCGTGTTGCAGGACGGCCACGTGCAGCGCCTCGGCGGCACGCGCGACATCCACGTCGACACCCGCATCGTTTCCGCGACCAACATCGACATCGCGGCGGCGCTGCGCGACGGGCGATTCCGCGGCGATCTCTACCATCGCCTCAACGTGGTGGAGATCACCTTGCCGCCGTTGCGCGACCGCTTCGACGACATTCCACTCCTGGTGCGCCATCTCGTGCAGATGCATGGCGGCCGGCGCATGCCAGCCATCGACACCATCGAACCGGCAGTCTACGAACGCCTGCAAGAACACCGGTGGCCGGGCAACGTGCGCGAATTGGAGAATGTCGTGTTGCGCGCGCTCGCGATGGCGCCAGGCACCGTCATCGCCTCGGATCACGTGCGCTTCTCGACGCACATGACGGCGCCGGCGGCGGCCCGCGACGGCCTCACCATTCCCCACGCCGCAACGCTCTCCGAAGCGCAAGACGCCCTGATCGAGAATGCGCTGCGGCGCTGCCACGACGACAAGGAGCATGCGGCACGCGTGCTCGGCATCTCGGTCCGCACCATCTATCGCTGGGCGCGCGAGCGGCGCACGTTGACCGGCGAATCCTCGTCCTAGGCGCCGGCGCGCGCCGCCACGACCTCCGCCAAACATGTCTCGAGCGTCTGCGGCGCCACTGGTTTCGTCAGGTGACGGTCGAATCCCGCTTCCGCGGCCTTGGCACGATCGTCGTCCTGCCCGAAGCCGGTAAGCGCGACCAGCGCCACATCGCGCCCCCACGGCGTCGCGCGCAACTGCCGCGCGACATCGTACCCGTCGGTATCCGGCAAGCCGATGTCGAGAAGCACGGCGTGCGGCCGTGTCGCCCCCGCGGCCAGTACCGCTTCACGGCCTGAGAACGCGGTCTGCACGTCGTATCCGCGCAACCCGAGCAGCATCGCGAGACTTTGCGCGGCGTCGATGTTGTCGTCGACGATCAGGACGCGCGTCCCGCTCGGCGGCGAAGGCGGCGCAGGGGCCGGCACTGCGGCGGACGGCGTCGCGAGCGCCACGGTGGCGAGCGGCAGCCACACGTCGACATCGGTGCCGCGTCCTTCGCCCTCACTGGCGACGCTCACACGGCCGCCGTGCAACTCGACCAGCGCCCGCACCAACGTGAGCCCGATCCCGAGCCCGCGCCGCTCGCCGCCGGTCGAAGAGGCAGACTGGACGAAGATGTCGAAGACGTGCGGTAAATCGCCCGCCGCGATGCCGCGCCCCGGATCGCGCACGCGGAGCTTGGCCTCCGCGCCGTCGCGCTCCGCGATGATCTGCAGCGCGACGCCATCGGGACTGAATTTCGACGCGTTGTCCACCAAGTTGCCGATCGCCTGCACCAGGCGCGTGCGGTCGGCGTGCACCGGGAATGGTCCGGGCGCCACCGCCGCCTCCAGCGTCTGCGCGCGTTGCCGCACCATCGGCCGGAACGTCTCGACGACTTCATCGAGCACGTCGCGGAGGTCGAGCGCATCGAGTTGCAGCCGCACCATGCCGTGACGAATGCGCGAAATGTCGAGCAGGTCGTCCACCAGGCGCGTCATGTGCTCGATCTGTCGCGTCGCGACATCCCGCGCCCACAGCAAGCGCGGATCCGACGGCGCCATCACGCGCCACAAGTCGAGCGCGGTGCGCACCGGCGCGAGCGGATTGCGGAGTTCGTGTGCCAGCACGGCGAGGAATTCGTCCTTGCGCGCGTCGGCTTCGCGCATTTGCTGTTCCCACTCGCGCTCGCGGGTGATGTCGCGGCTGGTGCCCCACCCGCACACCAGCAGACCGTCCTCCACCATGCCGACGAGATTGTTGGACACGTGGATGACGCGACCGTCGGCGGTGCGTTCGACGCTCTCGGCGTCGCGGATGCGATAGCCGCCCTCGATGAAGGCCGTGAGGTAGGCGACATTGGCGGACTCGCTGGGCGGCATGAGATCCGGCAGCCGCGCCCCGAGCATCTCGCGCGTGCTGGGAAATCCGTACATCTGCGACATCGCCGGATTGCATTCGGCGAGGAATGCGCGTTCGTAAATCAGCCGAATCTGCTCGTCGGCCGGCAATCGCGTGTCGATCGGCCGGTCGAGATCGAAGCGCCACATGACGTCGGTGGCGTTGTCGAGCAACCAGCGGTAGCGCTGCTCCGAGCGTGCCAACGCACGCTGCGCTTCGTGCCGCACCGTGACGTCCATCGTCATGCCGTTGATGACCAGCGGATGGCCCTCGGCATCCCGTGCGGCCACCCGGCCGATCGCGTGCATCCAGCGCTCACCGAGGCGCGCGTGGCGAATGCGATATTCGATGTCGAAGCCGTGCCCGATCCCGTCGTCCGGCTGGCACAAGGCGCGCACGCGTTCGCGGTCTTCCGGCACGACGACCTGCACCCACGTCTCGAGATCCGGCGCCTCGAGCGTCGGCGGCAATCCGTACAACTCGAACATCTGCGGCGACCACAGACAGCGGTAGGTGGTGAGGTCGTTTCGCCACAGGCCCGCGGCGGAGAAACCCTGCACCATCTCCATCCACGGCATGGCATCGCTGTCGAGCAACAAGCGGGCAACGGCATCCGGCGCCGCGGCGGCGGGGATCGGCACGATGGGCGGGATCGGATCAGCGGGCACGGCGATCGCATCCTGCGGGGAAGCCGGCGCACGCACGCCGACGCATCGACACGGAACGGGCGACGCACGCGGCGCCGCCCGCTCAGCCTACTGCATCACCAACACGCGCGTCGAGGCGACGTCGCGGCCGTCGACTTGCACGACCGCGAGATAGACGCCGCTCGCCACCGGGCGCGCGATCGTATCGCGGCCATCCCAGAGCAACGCCGTGTGGGCGCTCGCGGGCGCGCCGTCGACCAGCGTGCGCACCACCTTGCCGCCGGCGTCGACGATACGCACCGTGACCGCGCGCTGCATCTCCGCCGCAGCGCCGATCAGCGTCAGCGCCACCGCGGCACGCCCCGCGGTGAGCGGACCGGCGGCGCGCACCGCCCAGGGCCCCGGCGCGAATTCGTCCGGGCGCACCGCAGTGGCCAAGCCGATCTCGCTGATCTTGTAGCGCAGCTCGCAGGCGCCGCCGTTGTTGTCGCCGCCAACGTTGCGCGTGGCGTGGTAGCCGAGGCCCCAGCCGTTCGCCTTGTTCCACACGCCCTGCACCTGGCCGGGATCGCCGTTGAGGATGGTGCAGCCGAGGACCGAGTCGTCGTCGAAGCCGGTCGAGTTGAGCGTGATCTGTCCGTCGTCCGGCACGTAGAGGTCGACGACCTTGTTCGTCCACGCGAAGACCTGGCCGTTGTCGCAGTCGGTCCACTGCGTCTGGCGGATGTTGCCGAGCAACTGCTGCCACACGCCGTTGACGTCGACGCTGAAGTACCACTCGCCGACCCCCGCGGGGAAGGCATCGAGATCGTCGTAGATCAGCAGCGAGTCGAGCGCGACCTGGAAGTGATGGATCGGCGTCACCGACCAGCCCGGCTTCCACCCGGCGACGATGCCGCGGCCGAAGTTCTGCCCGAGTGCGGCGCTGGTCATGTCGATGTCGATCGCGAGCGAGTCGCGCGGTCCGCCGCTGAGCAGCGCCGGGATCAAGGTCACCGACGGGACGATCGACGGCAGCCCATCGCCGGGCCGCGCCTCGAAACGCCACACCGGCAGCGCGGTCGGACTCGGGCGCGGCGGCAGCGCCATCGTGATGTGCCAGTTCTTGTTCACCGGGAACGGATTGATGGTGACGCCGCACAGGTTGGCGGTGGGCCACGGACTGCCGCAGTTGGCGTTGTCGTCGCCGCACTGGATCGCGTTGGCGCACCCGGCGTCGCCGCTGATCCAGATGTCGGCGCGCGTCGCGGCGATCGCGCCGCTGGTACCGCTCGCGGCCAGCGTGTCGGGCCGATTGCGAATCGAGGCCAGGGCGAGGATCGGGTGGATTTCGGTGTAGCAGCCGGTGAGATCCGAGCCGCCATCGCAGTGGCCGCAGTCGTAGATGAACGGGCCCGCCATCCACACGTGATCGCCGTCGGTGCGATCGGCGGGATTACCGCCGGTCGGCCACACCCATTGCGGCAGCGAGATCGCCTCGCGCTCGCAATGCAGTTGATCGCTGCCGTCGGCGATCAAGCAGCGGTAGTTCGGGTCGACCAGCGTCTCTTGGTTGTAGTCGTAGAAGTCGTGCGACAGACAGTCGTCGGTGAGGGTGAGGAAGGCGCTGATACAGGTGCCCTCGAGGACGTGATACACCTTGCCCTCGTTGGGGTACACGCTGATCCACTGCGAGCTGAGATACGCGGGCGTCGGGCAGCGATTCTGCGACAGCGGCAAGGGCGCGCACTGTGCGTGGGCCAGGTGGGGCAGCGCCGCGACGGCGAGCGCGGCGCCCATCCCGAACAGGCGTCGGAGCATCGGGGACCTCCAGCTGAGCAGCACGGGGAGCGGGTTCGAGGTTCCTGCCAGTGTACCAGCGGCCGGGGCGAATCCCAAGCGCGACCGGCGCCGGAGGCGCAGCGACGCGGCTACCACGGTCCCAGGTGCCGGGCTCACGGCCGAGCGCGTCTAATGGGTATACGCGGACGCCGTCCCGGGCCGCGTCCGGCGGCGCCGCGAGGAGGGACACGCCATGCAGACGACAGTCAGCCGCAGTACCGGCGCCGGCTCCCCGGCGCTCCCCCGCGTGCAGTTCTCCCGCATCCTGTGCCCGACCGACGCCTCGGAGTTCTCCCAACGGGCCCGCGAATACGCGATCGCGATCGCCCGCTGGTACGAAGGCGAGATCACCGCGCTGACCGTTCTGCCCGGCATTCCGCCGGCCGCCGCCCTGCCGGAGTTCGCGCCGTCGGTGATCGTGACCGGCGTCGGCGAGGAACGCGCGCGGAGCACCTTGCAGCACTTCGTCGAGCCGATCGAGGACGCCGGCCTGACCGTGCACGCACTGGTCGAGGAAGGCAACACGGCGGACCACATCTTGGCCGCCGCGACGCGCATGCCGGCCGACCTCATCGTCATGGGCACGCACGGCCTGCGCGGATTCGAGCGCTGGCTGCTCGGCTCGGTGACCGAGCGCGTCCTGCGCCGCGCGCCGTGTCCGGTGCTCACCGTGCCGCGTCCCGTCACGGGCCACGCACCGGACGCACCGGTGCTGTTCGAACGCTTGCTCTGCCCGGTCGATTTTTCGCCGGCGTCGATGCGCGCCCTCGACTATGCGCTGTCATTGGCGCAGGAAGCCAATGCGCACCTCACCGTGCTCTACGTACTCGAGAACGTGTTCGGCCCGGTGTCGGCGGGAGACGTGACGTTCGACGCCGCTTCGTACATGCGCTATCTCACCGATGATGCGCGCGAGCGTCTGAGCGCGGCGATTCCGAAGGAGGCGCGCGCCTGGTGCGAGGTGCAGGAGCGCGTGGTCGCCGGCGTGCCGTACCGCGAAGTGTTGCGGCTCGCTGAGGAGGACGACACGCACCTCATCGTCATGGGCGTGCATGGCCGCAATGCGATCGACATGATGTTCTTCGGGTCGACCACCAACCATGTGGTGCGCGACGCCAAGTGTCCGGTATTGAGTTTGCGGACATGATCTAGCCGCCGCACGCGCTTCTCACGCCAGGGCGAAGAAGCGGCGACGGTGAACGCAAACGGCGGCGGCCCCTACCGCCGCCGTTTCGCATGCGGCGGGGCGGCGTGGAGCGTCCGTGCCAGCCAGCCGGTGATGTCACGCACGAAGGTCGGGTCGAGCGTAGCGCGTGTGTCGGCATACTCGGCGATGCCGCCGCCGCGCGACGGAATGAACAGATGGTTGAGCGTCGGGTAGCGGAAGAGCCGATGCGGCGCGCGGCCGCTCGCCGCGAGCAGCGAATCGATCGTCACCGCGTCGCGCGGCGCGACTTGATCGTCGCGGCCGCCTTGGAAGATGCCGACGGCGCACTGGATTGCCTTGACGTGCGGGACGAGATCGAGCGCGACGAGTTCCTCGAGCCAGCGGCGACGTGTGGCGAAGGCCCGCGCGGCTGGCGGCACGGCGTCGGCGGTCCACTCGCCGCGGCGCTCGAGGACCGCGATGAAGGCGCTTTCGGCGCGCGCGGTTTCCGCGAGTTGCTGCGGCGTCGCGCCCTGCTTGCGCGCGGCATCGAGCGTCTGCGCCATGATCACGTCGCGGAAGCGCTGGATCGGGCCGGCCATGAGCGCGATGGCGGCCAGCGCGGTGTCCTCGCTGGCGAGCAGCATCGCCAGCATCGCGCCCTCGCTGTGGCCGAGGATCGCGACGCGGCGCGCGTCGATGTCGGTGCGGCCGCGCAGGAAGCGCAGCGCGGTGCGCACGTCGGCGACTTCGTCGCTGAAGGTCGACGTGTTGAAGTCGCCGCCGCTGGCGCCGACGCCGCGATCGTCGAGGCGCAGCGTCGCCACGCCACGCGCCGCGAGCCGTTCGGCCAGCGTGCGGAAGATGCCGAAGTGGATACCGCCGGGGCCGGGCGAATCTTCATTGCGATCCTGCGCGCCGGAGCCGGTGAGCAGCAGCACCGCCGGCAGCGGATGCGCGGGATGCCGCTCGGGCATCAGCAGCGTGCCGCCGAGCGGCGTGCCGGCGCTTACCAAGCGCACTTCCTCGGACCAGCGGCCGTCGGCGCGGGTGGTGGGCACGGCGGGTTCCGGCGCCGCGTGCGCGGTGTCGCCGAGCGCGGCGACGCCGTCGACGCCGTCGCGCGTCAGCTGCGCGTTCTGCAACGGCAGCGCGACCTTGAGCACGCGGCCGCTCGCGTCGGCCCACAGCGTGCCGCCGACCGTGTGCGCGAGATCGAGTTGATGCCGCCACGCGCGTAACGCGCCGTGCCGCTCTTCGACGCCGCGCGTCAGGCTCACCGTGCTGCTGCCGAACACCGGCATCGTCACGTCGTGCTCGCGCACGCCGCGCTGCAACGCCGCAAGGTACACGAGCTGGAAGCCGACGAAGCAGTTGTTCGGCACCAGCACGGCGTCGGGCGGGTAGGTGACGGTGTCGGGCGCGGCGCCCGCGCTGTCCGCCTGCGCCCACACGAGTGCGCGGCCCGACGCGAACTCGACGCGCGAGTGCGCGCGGGTGCCGTTGACGGTCGCCCGCACCGAGGTCTGCCGCGGCGCGAGGTCGGGACCATAGGCGAAGGTGGTGGTGTCGGCCAGCGTGAACGCGCCGCCGATGGCGATCGCGCCCGTTGCCTCGGCGGTGACGCCGCCGTCCGCGGCACGGCGCACCGCGAAGGTTTCGCCGCCCGCCGGCTGCCCGCCGAAGAGGAACGTGAAGCGCCCGGAGTCCGGCACGGCGGCAGTCCAAAGCGGCGCCGCGTTCGCGGCCGTCGCCACGCCGAGCAGCACCGCGACGGCCAGCGCTCTCATTGTTCGAGCGCCTGCGAAAACTTCGACTCGTGCAACGTGAAGACGAACGCGTCGCGCACGCGCTCGGCGCCCATGTGGTAGTAGAAGCGCTGCGCGCCGACGTTCCAATCCAACACTTCCCACTCGAGCCGCACGCAGCCGCGCCGCTCCGCCTCGGCGATCACCGCGCGAAACACCGCGGCGCCGAGTCCGCTGCCGCGCGCCGCCGGTTGCAGGAAGAAGTCCTCGAGGTACAACACGCGGCGGGCGCGGAAGGACGAGTATTTCTCGAACAAGATGACGTAGCCGACGAGCGCGTCGCCGTCGCCTTCGACCACCCACACGTCGAGACGGCGCGGCTCGCCGAGAGCATCCTCGACAAGCCGCGCCGTATCGTCAGCGGTCGGAACGTAGAGTTGTTCCCATGCGGCGAACTCTTGAATCAGCGCGGTGAGGCCGGCGTGATCCTCGCGCCGCAGCGGGCGGATGGTGCCGTGCACGCGTCAGGCGCGGTTCCGGCCGCGGTGGAGCGACCACAAGCCGCTCAGCACGCCGGCGCCCACGAACGACTTGATGATGTCGCCGGCGATGAACGGCGTGAGGCCCTGCGCGAGCAGCGCCTGCGCCGGCACGAACCGCGCGAGCCACGCGAGCCCAAGCGCGAAGATCGGCAGCGAACCGATCAAGAGGGCGATGGTGGCGCGCCACAGCGAGCGGTCCCACCCGCGCTCGGCGAGCCAGCCGGCGAGGAACGCCGCCGGGACGAAGCCGAACAGGTATCCCGCGGTCGGGCCGGCGAGTACCGCCGGGCCGCTGGCGCCGCCGGCGAACACCGGCAGGCCCATCGCGCCTTCCGCCAAGTAGGCGAGCATCGCCAGGGCTCCCGCGCGGCTGCCCAGCGCGGCACCGACCGCGACCACGGCCAGCGTCTGTCCGGTGAGCGGCACCGGCGACCACGGCAGGCGGACTTCCCACTGCGCCGCCAAGCCGGTCAGCAGGCTGGCGCCCAGGATGGCGAGGACGCGCGCGAGGCGCGACGACGGCGCGACCAGCGTCGTGGCGCGCAACGAAGTGGCGGTAGTCGACATGAAACCTCCCAACGAATGGAGCCTGAACTGTCGCGCAGTATGGCATGAAGCGGGCTCTGCCGCTACGCTGGCGGCATGTCTCGGACCCCCGCGCATCCGCCCGTCCTGACCATCGCCGGCTCCGATCCGTCCGGCGGCGCCGGCTTGCAGGCCGATCTCAAAACCTTCCACCAGCACGCATGTTACGGCATGGCCGTGGTCTCGCTCCTGACGGTCCAGAACACGGTCGCGGTGGACGATGTGCGCGTGCTGGATGCGGCTTTCGTCGCGCGCCAATTGGACGCGGTGCTGGCCGACATTCCGCCGCGCGCGGTCAAGACCGGCGCGCTCGGCTCGGCCGAGATCGTGCGCGTGGTGGCGGCGCGGCAGTACGACGCTCCGCTGGTCGTCGATCCGGTGCTGGTGAGCACGCACGGCGCGTCGCTCGCCGGCCTCGAGGCCACGGCCGCGTATCGCGAGGCGCTGCTGCCGCACGCCACCGTCGTCACGCCGAACCGCGCCGAGGCCGCGGCGCTCGCCGGCCTCGAGGTCGTCGATCTCGCGTCGATGCGCGAGGCGGCGCGGCTGATCGCCGCCGGCGGCGCGCGCGCCGTGCTGGTCAAGGGCGGCGACATGCGCGGCGGCGAACAGGACGCCGAATCGATCGACGTGCTCTATCTCGCGGCGAACGATGCGTTCGTCGAACTCCGGGCGCCGCGCGTGGCGACGCGGGACACGCACGGCACCGGCTGCACGTTGGCGGCGGCCATCGCCGCGCGGCTCGCGCAC
>JBGATO010000050.1:0-28236 GCA_044229145.1 Candidatus Eiseniibacteriota bacterium | reverse complement strand
AGCCTGCATCGCCGCAGTGACGGAGTAGCGCCGGAGTTTTGTCGCACCTTCCCCGTGCCCTGTGCGAGCGCGCTCCGCCAGAACCCCATTGCGAGATCTGGCTCAGACTATTAGCATTGCCTACGTGATGCGATAGACGTTCTATTGAATCGCGTGTCTCCGGCTAAATCCACGACAGAACCGCCGTAGCGTCGTATCCAGCCTTCCCGCGACCCCTATCCCTCGATCCGTAGGAGAATCGCATGAACCGCACCCATCGCATTGCAAGCGTCTGCGCCGTCTGGATCTCATGTCTGGCATCTTCCGCGTCCGTCGCTGCGGTCACCGTGCTGCAATTCGACGAAATCCAGTTGTCGCATACTCTGCCGAAACTCGCGATTCCGTCCGAGTTGTATGCATCCCGAGGCATCCTTCTGCATTCGCTCCCCAACCTCAATGATTCCGTGGTTGTCGTGATCGAGGGATATCAAGGTAATGGTGCCTCCTCGCCACCCAACGCGCTCTCAATTCCTGGAATCACTTTGACGGGGAACAACGGCGTCGTCGTGACCTTCATCGAACCGAACACGGGTTGTCCTGCAGCCGTCGATTCCGTGTGGGCGCTGGTCGGTGACATTTCCTCGGAAACCGATCCCATCACCGTCACGGCCTACTCCTTGGGTGGCACAATTCTCGGGACCGACTCCTTCGTGTCGCCGCTAGGAGGAGGGATGGGGAAGGTCGCGATCTTCGCTTCCGGTATTCATCGCGTGGAATTCATCGACGCCGATCCCAGCGGCGCCGACATCGACGATCTCCAGTACAGTTCGCTCGTCACCGATCCCCTGTGTCGTCACGCCGATCGCGCCGGAATCCGGCAAGATTCTCCCCGCGTTGACGCTGGCGACCCACACGATGCACTTCCGCTCGCAGTACAGATCCACTTGCCGCGCACGCAAGGAGGCCACCCTCGTCGCCGAAGATGCGCGCGGCGCAGCATGCCTGCGTCTTGCGCACGGCATTCCTCGGCGCGGGAGCGACGACAGTCCGATGGGACGGACAGGACTACGCAGGGGCGGTCCGTCCCCGCTGGCGTCTATTTCCTGACACTGCGGACCAGCAGTGGTAGCGTGACCGAGCGAATCGCCGTCTTGCGTCGCTAACCGCGACGTCGCGCCGCCGCCCGGCGACGCGCGGCGGATTCAAGCGCGGAGCCGGGCGAGGCCATGTCCCACATCTATTCGTTGCACAGAGAAATCACCGTGCCGGCGCCCCTCGACGAGGTGTTCGCGTTCTTCGCGGATGCCGGGAATCTCGAGCGGCTGACGCCGTCGACCACCGGCTTCGTCATCCTCACGCCGCACCCGATCGCGATGGGCGCGGGGACGCTGATCGACTACCGCATCCGCATCGCCGGCATCCCGACGCCCTGGCGCACGCTCATCGAGACCTGGGATCCGCCGCGCGCGTTCTCCGACGTGCAGCTGCGCGGGCCGTACAAGCGCTGGGATCACCGGCACTCGTTCGCGGCGGTGGCGGGCGGCACGCTGGTGCGCGACGAGGTGCTATACGAGATGCCGTTCGGGCTGCTCGGGCGGCTAGCGCACGCGTTGTTCGTGCAGCGGATGCTCGACCAGATCTTCGATTATCGCAGCGCGGCGCTACGGGAGATCTTTCCGGGCCGGTAGGGCGCCGATTGCCCCTGTGTGCACGCGCCTGGTACTCTCGGGATACGGACATCCGGTTTCGTGTCCCCGCACGCGCCGGCCTCTGCCGTACGCCGACTACTATATTCCGACGCGGGCCACGTCGTTCGACCACCCATCCGAAGGGATCTGCATCCAAGCACCGATGTCCGCACCCCGACTCGCTCTCCTGAGCCATCTCCAGACCATGCGCCATCACGTCGTGCGGCGCCTCGCCGCGCGCTCGGCGCTGGCGGCGTTGCGCGATCTGTGCGTGGCGATTCTGGTCCTGGCGATCGCGGGCTCCTGGCGATCGCGGGCGCGTTGTTCCCGCTGCCGGCGGTGGCGCGCGTGCTGTCGGGCTTGGCGGCCGCGGCGGCCCTGGCCGTGCTGGTGCTGCGCGTCGCCCGGCCGATGGCGGGGCGCCCAAGCCTCAGCCGCACGGCGATGGACGTGGATGCGCTGGCGCCGCAGCTCAAGGGCGCGGTGGCGCCGGCCGCCGATCTGGCGCGGCAGCCGGAAACCTCCGCGCACACCTCGGCCGAGCTGGCCGACGCGGCGATCGCCCAGGCGGCGCGCGCGGTGGCGCAGCTGGACCCGCGGCTCGTGGCGCAGCGCCAGATTCGCGCGTTGCCGGTGCGCTCGGCGGTGGCTGCGGTGGTGGTGTTGGCCGGCGCGACGCTGTTGTCGCCGCAGGGCATTGGCAAGGCCCTCGTGCACCTCGCGCAGCCGGGCAACGTGCGCGAACCCGAAATCACCTTCGACGTGAAGCCGGGCGACGTCAGCGTCAAGGCGGGGGCGCCGGTGGCGATCCGCGCCACGGTGCATGCGCCGGCCGGGCTCAAGCTCGCCGCGTCGCGCCGCGAGCCGGTGCTGTGGGTGCGCGCGCGCGGCGGTGACTGGACCACCACGCCGATGCATGCGGCGAAGGACGGCTTCGGCGCGACGTTGCCGCGCGTCGAGCAGGATGCGGTCTATCACGTCGCGCTCGGCAAGTTCGCCAGTCGCGACTTCACGGTGCGCGTGCTGGCGGAGGCGACATTGCTCGCCGCGCACGTCGAGTACACGCCGCCCGCCTACAGCGGCCTGCCGGCCGAGAAGGCGGATCAAACCACCGGCGACCTCAGCGGCCTCGAGGGCACGCGTGCCGACGTCAGCTACCGGCTCAGCGTGCCGGTGGCCGCGGCGGAGTTGCAGATCGACACGCCGGGCGTTGCACCCGTGCCGCTGCGGGTCAGCGGCGACGGCGCGACGGTGAGCGGGTCGCTGCGGTTGATGCAGGCGGCGCGCTATCGCATCGTCGTGGCGCCGCGCGGCAGCGCGCGTCCCACGCCATCGCAGACCGTCAATGCGCAGTACGCCATCGCGCCGACGCCCGACGCGCCGCCGACCCTGGCCGTCGTCTCGCCCGAGGACGACATGCAACTCGCCGGCGATCCCGTCGTCACGCTCGCCACCGAAGCCACCGACGACTTCGGTCTGCACGAAATCGCCGTGGTGGCGTGGAAGGAAGGCGCCGAGGCGGCGAAGTCGCGCCGCGTCATCGCCACGCTCGGCGGCGTGCGCGAGGATCGTCGCGCCGAGCAGTGGAACCTCGCGCCGTTCGGCCTCGCGCCGGGCCAGAGCCTGTTCTACGTCGTCGAGGCGGTGGACAACGACGCGGTGCGCGGCGGTCAGGTCACACGCAGCGCGGTGCGCAAGATCACCTTCCCGACCCTCGCCGATCTCATGGCGCGCGCCGCCGACAAGCACGAAGAAGGCGCGAAGGATCTGAGCCAGCTGCTCGACCAAGGCAAGTCGGTGCAGCAGGACTTGCAGAAGATGGCGAACGACGCACGCGGCTCGCAGTCCACCTCGTGGGAGGACAAGAAGGCGCTCGAGGACGCGCTCGCGCAGCAGCAGCAGATCGCCGAAGGACTCGACAAGACGGCCGAAGAACTCGGCAAGATGCTCGACAAGATGCAGCAGCAGTCCGAGGTCAACCAGCAGTTGCTCGACAAGGTCGCCGAAGTGCAGAAGCTGGTGCAGGGCCTCAACAACCAGGAACTCAAGAAGGCGATCCAGCGCTTGCAGCAGGCGATGCAGGCGCTCGACAAGCAGCAGATCCAGCAGGCGATGAACAACCTGCAGCAGAACCAGCAGGATCTGCTCAAGTCGCTCGAACGCACGATCAAGCTGCTGCAGAAGATTCAGCGCGAAGAGCGCGTCGACGCACTGGCGCAGAAGATGGAAGATCTCGCCAAGCAGCAGCAAGACGTCGCCGATCAGATGAAGAAGGCGGCGTCGAAGGACGAGAAGCAGCAGGCGGCCGATCAGCAGAAGAAGCTCGCCGACGAGGCCAAGAAGGCCCAGGACGAGATGAAGCAGCTGTCCGAGGACATCAAGCAGGACTCGCCGCAGGCGTCGCAGGACATGCAGCAGATGCAGCAGGAGATGTCCGAACAGCAGACGCCATCGACGATGGACCGCGCCGCCGACCTCATGCGGCAGAACGACAGTAACGGCGCGCAGAAGCGCGCGCAGCAGGCGGCGCAGCAACTCAACAAGATGGCGCAGGGCATGCGCGCGGCGCAGAAGAAGATGAACGACGCCGAGAACGCCGCGCTCGGCAAGGCGATGGAGAATCTCGCGCGCGACATGTTGCAGGTATCGCAGGGCGAGGAGCGTCTGTCGCAGCCGAATCCCGGCGCCACGACGCAAGATCTCGCCGAACAGCAGTCGACACTCGGCGACGAAGCGCAACGCATCGCCGAGACGCTCCAGCAACTCGCACAGAAGTCGCCGTACATTTCGCCGCAGCTCTCGGCCGCGCTCGGGAAGTCGATGCAGAGCGGCGGCGAGTCGCAGAAGAACTTCGAGCGCGGCGATCGCAGCGGCGGCGAGCGCAAGGCGGGCGAGTCGGCGTCGGCGCTCAACGCCGCGGTCGCGCAGTTGCTCAAGGCGAAGGACTCGCAGTGCAACGGCGGAAACCCCGGCGGCTCGAAGGCGCTGATGCAGAAGCTGAACGCGCTCGGCCAGATGCAGTCGCAGCTCAACGCCGAGACGCAGCAGATGATGCCGGGCAGCGGCCAGCGCTTGACGCCGTCGCAGCAGGGCCAGCTCGCACGCATGGCGGCGCAACAGGAGATGATTCGCCAGGGCATGCAGGATCTCGCCAAGGACGCCGGACAGACCGGCAGCCAGCTCGGCAATCTCGGTGACATCGCCAAGCAGATGGAACAGGTGCAGCGCGACCTGCAGAGCGGCAAGCTGACGCCGGAGGTCGCGCAGCGGCAGCAGAAGATCCTGTCGCGCATGCTCGACGCGCAGCGCGCGATGGACAAGCGCGACTTCAAGGAGACGCGCACCGCGCAAACTGGCATCAACGTCAATGCACAATCGCCGGGCGCGATTCCGGCAGCGGCGCTGCGCGAGAAGAACCGCATCACCATCGACATGCTGCGCGCGAAATCGGACCCGGTGCCGCCGGAGTATCGTGCCGTCATCGACGCGTACCTGCGGCTCCTGGGAGCGCCGTCGAAGTGAGGACGGTGACGGCGGCGATCGCCTTCGCGTGCCTCGCGGCGGTTGCGCATGCGGCGCCACAGCCGGCGCCGCGCTTGGTCAACGCGCAGGAGCCCACGAAGGCGCAGCGCGACTCGATCCTCAACAGCCTGCCGGCGCAGGTGCGCACGCCGGTGCAGATGATGGAACGCGGCGGGCTCGATCAGCGCACCTTCGCCCGGGCCGCGCGGGCGCGGGCGCGTCTCGCGGCGGGTGAGACCGACAGCGGGCTGGTCGCGCTCCGCACACTCGCCGACGAAAACCCCACCGACGTGCAGCTGTGTCACATGTACGTCGATGCGCTTCTGCAAAACGGGCGGGCCCAAGAGGCGGCGAGTTTCCTCGGCGATCGCCTGAGTGATGCCAAGATGGATGCGTGGGATCTGCGCGGCCAGCTCGCCCGCGCGCAATTCCTCAGCGGCCACAAAGCCGACGCCGACAAGACCTGGGACGCCATGCTGGCGCTGCGCCCCAAACTCGAGATCACCTATCGCGAGGTCGCCGGCCAGCGTCTGTCGGTACGCGATTTCGAGGGCGCCGAGCAGACGTACGCCGCCGGTCGCCGCGCGCTCGGTCAGCCCGCCGCGTTCGCCGCGGACCTCGAGAATCTGCACAAGGCGTCGAACCGTCTCGACGCGGCGATGGACGACTGCATGCAGATGTTGCGGCAGAACGGTGCGGTCGACGGCTGGGTCGGCGAAGAGTTGGTGTCGCTGGCGAAGATGAGCACGCAGCCGGGTTCCGGGGGTTCGCGCAGCGGCGCCGTGACCGCGGAGTTGCTGACGCTGGCCCGCACGCTGCCGGATCAACTCCCGCTGCGCACCGTGGCGCTGCGCGTCCTGCTGGTGCAGAACCGCGGCGAAACGGCGGTCGCCTTCGCCACGCAGCTCGATCGCGACACGCGGCGCACCGCGGATCTGCCGTCCGCGCTCATCATGCTGGCGCAGTTGGCGCAAGAGTCGGGCGATTCCACCACGGCGCGCAACGCCGCGCGGCAGGGCATGAGCGTCGTCTTGAAGCCCGCGGATGCGGTCGCGGCGCGCTGGATCTTGGCCCGCGAGGCGGATGCGCAGGGACGCGTGGACGATGCGGTGACGCTCTATCGTCAAGTCGTCGCGCTCGCGGACTCGGTGCGCGCACACGACGACGGTGCCAGCGCGTTGTCGCGCTCGACGGTGATTGGCGCGCTCAACGACGCGCCGCTGCGCGTCGGCGCGCTCGAGCTCCGGCGCGGCCGGCCTGATGCCGCGATCGCCGCCTACGAGCAGGTCATCGCGGCGCCGACGAGCGGCAAGGTGGGGCAGGTCGAGGCGGCGCGCGTCGCGCTCGCCGACTGCTACCTGGCGGTCGGCCGGCTCGAGGAGGCGAAGGGGCAATACGAGAAGATCGCCAAGTCCTCGCCCAGCCGCACCGCGCGCGAGCACGCGGCGTTCGGCCTCGGCGAGGCGGCCTTCTTCGGCGGCAACTACAAGGACGCCGCCGAGCAATACCGCGCGCTCACCGACGTCTTTCCCGAAGGCGCGAGCGTCAACGACGCTCTCCAGCGCATCTTGCTCATCGCCGAATGCCAGCCCGACGGCGCCGGCCTCGCTCGTTACGCGACGGCGGAGCGGCAAATTCGCGCCGCGCGCTTCGATTCGGCCGTCGTCGTCCTGCGCGCGCTGGCGGCTGGCGACACGCTCTCGCCGGTGACCCCGCTGGCGGCGCTGCGCATCGGCGATGTGTTGCTTGCCCAGCAGCGTGCCGCCGAGGCCGCCGCCGCCTACGCCGCCGTCGTCGACAACTTCCCGCAGTCGCGCCAGGCGCCGGACGCTCTGCGCGCCCAGGCGGCCATCTACGCGGAGCGCCTCGGCCAGCCGAGCAAAGCCCTCGATCTCTACACGCGGTTCCTGCTCGCGTATCCGACAAACGTGTTCGTCTCCGACGTGCGCGCCAAGGCGGAGAAGTTGCGCCGCCCTGCGGGGAAGGCGTCGTGAGACGGATCGCCCTCGCGGCGTGCGCCGCACTTCTGCTGGCCTCGGCCGCGCGCGCCGACTTCCTCGTTCCGATGGACGAACAGCAGACCGATCACCTCAAGTCCTATGGCCTCGCGTATTGGTGTCTGCAGCAAGGCCAGCGGCTCGAGTGGCTGCTCAACTATCGCGGCGGCGCCTTCCTGCTGCCGGAAGAGGAGGAGACGGTGCGGCAGGCCGCGTTGCGCGGCGTGAAGCTCGAAGCCGTCGACGGCGGCCAGGTGGCGCAGATCCACGCGCAGATCGAGCAGAACAACATGGACGTCATCCACCTCGAGACCGCACCGCGCATGGCGGTCTATGCGCCGCCGACCTTCCAACCGTGGGACGACGCGGTGGCGCTGGCGCTCACCTACGCCGAGATTCCCTACACCCGCATCTACGACGACGAGCTGCTCAACGGCGATCTCAAGAACTTCGACTGGTTGCACATGCACCACGAGGACTTCACCGGCCAGTACGGGAAGTTCTACGCCAACTATGCGGCCACCGACTGGTACCAGAAGAACCAAGCCGACGAAGAGGCCCGCGCGCACCGTCTCGGCTTCGCCAAGGTGTGGCAGTTGAAGCACGCGGTCGCGCGCACCGTGAAGCAGTACGTGGCCGGCGGCGGATTCCTGTTCGCCATGTGCACGGCGACCGACAGCTACGACATCGCGCTCGCCGACGGCGACGTCGACATGTGCGACCGCATCTACGACGGCGACGGCTTCGATCCGCAAGCGCAGGGCAAACTCGACTTCACGCAGTGTCTCGCGTTCCAGGATTTCCAACTGGAGATGAACCCGATCACCAACGAGTTCTCCAACATCGATACGTCGAACGAGGCGACGCAGCGTGGCGAGGCCAACGACTTCTTCACGTTGTTCGATTTCAGTGCGAAGGAAGATCCGGTGCCCACGATGTTGACGCAGGACCACACCGGCACCGTGCACGGCTTTCTCGGTCAGACCACCGGTTTCCGCAAGTCCACCATCAAGCCCGGCGTCACCATCCTCGCCGAAACGCAGGGCACCGACGAGGCGAAGTACATCCACGGCAACTACGGCAAAGGCACGTTCACGTTCTATGGCGGACACGATCCTGAGGACTACCAGCACATGATCGGCGACCCGCCCACCGACCTCGCACTGCACAAGCACTCGCCCGGCTATCGCCTCATCCTCAACAACGTGTTGTTCCCGGCGGCGGAAAAGAAGGAACGCAAGACCTAGGGCGCCCACCGCCCTGCGGCTTCGGTCTCCCTGGCTCATCGCACCGAGGCGACGTTGCCTCCCGGCGATCGTGCAATTTGCTCGCGCGGTCAGCCCGCTGTCCGGCCCAGCCATTGCAACCACGGGTGTACGGCGCGGGCGGTTCGCGCGCCGACGCTCTGAGCGTCGCGCCTTCCGCCCGCGTTCGCTATCGCTCGTCGCAGAAGCGGGAGCCATCTGGCCAGAAGCAGGCACTGGAGAACAACACTATGAAGCGACACACCTTTAGCTCGCGCGCCCTGGTGGGATCCGCGGTCGGGCTCCTCGCCGTCGTGGCCCTCGCGGGCTGCGTCGACTCGAATTTGCAGGCTCCGTCGGTGGTCGATCAGAACACCTCCGGCAAGCCGGCGATCGTGCAAAATGTCACGCCGACGCCGATCACGTTCGTGCGTTATGAATCGCCGATCACGCCGAGCACCGCCGCGAAGCTGATTGGCCCGGGCGGTGGCACGCTGACGACGGGGCGTTTTACGCTCACCGTGCCGGCGGGCGCGCTGTCCTCGGCGGCGGTCTTCTCGCTGAACGAAGTCAACGTCGACAAGATGCAGCTCCAGGTGGAGCCGACCGGCCTGTCCTTCGCGACGCCGGCGACGCTGCAGTTCAACTACACCGGCACGTCGGCTGACCCGGCGTCGTCGAACTACGTACCGGGCGGCAACCTGAGCGCGGCGTGGTTCGACCCGTCGATCTCGTCGTGGACGAACATCGGTGGCTCCGACAACTCGACGTCGAAGATCTTCACCGTCTCGTTGAACCACCTGAGCTACTACGCGCTGGCGAAGTAGCCACGATTTGCGGCGCCGGACGGCGCCGGCTGCGAAACCGACGGCCCGGAGGAGCGATCCTCCGGGCCGTGTCGTTTTCCGGACGATGGCGTCCGGTTACTGCACCGTGACCACTCCGGTGATCATGTTCATGCCGCACGCGAAGTTGATGTCGCCGGACTTCTCCGGGGTGAAGGTGATCTCGACCGGCGTGTTCATCGGCAGATCCTTGGTGATCTTCAAATCCGGGAACACCACCGAGGTGGCGCATGTTTGCTCCGTCTTGCGCGTGAACACCAGCGTGACCGGCTTGCCCGCGGTCGCCTTGACCTCCGACGGATTGAAGCCGGTGGAGTCCACGGCGATCGCGATCGTGAGCGGGCCGTTGGCATCGGCCGCGGGCGCGGCGGATGTCGCCGCAGTCTCGGACTTCTTGGCACAGCCAACCGCTCCGCACGCGAGGGCGAGCACGGCGCAGCCGGCGAGTAGGAATCGGCGCATCACGGGAGATTTCCTCCAAGGGGCAAACCGCCGGCGCGCCGGTCGCGCGCCGGGCGGCGAGATTCGACGACACGCGGAACCATGAGCCGCTCGGCGCGTGATCGCAAGCTCCACCGCCGCAACCGCCACGCGCGGGCGCGCGGGCGAGCTCGCCGCAGCCCTCGCGAACCCCTGGCGGCCACGGCCCCCACTGGCCCCCCGCATCCCTTGACCCTGACGCCTGGCGCCGCCGATGATCCGCCCACCTGGAACACCGGACGACCCGCTGGAGAATGCCGCCATGGATGATCTGCCCGCGACCCAACAGGACATGCCGTCCGGCCCGGACGAGCTGTCACCCGCCGGTCTCATCGCGCGCTATCTCGAACTCGAGGACGAACGCGAGAAGCAGAAGGCGATCGTCGACGAGTTCGTCGAGCGCTACTTCGGCCTGGTGCGGGAAATCGCGGACGACTTCATGCAGCGCGCCCCGGCTCGCATTCCGACCGCCAGCGCCTATCGCTGCACACCGGACCGCGGCCGCTGCGTGTTTACGCTGCGCTTCGCCCACGTGGTGTTCCAGTTCGTCCACATCCGCGATGTCGCGTACTCGACCTTCGCGCCGGTGCCGGACGATATCGCCGGACTGCTCGCGCTGTACGTGCAGGACGGCTCGCATCCGGAGGGCCCGCCGCCGGAAGGCTTCCTCGTTTCGACCTGCATGATCTATCCGCTCCGGCGCGAGTGGCGCTTCATGTGGGGTCACTCAGCTGGGCGGCTCTATGGTTTCGACGACATGGCCGTCCTGCGCGAGAAGATCCTGCGCGAGCTGCGCGGCGTGCTTACCGGCGGCAATGTCGGCGGACGCCGGTGGCCGGATCCCGATCAACTGGCGCGCGTGCCCGGCGAAATGCTCGTCCTCGGCGAAGACGAAAGCCCGACGATCGGTTTCCTCAAGCCATCGTTGCGCATGCAGCGGCCGATGGGGAGCGCGTCCGGCGGTGCCGCGCAAGGGCGCGCGGCCGAAGGTGGCGAGAACGCGTGACGGCGCACGATGGCGAACGAGGCACTCCCCGATGATCTTCCCGGACTTCGCGATGGGCGCTTGGCGCGCGCTCTCGGACACGTCGGTCGCGGAGGGCCGGAGGTGAATCCGGCCGACGCGCTGCTTCCCGGCCGCCACGTGCAGGTGGCCGGCCACGACATCTTCCTCCGCGAACTCGGCGACGAAGGCGCGCTCATGCTGCCGCCACGTCTGCTCGTGCACAACGCGCTCTCGTCATCGAAGATTTGGGCGCGGGCGATGCCGTTACTCGCGCGCCACACGCGCTGCGTCGCGCCAGATCTGCCGGGACACGGCGACAGCGCCGACATTCCCGCCGACGCCGCGATTCCCGACATGCCGCACGTCCTCGTCGACATCGCCGCAGAGTGCGGCATGCCGCAGTTCGACTTGATCGGCGCGTCGCGCGGCGGCGGCTTCGCGCTCGGGCTCGCCGCGCGCTTTCCGCAGCACGTGCGGCGCCTCGTCCTGGTCGGCGCCACCGGCATGCCATCGCGCCTCGTGCCGGCAGGCGCCATGCGCGCGCGCTACGACGAACTGGTGTACGATCGCGATCTCATGAACCAGGTGCGCACGTCCTTCGCGCGCGACGGATCACGCGCGGTGGACTACGAACGCCGCCGCGCCGCCGCGCTCTCCGCGGCCCAGCGGCGCGATGGCATGGAACCACTTCTCCATCTCATTACCGCGCCCACGCTGCTCATCTGGGGCGAACACGACAAGCACGTGCCGCTCGCCTGGGGGCAACTCATGCGCGATCGTTTGCCGCACGCGCGCCTCGAGATCATGCGCGGCATCGCCCATCTCCCGCACTACGAAGCCCCGGAGGAGTTCGCCGCGATGGTCAACGAGTTCTTGGCGAGCTGATGTCCGCCGTCGTCCTCCAGACCGAAGCCCTGACGAAAGTCTACGGCGCCCGCCGCGTCGTCGACCATTTGCAGCTCGAGGTCCACGAGGGCGACGTGTTTGGATTCCTCGGACCGAACGGCGCCGGGAAGAGCACCACCATTCGGATGATCCTCGATCTCGTGCGCCCGACCTCCGGCACCGTGCGGATGTTCGGCACCACGATGGCGCGCGATCGCCGTGGCATCCTGGCGCGCGTCGGGGCGCTGGTCGAACGCGCCGATTTCTACGGCTATCTCGACGGCCTGTCCAACCTGCGCCTGCTCCTGCGTCAAGCCGGTCAGCGCGACGACGGTCGCGCCGAGGAGGTACTCGACCTCGTCGGCCTCACCGGCCGCGGCCGCGACAAGGTGCGGACGTATTCACACGGCATGAAGCAGCGGCTCGGCATCGCCCAGGCGCTGCTCGGCCGTCCGCAATTCGTGTTGCTCGATGAACCGACGACCGGACTCGATCCGCTCGGCATGAAGGAGGTGCGTGAGCTGTTGCGCGACCTCGCGCAGCGCTTCGGGATCACGGTCTTCCTGTCGTCGCATCTGCTCAGCGAGGTCGAGCAGGTGTGCACGCGCGTCGCCATCTTGCATCACGGCGCCTTGGTCGCGCAGGGACGTGTCGACGAACTCGGGCGCGGCGATCACGATGTCGTCGACATTACCTGCGCCGAAGCGCCGGACGTCGTGTGCGCCGCGCTCGACGGTCTCGCTGGCCTCCATGGTGCAGACGCGCGCGGCGACGCGCTGCGCGTCACGCTGGCGCGCGGCGCGACGCCCGCCCTCACCGCGCGGCTCGTCGCGCGCGATCTGCAGGTCGAAGCCGTGGTGCCGGTGCGCTCGCTCGAGGAGTACTTCCTGCGCATCACCGAAGAGTCGAGCGGCGATCGCGGAGGGCCGCGCTGATGGCCGCGCTGCACGAGGCCTGGCGCGTGTTCCGCGTCGAGTTCTACAAGACGCGCACGAAGCTGCGCACCTACATCGGCTTCGCGGCGCTGGGTGTGGTGATTCCGCTGTTGATCTGGGCCTTCCACGCCTCGCACGTCGAGCGGTCGCCGGAATTCGGCAACCTGCCACCGATGGCCGGGCTGCTGGTCGTCGGATCGCCGGTCAACGGACTGTTCCTCGTGCGCATCATCTTGATGTCGCTGTTCGTGCACGTGCCGTTCCTGATCTCGCTGGTGGCCGGCGACGCGGTGGCCGGCGAAGCGAACGCCGGCACGCTGCGCTTGCTCTGCGTGCGACCGCCGTCTCGCGTGAGCGTGCTGACGGCGAAGTTCCTCGTCGCCTCGCTCTATTGCGTGGCGCTGGTGTTCTTCCTCGGCGCGGTGACGCTCGCGGTGGGCATCGCATTCTTCGGGCACGGACCTCTGCTGCTCACGGGTCCCGGCATCACGATCGTGAGCGAGGCGGAAGGCTACCTGCGCGTGGCGTTGGCGCTGGCGCTGGGCGCCGCGGCGATGTTGACGGTGAGCAGCCTGGCGTTCTTCTTGAGCGTCTTAGTCGTCAACCCGATCGGCCCGATCATCGGTGCGATGGCGGTGCTCATCGTTAGTTTGGTGATCAGCTCGACCCCTCTCAAGACGCTCGAGGCGATCCGCCCCTACGTCTTCACGACGTACTTCCCGGTGTGGACGCGCGCCTTCGACGCGCACCTCGCCTGGGACAAGATCGCCGGCGACCTCTCGGTGCTGATCGGCTACTCGCTCGGCTTCTACGCCGCCTCGACGTACAGCTTCCTGCGAAAGGACATCGTGACGTGATGCAGAGAGTCTGGTGGATGGTCGCGCTCGTCGTGTGGTTCGGCGGAAATGGCCGGCCTGCGCACGCTGCCGCGGCCGCGCCGCCGCCGGCGTGGGTGATCGCGCAAATGGAGAAGGCGTATGCCGGACTCAAGGACTATCAGGTCGGCGCGCGCGTCACCGTCGAATTCCCCGGCATCGAAATTCCCGACATGCCGATCACCGCGTACTTCCGCGCGCCGGACCGCACCGCGCTGCGCAGCCGCAGCTTCGCGCTCGTGCCCGAACAAGGCGTGTTCCTGTTGCCGACGGTGTTCGGGGCGGACCGTTTCCTGCCGCTGTCGTGCAGCGTCTCCGGCAGCGGGACGAAGCGCCGCTATCACCTCGTGCTCAAGCCGCGCCCCGGCGTGCTCGGCCGCATGAGCCGCGCCGCCGCCCGTGTGCATCCGATGGCCGACTCGCTCACCGAGGACGACCTCCCCGATGTGCCGGTCGAGATTTGGGTCGATCCCGCGACGTGGACGATCACGCGCATCCAGGCGCAGGTGTCGCGCGACGGGTCGAGCACCGGCATGTCGTTCCAGGCGGAGACGCGGTATCGCTTGCAGTCCGGGTACCGTTTGCCATCTCACACCACCATTACCATGACGTTGCCTGACGGATTGCCCGACTACAATCCCCGCCGGCCCGGCTCACCGCGCGTCGGCGCGCACGAGGCGCCGTCGACGCAGCGCACGCCGGTGCGCGGCACCGTCGAACTCGAGTTCTTCCAATACAAAGTGAACAAGGGAGTGCCGGATGTCGTCTTCCGCGCCGCGCGCCACTAGCCCGCAGTTCCGTCCTCATCGAGAGGACGCACCGATCACCTAGGCTGCCGAGTCGCCTTTGGTGGATGTTTTCGTTCGAGGTGAACAGTTGACGCTCGGCACGGTCGAGCCTAGCGTTGTTGATGTTCCTGCCACAGAGAATCACACATCCCATTCATTACGTGTTCGATCCGCGCGGCGCTCTCACGCTGCGCGCTCTGCCAGCCTGCAGGATGCGGGCGGCTCGCGAAGGTCGTGCGACGCCACTCGGGGTGATCGCACCCTAAGTAGGAGTCACCATGCCACCTCTCCGCTCGCATGGCTGGATCATTGGCCTCGCATGCTGCGCGATGACCCTCTCGACCGTGTCACCTTCCCACGCAATTGATGCGTCGACCTTCATGACGACCACCGGAGCGGACTACGGCAACTTCGGGTACGCCATCAGTTCCACCGGGGACTTCAACGGCGATGGCATCGACGACCTCGCGCTTGGGGCGCAGTTGCAGTCGACGCCGACGTCCAGCCTGTCGTGTCGCGTCCAGATCTACTTCGGCGGGGCGGCGATGGACTCCGTTCCCGACTTGATCCTGCAGGACGGAAACATCGCGGGAAACGCTTTTGGCCACGCCGTGGCGTTCGCCGGAGACCTGAACGGCGACGGCTACGATGACCTCGTGGTGGGGGCACCTGCGGAGTCCTGGCCGACGCCGTTCGGATATCAGAACGCCGGCGCCGTGTGGGTCTATCTCGGCGGAGCCACGCCCGACGCGACTCCCGATCTGACGATTTGGGGGGAGACGCCTCCCGGCGCGCAGCTGGCAGGGGCCTTTGGGGGAGCGGTCGCGGCCGCCGGTGACGTGAACGACGACGGATACCCCGACTTCCTCGTCGGGGACGAGTTGTTCGGGCCGGCCGGTTCGACGGTGCGCGGCCGAGTCTACGTGTTCCAGGGCGGGCCCGTTCTGACCGGAACCCCAATGCTGAGACTCACCGTTCAACCGGACATGCCGACCCGCTTCGGGCGAACGGTCTCAGGAGTCGGCGACGTCAACGGCGACGGCTACGACGATTTCGCCGTCACGATGGGGCCGCGGGGGGTCACCAATGCGTACGAGCGTGCCCACGTGTACTTCGGCAGTGCGGCCCCCCGCGACTCCATTCCGGATCTGATCTTCCACTCGCCGCACGCGTGGTCGGGATTCGCCCCCAGCGTCGAGGGACTGGGAGACGTCAACGGCGATGGCTACGCGGACTTCGGCTTCAACGACAATTATGGACTCACGCCGAACGCCCTGATCTTCCTCGGGGCGGCACTCCCGGACACGCTGCCGGACATCACCGTGGCCGGAGTGTCGAAGATCCACGCGGCGGGGGACGTCAACCTGGATGGGGTCGACGACTGGTGGCTCTCCGCCTCGACGCTTCCCAATTACGAACCCAACGTGCTGCGTTTGTACCTCGGAAGCGCGTCCCGCGACACCTTCCCGGACGCGAGCGTGTGGGGTCAGTCGCCCGGCGAGTATTTCGGGTCGGGGGTATCGGGGCGAGGCGACATCACGGGTGACGCGCGCCCTGACCTCGTCGTGGGCGCGCCGGCGTTCTACGTCGATGTCGATAACGACTTCGCGTTCTTGGGCCGGGTCTACGCGTTCCGGCTGCTGCCGTCCGCGCCCCAGTTGAGCGCGGTCGCCGATCAGGTCGTGGCGGAAGGGGAGTCGCTGACCGTCGTGCCCCTCATCGCCAGCAATCCGGACAGCCTTCCAGTGTGGTGGGACGCGATCGCGCTCCCTCCGGGTGCCACACAGGATCAAGCGACCGGGACGATCCGGTGGACACCAAACTTCGGCCAGGCGGGTGTGTATGCCGGCGTCGGTGTGATCGTGGAAGCGCAGTGGGGCTCGGACACGACGAGCTTCACGATCACGGTGACGAACGTGAACCAGCCGCCGGAGATCGTGCGGGTGCCGAATCAGACGGTGCCCGAGGGCACGCTGCTGACGGTGACACCGAGCGCGAGCGATCCGGATGGCGATGTGCTGACGTGGAGTGGGACGAGCCTGCCGCCGGGTTCGAGCGTCGCCCCGGTGACCGGCGTCCTCACATGGACGCCTGATTACACGCAGGCCGGGCTCTACTCGGGCGTGGCACTCTGGGCGGACGACGGGCACGCGGGTGTCGACTCGACGATCTTCTGGATCGACGTGACGAACGTGAACCGGCCGCCGGTGGTGGCGGCGGTACCGAATCAGACGGTGCCCGAGGGCACGCTGTTGACGGTGACGCCGAGCGCCAGCGATCCGGATGGCGACACGGTGACCTGGAGCGGCACCGGTTTGCCGCTGGGCGCCAGCCTCGCGCCGGCCACCGGCGTCGTGACGTGGACGCCGGACTACACGCAAGCCGGCGTGTACGGTTCCCTCGCGCTGTGGGCGGACGACGGTCACGGGGGCACCGACTCCGCTGCCGTGTGGATCACGGTGACCAACGTGAATCGCGCCCCCACCGTCGCGCCACTGTCGCCGGTCACCGTCGTCGAGGGCGACCTGGTAACCGTGACGCCGAGCGGAAGCGATCCCGACGGCGATGCGCTGACCTGGAGCGGGTCGAATCTCCCACCGGCCGCGAGCGTCAGCGCCACGACCGGTGTGCTGTCGTGGCAAACGCAAATGGGCGATGCCGGTACGTATCCATCGGTCACGCTGACCGCGACCGACGGCACCGCGAGCGCGTCCGCCGCGTTCCTCCTCACCGTGCTGCCGCCGGTCACCGTGGCGCTTGCCGACACGGCGATTCTCGAAGGCGACGGCGGCACGACGAACGCCGTGTTTCGCGTGTGGCTGTCGCGGCCGGCGCCGGCGGGTGGCGTGAATGTGGGATACGCGACCCACGATGGGACAGCCACCGTCGTCGACGGCGACTACGTGGCGACGAGCGGCACGCTGGCGTTCGCCGCCGGAAGCGTCCAGCACACGGTGACGGTGTCCGTCCTCGGCGATCTGCGTGACGAGGCTGCGGAGTCCTTCGAATTGCGCGTGTTCGCGCCGGCCGGGGCCATCCTCGCCGACAGCGTAGGCGTGGGCACGATCCTCAACGACGACACGCTGCCCGTGCTGTCGGTGGCGGACACCAGCGCGACGGAGAGCGATGGATCGGCGAGTGTCGCCGTGCGGCTCACCCCAGCGAGCGGACAGACGGTGACGGTGCAGTACGCCACCGCCGATGGCACCGCGCAGGCGCCGGGCGACTACGCGGCAAGCGCCGGCACGCTGACCTTCGCGCCAAGCGAGACGCTGAAGTGGGTGACGATACCGCTCGCCAACGACACCACACGCGAACTCACCGAGACCTGCACGTTCCACCTGACCGCGCCGGTGAACGCGACGCTCGGCGACAGCGCGGGGCTGGTGACGATCCTCGATGACGATCCGATTCCCGCCCTCACCCTTGGTGATGTCGCGCTGGCGGAGGGCGCGAGTGGCTTGACCACCGCCACGCTCACGATCACGTTGTCGAACCCGAGCGTCGAAGCCGTGACGGTGCACTTCGCGACCGGCGACGGCTCCGCCACGCTCGCGGACAGCGACTACGTGGCTGCCAGCGGCGACGTGACGATCCCCGCGGGCGCCAGCAGCCAAACGATTACCGTCACCGTGCGCGGGGACGTCTGGTTCGAGTACGCCGAGACGATCGTCATCACGTTGTCCACTCCAGTGCACGCCACGCTCGCCGACGGCAGCGCGACGGTGACCGTGCAAAACGACGATCCGCTGCCGCAGTTGAGCGTCAACGATGTCTCGGTGACGGAAGGCAATGCTGGATCGGTGGTGTGCAGTTTCACGGTGGCGCTGAGCGGCGCGACGCACTATGCGGTCAGCGCCGCGTACACGACCGCCAATGGCAGCGCGACGACGGCGGACGGCGACTACGCGGCCGCGACGGGAACCCTCAGTTTCCCCGCAGGCGCTCCAGGCGCAGCCGCGGTCGCCGTGACCGTACTCGGCGACACCTGGTTGGAAGCGGCCGAGACGTTCACCCTGCGGCTCTCCGCGCCGAGTAACGCCGCCATCGCCGACTCGACCGGTGTCGGCACGATCCTCAACGATGATACGGTGCCGGGCTTGGTCGTCGGATCCGTCTCGACGACGGAAGGCGCGAGCGGGAATAAGGAACTGTCGTTCCCCATCACGTTGACCGGGGCCACAGGTGTCACGGTGAGTGCGCACTACGCCACCGCGGATGGAACCGCGCTGGTGTCCAACAACGACTACCTCGCGACGAGCGGCACCGTCACCTTCATCGCAGGGCAGACCAGCCGGACGGTCGTCGTCCAGATCGTCGGCGACACCACCTACGAACCCGACGAGACCTTCACCCTGCAACTGAGCGCGCCGGTCAACGCAAGTCTGAAGACACCGTCCGCGACCGGCACGCTGATCAACGACGATCTCGTCAGCCGGTCGGTCGTCGTGCTCGATGCGTCGGTGGCCGAGGGCGCGTCCGGCACGACCACGCTGACCGTCATGCTCCAAGTGTCCGGCACGTCGGCGCTCCCGGGCAGCGTGCACTACACGACGCAGGACGGCACCGCAACCGCGGCGAGCGGCGACTACGCCGCGGCGAGCGGCGAGGTTTTGATTCCGGCGGGCGGCAACATGACGGTACCGCTCGCCCTCTCGGTGCACGGCGACGCACTCTACGAGGCCTCCGAGACGTTCAGCGTCTTGCTGTCCGCGCCGGTCAATGTGGCGGTGGTGGACAGTATCGGCGTGGCCTCGATTCTCAACGACGATGCGCCGCCAGTTCTCGCCATCGGGGATGCGAGCACGACGGAAGGCGCGAGCGGGGTGACCCAGTTGGCGTTTCCGCTCGCGTTGTCGACGGCGAGCGGATTGCCGGTGACACTGCAGTACGCCACCGTCGATGGCAGCGCGATCGCGGGCAGCGACTACACCGCGGCGAGCGGTACCCGCACGATCGCCGCCGGTGCGACGGCGGACACCCTGTGGGTGCCAATCCTGGGCGATGCAGTCGTCGAGCCCGACGAATCCTTCAGCGTTGTGCTCCAGAGCCCCACGGGGGCGACGATGGCCGACAGTGTGGCGATCGGAACCATTCTCAACGACGACATCGTGACTGCTGCCACCGACCCCACGGCCACGCTGAGCGCCCCTGCCTTGCAGGTCGTCGCGGAACGCTCCGGTGGCGTGACCGTCCTCGTGACGTTGCCGGTTGCGAGTCCGGCGCGCGCGGACGTGTGGACGCCAACCGGGAAGCATGTACGCACGCTCGCCGATGGCCGACTGCCGGATGGTGTCAGTCGCGTGCGGTGGGACGGCACGCTGCGCGGCGGCCACCCCGCCGCAGCGGGCGTGTACGTCGTGACCTTGCGCACTCCCTCGGCACGCATCGAGCGCACCGTGGTCCTTTTCCGCTAGAGTATCGCGACCCTGAGCGCCGCCGCGGCACCGCGCCGCGGCGGCTGACCGAGAGGATCGCATGCCCCCAGCACACACCCGCCGTGGGCGCGCACCCGCCGACGCACTGCGCGCCGGCCCGCGCGTCTACATTCGTCACGCGTGTCCTGCGGACGCGCCGCCGTACATGGCGCTCCGCGAGGAAAGCCGCCGCTTCCTGCAGCCCTGGGAAGGCCGCCCGCCGCGCGGCGAACTGTGGAACGATCCGGCGCGCACGCTGCGCCAGTTCGCCGACGCCAAGGGCGAACGCCGCGAAGCGCTGCTCGTGCTCCGCCGCGGCGACGATGCCATCCTCGGCCTCGTCGGCGTCAGCGAGATCGTGCGCGGCATCTTCCAGAACGCCTACATCGGCTACTGGATCGGCGAACGTTTCGCCGGGCAGGGCTACATGCGCGAAGCCCTGGCGACCGCGCTCGACTACGTCTTCCTCGACATGAAACTGCATCGCGTCGAGGCGAACATCCAACCCACCAACGAACCGTCGCGCGCCCTCGCGCGCACGCTGGGCTTTCGCTGCGAGGGCTATTCGCCGCGCTATCTCAAGATCAACGGCGCGTGGCGCGATCACGAACGCTGGGCGATGACGAGCGAAGAATGGCGCGCCGCGCGGCGCGAAGTGCACGCGCGGCTGCGGGAGACCCCCGCAGCCGCGCGCCGTGCAGGCTAGCCCAGAGGCACCTGCAGTTCCCACTCGCCGGTGCTCGCTTCGAGCGCGTCCGGCGACGTGTCGTGATAGTACTCGCGGATCGGCCAGCGCGCGTGACGCCCGCTCCCCGCGAGACCCTTTCGCGTCTCGCCGATCAGACGGCGGAACTCGCCCGTCGATCGCCAGGGCGCGCGCCGCACCGACGCAACCGTCACCGGCTCCATCGCCAACAGCACGAGGTCGCCCGGCTTGGACGTCCACGAGGTGGGCGCCAGCCACGGATGCACGATCGGCAACGACCGCGCGCCCGCCGGTGGACGCGACAGCGTGCCGGCGACACTGATCGCCACCGTCACCGGCATGTCGCCGTCCTCGTACTGCGTCGGATCGTCGAACAGTGCCAGCCACGGCCCGACCGCCGGAATCCGCCGCGCCTCCATCCACTCGGCGATGCGCCCGAACAGCGGATCGATCGAGAAGTCGAAGTAGCTGGTGCGGTGGTGCATCGCGATCGCGAGATGGCCGGGCGCGGTCCGAATGACCGGCGACGGTGACTCGCGCACGATGGGCGTGGGCGGTTCGGAGGGATGGACCGACTGCAACAGCTCGGCCGGGAGATCGAGACCGCGCACCAGGATTTGGGCGAGGCCCTCCGGCCCGATGCGCAGCGATTCCGCCCCGACGGCGCGCCAACTGCCGCCCTCGAGGCCTTCCCAGACGACGACCGTGGACGGCCAACCGGCCGCCGTGGCGACCGTCCGCCGGTGAAGCACGGCGCGCGGCGCCGCGACTGCCGCGCCGCCCGCACTGTCGATGAGGCCGAGCTCCGGTTCCCCGGAAGCGCCGGTTGCGTGATGCAGGATCGCGTCCGCGACGGCACGCGGTCCCGTGGAGACGACCCCAGACTCGGGAGAGGCAAAGCTGACGTCCGGGGCACAGAGAAACTCGAGCCAGCCGCGGTCGCCACGATTGACGGCCTCGGCGTACTCGAGGAAAACCCGCTCAGCGGGAATGCGCAGCATGAGAGAGAGCCTCCAACATCCAATGGGTGTAGATACAGTGTTGCTGATTAGAGGCGTGTGCGGGGGAGATTTCTGGGGAAGCAAGTGGGTCGTGGGTGGCTTCATTATCGGCGGGACACTGGAGGGTTGAGAGGGGCGGGCCGGGAGGGGCGGATGAGGTGAGTGGGATCGCGCGGACAGCTCGTCCGGACGACGGAGTGGTGCCGCGCCGTCCGGACGGAGCGCGAGGCGCTACGGGGCCGCGATGCCGTGGATCATGCTGCCGGCCTGGTTGTTCCAGGTGATGCCGCCGTCGAGGCTTTGGGACAAGAGCCCGACGCAGGTTCCCGGGTTGGCATCCACCAGGCACCCGCCGGCCGGCGACCGAATGACCAGCACGTAGTCCGTGCCCGCCGTGAGAACCGGCGCGCCCTGGACCGGGAATTTCACCTTCGCTCCCATCGGATACACCGGCGCGTTGACCCACGTGATCGAGGCCGTCTGGTACAGCAAGGTCTGTGGATGGCCGAACGCGTCCGCCGTGTAGATCGACGCGTTCAGCGTGAAGGTCGGCGCGCCGTTGTCGGACACCACGGTTCCCATGGTGATCGGGGCCGCAGTGACGCTGGGCGTGAAGCGGTAGGCGACGCGCCAGCCGAGGCCGTCGTTCACGCCCCACCCGGAGGAGATCGGGCCGCCGCAGATGCTCATCACGGTGACGTTGGTTTGGTATTCGTCGGCCGGCGAACTGCCGGGGCCGAACACATGGGGCTGCGGCGTGCGGGCGATCGCCGCGTGGGCGATCGACAGGAGGGCGATTCCGAAGGCGAGGGCGAGCTTCTTCATCGAGAGGGTCTCCAGACTGCGATCCGGGGTGCGGGTGAGGAACGGGTCGGCGGGGAGCGGGTGCACTGCGACTGCGGCGAGGTGTTCGGCGCGGGCGGAACCCAGCATCTCCCATGGTAGAAGCGCGGCGCGGATCCGGCAAGCGCGGTGGCGGTGTGGCCGGACCGCGGGACCAACGGGACCGCGCGGCAATTCCCGCTCGAAAGGATTGGTGTAGACTCGCCGCACGGAACGCCGATCCGCGCAGATGCCGGCTCGGTTGCGGTACGCGCCCCCACTTTGTCGCCCAGGAGTGACTCATGCTCACCACCTCCGGGACCGCTTTGGCCCCGTTCGCCAACGAGCCGTTCACCGACTTCTCCCAGCCCGCCAACCGTGCCGCCTTCGAGGCAGCGCTGGCGCAGGTGCGCGGCGAGCTGGGCCGCGACTATCCGCTCGTCATCGGAGGCGAGCGCGTCACCACCGGCAGCTTCGTCACGTCGACCAGCCCGAACGACCTCAGCGTGGTGGTCGGCCGCACCGCGTCGGCGTCGGTCGCGGACGCCGAGCGCGCGCTCGACGCGGCGTGGAAGGCGTTCGACACCTGGCGCGACGTGCCGGGCGAGGAGCGCGCGCAGTACCTGCTACGCGCCGCCGAGATCATGCGCCGCCGCAAGCACGAACTGAGCGCGTGGATGGTGCTCGAAGTCGGCAAGACGTGGCCGGAAGCGGACGGCGACACGGCGGAAGCGATCGACTTCCTCGAGTTCTACGCGCGCGACATGATCCGGCTCGCGGGCCGTCACGAGACGACGCCGGTGGCCGGCGAAACCGGCGGGCTGTTCTACATTCCGCTCGGCGTCGGCACGGTGATTCCGCCGTGGAACTTCCCGCTGGCGATCCTCACCGGCATGACCACCGCGGCCGCGGTCACCGGCAACTGCGTCGTGCTCAAGCCGGCGAGCGACAGCATCATCATCGCCGCGAAGTTCATGGAAGTCGCCGAGGAGGCGGGCTTCCCGGCCGGCGTCATCAACTTCCTGCCGGGCCCGGGCGCGACGGTGGGCGAGCACTTGGTCAACTCGCCGCGGGTGCGGTTCATCTCGTTCACCGGCTCGAAGGAAGTCGGCCTCGGCATCGTCGAGAAGGCGGGCAAGACGCCGAAGGGGCAGATCTGGATCAAGCGCGTCGTCGCCGAAATGGGCGGCAAGGACGCGACCGTCGTCGACGACGACGCGGATCTCGAAAGCGCGGCCACCGGCATCGTGTCGGCGGCGTTCGGCTTCCAGGGCCAGAAGTGCAGCGCGTGTTCGCGCGCCATCATCGTCGACAGCGTGTACGACAAGGTCGCGGCGCTGGTGGTCGAGAAGGCGAAGGCGCTGAAGCTCGGCGACGCGGCCGACGGCGCCACCAACGTCGGCCCGGTGGTGAGCAAGAAGGCGTTCGAGACGATCTGCAACTACATCGAGATCGGCAAGGGCGAAGGGACGCTGCTGCTCGGCGGCGGACCGGATCCGGAGCTCGCCAAGAAGGGCACGTTCATCCAGCCGACGATCATCGGCGACATCAAGCCGGGCGCGCGCATCGAGCAGGAGGAGATCTTCGGCCCGGTGCTGGCGCTCATTCGCGCGAAGGACTTCCAGCACGCGATCGACATCGCCAACGACACCGAGTTCGGCCTCACCGGCGCGGCGTACTCGAAGAATCCGGCGAAGCTCGAACTGGCGCGCCGCCGCTTCCACGTCGGCAACTTGTACTTGAACCGCAAGTGCACCGGCGCGCTGGTCGGCGCGCACCCGTTCGGCGGCTTCAACATGAGCGGGACCGACTCGAAGGCGGGCGGCCACGACTACCTGCTGCTCTTCTTGCAGGCGAAGTCGATCGCCGAGAAGAACTAGCACACGACGACACACGCGAAGCCCGGGGCGGCGCAGGCTGCCCCGGGCTTCGTCGTCTGCATCGCGGTCGTCGCGCTACTCCGCCGGCCGCCCCTTCACCAACGTCGTGATGTGGCCGTCCATCACCAGTTCGTCGTGCTGGTTGAGCACTTCGCCGTGGAAGATGACGACGCCGCCTTCGCCGGGTTGGCCGGCGCGCATGCGGGCCACCGAGTAGGCGAGGCGGATGGTGTCGCCGGGACGCACCGGCGCGCGGAACTTCATCTCGATGCCGACGAACCCGACGATCGTGCCTTCGACGATGCCGCTGCGCTCGAACAAGCCGGTGGCGATCGACAGGCCGCACATGCCGTGCGCGATGCGGCCGCCGAACTGGCCGGCGGCGGAGGTCACTTCGTCGGTGTGCAGCGGATTGAAGTCGCCGGACACGCCGGCGAAGTTGACGATGTCGGTTTCGGTGACCGTGCGGCCCACCGACATCCACGCGTCGCCCGCGTGCAAATCCTCGAACCACTTTCCGCGGGGTTGATAGACCGGGCGCATCGCCGTCGTCCTTCCTCCTGGCAGGTGAGATCCCGGCCATCACCCAGACAGGGTGGGCGGGGTGCGCGCGGATGATAGGGGCTCGGCGGGCGACATGCAAACGGGGACGCGCCGGCAGGACGCGTCCCCGTGGTGGCGATGGTGCCGGGCAGCTTAGCGGTCGGTCACCACAATGCGTGCGCTGGCGCCGGCGACGCGGGCGAGGTAGACGCCGGCCGGCACCGCCTGGCCGCTGCGGGTGCGGGCGTCCCACGTTCCGGTGGCGATGGGCGAACCGTTCGCCCGCAGATCGACGTGCGCCACGGTCCGGCCGGCGACGTCGACGATGGTGGCGGTGACGTCGCGCGTCACGCCCTGCGCCGTCAAGTGCACGACGCCGGCCGCGCGATCCACCGCCGCGGCGAGCGCGATACCGTCGCCCGCTGCGGCTTCTTCGTGGAGCTCGACGCCGGTCGGGACCTGCGCGAACGAGTACTGATAGACCTTGAAGTCGAAACTCGGGACCAGGATGTAGCCGTGCGACACGCTCGGCCCGCCGAACACCAATCCGCCGCCGAGTCCAAGCGTGCCCTTGAACAGCGAGTCGCCGTTGGCCGCGCTCAGCGCCAGAAGCTCGGGGTTGACCGCGCAGGCGAGCACCACGCCGTTGGCCGCCGCGATGGGGCCGTACACCGGCGACGTGGTGGTGTGCCGCCACCGCGTCACGCCGTTGGTGACGTTGAGGGCATAGATGGCGCCCGGGTAGCCGTCGAGCGTCTTGCCGCAGCCGATGATCAAACGGTCGCTGAGCACCGCGGCGGTCGAGATGCATCCGATGTCGCCGGTGAAGCCCGCCTTGCCGGCGAGCGCCGCGATCCACAGCAGCGCGCCGGTGTCGCGGCGCACCGCGTACACGTTGCCGTCCTTGTTGCCGGCCGCCACCGCGGGGATGCCGTTGGCGTTGAACAGCACCGGGCTGCCGCCGAAGCCCATGTCGTCCTGATCGTTGACGATCGCCTGGTAGTGCCACAGCTCGGTGCCGGTGGCGCTGTTGAGACAGATGATCGCATTGCAGTACGGACTCGAGTACGCGTTGCCGGAGCACGGATTCGCGGTGGCGACGTACACGCGTCCCTGCACGTCGTCCGCGGCGACGCTGTTCCACACGCCGCCGCCAGTGCTCGACGCATCGACGTTGTACCAGGTCCACGCGATCGCGCCGGTCGTCGCGTCGAGGGCGATCGCGCGCCCGCGCGAACACGGGTTGTCGCCGACATACGACGCAATGCCGACGACGACCTTGTTATTGGTGAAGGTCGGCGATCCGAAGATGCCCTCGAACGCCGGATCGCCCAGCGGCGTCTGCCATAGCACGGCGCCGGTCTGCGCGTTGAGACAGTAGGCAGTGGCGGTGAGGTCGCCGGTGTACACGCGGCCGTTGCGCACGTACACCGAGCCGTAGATCGACGAACCCAGTTGGGTCGACCAGAACGTGTGCCCGTCGGTGAGCGAGTACGCGACGACCTGGCCGCCGAGCGTCCCCATGTAGACGGTGTCGCGCACGGCGACCGGCTGACCGGCGACCGCTTCCGGCAGTACGGCGTAGAACTTCTCGACCAGTGCATTCGCGTTGCCGGTGTTGAGCCACGTCTCGTCGCTCACCGAGGTATTGGCGTTGTCGCGGCCGAACTCCGGCCACGAGCTCGCGCGGGCCGCAGGCGCGGCCAGCGCGCTCGCGAGTGCGAAGAGGGCGACGACGATGGAGCGAACGGCGATTCGGCACATAGTGTCTTTTTCTTCCCGAGAGGAGGACGACGGCGATGCATGACGGCGAGGATGTCTCGCGCGATGCGGACCAACGGGATGCGAGGAGTACTGCGACGTGCCCATGGTGACGCGTGGAGCGTTCGGCCACCCCCGTGCGAACACGCACGGCGAGGGTGAATCCGTGAGACGACGCAGGCTGGGGAGGCGTCTGCGATGGATTGCACGCGAGTGGGGACTCGCGGAGCGCGGCGAGCGGGTGTCGCAGGCCTGCGCCGGCAGGTGATGGCGCGACGGTTGGCGCAAACGACACGCCAGCCGCTCGGCAAGGACGTCTGCAAAGTATACGGGCCCCGCCGCGAAATTCAACCGTGCCGATCGCGGACCACATCACTTAGCGTCTTTTGGCTCAGCCATTTAGCGCCGCTGCGACTTCAGCGGCAGCGGGTTGGCTCAGCGCAGAGCGGCCTGCACCCGGCGCTGGCGCGCGAAGGCAAGTGCCTGCGCGGCTTGCGCCTCGGCCCACGCGGCCCCGGCGGCCTGGGCGCCGACGGCGGCGGCATCCGCATCGCGGGCGCTGACGATTCCCGTGCGGAATGCACGCGTGGCGATGCCGGCCCGTTCGGCCGCCAGCTGCGCGGCGAGGCGGCGGGCGCCGAGTTCGGCGGTGGCGGCATCGGCGTCCGCAGTCGCCTGGCGGAGCTCGAAGGCGAGCCGGTCGCGTACCGTCTGCTCGCGCTCCCGCGCCGCGGCGGAGGCTGCGGCCGCCGCGCGACCCCGCGCGCCGATCGCCCCGCCGTCGAAGACCGGCATGCTGAATCCGACCCCGAGCGACGACACGCGCGTCTCGGGAGCGACCAAGCGCCCCAACGCGTCGCTTTGGTACGCGAGGCGGGCGACGGCGCCGAGCGCCGGCCAGCGCTCGCGGCGGGCGGCGGTGAGTTGGGCGGCGGCGGCGCGGGCCGCCAGGCGAGCGGCCCGGAGGTCGGCAGATTCGGCGGCGCCATCGACGGGAAGGCCGGCGATGTCCTGTGCTACGCCCTCGAGCGATCCCGCCGGGGCGACGGCGAGCGTGTCGCGCAGCCCGAGCACCAGCGCGAGCGCCTCACGCGTGGTGCGGACTGCGGCCTCCGCGCGCACCACCGACGCGGCGCTGGAGGCGCTGTCGGCTTGCGCCGCGAGACGGTCCACGGCCGCCAGTTCGCCGAGGCGTTCGCGTTGCCGCGCGGCATCGGCCAACTGTGTGCGCAGGGCGAGGTCGGCGCGCGCGACGTCCGCCAACTGCGCGGCGAGCAGCGCCTGGACGAATCCCTCGGTGGCGTCGTAGGCGAGGTCGTCGGCGGTGCGCTCGGCGACCGCGGCGGCGGCGTCGGCGCCGGCGGATGCCGCGCGCCGCACCGCGCCGAGGCGGCCCCACGTCCACAGCGGCAGGCTGAGATCGGCGGCGGTCGCGTACTTGCGCGCGGTGCGCGCCTCGAACGAGAAGCCGGGCAGCGGGAAGCCGGCGATCACGATCGCGCTGTCGGGCACCACCACGTCGGGCGCCTTCTGCCACGGCGTGACCAGACCGGACAGCGTGAGCTGCGGCCATGCCGCGGCGCGCGCTTCGGCGGCGCGGGCGCGCGCGGCCTCGGCATCCGCGATCGCGGCGCGCGCCAACGGCGCGGTGCGCGCCAGGCGCAACGCATAGTGCCACGACATCGACACTTCGCGGGTCTCGGCGTGCGCCGAGCTCGCCGCGACCAGACCCATCGCCATCCACCACGCCTTCACTGCGTCGCCCTCCGGTGCCGCCGGCCACGGTGGCGAGCGTCGTGCACGCTGTCAAGACGCCGCCGGGCGGTTCTCGCGGCGCATCGCCGTGCGTGGTACGCTCGGGA
>JBGATO010000160.1:0-3344 GCA_044229145.1 Candidatus Eiseniibacteriota bacterium | reverse complement strand
CGCTGGTCGGCGTAGCTTGCGCGCATCCCGGCGCGGCCCGTCTGGATCACCCAGGCGAGGGCATTCGCGCGCTGCTGCGGCGTGGCGTGGACCGGGCGGACGGCGGGGGTCATGGCTGCACCTTCTTCCGCTGCTCGCACTGCGTCAGCTTGTCCTCGATGCGCTGCAACTCCTCGCGGAGTTTCGTGCGCTGCGACCGCCAGTAGGACACCGACCATGCGAGGTCACGGCGCTTACTGGCGCGGTTGCGAATCCACTGCGCGTCCCTCTCGGCCTGTGCAGCCGCCCGCTTTACCTCGCACGCTGCCGCGCACGCCGCTTCGTCCGCAAACAAGTCCTCCACATCAGGGACGTAGTGCGAATCGTTCATGTAGGACACGCGGTCACCGTCGATCCGCACGCGCGCGCAGAGGAAGCGCGTCGGCGCGTAACCGCACACCGTCCGCTTGACGCGGCCAGACGGCGGGTCGTAGCCCAGAGAGCACAAACCGCAGGGGATCGTCTCCACGTCGCCGTTGCCGAGCGTCATCGTGACGTAGCATGTCCCTGCACAATCGGGGCAGGTCTCGTAGGTCTCGCGCCACGCGGGGCCGACCCACCACACTTCCGAGCCGATAGCGAAGGGGATCGCCACGGTCCCGGCTGTCGTTTCGCTCATGTCCCCTCCGTCCCGTCCAGCGCCGCGAGCAGCTTGCCGCTGTACTCAGCCGCCAACTCCACGATGCGGTCTAGCGCGTACTCGCTCTCCGGTGCCGCGCACATGCCCGTGACGAACGCTGCCGCGAACTGGTCGCGGCGCTCTCGCCGGTCGTTCTGTACTCGCTCTCCGGTGCCGCGCACATGCCCGTGACGAACGCTGCCGCGAACTGGTCGCGGCGCTCTCGCCGGTCGTTCTGCCGGTTACGCTCCTGTGCCAGCATTCCAGCGTGAATCTCGGCCATGCTCATCGCCCGTCGCCCTCCACCAGCATCCCGGCGTCGTAGAGGGCCGTAAAGGCGTCCGCGCGTGTTCTGCCAGGTCGGCCGAAGATGTCGGTGTAGAGGGCGTATGCCTTCTCGATCACCGCCGCCCGGTCCTGCGTCGGCGGGATGATGCGGTAGCCTGCGGCGAGGAGGGCGTGGAACATCACCGGCCAGCAGGCATCTCCCGCCACGCGGGCGTCCGCCCACGCATCCCGCGCAATCTGCACCGCCTCCGCCATCCACACCGGATCGACCGGCGCGGGCGGGAGGGTGACGCCCTTGTCAAGCAGGTTCTGGGCGAGGCGGTTCACGTCCTCGGGGCGCTGGCACAGCCACTGCCCGAGCCAGTCGGCCAAGCGTTCCTTGTCGGTCACTGTCTCTCTCCTCTCTCTGTCGGACGGACGGCGGGCCGGGCGATTCGCTCCTGCATCGCACGCTTACGGCCACCGGGCGAGGCGCACCCGCCGCCCGTCCTGTCAGTGCCCCCGCCGCCTCCGCGCCCTGGACGGGCCTGCCCGGCGTCTCCGGGCGAGCACCACGCGGCGCGGCGGGGGTGTGTCTCGCAGGGCCGTCCCTGGCCCCGTGCAGTGTCCCCGGCCCCCTGTCATGTCCCACATGGCGCCGCCTGCGCTGTCAGCCTCGCGTGCGGTGTGAGGGCCGGGGGGAATCTAAACGCGCACGGTCTCCAGGGTGGGCAGGACATGCCACACCGGGCGGCCGTCCTCAGTGCTCATCTCGATCACGCCCACATCGGCCCAGCATTGCGCCTTGTGGGAGCAGTAGCCGCACGGAAAGGACGGGAGGCGCGGCGTCTTGCGCCCGGTGCCGCCACACGCCTTGTGCGGCTGCTGGCGCACGGCCGTTTTACCAGTGCCGTTGCAGCCGTCGCACACACTGTCGAGCGTGTACGGCCGCGCGGGCAGCGTCGGCCCCTGCGCGATGCGGGCCTGTTCCAGCACATGCGCCCAGCGTGCGTCATTTCGTGGCACATAGACTTCGGCGAGCGCGCTGGTCTCCTTGCGGTAGCCCACGAAAAGCGTGCCCTGCGCCCCGTAGGCGCGCGCATAGCACTCGCCCTGGCACAGATACCCCTCATCGACTTCGCCGCGCTCCGCGAGGCGCTGGAACGCCCAATCGCTCATCGACTTCATCTCGACGGGGATGACGCCATGCTCGGGCGTCTCGATGAACCCGTCCGCCCGCACGCGCCCGACGCCCTCCAGGTACACGGTGTCGCGCTTCTCGTCGGTGCGGATAAAGCCGATGCCGGCGCGCTGAATCATTGAGCACAGCGCGTCCTCGATGCGGTCGCCCAGGTCGAACACGAGCAGCGACCGCGCCTGCAACGGCTCCGGCGTGCCGGCGGCCTCGGGGTGCGTGCCGTACCAGAGTTGCCGCACGCAGCGCCCGACATTCGACGCGCCGATGCGGCCCCACACCGGCCGCGCGGCGGCCTCGCGCCCGGCCCACTCCATCAGCCGGGACACGAGGTACCGCCCGTCACCGGGCTGCTGGGGAGCGCGGCTCCCGGTGGCGAGAATCGGCATGGCTAGAAGTCCCCGATCTCGGCCAGCGCCGCGTCGAGTTCGTCGCCCGTCATCTCCGGCTCGGCCGCGTCACTGACCGGGGCCGCGTCCTGTACGGCGCGGTCCTTGAGCCGCGTGTACGGGCCTCCGGTGAACGGCGCCGTGCCCTTCATCGGGCGCATGATGCTGGTGATGTTGGCGTAGGTCCGCGAGCCGTCGGCGCTCGGCTTGTGGACGATGTTGACGATACACGGCACGCCGATCAGCTTCTCGAGGTCGAAGCCTGCCAGTTCCTCGTCGGTGAACGGCTTGCCGCGCCACGCCACGAGGTCGGCATACAGCGTGGCCTTCTCGTTGAGCGAGAGCGTGTACCACTTGCGCACGGTGAAGAACTCGCCCGGCTTGCCGGGGAAGGGTTCGTCGATCTGGAAGTGCAGCGACACCTTGTGCTTCTCGCCGTTGGGCGTGGGCTTCATCCCTTCGTCCACGACATCGACACAGACGGCGGGATAGGTGCCCGCCGGGGCTGGGGTGTACAGCGCGCCGCTACTGCCCGTTGCGATGATCGCCATGTTTCTGTTCCTCCTGTTCGCGCCACTGGCGCTCGGTGAGTGCCGCCGCCTCGGCTGCCTGCCGCTCGCGGTGTTCCTCTTCGCCGGTCGGGGCGAAGTCCTGCGTCCTGTCGTGCCCGTTCACGCTGCCACCTCGGAGGCGCCCAACATCTCCAACGCCTCCCGCAGCACGCGCGCCGTGTCGGAGGCAAGTAGCACTGCGTGGCCGCCGGCCAGGTGGTGGACCTTCGTGTCCGCCCACAGCGTCGCCGCGTCCGCGTCGAGCGTGAGGCGTAGATCGCCGT
>JBGATO010000049.1:0-29190 GCA_044229145.1 Candidatus Eiseniibacteriota bacterium | reverse complement strand
GGCGCCGTCCCACGTGAGGCCGGCGCCCGTCGTGCATTTTTGCTCTGGCGCAGGCGGCCGGTCGTTACGGCGTGCGCCTCGTCCAGACCGAACTGCTCGATGAACCCTCATGCTGATTCTACCTTGGCGCTCACCACGCGCGGCGTCGCGTCCCCCCGTTCGCCGATCCCGATGCAACCGAGGAGACCCGTGCGCGACGAACTCTGGTACGCCGATCTTCCACCTGCAGCCGTCCGCATCTGCTCGTACGCCGCTTCGCCGTCCTCAAGAAGGCGCGCGGCGAAACCGGCTTGAGCGGAGCAGCCGGGCGACGAGGACGCTGGTCACGTACCTTCGACCGCCCTCGGCGCCGCCGCCGATCCGCGCCATTCGACCTGGGCGCGGCAATTCATCTTCGACTACGACACCGACGTGTTCGCGGCGGTCGAGCGTTCGCCGGACGTGCGGCTCAAGTACACGACCTACCGCGTCAACGCCGACCGGCTGCTGCTGGAGATCGGCATCTTCGACCGCGAGCACACCGAGGCGCTGCGCTGCCGCTGGTATTACGGCTCGGCGCAGGCCTACTCGCAGCAGCTGGCGCGGCGGCGCACCGGGATGAGCGAGGTGCTCGACAAAGCTTTCCGCACAACTGGCCGCTACACGACGCTGACGGTGGTGCGGCGCGAGTACTTCAACTTGGTGGAGACGCTGTCGGCGCGCGAGTGGGCGGAGTTGCAGCGCGACGTCAGCCACCAGCACCCGACCGCGCTGATCGACCAGTTGCTCGACGTCTATTCCGCGATGGCTGAAGCACGCGGCCCGAGCATCTCCCGGCGATGGCGCGGTTGCTCACGCAGATCCGCGCGATCCGGCCCGATTTCGCGTTCGACCTGCCGCACGGCAGCGCGTCGTGAGTTCGCGCTGGGCTGCGCCGCTACGACCGGACGGCGACCACGATGCACACGATCGCACGCAATCGCCGAAACCAGACCTCGCAGCGGAGGCCTGGCTAGGCGCGTTTCGTCGACTCGCGACATCGAGCGACACACGAGAAGCCTGCCAGAGCGGCGTCCGGACGCTCCGGCGGGCTCGGCGTGCGACGCCGCGATCCCGGACCAAGGCGCCGGGGCGACGGAGGACACGGACATGACGGACATCGCGATGAAGGGCGCGGCGATCGGCTTCGCGGTCGCCGCGCCGGTGGGGCCGATCGGGCTCTTGGTGATGCGGCGCGCGGCGGCGCACGGCTGGGCGGCGGGTTTCGTCGTCGGCGCGGGCGCGGCCACCGCCGACGCGCTCTACGGCGTGCTCGCCGGCTGCGGCGTGCACGGCGTCAGCGTGTGGCTGGCGACCTACGGCACCTGGATTCGCCTCGGCGGCGGCGCGCTGCTGCTCGCGCTGGCGATCCACACGATCCGCGCGCGGCCGGCGACCCACGAGGCGGCGCTCGACTCGCGCGGACTCCTGCGCGGCTGGCTCGGCGCCTGCGCGCTGACGCTCGCCAACCCGGCGACCATCCTTTCGTTCGCCGCGGTGTTCACCGGTGCCGGGATCGTGCTCGGGAGCGGTGCGTCGGTGGCGTGGCTGGTCGGCGGCGTCCTGTGCGGCTCGCTGGCGTGGTGGGCGACGTTGGCGAGCGGCGTGAGCGTGGTCCGCTCGCGGTTGACCCCCGCGGTGATGCGCGGCGTCAACGTGGTGGCCGGCAGCGTGTTGGCGGTGTGGGCGGTGCGGACGATGGCGGTCGCGCTGGCGCGCTGACAGGGCGGGCCGAGAAATGGGTGCAATTGGTTCGATAATTGGGTGCGAGCGGTCATGGCGTTTCCGCTGAGGTCGCCACACGATTCACGAAGCCCGCGGGCGCTGGCGCGTCCCGCGGGCTTCGCGTTTCTGCTGCTATGACGTCCTACCGCGTCACGAGCACTCGCGTCCGCGCACCGTCCGGCATCCGCACGAAGTAGATGCCGTGCGAGGCGGCGGCGCCCTTCGCGTCGCGCAGGTTCCACGTCGCCTGCGCCTGGCCGGCGCCGACAGCGGTGACCGACGCATCACCGGCCACGCGGCCGCTGAGGTCGAACACCGGCAGCGAACGCGGCAGCGCGCCCGACGCGGCGAATGACACCGTCGCCACGCCGCCCCGCGCCGTGATGCTCGCCGGCGCCGCAACGGCACGCACGGCCACGCCGTCCACCAGCGGCCAGTCGCCGAGGTCCGGGTCGGACGAGGACGCGAGCGTCACCGTCTGGCCGTTCTTCGCCGCGGCGAGGTCGGCCGCGTTGACCGTGAACGTCAGCTTGTCGCTGGCGAGCACCGGCCACGGCGCGTTGACCGCGACCTTCGACGTCCAGGTGAACGTGCCGGTCGGCGTGTTCGACGGCAGCACCTTCGACATGTTGGTGGTGCGGGTTTCGCCCGGCGTCAGCGTCATCGTCTTGTAGCCGCCGGCCGGGTTGTTGGTGATCGGCTTGCCGTTGGGCAGCACGACCTCGTTCCACTGCTTCCAGGTCACGGTGTTCGCGGTGTTGTTGGTGACCGTGTAGCTGAACGACAGCGTGCCGCCGCGCGACAGCGTGATGCTGTGCGTCGACAGCGCGAGCGACGCCTCGCCGGCCGGCTTCTGCGCCGAGCGGATCAAGTACAGCCACGACGGACGGACCTCGTCGAGGATCGGCTGCACCTGCGACTGCGACGGGTAGAACGTGGTGCCGAGCTCGATCGTGAAGCCGAAGTTCTGCGCGTGCTGCGAGGTCTCGCCGTACGCCCAGTCGTTGTACTCGCCGTTGACCAAGTAGAGCAGCTCCGGCGCGGTGCCGATCGAGTAGCCGTTCGAGTTGTTCATGCTGTCGGCCGCGACGTTGAAGGTGAGGTGGTCGGCGGCGTGCAGGTTGTAGGCGTAGCCCCACGGGTACAGCACGTACTGGCCGTACGAGTGGAACGAGATCGACGAGAAGAAGTTGTGCGCCGCCATGAAGTCGCGCACGTGCTGGTTCTCGAGCTCGGAGTTCGGGCCGGTGCCGCGGTAGGTGTCCGAGCCGCCGCTGCCGCTCGAGCCGACGTTGTCGAGGCCCCACTTGTACGAGTAGTTGCGGTTGTTGTCGACGCCGAAGGTGCCGTCGCCGTTGTTCTTGCGGTTCTTGCGCCAGTTCTGGTCGGTGGTCTCGCAGTAGACGTGGCCGTCCGGGTTCACCATCGGGACGATCCAGATCTCCTGGTTGTTGACCGCGTTGGTGGCGTCCGAGCGGATGCCGTACTGCGACGTCAGGTACGCGAGCGCGTCGAGCGGCACTTCGACCGACATCGGTTCGCGGGCGTGGTGGCAGCCCATGAGCAGCACTTCGGCCTTCGCCGGGTCATGCGTGCCGGGCGCATTGGAGACTTCCATCGCCCAGATGTCGCGGCCTTCGAGCGTCTTGCCGAGCGAGATCACGTCGCTGGTGATCGACGGATACGCAGCGTGCACGGCCTGCATCTCCGACAGCATCTGCGCGTAGGTGTGGAAGTAGGTCGGGTACGCGAGCCCCTGCGTGAGCTTCATGTAGCTCGCGTCGATGTCGCCATCGAGCACGTTGAACAGGAAGCCACGACGGGCGAGGAGCTGCGCGTCCTGGTCGGTCACCACGACCTGCGCCGAGGTCGGCGTCACCGCTTCGGTCATGTCGAGGTCGAGCATCTGCAGGTCGCGCATGTCCTGCGGCGTGCGGATCTGCACGTCGACCAGCTGCCGGTGGGGGAGCTGCGCGCGCGAGGTGATCGAACCGTTGTTGCCGGCGGCGCCCGCGGTCACCGCGCCGAGCGCGAGTCCGAGGCCGAGAGCAAGAACGGAGGCAGAACGGGGCATGAGCCTCATCGTCTGGACACTCCTACGGGTGTGCGTGGTGGGATGACGCGCCGGACGGCGCTACTGGCCAGGAGCCCGGCCGCGCGGGCGAGAAGGGCAGGGCGCGGCTGACGGGCAATGGTAGCACGGGCTGCCTCCCGCGATACAGTTACGAAACTCCCGGCCGGCGCTGTCCGCCTACTTTGCCTCCGGCGGACACACCTCTTCGCCCTTGTCGAACACGATGCGCCAGACGTGCGGGGCCTCGCGCCGCCAAATCGAGTTGAACCGCCCGATGAGCTTGCCGTCGGGGCTGGTCACCGGGCCGCTGCTGAGCGCCAACGTGCCGGAGTCGAGCACCTCGACGTGATCCGGCTCCCACGCGAACGGCGCCGCGGGCCCGTCGAAGAACTTCGTCCAGCGCGCGACCACCGCGTCGTGGCCACGCAGGGGGCCGGCGCCGCCGAAGAACACCGCCTCGCGGGAGACGAACGTCGCGAACGCCTTGACGTCGCGGTCCGCCATCGTCTTGGCGAACGCGCGTTCGGTGTCCGAGACCTCGCGGGCGAGGGCCGGCAGGTCGACCGCGCGCGGCGCGGCGAGGGATGGCGAGGTGAGCACGGCAAGGAAACACATCGCGAGGATGATCGGGCGCATGGCGGCACTCCTCCGGGACGGGACGATCGGGCGGCGCGAGGAGCGGGGGACCGCCATCATAAGCGAGAGGCGAGAGGGCCGCGACCCTCTCGCCTCGCTGTGTGTCGGTGCTGACGGGCCGGCTAGCTCTCGGCGCCGTCCTCCGCCGGGATCTCGGCTGCGGCCTCGGGCGCCGGAGCGTCCTCGACCGCGACCGCTGTCTCCTCGGCCACCGGCGCGGCCTCCGCCGGTGCCTCGGCAGCCGCTTTCTTCTTGCCGCGCGTCGACTTGGCCTTCGCCGCCTTCTTGGGCAAGCGGCTGCGGTCGCCGACGGTGAGGTGCTTCTGGTTCAGCTTCTTCTCGCCGGTGCCGGGGAAGTCCACGGTGACTTTCTCGTCGCGGACTTCGAGCACTTCGCCGTCGCCGAAGAGCGGGTGGTACACGACATCGCCGGCCTTGTAGAGCATGTGGATGCGCTCGCCCTCCGGCGGCAGCTCATCCTCGGGGGCGCGGACGCGGGCGAGGTCGGCTGGGGCCTCCTCGACCAGCACCACCGGCGGCGCGTCGGACACCTGGCTCGGCTGGGCGACCGGCTCGTCGTCCGCTACCGCCGGCGCCACCGACAGCGCACCCGCGGCGACGGCGTTCGCCACGTTGCCCTGCGAGATGCAGACGTCGCAGCGGCCGCAGTCGCCGACACCCTTCTCGCCGAAGTGCTCGCGCAAGTACGCGGCACGGCAGCGGGTCGAGCGCGTGTAGCGGATGATCGTCTGACGCAGTTCGCGGTCGTGCTCCTCGCTCTCCTTGTACGGCGCGAGGTCTTCCATGAGCTGCTCGTGCGTCTTCTTGGTCATCAGCAGCGTGAACTTCGACGCCGACGACTTCGCCTGCCGGACGTAGCCCGCCTTCTTGAGCACTGCGACGATGGTCTTGGCGCGCGCGTACGACACGCCGGACAGCGCGTTGATGTCCTTCACCGGGATCTCGCGTTCCTCGAGCGACAACTCCTCCATCGCGTCGTAGACCCGCTCGAACTCGTCCTGCGTCGGGAAGTGGCTCGCCGCGGCGAGACGCTGGGACTTCTGATCCTCGGCGTCGTAGAGCAGCACCGCGAGGCCCGGCCGTCCGTCGCGCGAGAGACGCCCCGCTTCCATCGCATACGTGTCGATGGCGCCCGGCAGCGACGCATGCAGCACGAAGCGCACGTCGAAGCGGTCGGTCGGCGTGTGCGAGCCGGCGGCGCTCACCAACACGCGCACCTCGCCGCTGCGGAACGCCTCCTCGACTTCCTGGCGCTCCGCCTTCTTCATCTTGTTCTGCCAGAGGATCGCCTTGATGCCGGAGTCGTTGAGTTGCTCGACGAGATCGCGCGCCTCGCTCACCGTGCCGGTGTGGATGACGCCCGGGCCGGCGACGCCGCGCAGGCAGCGCTCGAACGCCTGACGGCGCTCCGCCTCGCTCACCGTGCGGACGACCTCGTACTGGATGTTCGGCCGGAAGATGTCGGCGTAGCTGATGACCGGGTCCTTCATCTGCAACCGCGTGATGAGATCGCTCAGCACCTCGCCGCGTGGGTCGAAGGAGATCGCCAGCATCGGCGGGCGGCCGACGTGCTCCATCAGGCCGGGGATGCCGTTGTAGACCGTCAGCTTGTCGTGCGAGAGCGGCGACACGCGCTCGGCGTGATCCACCACGCCGTAGCCGATCGGCAGCTCGGAGAGCGCCTCGCGGAAGTCGCTGTCGCCGATTTCCTCCGGCGCGGCGAAGATGACTTCGCCTTCGGCCTCGGGCATCGGGCGCGCGCCGAGCCAGCGCAGGGACCCGAGTTCGTCATCGGCCTCCGCGAACTCGTCGAACTCCGCGTCGCTCTTGCCGAACGACCACGGCACGAACGCGTGCGCGTCGATGCCGTCGAGCATCACCGAGTCCGGCGACACCACCAGCGTGCACGCCTGCGACACCCACGTGCCTAGCTGGAAGAACATGTCGCGCGATGCGCCGAGCGACAGCACGATCACTGCGTCGCGTCCGTCGGCCAGCGCTTCCATCGCCACGCGCAAGGCGGGCTGCAGTTCCTCGTAGCGAATGCCCTCGGGCAAACGCGAGGCGATCTTCGTGGCGCCGTGCGACGGCGCGTTCTCGAAGTCGCTCATACTGGTCGTCCTCTCTTGACCTTCACAGCGGACATCCGTGGTCCCGGCGGCTGACGCGATTCGCTCGCAAGCTCATCCATACAGGCATTCCGGGCAAAGGGAATGCGCCCCCGGGTCCGGAGGCGCACCAGAGCAGACTACACAGCCGCCGCCATCCGGGCAAGCGGAGAGGTGGAGCGCCGCGGCGGCCATGGGCTGCCACTCCAGGCGCACGGCCGTGCTTACGGCGCACCGCGGGGACCGCGCGCACTCACATCGACCGCGAGCCCCGCTTCCACCCGCGTGTCGCCGGCCCACCACACGCTGTCGTAGCGCCCCTCGCTTGCGTGGACCAGGCCGGCGGCATGGCCGGCGGCGAGGCTCGCCCACACGCGGTGGCTCACCGGGGCGAGCAGCCCGAGCCGTGCGCCGACCGTGACCCACACGGCACGCGGGTGATGGGTGGGGTCGGATTCGCCGTTCTTCGTGGTGTGGCGCCCGCTCCAGACGCCGAGCTCCGGTCCCGCGAATACCCAGAGACCGTCGCCAAGGGCCCAGTACTGCGCGACGCCGGAGCGGATCGACCAGGAGTGGGCGCGGACCACGACATCGTAGGTCTCGGTGCCGAGTTGGCGGCGGGTGTCGCGGCCGTAGCGGCCGAGTTCGGCGCCGAGCGTCCAGCCGAGGCCGCGCGGGCCGACGGCGGCGAGGCCGGCGCCGTAGCGGCCCTCCGGCAGGCGGGTCGGGTCGATGACGTGTTCGCCGAGCGCGGTGGAGGCGTACCAGCCGCCGCCGGCGGCAGCGGTGGCGGAGAGCAGCGTGGCGGCGGGGCGCTCCGCCGCGTGCGCGGCGGCGGCGGCCAACAACCCGAGGCAAAGCGACGCCAGGCGGATCATCGTCCGCTGCCCGTGATCAGCCCGAGTTCGGCTTCGAAGCCGGCGGGCCACCAGCGTGCCTGATTGAGCGCGTAGACCGCGTGGGCGCGGCCCCACCGCTGCCCGAGCGCGCTGCGCAGCCGCAGGCCGCGGTGCACCGGCAGCTCGGCGCCGAGCCGCACCAGCACGCTCCAGCGCGTGGAGACCGGCGCCTCGACCCGCGTGCCGTCGTCCAGTTGATGCGCCGGCCGGCCGCGCCAGAACTCGCCGCCGGGCCCGGCGAACAGCGACAGAGGACCGTCGGCGGCGCTGGTGCGCAGCAGCAGGAGTCGGCCCGACCAATCGGTGGCCCGCACGTGCTCGACCTCCAGGCGGTCGCAGGCGTTGAGATCTGGGCACGCGCCGCTGGGACGTTCGATGCGCAGCGAGTAGGTGCCCCAGCCGGCGCCGGCCTCTGCCGTCCAGCGCGGCGAGAGCGGCCGCTGCACCACCAGCCGCGCGCCGGTCTCCGGCACCGTGTACGGACGCAGGTCGCGCGAGGTCGGGTCGTAGAGATTGCCGGCGAAGTCGGCGGTGCCCGAGGTCATGGATACGCCGACGCGCCACGCCGCCGCGGCGGGCGAGGCGAGCACCAGGGCGCAGACGGCGGCGAGCAGGGAACGGCGGACGGTCACGCGGGAGGTCTCCAGACGGATGGCGGGGCGAGCGCGATGGACGCTAGGGGCTCGCCCGCCGCCCGTCAACTGGCTGAGCGGCCGGAACTTGCCCCGCCGCGAGTGGACCGCCCGGTGCGGGTTGTAGCGAGCCGAGCGCGCAGGGTATGATACGGCCCATCGCCGTGTGAGATCGCACTCGGGAACTGCCGCTGTCCTCCTCGCCGCCGCCGCGCCGAGGCGTATCGCGGGTTTTCTCCGCATTCCGGCGTGGCGGACCCAGGGATTTCACGGACCCATCCCGCACATCCGATATCTCCCAGGAGGGCCTGACGGACCTGGCCCGCCACGGAGTGGATCGCACGCGGAAAGCCCCGGAGGAGGCATGCAGGAGTCGACGACCCGCACGGAGCCTCGCGACATCGTCAGCTTCGTGAAGCGCGGCATCCGCGTGCTCGAGCCGTACAGCCTCACGATCGAGACGTACCCGATCAAGCTCAATCAGAACGAGAGCCCGTACGACCTCCCGGACGATCTCAAGCGCGAGGTGCTCGACCGCATCTTCGCCTCCGACTGGTCGCGCTATCCGCCGTTCTATGCGTTCGGCCTCGCCCAGCAGATCGCGGCGATGAACGGTGTGCCGGAGTCGAGCATCCTGGTCGGCAGCGGCTCCAACGAGTTGTGCCTCTCGCTGATGACCGCCGTGGTGCGCCCGGGCGACGACGTGGTGTTCAGCGTCCCGACCTTCCCGCTCTACGCTGGCGCGACGCACGTCATGGACGGCCACATCGTCGCCGTGCCGCTCAACGCCGACGATTTCTCGCTCGACCTGCCCGAGTTGCTCGACAAGGCGCGCAATCCCAAGACGCGCATCGTCTTCCTGTGCACGCCGAACAACCCGACCGGCCGCATGATCCCCGAGGAGGAGATCCGCGAGGTCATCCGCGCCACCGAGTGCCTGGTGGTGATCGACGAGGCGTATTACGAGTTCGCCGGCGTCAATCTCGCGAACTTGGTGCGCGAGGAGCCGCGCGTCGTCATCCTGCGCACGCTCTCGAAGGCGATGGCGATGGCTGGCCTGCGCGTCGGCTACATCATCGGCAATCCCGACCTCATGTACGAAGTGTCGAAGGTGCGCTTGCCCTACAGCGTCAACGCCTTCGCGCAGGAAGCCGCGCTCGCCGTGTTGCAGCGCACCGACGTCGTCAAGGCGCGCATCCGCGAGGTCAAGGTCGAACGCGAGAAGGTGTTCGACGGGCTCAATGCGATCGACGGCGTGACCGCGTATCCGAGCGACGCCAACTTCCTGCTCGTCCGCTTCCCGGACAGCGCCCACGTGAACCGCGAACTCATGAAGCGCGGCATCCTGGTGCGCGACGTGTCGAAGAATCCTCTCCTCGGCAACTGTTTGCGTGTCACCATCGGCAAGCCGGACGAGAACGTGGCGTTGGTCGCGGCGGTGCGGGAGATCTGCGCCGGTCCGTGGCCGGCCGCGCCGGCGGCCACCGGAGGATCCGCCGCATGACATCGCCCAGCCCGTCGCGCGGGCCGCGCCGCGTGTTCCGCCGTCTCGCCGGCGGCGCGGCGATCGAGATGATTCCGTCGATCGACATCCGCGCCGGGCGGTGCGTCGGATTCGTGCGCGAGTCGCTCGCCACCGAGCGCGTCTACGCCAGCGATCCGGTGTCGGTGGCGGCGCGCTGGGAGGCCGAGGGCGCGCGCTGGCTGCACGTGGTGGACATGGAAGCGGCGCTGCTCGGCGGCGCGTTCGACTGGCCGACGCTGCAGAACGTCATGCACGCGGTGCGGATTCCGGTGCAGATCGGCGGCCGCATGCGGCGCGCGGCGGATGCGCGGGCGGCGTTCGCCATCGGCGCGCAGCGTGTGGTGATGGCGCCGATCGACGATGCGCCGACGCCGCGCGCCGCGCTCAGCGAGGTGGCGGACGTGGCGCGCGATCACGCCGCCGGGATCGTGCTGGCGCTGGACGCCCGCGATGCCCGCGAGAACCCGCTGCGCTGGGAGCTGCTGCGGGCGCTGGCGCTCGAGGCGGCGGCGCTCGGTATCTTGTGGATCGGCGTTGCCGACGCGTCGCGCGACGGCACGCTCGAAGGCCCCAACGTCGAGGCAATCGAGCATCTGAAGCAGCCGGGTCAGTTGCAGCTCATGCTGGCCGGCGGCATTGCGTCCACCCACGACCTGGCACGGTTGCGCGGCCTCGAAACCGAGGGCCTGCGCGTCGTGATCGTCGGACGGGCGTTGTACGATGGCCACCTGACGCGGCGCGCGGCGCAAGCCGCGCTCGGCACGGCGCCGGGCAGCAGAGCGCCACGGCGGCGTCCGCTCTGAACGGCGACGCGGCGACGCGGCCGCTGATCGACTTCCACAGCCACACGCGACTGAGCGACGGCCGGCACGAGCTGGCCGAGTGGGTGGAGATCGCCGCCGCGCAAGGCTACAGCGTGCTCGGGGTGAGCGATCACGTCGGGCTGCGCAACGCCGCCGAGCAGGTGGCGCGGCTGCGCGAGCAGATCGCCGCGCTGCCGGCGCGCGAGGGCGGCGTGCAGGTGATCGCCGCGTGCGAGATCACGCGCGTGCCGCCGGAACTGACCGGCGACGACGCCGACCGCGCCCGCGCGGCCGGTGCGCAGCTGGTGCTCGTGCGCGAAACCGGTATGGATCTGCCGGCGCCCGGCGTCAACCGCGCGGCCATCGAGGCACGCGTCGACATCCTCGCGCACCCCGGCCTGATCGCCGAGCGCGATGTCGAACGCGCTGCGGAACTGGGCGTGGTGCTCGAGCTGTCGGGCCGTCCGGTGCACTCGCTGACCAACGGGCACGTGTGGCAACTCGCCCGGCGGTACGGTGCCCGCGTCGTCATCGATAGCGACAGCCATGCGGCGGCCGATTTGTTCACGCAGGAGCGCCATCGTCTGGTGGCGCGCGGCGCCGGGATGACCGACGCCGAGTACGAGGCGTCCGTGCGGACAGCATGCGAGCTGGCCGAGCGGGCGCGGGGAGTCCGCGTCATCGCCTGACGCGCGTGGAGCCGCATCGTCCGCGCACGCCGACGTTCAATCGCACCAGGAGCAGTTCGATGAGACCACTGGTCGGCATCACTCCGTACCTCGATCACGAGGGACGTATCCACCGTCCGGGCTACTATCTGTACCAGAGCTACACGGACGTCCTCGTGCAGTACGGCATGACCCCCGTCGTGCTTCCGATCCACACGTCGGGGCAGACCGACGCGATCATCGAGGAATCGCTCCAGCATCTCGACGGCGTGATTCTCTCCGGCGGGCCGGACATCGACGCGTCGCTCTACGGCGAAGAGCCGGAGGAACCGGGCGACATCGAGCGCGCCACCTACGAGCGTCAGCTCTTCAAGCGCGCGGTGCAACAGGACATTCCGGTGCTGGGGATCTGCCTCGGCCTGCAGACCATCAACGTGTGTTGCGGCGGGTCGCTCCACCAGCACATCCCCGACTCGTTCCCCGAGTCCACCTACGACCACGACGACGGAGGCGATGGCTACCAGCATCCGGTGGAAATCGTGCCGGATACCTTGTTCGCCCGCTTGGTCGGCGACAGGTCGTTCGAGGTCAACTCGTATCACCACCAGGCGATCAAGCGGCTCGGCGCGGGGCTGCGTATCGCCGGTTACTCGCCGGACGGCGTGCCGGAGGTGGTGGAGTGGGAGAATCCGGGGCGGCACTTCATGCTCGGCGTGCAGTGGCACCCGGAGCGCCAGCCGGACAGCGAATCCTCGCGCGTGTTGTTCGGCGCGTTCGCCGGGGCGTGCCGGGCGCGGCAGTCGGGCACCGTGGCGCGGATGGAGGCGCAGGTGGATGCGCGCGTCGAGGCGCGGCTGCGCACCGAACGCCTGCTCACCACGCTGACCGCGGCGAACGGCAATGGACGTCCGCACGGCGAGGCGTGGCAGACGATCGGAAGGCGCGCGACGTCGCAGTAGCGCGCGATTCAGAGAGCGAGAGCGGGGCGGCCGTCCGACGGTCGCCCCGCTTCGCGTTACCCGGCGTCGCGGGTGAGCGCGGCGGGCAGCCGCAGCGCCGGGCGCTGCGCGCGCACCAGCGCCAGCGCCTGCGCGCGGGTGGGCAGGCCGGCTTGCGCGCCGAGCGCCGTGCAGGCAAGCGCCGCCACCGCGTTGGCGAACGCGCACGCGATGTCGAGCCTGGCGCCGCGCAAGAGCGCGAAGGCGAGCGCGCCGTGGAACGCATCGCCGGCGCCCGTCGTGTCGACGACGTCCACCGCGAACCCGGACGACACCAGCGTTTCGCGCGCCGCAGCGTCATAGGCAATCGCGCCCTCCGCGCCGAGCGTGACGCCGACCACGCGCGGGCCGAGCCGCGCCAGCTTCGGCAGTGCCGCCGCGATCGTGCGCGCCCCCGTCAGGTCGAACGCGAAGGCGCGGGTGGCGAAGCAGACGTCGGTGCGCTTGAGCACAGCGAGGACGCCATCGCGCGCGGTGCCGCCGTCGAGGAAGACGGGGCGTTTGGCGCGCCGGGCGATCGCCGCGGCGTGCGCGCCGGCTTCGAGGTGCAGGCTGTCGAGCAGCAGGCCCTTCGCCGCGAGCACGGCGTCGCGCGGGACGTCGTCCGGCCGCGCGAGGCCGGCGCTGCCGCGCGTCCACACGATGGTGCGCGTGCCGTCGCTCGGGCAGGCGAGGACGACCGCCTGGTGGCTCGCGGCTCCCGGCGTGCGAACGCAGTGCGTGATGTCGATGCCCTGTGCGGCGAGCTGCGCGAGTGCGTGGTCGCCCAGCGCGTCGTCACCGAGGCGGCCGAGGAACGCGGCGCGCCCGCCGAGACGCTGCACGGTGGCGGCCGCGGTGGCCGCCGGCCCGCCAGGCGCGCGGACGAAGGCGCCGACTTCGAGCTTGGTGTCGGCGTGCGGCAGATGCGGCACGAGGCACAGGGTGTCGGAGGCGCACTGGCCGATCGCCAGCACGTCGAGGCGGGGCGTGGTCGCGAGCATGCGCGCAGGCTAGCAGTGGTGCGCGGCGTTGTCGCGGGGCGTCGCGTCGAATTGTCGGACCCGCGTGCTAGCGTGTTCGCACTCCCACGGGCACACGCGGGGGCCTTCCGAATGTTCGTCCCGTCGTCCGGGCGCAATTGGCGCGTCTGGCTTGTCGCAGTCCTGCTCAGTCACGCGGTAACCGGCGCGCGCGCGGGCGTGCCCCTCCTGGGGGACGCGCGGTGTGTGACCGCCGGACATGCCGCGCATCTTCCTACCTTTTCGCCCGATGGCCGCTGGCTGGCGACCTCGTGCGCCGACGTCACCGGGCTCGCAGTGGTGTCGCGCGACGGGACAGGCTGGCGCGTGCTCGGCGGCGAGCGCGGTGCGGCGTATCACGCCTGTTGGACGCCCGCGGGGGACGCGCTGTGGGTTCGCGGGGGCAAGCGGATCACCCTCGCCGGCGCGCGTGCGCCGGCAGACCCACGTGCGACGGGCGATCCCTTGGTGGGGGAGGACGGCGTGACCTGGCTGGCATACATCGCCGGAGATCTCCTGCCCGACGACGCCGGCGCGGCGTGGACGTTGACCGCGGACGGCCAATTCGCCGTCGGCGCGACGCGCGACGGGCGTGGGTTCGTGCTCGATCTCGCGCGGCGACGCCTCCAGTGGCTGCCGGATGCGCACGCGGGCGCGTTCTACGGGCCAGTCGCCGCGCCGCGTGGCCATCAGATCGTGGCGAACCGTCTTGGCACAGGTCTCGTCCTCGTCGATCTCGACACCGGCACCGAACGAGCGCTCGGCGAGGGCACGTCGCCGGTGTGGTGGCCCGACGGCAGCGGCGTGGTGTGCGAGGTGACACGAGACGACGGCCACGACATCGTCTCCAGCGCGCTGACGTACGTGCCACTCGCCGCGGGCGGGGCGCGCGTCGATCTCGGCATTGCGCACTCCTGGTGTGCGCAGCATGCGGCGATCTCCTCCGACGGGGCGTGGTGCGCGTTCGACACGCCAGCCGCCGGTGTCTTCGTCGCGCCGGTGCGCGCGGGGCAGGCGCCATGACCGCGCGGGAGTGGCTCGTGGTGGCGCTGTGTGGGTGGGCGAGCAGTGCGCACGCGCTCACCGTGTGTCTCGACCCCGGACACGGCGGCTCCGACGCCGGCGCGGTGGGTCTCGAGTACACGGAGAAGGCGGCGAACCTCGATGTGTCGACGGCGGCACGCGACTATCTTTTGCGCACCGCGGGTGTGACGTCGGTGGGGATGACGCGGACCACCGACGTCTACGTCTCACTCGCCGATCGCTGCGCCTACGCCAATGCGGCCGGATTCGATCGCTTCCTGTCGCAGCATCACAATGCGGCCACCGGCACCGCGCAGGGCACCGAGACGTACTGCTATCCGGCAGGCTCCACGTCCTCGTTCGATCTCCGCGATCGGGTGCAGCCGCGATTGCTGTGGGCCTTTTCCTATGCCGACCGTGGCGTCAAGACGGCGGACTTCTACGTCTTGCGCAACACCGTCATGCCGGCCGTGCTGGGCGAGGCGTCCTTCATCGACTACGTCGGCGCGTACGATGAATCGCACCGCTTCGCCGTGCGTGAGAACGACCACGCCGGACGCGAGGGCTACGCCTACTGCTGGGGACTCTGCGATCACGCGGGGCTCGTCCCACCGGCGTATGGTCCGGCGGCCGTGCCGTTCGACTCCGAGCCGGCCACCGCACGGGTGGCCGTCGAGGGGAGGCGCGTCACATTCCGCGCGGCGGGTGGCGGCCCGGTTGCCGTGTGCGTGTGGGACATGCGGGGCAGGGTGGTGCGGCGCCTACCACCGGCGAACGCCATGATCGAGTGGGACGGCCGTGACGCGAACGGGCGGGCGGTGGCGCGCGGCGTGTATGTCTGCGCACTGCGGACGGCTCACGGTCGGATCCTCGTCCGGGTGGTGCTTCCGGGAAATGGCTGATGTATCGTGCCGCGCGAACCACGGTCCGTGGCCCGGCGGCAGGAGGGGAGCAACGATGCGAGGAGGCGTGCCGCGATGACCGCAGGCGAATCGCGCGGGGACGTCCCGTTCTACGTCGCCTTGGCGCGGGAGGCGCACGGCGCAGTGCTGGTCGTGGGCTGCAGCACTGGGCGCATCCTGCTGCCGGTCGCCAAATCGGGAGCCGACGCGGACGCCGTGGAGCCCAACGTCTCGGATGCGGCCGCCGCCCGCGTCAGCTTGGCGGAGCGCGGCTTGGTGGCAGACGTGCTCGAGCATCCGCTCGAGAGCTTCACCTGCCGGCGCCGGCATGCCGGGGTCATTGCGGCGGGCGAGGTGTGGGCAGAGCTCACGGAGCGTGCGCGCCGCGCCGCCAGCCTGCGGGCCTGTCGGACCGCGGTGGCGCCGGGCGGCTGGTTTGCGGGCGATCTCGTCTTCGATGCCGCCACGTCGTCTCAGGCAGCTTGGGTCGAGGCACTGGCCGCCGCAGGCTTCGCGGAGATCGAGACCTGGAGCGACTTCCACGGCACCGCCAGCGGGCCGGCGGACGCGGGTATCGTGTGGTGCGCACGCGCGGCGGACCGGGCGGTGGACGACGGGGCGAATCTGGCTTGACGCCCATCGTGGGCGTGGGTAGAAGTCACGCCGTCGTGGGATCGGTCCACTGACACCGTGAGGTCGATCGATGCGTGCTGCACGCGCGCCGCGATTGGATGCCGCGCCCGGTGGCGTTTCTCCGCACCGCACGACATCCGCATCGCGCCGATCCGCTCCCGCTTCCCAACTGCCGTGGGACGCGCAATCCGTCTCACTCTGGCAGCGCCGTGTCCCCACGCACTGCCGGACTCGCGCCCGTACTGACACGCAACGCCCCACATCGCGCCTGCAGCTGATTCACCACAGCGTCCCGTGTCGCAGACACGTGGACGGACGGCTGGGGCGTCGCCGCATCATCTCGCGCGTCCGTCCAAGGCGCGCCGTCGTCAGGGAGACGTCATGATGCTTCCGCCGCGTTCGTTCGCCGAGTTCCCCCGATCCCCGCGCGTGCGGAGCGTGTGGCGCGCCGTGTGCGGCGTCGCCGCCGTGCTGAGCGCACTGAGCGCGGCGTGCCCCGCGGAGGCGTATCTGTGGCAGCGCCCGGGCTTGCGTGATGCCGTGCTGCTGAGTGGCTACGGTGAATGGCGCGTGAGCTATCTCACGGTGACCGGCGATTCGGCGGGCTTCGCCGCGGCCGTTCCCGGCGGCCAGGATGGCGTCTCCGGCACCTACCGCGCCTCGATGCTGGCGAACGGCCCGCTGGCGCGCGGCCTTACCGTCAACGGCGCGGCAATCGTCGACTCGCGCTTCGACGACGGCTTCCAGCACCTCGACCCGAGCGTGTTCCGGTTGCGGCTCGGGCTCGACTCGAGCGAGCCGGTGTGGGGGCCGTGGCGGCTCACCGCCAACGCGCTCTACGATCCGCGCCGTCTGTGGGATTTCGAGAACCTCGACCGCCGGCTGCTCTTGACGCCCCAGCAGGACGCGCGACTGGAAGCGCTGGTCCGCCTGGCGACCACTGACGACGCGATCGCCGCCGGCAGTCAGAACGCGAGCTTCGCGGGCTCCGACCTCACGCTGGTTGGACGCTCGGTGTTCGGCGGCACGGCGACGGTGCGTGAGGGCGTGTTCGCCGCCGATGGCGTCGCCGCGCGGCTGCAGGGCGGCCACTTCCGCGAGAACGGCGCGCTCGGTCTGCGCGCCGACGGCACCAGCGGACCGTTCGACCTGACCAACGCGCCGGTAGTGCGCGGCTCCGACGAGGTCCGCCTCGAAGTGCGCGACCGCTTCGACTCGACGCGGGTGATCCGCAGCGAGACGCTGCGCCGCGACGTCGACTACACGCTCGATCCGGTGCGCGGCCGCGTGCTGCTCCACCGCCCGGTCGAGAGCGAAACCATCGAGGGCGACCCGCAATACGTCGTCATCACCTACGACTTCGACCGCGACCCGCACAATGACGTCTACGGCGGCCGCGCGGCGTACGACGCGCACGGCGTGCGTCTGGGCGGCACCTGGCTGGGCCAGCACGTCGACCGCACCATCGATGGGGCGCTCGACGAACCGCAGCGGCTGATCGGCGGCGAGTTCGCGTTGCCGCAGGGCGCGCTCGGCCACGCCAAGGTCGAATGGGCGCGCTCGCGGCCGGTGGACGGCAGCGCGGCAGACGACGCCGACGCGATCCGCGGCGATCTCGAGTTCCGCTTCGGCGAACACACTGCGCTGCGCACGCGGTACTCGCGGCTCGACGACGGCTTCCAGTCCTTCGCCAACGCCGGCCTGCTCGCCAATCTCAATCAGGAGCGACTCGCCGGCGACTTCCGCGTCGGCTACCGGCCGGACGAAGAAGTGTGGGTCGACTACGACCTCGCGCGTTCGCTGCAGAGCGGCGCGCGGCACAATGCGTATCCGCAGCGGCCGCAGGAGGCGCTGTTCGGCGGCGGCTGGCGCTACGGTGCGCGCGGCCGGCTCCAGGCGACGCTGCAATATCACGAACGCCTCCGCCGCGACCGCGACGGCGGCGCACGCGAAGCCAATCAGCGCCACCAGCTGGAAGGCGAGCTGCGCGCGCCACTCGGCACCTGGGGACCGCTCGGCCGCGTGCGGATCGAGAACAGCACGCAGCTCATCGACTTCGACAACGATCTCACCACCGGGGAGCACAGCACGCGCACGACGCAGCAGGCGCTCCGTCTGGTCGTCGCGCCGCAGGGCGAAACCGAAATCAGCGTTGCGCAGCGCCTGGTCGTGCTCAACGACCGCGTGCTGCAACACCTCACCGACCGCCAGGACGCGACGTTCCTCGACGCGCGCAGCCGGCTCACCCGCGACCTCAGCGTGCGTGGCACCTACGAGTTCAAGCGCGTCAGCGACCTGCGCAACGACGTGCTCCACTTCACGAACGCGACGGCGCTGCAACGCGAGGCATCGGTGTCGGCGAGCGCGGAGTGGATTCCGCTCGCGCGCTGGAAGGCGCTCGGCCGCTACGAGCGGCACGCCAGCGAGGACCTGCGCCTGGCCACCGCCTCGTCACGCGTCCGCGACGCCTGGTATGGCCAGGGTGTGTTCACGCTCAGCCAGCAGTGGAGCGTCGAATACGAACTCGAACGCCAGAACCGCGCCACCCGCCTCGGCCCGGCCGACGATCAACGCACCGTCGAACAGCGCGCGCGGCTGCTCTACCACCGCGACGAGCGGCTGAGCGCCTACGTCGCTGCGTTGCGCCGCGACGTGCGCGACGACATCGACCCGCTGCCGCTGTTCGCGTCGACATCGTACCTGTGGCTGGCCGGCGGGCAGTGGCAGATGAGCCCGCGCGTGGATCTCCGGCTGGCGATGCGCGAACTGCGTCCCGAGGACACCGCGACGCGCGATCTGCGCCGCAACCTGCTCGGCGAGTGCGGTGTGCTGGTCACCCGCGATCTGCGCCTCGGCCTCGGCTATCAGCACATTCACGGCACGGACGCCGGCGACGGCTACACCGCGCACGGACCCTACCTCACGCTGCGGGGGAAGATCTGATGCGCGCGCTCGCCTCGCACCTCCGGACCGCGGGAGACACGATGACCCGCCGCTTTCCGTCGATCGTCCGCCGCGCCGCGGCCGCCGCGGCGCTGCTTGCCGCCGGCGCGGGCGCTGCCCACGCTGCCGCAGACCTGTCGACGTCGTCGCAACGCTACGTGGACACCAACGGCGGCAGCCTCATCCCCGGTGACTACACGACCTGCATCATCACGGTGCGGAACACCGGCGATGCCCCGGCCACCGCGTGCAGCCTCACCGACGCGCTCCCGGCGAACACGACGTTCCTCAATGGATCGACGTCGATCAATGGCATCGGCGTCGCGGACTGGATGCCGGGGCCGTTGACCATCCAGTCGGCAGGGCAGGTCGCCGGCACCATCGCGGCGGGCGACAGCAGCGTCATCTCGTTCGCCATGCGCGTGGTGACGCCGCTCGACAACGGCACGCTCATCACCAACGCGCCGAGCGTGTCGTCGTCGCTCGGGCAGCTCGCGCTCAACAGCGTGTCGCTCACCGTCACCAGCGCGCCGAACCTCACCACCGGCGAGAAGCGCGCGGTGGACGTCAACGGCGCGCCGCTGCAGCCGGGCGAGACCATCCTCTACACCATCGTGGTGCCCAACATCGGCACGATGAACGCCACCGGCGCCGCGGTGACCGACGCGCTGCCGCCAACCGGCACCAGCTACGTGGCGAACTCGACGACGCTGAACGGCGTGCCGGTGGCCGACGTCGCCGGTGTATCGCCGCTGGTCGGCGGGATGGCCGTCAACGCCGCGGGCCAGGCGCCCGGCGCGATCCCGGTGGGCGACAGCGCCGTGGTCACCGTGCAGGTGACGGTGGACGCCGACGCCGAGAACAACGCCGGCATCGTCAACGTCGCCACCGCGACCGACGCGCAAGGCTCCGATGTCGACTACACGAGCACCACGCTCAGCGTGAAGCTCGGGCAACTCACGGTGGCGTACACGACCACCGCGTCGCTGGCGTCGTGCGACGAGGCGACGTGCACCCTCACCGCGTCCAACGCCACCACGGCGAGTGCCTTCGATGCGGTGCTGCGCGCGGTCATCCCGGCAGGATGGAGCTACGTCGCCGGGAGCGCCACCGTGACGCCGAGCGGCGGCGTGGCGACCGCCGTCGATGCCTTCGTCGAGGGCGATACGTTGTCCTGGAACCGCGACGGCGGCGGCGACAATCCGGGCAACCTCGCGCTCTACGACATCGCGCCGGGCGCCTCGGTCACCGTCAGCTTCCAGATCGCCGCCACCACGTGCACCGGCGGCAACTACACGTCCGCCGCCTACGCCGCGGCGCGCTCCGGCCTCAGTGGCGTCTATTCGTCGAGCGCGTTGCAGACCGCCAACATCGCGGTGCTGCCGGGCGCGCTGGCGATGACGCTGACGCCGGTGCAGAACCCGGCGGCGGTCGGCGAGAGCGAGTCGTGGACCTGCACCCTGCGCTCGACCGGCGACGGCGCCATCGGCCACGTCGCCGCGCAGTTGGTGCTCCAGGCTGGCTTGCAGTACGACACCGCGACGCCGGCGCCGACCAGCGTCACGCCCAACGGCGACGGCACCACGACGCTGATCTGGGACGAGGGCGCGGTGGCCGCGCTCACCCGCATGGCGCCGGGCGACGAGCAGATCATCACGCTGCAGACGACGCTGCTGTCGTGCTTCCAGAACACCATCGACGCCACCGGCAGCTGGGGCTGCGGCACCGACACCTGTCAGACCGTCACGGCGTCCAGCGCCATTGCGCTCTTGCTCAACCAGCCGGACCTGGCGATCACGCTGAACCCGTCGCCGATCGTGGTCCCGAGTTGCGATGCCGGCGGCACGAACGTCACGCTCACCGTGGCGAACAGCGGCGGCCCGGCGCGCGCGCTCGACCTCCTGTTGTCCTCGCTGCCGGGCAACGTCAGCGTCGCGGTGCTGAGCGGCGCCACGCTGGTGCCGGGCAGCCCGGACACGCTGCGCATCGGCGACGTTGGTGCCGGCGCGCTCGCCGCCGTCACCCTGCGCGTCAGCCACAACGACACCTGCGACAATGGCGACGGCACCTACATCATCCGCCCGCGCTACACCGACGACTGCGGCGCGCCATTCTCGACGCCGGTCGCCATCGGCACCGTCACCGTCGTGGATCCGCCGAGCGCCTCGCTCTCGAAGACCGGTCCGGTCGAAGTGAAGGAGGGCGAAAACGGCGTCTACACGCTCAGCTTCTCGTACGGCGAGGCCGGCTCGCCACCGCCCACCGGCCCGATCACACTGGTCGACAGCTACCCGAGCAACTTCACGTTCGTCTCGGCGACGCCGGCGCCCACCACCGGCACCAACCAGTGGGACATCACGGCCGCCGACTTGAGCGGCACCGGCCCGTACACCTACACGGTGAGCGTCACGCTGCAGGCGACGCCCGGCCAGTGCGACACCGAGGGCGCCAACACCGCCACCGTCACGCTCGCCAACCCGTGCGGCCTGGCGTCGTGTCCGGTGAGCGCGTCGAGCGGCCTCACCATCGCCAACACCTGTCCGACGCCGGGCGACCCGTCGTGCGGCTTCGAGATGACGCGCACCGTCAACGGCGCCGACGCGGCGACGGAGGAAGTCTGCACGCCGATCACGCTCGTCAACACGCTGGCGATGACCGGCGTCCCGGCGACGCTGACGTGGTCCGAGATCACCTTCCGCGAGCAGGCCCGCAACGACCTCACGCTGCGCGGCTACGCCTTCCCGGCCGGCGGTGTGGAAAGCGGCGAAGCGCTCGTCACGGTGACCGACGGCGTCCACACCTGCTCGGTCGAACTGGCGCCCACCGACACCACGGTCAGCGGCGAGATCGAGTGGAACCTGCGCGTGCTCGACGACCTCGCGACCACGCCGGGCTGCGGCTTCGCCATCGGTCCGCAAAACTGCACCGTCACCCTCACCTACGACATGACCACCGGCTCGTCCACCGGCGGCTTCTTCGACTGGGGCCGCTTCGTGGTGGACGACGACGCCTCGATGACCTGCGACGGCACCATCAACGAGCCGGTCGAACTGGTGGTCGATCACAGCACGATGGGCGTCTCGCTCACGCTCCCGCAGCAGGCCGATGTCTGCGACGCCGACACCGTGATGACGCTCACGCTCACCAAGTCCGGCGCCTACGGCACCTACGACAACGCGCTCTTCGTCTCGACCACCGACTTCGACGTCATCACCGATCCGAGCGATCCGGCGTACGTGCCGCCGACCATCGTCGGCCTGCCGCAGGTTGGCACGCCGATCCGCACCAACGACGTCGGCAACGGCGAGCCGGGCGTGTACTGGCTGATCGGCGATCTCCCGGCCTCGTTCGTGAGCGGCACGCTGACCGTGCCGGTGCGCAAGCGCTGCGGCTCGGCGAGCACCTTCGTGCGCCTGGCCTACGACGACAAGTGCGACAACGACGACACCAACAACATCGACCAGAACGCACGCGCCGTGACCACCACCGGCGCGCCGGTCATCGACAACAGCGCCGACGTCACGGTCACCGTGACGCCGGAGCAGGCGTTCGCGACGGTCAACCCGGTGCACTGGACGATCTACGCGGTCAACGGCGGCGCCGGCAACGCGCACGACCTGCAACTCACCGCGACGCTCAACGGCGCGCTGTCGTACGTCAACTCGCAGGTCTACGACCAGAACGGCACCGCGCTGCCGGCGAGCGCGTGGTCGGTGGAAGTGCTGCCGATTCCGGACTCGTCGCAGATCGTCTACCACATCGACGAGATCCCGGCCGGGCTCACCTACCACGTCGATCTCGAAACGCGGATCGTCGGCTGCGATTCGCTGATCGTCGACGTGCAAGGGCAGTGGGGCTGTCTCGGCGACATCTGCCAGAGCGGCGCGCAGCTGCGCGACCGCGGCGCGGTGCTGATCCCCGAGACGCAGGTCATCGTGACGAGCGCCGGGCCGTCCACCATGGGTGCCTGCGACCCGGACTCGGTCACCGTCACGCTCACCAACGCCAGCGCCTCGCAGATCACCGGCGTCGAACTGTCGCAGTTCCTGCCGCTCGGCGTCGCTTACGTGCCGGGCACCACGCACCTGTCGATCGCGCACTCGTTCGGCAACACGCTGCCCACTGTGACCACGGCGAGCGGCACCGCGGCCGATCCGTTCCTGGTCGGCGACAAGCTGCTGTGGCTGATGCGCGACCACCTCTCCACCGACTACCTCTCGAGCGGCGACGTGGTGACGCTGACGTTCCAGGTGCAGGCGTCGACGCAGTTCGCCGGCGGCGAGCTGCGCGCCAGCGGCGAATACAAGACGCTGTGCGGTCAGAAGATCTTCAGCCAGCAGTACGCGCTCGCCGTCGATCCGGAGCTGCTGACGCCGACCGACTTCACGGTCAGCCGGAACATTCCGGCGGTGCAGGTATGCACCGACTCGACGCGCGGCGATTCCGTGACCTGGAGCTTCACCGTCACCAACGACGACCCGGCCGCGACGGCGTACGGCATCCAGCTCGTCGATCAACTCGCGCCGGGGCTCACCCTGCTGGCGTCGACGGTCACCCACTCGACGCTCGGCTTGGTGACGCCGGCGCCGCCGGACCGTCCGTCGAGCGGCGACACCGGCACGCTGACCTGGAAACTCGGCGACAACGTCACGCTCGCGCCCGGCCAGTCGCTCGTCGTCACGCTCAAGGTGGCGAACCTCGCGGCGGACAACTGCGCCGCGTTCGACGACGGCCTCAACACGCTCGACGTCACGCTGCGCGGGTGCGCCGACGCGGCCACCGCGCCGTCGGTGGCGCTCGGTCCGTACGTCGACACCGTGCGGCGCTTGGAGCCGGCGGTGACGGTGAACATCGACGCGGTGGACCTGTCGCCCAACTGCGGTCTGGCGCCCGGCGACACGATTCGCTTCGACGTTACCTACCGCAACAGCGGCGACGGCGTGGCGCGCAACATCCGCCTCGAGCACTACTTCACCAACTCGCTGCTCACCTACGTCAACTCGACGCTGCTCGGCGCGTTGTACTTCGGCCGCGTCGAGATCCTCGGGCAGACGCTCAACCCGGGCGAGATCAAGACGTGGAGCGTCTACTACCGCATCAACGTCCCGACCTCGACCTACACGATCAACAGCACCGCGTCGGCCACCGAAGGCTGCTGCGCCGACTCGTCCGCCGACGCGCGCACCGATGTCATCGACCAGCAGATCTCGCTCAACGTGCAGAAGTCGGCGACCGCCGGCGTCGCGCGGCCGGGCGAACAGTCGACGTATTTGCTCACGGTGTCGAACACGACGTGCCCGGACCTGCAGAACGTCGTGCTGCGCGACAACCTCGGCGGCGGGCAACTCGAGTACGTGACCTCGCAGTACGACTTCGCGCACGTCGTCTACAACGGCATCGTCTCCGGCGAAGCGCAGTGGACGATCACCTCGCTGCCGTCGGGCAGCAGCGAGCAGATCCGCGTCACCACGCTGGTGCCGTCGTCGCTCGGGCTCGGGGCCATCGCCAACACGGCGGCGGTGACCGGCGCGACGCTGACCACGGGTCAGGCGCTCGCCGCGAACGCGCTCGACTCCGACACCGAGACACTCCCGATCGCGCTCGACTCGAGCGCGGTGTACGTCGACGTCTCCACCGATGTGCCGTCGATCACGCCGGGCGCGCAGCAGGTGGTCGAACTCACCGTCGTCAACAACGGCGCGTCGCTGCTCGACCAGACGCACGTCGACTTCACGTTGCCGGCCGGCTTGAGCTACGTCACGTCGACGTTCGACTCGACGGCGCTCGCCTTCACCGGCACGCCCGCGGCGCCGCAGTGGACGTTCGCCGACACGCTGCCGTCGGCGGGCGTGCAGCACATCCGCCTGGTGCTCGCGGCGTCGAGCAACGTCGGGACGATCGCCACGCCGGTGACCATGCAGGTCAGCGTGAGCGCGGTGGACGTCGTCGGCCGCACCATCGTCGACGAGGACCACGAATCGCTGCCGATCACCGCCGGCACGCCGCGGCTCTCGTTCGACAAGATCGCGACCACGACGCAGGTGACGCCGGGCGACGCGGTGGGCTACGTGCTCACCGTGCTGAACGCAGGCGACGTCGACTTGAGCGGCGTCACGATCACCGACCCGCTGGCGAGCGGGCTGACCTACCGCTCCAGCGACTTCGATCCGGTGCGCGTGCAGTTCCTCGGCGCGTCGCCGAATCCGTCGTGGACGCTGACGCAGCCGCTGGCGCCGGGCGAGGCGGAGCAAATCGAGCTCTTCGTCACCGCGTCGGCCAACATCGTCGACTACGGCTTCGCGGTGCCGAGCGCGGACTCGGTGCAAAACGTCGCCAGCGTCACCGCCACCGACCCGATGGGCACCGTGGTCAACGCGAGCGACGGCGTCACGCTGCCGTTCGTGCTGCCGCCGGCGGCGCTCACGCTCGCCAAGACGGCGCTCACCGGCGAGATCGTGCCGGGCGGTCCGGTGGCCTACCAGCTCGTTCTCACCAACACCGGTAGTCAGACGCTGACCGGCGTGGTGGTGACCGAGCCGCCGGTGGCCGGCCTTACCTACACGTCGTCGACCTACGACGGCGCGCTGTTCGGCTTCCTGAGCGGCAACGACACGCTCTACTGGGCGATGAGCGCGGCGCTTGCGCCGGGCGCCACGTCGACGATCCGTGTCGACTACCTGGCCGACGCCAACGCGGCCGCGCTCGCCTCGCCGACCGTCAACGTCGCCAGTGCGTCCGGTCTCGACCAGGACGGCCAGGCGGTGAGCGGTAGCGGCACCGCGTCGCTCGGCGTGAAGGCGCTGGCGTCGCGTGTGCAACTCGACAAGATCGCGCTCGACGCGGCGATCCACCCGGGCGACCCGACGTCGTACCTGCTCACCGCGCGCAACACCGGCGAGCAGACGCTCACCGCGGTCACCGTCACCGAGCCGGACCTCGCGGCGCAGGGCCTCACCTTCAGCGGCTGGACCGGCGATGCCTCGCGCATCCACTACATGCTGAACGGCACCGACCACGTGTGGACGGTGGACACCCTGCGCGCCGGGGAAGAGGCGGCGATTCGCGCCACCTTCGCCACCGCCAGCGATCCGTCGGCGCTCGCGTCGCCGGTGGTCAACGTCGCCACCGCGACCGCGACCGACCAGAACGGCGGCAGCGTGTCGACGACGGGCACCGCGAGCCTCGACGTCGTGGTGCTGGGCGCCAGCCTGCGCGCCGACATCACCGCGTCGCAGAGCGCCGTAGTGCCGAACGCCGACGTCGTCTACACCGTGCACCTCACCAACAACGGTGAGCAGGCGCTCACCGGCACGCAACTCGCGCTCGCGCTGCCCGCCGGACTCAGCTACGTGTCGAGCGACTTCGACTCAACGGCGGTGAGCTTCACCGGCACGCCGGCGGCTCCGGTGTGGGCGATCGCCGGCTCGTTCGCCGCGGGCCTCGAGCAGGAATGGCGCGTCGTGCTGCACGCGGCGGCGGACCAGACGCAGATCGCGAATCCGGCGTACGCGCACATCACCGCCACCGCGCAGACCACCGGTGGTGCGACGGTGAGCGACGAGGACGGCGAGACGCTGCCGCTGCAACTGCAGTCCGCGTCGATGCACGTGAGCAAGATCGCCTCGCGCGGCGTCGTGGTGCCGGGCGAAACCGTGGACTACACGATCACGGTGCAGAACGACGGCAACCAGCCGCTCACCGACGTCGACGTCACCGAGGCGGTGCCGGTCGGCCTGCTGTACGTCAACTCGAACTACGACGCGGCGGCCGTGACCTTCACCGGCACGCCGGCGGCGCCGGTGTGGCGTATCGCGTCTCTGCCGCTCGGCGGCTTGCAGCAGATCCGCGCCAGCTTCGTGGCGAACGCCGATCCCAGCGCCATCGTCAATCCGGTGGTGAACACGGTGGCGGTCGCGGGCACCGATCCGAGCGGCAACGCGGTGAGCGCCAATGGGAGCGAGTCCCTGCCGGTGCAGAACCCGGGCGAGTCGGTGTCGCTCGACAAGATCAGCGTCGAGTCGGTGCTGGTGCCGGGCAGCCTCACCACCTACGTGCTCACGCTGGTCAACAGCGGCACGTCACCGCTGGTGCAGCTTGCGGTGAGCGAGCAGGTGCCGCCGGGCCTGACCTACGTCAGCACCGAGTACGACGCCGCGCGCTTCTCCTTCAGCAGCGTGCCGCAGCCGACGTGGACCCTGCTCGCCGGCGACACCCTGCGGCCGACCGAACTCGAGCAGATCCGCGTGAAGTTCTACGCCGCGATGGACGCTGACAGCCTGCAGGACCCGACCATCAACAGCGCCAGCGTGACGGGCGTTGCGGTGGGCGGCGGGCCGGTGTTCGACAGCGACAACGCGTCGCTGCCGGTGCAATTGCCGAACGCCAAGCTCACGCTGCACAAGACGGCGCTCGAGTCGGTCATCGTGCCGGGCCAGACGATCGGCTACCAGTTGCTGGTCACCAACACCGGCAACCAGTTGCTGCGCAATGTGCGCATCAGCGACACCGTGCCGGCCGGGCTCACCTTCACGTCGTCGAACTACGTGTCGTCGCGGGTGCACTGGAGCGGCACGGTGCTGGCGCCGTCCTGGACACTCGACTCGCTGGCCATCGGCGGCAGCGAGGAAGTGCGCGTCGTCTTCACCGCCAGCGGCAATCCCGCGGTGTTGCTCAACCCGACGGTCAACACGGCGACCGCGACGGGCACCGATGTCACCGGACATCCGGTGACCGACCAGGCGAGCGAGTCGGTGCCGGTACAAGCCACCGGCGCGGCGCTCAGCGTCAACAAGCTGTCGCTGGCGAGCGTCGTGGTGCCGGGCGCCGAGGTGCCGTATCTGCTCACCATCACCAACACCGGCGACCAGACGCTGACCAACGTTGCGGTGGCCGAGCAGTTGCCGGCCGGCCTCAGCTACGCGTCGTCCGATTGGGATCACGCACACGTCGTCTTCAACGGCATGCCGGCCACGCCGGTGTGGTCGATCGCGTCGATGCAGCCGGGCGCCAGCGAGCTGATTCGCGTCACGCTGCGCGCGGCGGACGATCCGGCGGCCATCGCCCAGCCGGTCACCAACGTCGCCACGGCGACCGGCACCGGCGCCAGCGGCCAGAGCGTCAGCGCGAGCGACAGCGACCAGTTGCCGCTGCAAGCCCGCATGCCGGCGCTCGCGGTGTCGAAGGTCGCGCTCGCCGGCATCCTGGTGCCGGGCGAGCAGGTCAGCTACCTGCTCACCGCCACCAACACCGGCGACGCGGATCTCACCAACGTCATCGTCACCGACTTGCCGGGCGCCGGACTCACGTACGTGTCGTCGTCGTACAACACCAACGCGGCGACGTTCACCGGCACGCCGGACGCGCCGGCGTGGACCTTCGCGTCGTTGCCGGTGGGCCGCGCGGAGCAGATCCGCGTGACCTTCGCCACGTCGTCGGACGAGGCGGCGTACACGACGCAGCCGGTGCCGAACACGGCGACCGCGCAGGGCACCGCGCCGTCGGGTGAGGTCGTGCAGTCGCCGCCGGCGGTGGAGACGCTGCCGCTGCAACTCAAGCGCGCCGCGCTCGACCTCGAGAAGACGCTGACAGCGGTTGTCGGTTCGCGTCTCTTCTATGAGATGGACGTCACCAACAACGGCGATCAGACGCTGCACAACGTCACGGTGTCCGACCCGATCCCGAGCGAGCTGCTCTACACCAGCGCCGAGCCACTGTCGTACGTGAGCGGCGTCGTCCATTCGCCGGACGGCCAGACGACGGTCAACTTCACGATTCCGGGCACGCTGTCGCCGGGGAGCACGAGCAAGATCACGCTCATCTGCGACCTCGCACCGGGCGTGCAGAACGGCGAGGTGATCGCCAACATCGCCAGCGCGTCCGCAGTTGATGAGAGTGGGCACAAGGTGGCCGACGTGGATGCGGCGACCTACCACGTCGCCGCGCCGGCGGTGAGCGTCGCGAAGACGGTGGACCGCGCGGTGGTCGCGCCGGGCGAGCCGCTGACCTACACGTTGCTGGTGCGCAACATCGGCACCGAACCGGTGCGCGACTTCGTGCTTACCGACGCGGTGCCGTCGCGCACCACGTACGTCGAAAATAGCGCTACCGGCGGCGGGACGTACCAGGCGACGCCGTCGCCGCTGGTGACGTGGACGCTGCCGGAGTTGGCGCGCGGCGCGGTGTGGCAGGTCAGCTTCCAGACGCGCGTCAATAACGCGACGCCGCTCCACACAATGATCGCCAACGCGGCGCTCGCGGCCGGCGACAACCTGCCGCCGACGCCGAGCGATTCGACGCACACCCGCGTCGAGCGATCCGATCTCGTGCTCGAGAAGCATGTGAACCGTACGCAGGCGGCGGCAGGTGACACGCTGACCTACACGATCGTCTGGCGTAACAGTGGCGCGGCGCTTCTTCCGCTCACGCTGCGGGATGTCGTACCGCCTCAGACAACATATGTGATTGGAAGCGCGCGGCCGCCAGCCGGCTTTGACGTGGCGGGTCGCTTCGTGAGTTGGGAACTTGGCCACGTACCCGCGTTCGGGAGCGGAACCGTGTCCTTCCGTGTCGTCGTCAACGACG
>JBGATO010000048.1:0-29463 GCA_044229145.1 Candidatus Eiseniibacteriota bacterium | reverse complement strand
GGCGGCTACGTCGTCACGACGCAGTCGATCGCGCGCCATGCGAAGCAATTCCGCATCAAGCCCTACCGGCAAGGCGAGCGCGCCGCGCGCTTGATCGCGGTGGATGCGGTAAGCCGCCTGTGCATCCTGCGCGCCGCGGATACCACCGGCCTGAGCCCCGTGACCTTGGCACCGCCCGAAACGCAGGTGCGACTCGGATCGTGGGTGTTCGTCGTCGGCACCACGGGTGTGGCGGATATCGAGTCGTCATTCGGGACCGTGACGCACGCGCCGCGAGCCGACGACGATCCCGAAGTGCACTACTTGGCGACCAACGCGCAGGTACCGGCCGGCGCCTCCGGCTCCGTGGTTCTCAATGCGCGCGGCGAGGTGATCGGCGTTGCGCTCGCTAGCATCGTGTCCCCGGGAAGCGGCAATTCGCTCGACGCGACCGACGCACGCGCCGGACGCGGCGTGGTGTTCGGAAATGGCGCAAGCTTGGTCGTGCCGCTCGACATCCTCCGCGGCGTGGCGGCGATGCTTGCGGAAACCGGCACCGTCGCCCGCGGGTATCTCGGGGTGCAGTGGAATCCCGAGAGCACGGATGACTCCACCATCGCGACGACGGTTCCCCGAGGCGCGCACCTATGGGAGGTGGTGCAAGGCGGGCCGGCCTACGATGCCCATCTCCGCAAGGGCGATGTGATCACCTACTGCAACGGCGCCGTGGTGGCGAGCGGGCCCGCGTTGCAGGGCATGATCCAGCAATTGCCGGCGGGCTCGGTGGCGCGGTTGACCGTGATGCGCGATGGCCAACCGTTCACGGTCAGCGTGCACTTGGGCACCATGCCCTCGCCCGTGGGGGAGATCAATATCCCGGGACGAGTGGATCCGCGTGACAGCGAGTCGCCCCCCTCGCCAGACGACACGTCCTCCCGCTAAGATTCGCGCATGACGGATCCTTCCTCCCTGCGCGTCCTGCCTGCGCGCTTCGCTCCACCGGCATCCGGCCTGCGGGATCACGATGTGTTCGTGGGCGCGTCGATCCTTGGCCGTGCGGGCGAATGGATGCGCGCCGCCCTGCCCGATGCGCGGCGCCTGCACTGCATCGTCGACGCGGCGGTCGATACCCTCTACGCCCCGGGCGTGTACGCCTCGTTGCAGGACGCCGGCTTCGCGGTCACGCGCAGCGTGCTGACTGCCGGCGAGCGGGCGAAGACATGGGAGACCGCGGGACGGCTTCACGAAGCCGTGCTCGACGCGCGCCTCGACCGCCACGACGCCATCGTCGGCATCGGTGGCGGCGTCACCACCGACCTCGCGGGCTTCGTCGCCGCGACGTACCTGCGCGGCATCGCTGTCGTCCACGTGCCCACCACGTTGCTGGCCCAGGTGGACGCGGCCCTCGGCGGGAAGACCGGCGTGAACCTTCCACGCGGAAAGAACCTCGCCGGCGCGTTCCATCAGCCACGGGCGGTGGTGGCGGACGTCGCCACCGTGGCAAGCCTCCCGGCGCGTGAATTCCTCGCGGGACTCGCGGAGGTCATCAAGACTGCGGTGATCCTCGACGCCGCATTGTTCGCCGACCTGGAAGCGGTTGCGGACGTGGCGGCCCTCCAGCTCGACCAGCCCGCTCTGGTGGACCTCGTGGCGCGGACCGCCGCGCACAAGCTCGCCATCGTCACGCGCGACGAAACCGAGGCAGGCAACCGCGCGCTCCTCAACTTCGGCCATACGGTGGGTCACGCGCTCGAGGCGGCCACTGGCTACTCCCGATTCCTGCACGGCGAGGCCGTCGCGATCGGGATGGTGGCGGCCACGCGTCTGAGCGAGGCGACCGGACACGCGCCGGCCGGGACCGCGGAACGCTTGCATGACGTCCTCGCACGCGCCGGTCTGCCGACCGCTGCAAGCGCCGTCCGGGCGGCAGAGGTCCTCGATAAGTTGCAGTACGACAAGAAGATGAAGGGCGGACAGGGCCGATTCGTATTGACGCGCGGGATAGGCTCTGCTACGGTCGCGACCGCTTTGCCGGACGAGATCGTGCTCTCCTGCGTGGAGTCGGTGCTGCGCTAAGCGCCCCGCGCGGACGTCCCGGCGTTTCGGCGCAGGATGCGCCGTCATCCCGTCGGGCCACCCGCCACGACGACCAGGAGGGGAGCGATTTCGTGGAGTCGGTACTCGTCTTGAACGGGCCGAACCTAAATCTGCTGGGCCAGCGCGAACCCGGCGTCTACGGGCACGCGACGTTGGCTGACGCGGAGCGACTCCTCCAGGCCACGGCCACCGAGCTCGGCGTACGCGTCGAGTGCCGGCAGTCCAATCACGAAGGCCAGTTGCTCGATTGGCTGCACGCGGCGCCGGCGACGTTCGATGGACTGCTGCTGAATCTCGGAGCGCTGACCCACACCAGTCTCGCATGCGCCGACGCCGTGCGCGCGATCGGCCTGCCCGCGGTGGAGGTGCACGTCTCCAACGTGCACGCCCGCGAGCCGTTCCGGCAACACAGTTATCTCGCCGCCGCTGCCGTCGCACACGTCAGCGGCTTCGGCATCGACGGGTACGCGCTTGCGTTGCGTGGCCTGGTCGGCCGTCTGCGGTCGGCGCGGACGTAGACATCACGCGCGGCGCCCACGGCGTCGCGATCCACCTCGGGGGAGACAAGGGACACCGCATGGCTTCGACTGCAGATTTCCGCAACGGGATGACGATCGACCACGAAGGCGTGATCTTTACCATCGTCGAATTCCAGCACGTGAAGCCCGGCAAGGGCGGGGCGTTCGTGCGCACGAAGCTGCGGAACGTCAAGACGGGCGCCGTCATCGACCGGACGTTCCGCGCCGGCGAGAAGGTGACCGAGATGCGGATGGAAACCCGCAACGTGCAATACCTGTACATGGACGGCGACAACCTCGTCGTCATGGACAACGAGACCTACGAGCAGATGATGGTCCCGGCGTCGCTGTTGGGTGACACGCGCAAGTTCTTGCTCGAGGCGATGCAGCTGGTGATGGGCACCATCGAGGAGAAGCCGATCACGCTGGAGCTCCCGAACTTCGTCGAGCAGAAGATCGCGCAGACGGATCCGGGCTTCCGCGGCGACACCGCGCAGGGCGCCACCAAGCCGGCGACCCTCGAATCCGGCGCGGTGGTGATGGTGCCGCTGTTCCTCGAGATCGGGGACACGCTGAAGATCGACACGCGCACGGGGCGCTACCTCGAACGAGTCGGGAGGGGCTGATGCGCCTCGACCAGATCCGCCGGTTGATCGAACTGGTGAGCGAAGCGGACATCGCCGAGCTCGAAGTTCGCGAGAAGTTCAACAGCATTCGCATCACCAAGACGGCCGCGGGCAGCGCCGTCATGCAGCAGGTGCCGATGCAGATGATGGCGCCGGCGGCAGCCCTCGCGGCGCCCGCGGCGGCATCGGCGGCTGGGGCGCCAGCCGCGGCGGCGCCTGCCGAGGACACCTCGCATTTGGTGCCGATCACCGCGCCGATGGTGGGGACTTTCTACCGCTCGCCTGCTCCCGACGCGGAAGCGTACGTCGAGGAAGGCAGGATGGTGGAGCCCGGCCAGACGGTCTGCATCATCGAGGCGATGAAGTTGATGAACGAAATCGAGTCCGAGGTCCGCGGCCGCGTCGCCAAGATCCTGGTGGCGAACGCCTCGCCGGTGGAGTTCGGCCAGCCGCTCTTCCTCATCGACACCACCGCCTGACGCCGTGCTGATCCACGCGCTCCTCGCCGAAGCGATCGAACGCCGGGCGTCCGACGTCCACATCAAGGCCGGCGTGCCGGTGGCGTTCCGCATCGACGGCGAACTCGTCCGCGTGGACACCGCGGTCCCCGACGAATCCTCGGTGCAGCAGGTGGTGGACGCGTTGCTGACGCCGCGCCAGCGCGCCGCGTTCGAAGACACGCATGGCATCGACTTCGCCTTCACGCTGCTGCATCCGGAGAAGGGCGGCGAGCGCTTCCGCGCCAATGTCTACAAGCAGCGCGGCGCGCTCTCACTCTCGTTCCGCCACGTGCGCCGCGACATTCCCTCCACGCACGATCTCTTGCTGCCGCCGCTGGTCGAAGAATTGGCCTTCCGTCCGCGCGGACTCATCCTCGTCACCGGCGCGGTGGGGAGCGGCAAGTCGACGACGCTCGCGTCCATGATCAGCGCGATCAACGACACCGCGCCGCGCAAGATCATCTCGATCGAGGATCCGGTCGAATACGTGCACCAGGATCGCCGCGCGTTCATTACGCAGCGAGAGGTCGGCGTCGACACGGCGAGCTTCCACCAAGGTCTCGTGCACATCCTGCGGCAGGACCCCGACGTCATCTTCATCGGCGAAATTCGTGACTCGGACGCGATGAACGTCGCACTGACGGCCGCCGACACCGGGCGCTTGGTGATGACGACGCTCCACACCGCGGACGCCACGCAGACGATCAACCGCATCCTGTCGTTCTATCCGCCGCACCAGCACGAACAAGTGCGCGTGATGCTCGCCGGCACGCTGCAGGCGGCGATCGCGCAGCGCCTGGTGCGCCGCGCCGACGGCAAGGGCCGCGTGCCCGCGGTCGAGATCATGGTCAGCACCGGCACCATCAAGGAAGCGCTGCTCGATCCGCGCAAGACCGGCATGATCCCGCAGGCGATCGCGGAAGGCGTCGCGCAGTACGGCATGCAGACCTTCGACCAGTCGCTGATGAAGCTCTATCGCGACGGTCTCATTACGCTCGACGAAGCGCTGCGGCACGCCAGCAACCCGCACGAATTCCAGCTCCACGTCTCCGGTGTGGCAGGTGCCTCCGAGACGACGTGGAAGACCATCGAGACCGGCACCGGAGCCGAGACGCCGCAACAGGCGTCGCGTCCGCTGCGGTCGCTGCGGCGCGAGCCGCCCACCGGATAGGCCATGTTCAAGAAGATCCTCGTCGCCAACCGTGGTGAAATCGCCCTGCGCGTGATTCGCGCCTGCCAGGAGATGGGCATCGAGACGGTCGCCGTGTATTCGACGGCGGACCGCGACTCGCTGCACGTGCGCCTGGCCGACGAATCCGTGTGCATCGGGCCGCCCGCGTCGAACCAGAGTTACCGCAATGTCCCGCGCATCATCTCGGCCGCCGAGATCACCGGCGCCGAGGCGGTGCACCCGGGCTATGGATTCCTCGCCGAGGACCCGCACTTCGCGGAAGTGCTGGAGGCGTGCAAGATCACCTTCATCGGCCCGACCGCCGAGCAGATTCGCCTCATGGGCGACAAGGCGGTCGCGAAGGACACCATGCGCAAGGTCGGCGTGCCGGTGATTCCCGGCAGCGACGGCCCGCTCGAGTCGGTGGAAGAAGCCATCGAGGTCGCCGAGAAATTTGGCTACCCCGTGCTGATCAAGGCGGTGGCCGGCGGTGGCGGCAAGGGCATGCGGGTCGCCACCGATCGTCTGAGCCTCGAGAACGGCTTGCGGCTCGCGCAGGCCGAGGCCGAGGCGTCGTTCGGGAACGGCCAGGTCTATCTCGAGAAGTTGATCGTCAAGCCGCGCCACATCGAGATCCAGCTGCTTGCCGACACGCACGGCAACATCGTGCACCTCGGCGAACGCGAGTGCTCGATCCAGCGCCGCCACCAGAAGCTGATCGAGGAGGCGCCGTCGCCGGCGATCACGCCCGAGATGCGCGAGCGCATGGGCGAGGCGGCGGTGCGCGGCGCCAAGAGCATCGGCTACCGCGGCGCCGGCACGGTGGAGTTCCTCGTCGACGCCGAGCGCAACTTCTACTTCATGGAAATGAACACGCGCATCCAGGTCGAGCATCCGGTGACCGAACTGGTCACCGGCGTCGACTTGGTGAAGGAGCAGATCCGCGTCGCCGCGGGCGAGGTGCTGCCGTTCACGCAGAAGGACATCGTGCTGCGCGGGCACGCCATCGAGTGCCGCATCAACGCCGAGAATCCGGACAAGGACTTCCAACCGTCGCCGGGCAAGCTCACGTTCATCCACAAGCCGGGCGGCCCCGGCGTGCGCGTCGACAGTCACATCTACATGGGCTACACGATTCCGCCTTACTACGACTCGATGATGGCCAAGTGCATCGTTTACGACCGCACGCGGCCGGAAGCGATCCGCCGCATGCGCCGCACGCTGACCGAATACCTCATCGAAGGAGTGGATACCACGATCCCGTTTCACATCAAGGTGATGGACGACGCGGTGTTCCAAAGCGGCGACATCGACACCTCATTCCTCGAGACGTTTGGCAAGGCACCCGCGGAGAAGGCGACCGGCGGATGAGCGAATCCCGAGGGGGCGCCTCTCACTTCGACGTCGAGTTCTTCGTCGTCCCCAGCGAAGCCACCGACGCCGGCATCCGCGATCGCATCGTCGTCACCATCGACGTGCTGCGCGCCTGCACCACGATCTGCACCGCGTTCGCGCACGGCGCGGACAAGGTCATTCCCGCCGAGAGTCCGGTTGCCGCCAAGAATCTGCGCGCGTCGCTCGGCGATCACGCCCTGTTGTGCGGCGAGCGCGATGGCAAGAAGGTCGGCGGGTTCGACATGGGCAATTCGCCGAGCGAGTACACGGCGGAGACGGTGGCGGGGAAGACGCTCGTGCTCTCGACCACCAACGGCTCGAAGGTGCTCGCGAAGTGTGAAGCGGCACGCGAGGCGGTGGTGTGCGCGTTCGTCAACGTGAGCGCGGTGGCGGAGTATCTGGCGGCGCGCCAGGAGCCGGTGGCGGTAATCCTGAGCGGGCAGGCCGGCCGATTCTCGCTCGAGGACGCGGTGTGCGGCGGCGTGTTGGTGCGGGCGCTGCACGCGCGGCAGCCTGACCGCTCGCTGTGCGACGCCGCGCACATGGCGATCGCGCTCGCCGACCGGCATGCGGGCGACGTCTTGGGATTGTTGCGCACCTCGAGCCACGGGCAGTATCTCGAATCGATTGGATTGGGCGACGACCTCGTCGCCTGCGCGGCGGTCGATACCCTGCGGCTGGTTCCCGTCAGTCGCGATGGACGCATCACGCTCGATGCGTGACGCGCTGCTCGTCTTGGAGGACGGGCGTCGCTTCCGGGCCCGTCGGTTCGGAGCCTCCGTCGAGACGGGCGGCGAAGTGGTGTTCAACACCTCGATGTCGGGATATCAGGAAATCCTCACCGATCCTTCCTATGCCGGGCAGATCGTAGTCTTCACGGCGCCGCAGATCGGCAACTACGGCATCGCGCCGGAAGACGACGAAGCGCGGCGGCCGTTCCTGGCCGGTGTCGTGGTGAAGGAAATCAGCCGCGTTGCGTCGAACTGGCGGCATCGCGAGACGCTCGACGCGGTGCTCGCACGTCACGGCATTCCGGGCGTGTGCGATCTCGACACGCGGGCGGTGGTGCGGCATCTGCGCGAGCGCGGCGCGATGCGCGGCGTGATGGTGTCGGCCGGTGCCGGCGATGCCGCGATCGCTGCGCGGCTGGCCGCGATCCCCGCGATGGCGGGCGCGGCCCTCGCCCCGCAGGTCACCGCGGACGCGCCGTATGCGTGGACCGGCAAGAGCTTGCCCTGGGTGCGTGCGGGCGCGTGGCGTGAGACGGTGAACCGGCCGCGCGTGGTGGTGTGCGATTTTGGCGTGAAGGGGAGCATTCTGCGCCGGCTCGTCGACATCGGCTGCGACGTCACCGTGGTGCCGGCGACGGCCTCCGCGTCCGAGATCTTGGCGCGCGCGCCGCAGGGCGTGGTGCTCTCGAACGGCCCCGGAGATCCGGAGCCGCTCGAGGCGCAAATCGCCACCGTGCGTGGATTGCTTGGCCGCGTGCCGCTGTTCGGCATCTGCCTCGGGCACCAACTGCTCGGCCTGGCTGCCGGCGGCCGCACGTACAAACTCAAGTTCGGGCATCGCGGCGGCAATCATCCCGTGATGGATCTGGCGACGCGCGCGGTCGGTATCACCGCCCACAATCATGGCTTCGCCGTCGATCCCGACTCGTTGCCCGCCAACGTGCAGGTGACGCACCGCAATCTCTACGACGGCACGTGTGAAGGGTTGGCGCTCACCGACGTGCCGGCGTTCAGCGTGCAATATCACCCGGAAGGTGCACCCGGCCCGCACGATGCCGTGCATCTGTTCGATCGGTTTCGCGCGCTGATGGCGGAGGCGCGCTGACATGCCGCGTCGCCCGGATCTCCACCGCGTCCTGCTGATCGGCTCCGGCCCGATCGTCATCGGCCAGGCCTGCGAGTTCGACTACTCCGGCACGCAGGCGCTCAAGGCGCTCACCGCGGAAGGTCTCGACGTCGTCCTGGTGAATTCCAATCCGGCCACGGTGATGACCGATCCGGCGTTGTGTCCGCGAACGTACATCGAACCGCTGACCCCGGAGTATCTCGAGGAGGTCGTCAAGCGGGAGCGGCCGGATGCCGTGTTGCCGACGGTGGGCGGGCAGACGGCGCTCAACGCGACGCTCGCCCTGCACGAAGCCGGCGTCTGGGAGCGCTATGGCGTCGAAGTGATCGGTGCCTCGGTGGAGGCGATTCGTGTCGCCGAGGATCGCGAGTTGTTCAAGCGCGCGATGGAGGAGATCGGACTCGAGTCGCCGCGCAGTCAGGTGGCACGCGACGTGGCCGGCGCTCTCGCGATTGCCAAGCGGCTCGGCTATCCGGTGATTCTGCGGCCGTCCTTCACGCTCGGGGGGAGCGGCGGCGGCATCGCGTGGAACACGGAAGAATGCGAGATCATCGTGCGACGCGGCCTCGATCTTTCGCCGGTGGGGGAAGTGCTGGTCGAGGAGTCGCTGCTCGGCTGGAAGGAATTCGAACTCGAGGTGATGCGCGATTCGCGCGACAACGCGGTGATCGTGTGCTCGATCGAGAACTTCGACCCGATGGGTGTGCACACTGGCGACTCGCTCACCGTCGCGCCGGCGCAGACGCTCACCGATGCCGAATATCAGCGGTTGCGCGACGCGGCGATCGCCATCCTGCGTCGCGTAAAAGTCGAAGCCGGCGGGTCGAATGTGCAGTTCGGCGTCGATCCGCGCACCGGGCGCGTCGTCGTCATCGAAATGAATCCGCGAGTCTCGCGCTCGTCGGCCCTCGCGTCGAAGGCGACCGGTTTCCCGATTGCCAAGATCGCGGCGAAGCTGGCCATCGGCTACACGCTCGACGAGATTCCCAACGACATCACGCGCACCACGCCGGCGGCATTCGAGCCCGCGCTGGACTACGTGGTGACCAAGATCCCGAAGTTCGCCTTCGAGAAGTTTCCCGGTGCCGATCCCACGCTGGGCACGCAGATGAAGTCGGTGGGCGAGGTGATGGCGATCGGGCGGACCTTCAAGGAGTCGCTGTTCAAGGCTCTGCGCTCGCTCGAGGCCATGCGCCCCTTCCGTCCGGGCGACATGACGATTGCCGACGTGACGCGCGAGCTCGGCACGCCGAACGAACGCCGCCTCCACCTGATCGTCCACGCGCTCGAGCAGCGGGTCAGCATCGCGACCTTGCACGAACTCACCGGCGTCGATCCGTGGTTCCTCGATCAGGTCGCGCAGTTCGCCGAGGTTCAGCGCGGGCTGCGCGGCACGCCGCTGGCTGCGATCGACGATGCCGTATTGCGGCGCGCGAAGGAGTACGGCTTCAGCGACCGCCGGCTCGCGCATCTGACCGGAGCCGACGAAGCCGCGGTCCGCGCACGGCGGCGCACCGCCGGCATCGCCCCGGTGTTCAAGCGCGTCGACACGTGCGCGGCGGAGTTCGCCTCTGACACACCGTACCTCTATTCCACCTACGACGAAGAGGACGAAGCCGACCCGCGCGACGGCCGCAAGGTCATGATCCTTGGCAGCGGCCCGAATCGCATCGGTCAGGGCATCGAGTTCGATTACTGCTGCTGCCACGCGTCGTTCGCGCTGCGCGAACTGGGCGTGCAGAGCATCATGGTGAACTGCAATCCCGAGACGGTGTCCACCGATTACGACACCTCGGACCGTCTCTACTTCGAGCCGCTGACGCTGGAAGACGTGCTGGAAGTGTGCGAGCGCGAGAAGCCGGACGGCGTCATCGTGCAGTTTGGCGGACAGACGCCGCTCAATTTGACGCAACCGCTGCACGCGGCGGGTGTGCGGATTCTCGGCACGTCGCCGGACTCGGTCGACCTCGCCGAAGACCGCGAGCGATTTGCCGCGTTGCTCGACGACCTCGGGTTGGCGCGGCCGGCATATGCCATCGCGCGGTCGCTCGCCGAGGCGGACGCGGCTGCCGACCGTCTCGGCTTTCCGCTCTTGGTGCGTCCGTCCTACGTGCTCGGTGGGCGCGGCATGGCGATCGTCTACGCGCGTGAAGAGTTGACGCGGTTCGCGGCGCAAGCGCTCGACGCGGCCCCGGATCGCCCGCTGTTGCTCGATGTGTTTCTCGAGGACGCCGTCGAAATCGATGTCGATGCGCTGGCGGATGGCCGCGAGTGCGTGATCGCCGCGGTCATGCAGCACATCGAGGAAGCTGGTGTGCACAGCGGTGATTCGACCTGTGTGCTCCCGACCTTCAGCGTCGGCGAACTGCAACTCGCGTCGATTCGCGAAGCGACGCGCACGCTGGCGCGCGCGCTCGGCGTCGTCGGCCTGATGAACATCCAGTTCGCGCTCGCCGGCCGCAAGCTGTACGTGCTGGAAGTCAACCCGCGTGCCTCGCGCACCGTGCCGTTCGTTGCCAAGGCGACCGGCGTGCCGCTCGCCAAGATCGCGACACGGTTGTTGCTCGGCGAGTCGCTCGCGGCGTGTGGGCTGACACGCGATCTCTCCGTCGATCGCTACTACGTGAAGGCGCCGGTGTTTCCGTTTGCCAAGTTCCCGGGCGTGGACCCGGCGCTCTCGCCGGAGATGCGTTCGACGGGCGAGGTGATGGGCGTCGCGGAGGAACTCGGGGTTGCGTTCTACAAGGCGCAGCTGTCGGCCGGATTGCGGTTGCCGGAACGTGGCGCCGTGTTCCTCACCGTCGCCGACCGCGACAAGGTCGAAGCGCTGCCGATCGCCGCGAAACTCGCGCGACTCGGCTTTCGGTTGCTTGCGACGCGGGGCACCGCCGAGTCGCTGCGCGCGGTCGGCATCGCGGCCGACATCGTGCCGAAGCGAGGGGAAGGCCGGCCTGATGGCGTCGACTTGGTGAAGAGCGGAGCCGTGGATCTGCTCATCAACACGCGTCAGGGCGGTGCGTCATTCCGCGATGGCTGGGCGTTGCGCACCACCGCGGTGCAGCAGCGCGTGCCGTGCATCACCACATTGGCCGGCGCATCTCTGGCGGTGGAAGCGATCGAGGCGTTACTCGATCACGCGCGGAGCGTGACCGCGCTGCAAGATATCGCCGCGGCGCGGCAGGCCGCCGAGCGGCGCGGCAACGCGGTCGCGACCTAACGCTCCATGCGCGCCAGCAGGACGGCGGCGATCGACCCGAAGAGCATGTTGGCAATCCACGCGGCGACGGCGGGGGACAGTGCGCCGTTATAGCCGAATGCCTGCCCCGTCTTGAGTGCGCCGTAGTAGCTGAACGACACCAAGAGGGCGATCCCGGCACTGAGCATCACGCCGCCTTTGCGCAGCCGCGTCGACAACGCGACCCCGATCACCACGACGATGACGTTGGCCCACGGCCACGCCAGGCGCATGTGGTATTCGGTGACATAGCGCTGCACACGACCGCCGGTGGCACGCGCGCGATCGATGTACTGGCGCAGGCCGAACGCGCCGAGCTGCGACGGCTGGCGGTCCACGTGCGCGAGATCGTCGAGACTCTCGTGGAACTCCGGATACGGACGCTCCTCGAACACCGTCGCCTGTTCGGCCGAGCTGAATCCGCGCAAGGCGGCGGGAGACTTGACGAACCGCCGCTCGACGCCGCGCAGGAAGACCCATCCGGTTCCCCGCGGCCGTGCTTGATCGGCATCGACGCGCCACACCACGCGGCCGTTCTCGACCTTTTGCACGGTGACCAAGGTGGCGAGCGAGTCGCGGCCGTCGAGCGTCTGGATCGTCCACAGACGACCGTCGCCGCCCTGGTAGATGACGTTGGCGCGCACGTCGGCAGATTCCGGTTCGAGATGGCGCACGTCGGCGCGCATGATGTGATCGCGGCGCACGACGCTCCACGGCAGGACCGTTTCGCCGAGCGTGAATGAGGCAAGCGCGCCCGCCACCGCCACCAGCACCAGAGGCAGCATGGTGCGACGCAAGCTGCGCCCCGCGGCACGGATCGCGAGCAGCTCGTTGCTGCGCACGATTTGCCCGAGCGACAACAACACCGCCATGAGCATCGCCATCGGCAGCACGAGTTGCACGACGCTGAAGGCGTCGTACGCGTAAAACTCGAGGATGGTGCCGAGCGAGGCGCGGTTGTCGAGAAAGACCGACAGGCGATCGAACAAGTTGATGATCTGGAAGAGTGCCACGAAGGCGAGCAGCGACAGCAGGAGCGCGGTCAGGAAGCGGCGCAGCAGGTAGCGGTCGAGCAAGCTCACGCGCGCGGACCCTCCACGACGAGATCGTCCGGCCACGGCAACGGCCGGCCGCGGCGCCGGCGGCGGGGCAGCAGGCGGATGTCGAACAGGCTCAGGGTCAGCGCCAGGCCGATGACCCCGAAGACCACGTTGGCGGCCCACATCGCCGCCACCGGAGGCAGCAGCTGGCGATCGGCGAGCTGTTCGCCGCCGATCAGGAACAGGTAGTAGACGACGAAGAATCCGAGGCTGAGGAAGCCCGCGGTCATGCCGCCGCGGCGCGCCCGAATCCCCAGCGGAGCGCCGAGCATGACGAAGATCACGCACGCCACCGGAATCGCGAACTTCTTCTGGATCTCGACTTCGAGCGTGTCGATGCGCCGGTCTTCGTTGTCGTACTCGACACGCGCGACGTGGAAGTCCTGCAGCACGAGAGCGGGATCCAGCACGCCGTGGGTGGCCAGGTAGCGAGCGGGGTTGCGCGTGACATGCGCGGTGTCGGGCGGAAGCACGTGAAATCGGAATCGGAGTTGCTGCCACGGCGACGGCGCGCGCGCCGCCAGCGCCGCCTCGACCGAGGCGAACCCGAGTGCCGTGGCGCTCGCCTCCATGCGCGCGCGCGCGACGGCCTGCTGCCGGCGCACCTTCGCGATCTCCTCGCGCATCTGGCGCGTCGACATCTCGCGGTCGCCACGGTTCTCGCGATCCGAGCGCGTCAACTCGGCGCTCATCCCTTGGACGTTGATCGTCTCGCGGGCAAAGTGCAGGCGCTGGTAACCGCGCGGCCGGTCGCTCGGCGTTTGATGGATTTCGCCGTCCCAGAGCGTGAGCGTGAGCACCGATCCATCGTAGCGGTAGGCGAGTTGTCCGCGACGCGCGGTGATCGTCGTCGGGTGTCCGTAGACGCCTGCACCCTGCTGCACCAAGACGACGTCCCACATCTGCGAGGTTCGCGGATCGACGCGCGCGGCGCGCAGCGCATACCCCTCGATGTCGGTCATCAGCACGCCCTCGCGCACCTCGACGGCAGGTCGCTTGCGGGCGATGTCCATCATCAGATTCGCGTAGGCGTGATTCGTGACGGGGAGGATCTGATCGTTGAAGTAGCACAACGCCGCGGTGAGCGCGGCGGCGAGGAGCAGTGGCGCCCACAGCAATGAAGCGGGATTGATGCCGCTGGCCCGCAGCGCGGTGATCTCGTTGTCCTGCGCCATGCGCCCGAACGCCATCAGGACGGCGACCAGCACGCCGCATGGAATCGACAGGGCGATGATCCAGCCGAGCGCGTAGACGAACAGCTGCCCGACCACCAGCGGCCCGACTCCCTTGTTGATCAGGAGGTCGAGGTATTCGAGCAGGAAATCGGTCGTGAGCAGAAAGGTCACGACCGAAAAGCCGAGCAGGAAAGGGCCGGCGTGGAGCCCGAGCACGTGCGCCAGGAGTCGTCGCATGGAATGCCGCGCAGTCTAGCGCGCCGCCGGGAGTTACGCGACCGCCTTGCGGCCTCCCGGGAATCCCACTAGTCTCTGCCGATTCGTGGACGGACCCGCGAAAAAAGTGGGAACCGGGGGCGAAGTCGGGTGTACGGCGGGGGTCCCCCCGGCATCCGCAAGGCTGCCGTCGTGTTCGCGCGCGTCCGGCCCCGGGACGAGATGCCGCCAACGCCATTCACCCCCGCCGTGGAGTGTCGCCTGATCGCTCGTTCTGTCGTGCGCCGCGCTGGATTCCGCCTTGTCGGGGCGTGGGCTGTCGCGGGGTGCGTGCTGGCGCTGGCCGGCTGTGCGTCGATCCGGCGGGCGAATCAAATCGGCGGACCGACGTCCGCGCAGGTCGAAGCTGAGTTGGCCGCCGATTCGGCGGCCACGGCGGAGGAGTCCACGCCCCTCGATGCTTTCCCGGCGGAGTCCACCGCCGTCGTGCTCGCGCCACCGGACAGCCTCACTCCCAGCGACACCCTCACCAGCGTGACGGGAGGGGCGCCGGACAGCTCCCTCGTGCAGGCGCAGGGATCGTCCGCGGACGTGCCCCCCGCGCCGGTGTCGTCGGACTCCATGGCGTCGCTGGCACGCGCGGACTCCGTCGCCGCCCCCGACTCCTCGGCCACGGATTCGACCGCCGCCGGTTCGCCTGCCGAACGCGTCGTCTACGGCCCGCCGGTCCCCGCGAACTTCAAGAAGCCGTCGAGCAGCCTGGTGCCCGACTTCGGATTGAGCTCGGTGCTGCGCCGCACCCCGAAGTTGAAAATCGCCGACCTCAAGGGCGGCACCTTCCTCGGCATCAGCATGCCGCTGTACGACCACCAGCCGGGGCTATTCGAACCGCCGGTGCCGGACTCGGTGACCGCCCTGCGCGTGCTCGAGATGAAGGACAACCCCAACTACACGCCGGCGACGACGTTCGATCCGACGCGCGGGGTGATGAGTCAGAGTCAGTCCTTCGCCGGCATTCCGATCACCTATCCCTATGTTCGCGAGAACCACGAGTACGGCGCCGAGCAACTGCAGTATGCGCTTCGTTCGCGGTGGCGCGAGAAGTCGCTGCGCTACATCGAGAACGGCGAAAGCACGTGGGTGGATCAACACAACGCGGGCGGCCGCCGTTTGCGCTTCGAGGCGGATCTGCCGCCGGCCCTCACCAACATCTTCGGCTCCGGCGCGCACTTCGACATCTATGGCAGCGAACGCATCGCGATCGGCGGCAAGTCGGACTTCTCGAAATTCACCACCAACTCGTTCACGCGGCGCTCGGTGTTTCCGTCCCTCAACATGCGCCAGGATCTCCAGGTCCAGATGGGTGGCTCGATCGGCGACAAGATCAAGGTCGATGTCGATCAGCGCAGCAACGTCACGTCGGAGATCGAGAACCGCATCGGCATCACCTACAAGGGCTACAACGAAGAGGTCATCCAGGAACTCAACCTCGGCAACACCAACCTCTCGCTGCAAGGCGCCAACTACGTGTCGTACGGCGGCCAGCACCAGGGGTTGTTCGGCGTGCGTTCGCTGCTCAAGCTGGGAGGCGTCGAGATCACGTCGATCGCCAGCAAGGAGCAGGCGAAGGGCAACATCATCACCAAGACGCCGGAGCGTGACAAAGCCGACCCGATCACCGTCGACCAGTACATCCATGGCCGCATCTTCTTCCTGACCAATCCCCGGGACGGCGCGCCCCAGGGCGACTTCGCGGTGGACGAGGCGAGCCTCAAGGTCTACCGGGGCAATCCGCGCAGTTCGTCGGCCGCACGCGTCGGCCGCGCCTTCCTGTTTCCGGATGATGTGAACGCCGACACCGCATCGGTGACCAGCTACTTCACCGAGCTGCGGCCGGGACTCGATTTCCGCATCGACCCGTTCTATGTCGGGCTGCCGGTGATCGTGCTCAATGAGGCGATGCGCGACGAGCAGACGCTCGCGGTCGCGTATCGGCTGAGCGACGCCGCGCGCACGGCGGTGGGGCGCACCGCGGCGGAGACGCCGGTGGGCGACACGCTGAGGCTCAAGGCGCTGCGCGTGCCGAGCCCGGACGCGCGCAATCCGAAGGATCTCGCGAGCGGCGAGTGGGCCGGGCTGCGCATTTACGAAAACCGCAGCTGGTACGACCTCGGCACCACCGACTTCAAGCCCGAGGCGAGCGGCTTCCGCCTGAACATCTTCCGCGTCAATGGTGGTGGGCAGGACTCCTACACGCTCGGCGGCGTGCCGTACGTGCAGCTCCTCGGCCTCGACCGCGAGGACGGCACCACCGACGCGCAAGGCAACCCCACGCAGCGCCCCGACGGCCGCGTCGACACGCGCTACTTCGACACCCAGCACGGCTATCTGCGCTTCCCGTTCGGCGAGTGGGAGCCGTTCTGGATCAGCGACCCGGACCTCGCAACCGGTCCGAAGCCGATCGACCCGCTCGGTGACGACGTCGACCCGCGCATCTACCTCGAGGACTGGTCGTCCGCGCCGCGACCGCAGGACTACTCGCCGAAGTATTACTTCCAGGCCGAAGGCATCGGCGTGGTGACGAGGCTCGAGCTCGGACGCACCGACATCCGCGAGGGCTCGGAGACGATCGACGTCGATGGGCAGGTGCTGTCACGCACGTCGGACTACAACATCGACTACACCACCGGTGTGGTCGAACTGGTGAGCGCGCGGGCGCGCAAGCCCGAGGGCAAATACACCATCGCGTATTCGTACAATCCGCTGTTCGCCCAGACCTCCAACTCGGTCATGGGAACCTCGGCGAAGTTCGGTTTGGGCAGGGTGGGCGCCGGCGGACAGAAGCCGCACCAGATGTCGGCGACGTTGCTGTACGAAGGCCGCGGCGGCGTCTCGAAATTGGAGCACCCGAAACTCGAGGACGCCCCGTCGCGCACCATGGTGGGCGACCTCATGGGGTCGTTCCAGCTCAAGCCGGGATTCCTCGACCGCATGGTGGACGCGCTCCCGCTGGTGCGCGCTGGCGCCACGCCGTCGCAGTTCCGTCTCGAGAGCGAGGTCGGGGTCAGCGCGCCGAATCCGAACACCCGCAACTTGGCGTACCTCGACGACATGCAGATCACGCGCAAGGTCAACAGCGTGCTGCCCGACTTCGCGCGCTGGTTCTGGAGCGGCATCCCGGAGGCCGTGGAGGCGAGATCGCTGAGCCGGCAGGAGGCGGCCGAGCGCCAGGCGGCCTTCCGCTGGTACAACCTGCCGACCGACAGAGAGGTCGCGCTGACGCAGGCGGAGGTGTACGCCGACTCGCTCTCGCAGTCGGAGAAGACCAGTGCGGTGAACGTGCTCAACTGGCGCATCGATCCGCGCGGCGGCACGACGGCGACCTCGCCGGATCCCACCAAGGCGTGGGCCGGTCTGACGCAGCTGATCTCGACGACGGGCGAGGACTTCTCCCAGTGGCAGTACCTCGACGTCTACTTGCGCGTCGCCGATTCGCTCGATGTTCCGAAGGGGCCGCTCGACCCGGCGGTCCTGGGGCGGCTCGACAGCCTCAAGCTGCACATCGACTTCGGATTGGTGAGCGAGGACGCGGAATGGCAGCACGGCGTCGCGCCCGACGGTCTCCTGCAGACCGAAGACCGCGACCACAACAACGACTTCGCCAACTCGATCGAAGACACCGGGCTCGACACGCTGTGGAGCGTGCCGGAGGCGTTGGCGCGGCCGGGGAGTGGAGCGGCGGAGCCGGGGATCAGCACCGAGAATCCCGACCCCAGCCACGACGATTACTTCTTCACCACCAACGACCGGCCGAAGTACGACTTCTCCCGCATCAACGGGACGGAGAACAATCACCGGCTCGACAGCGAAGACCTGAACGGCAACTACACGCTCAACACGTCGGCGCGCTACTTCGAGTTCACGCTCAATCTCGGGGGACAACCGGCGCGCGACGAGGCGGAGAAATATCCCGAGCTCAAGAACGGATTCCGGCTCTTCCAGATCCCACTCGGCGAGGCGATCGCGCGCTCGAGCGACGGCATCAGTCGTCCAAGCTGGCAGCAGGTCCAGCACTGCCGCATCTGGGTGGAAGGCGCGGATCAGCCGCTGACGCTCCAGATCGTCCGGCTCGACGTGGTGGGGAATACGTGGCTCGAGCGCCCGCCGCAGGACATCGCAACCTCGGTGACGGTGCGCGTCGCGAGCACCAAGGGCGCCGGTTCCGCGGGGTACGAGCCGCCGCCCGGCACGTTGCAGCGCGACCCGACGAGTATCGACCGCGGCGTGCTGCCGGAGAACTCGCTCGTTCTCGACTTCCAGAACGTCAAGCCGCGCCAGACGGCATCGGCGTTCCGCAACCTGGCGACGGACCAGAACTACGTGCAGTACGACTCGTTGGAGATGTGGGTGCGCCGCCCCGACCTCGCCACGTTCAACGACAGCAGCACGTTCTTCTTCCGGCTCGGCGCCGACAGTGTGAACTACTACGAGTATCGCACGCGTCTCGGGACCGGGACGTCGCCGGGCGCCTGGCGCGCGCTGTTCATTCCGCTCGAAATGGCGACCCGGACCAAGCTCGAACCCGAGGGCTTCCTGACGCTGCCGCGCGACTATGCGGGCCGCGATTCGGTGGTGCCGTATCGCCTGCTGCCGCGCGCGGGCTCCGACATCCCCGACACCCTGCTGGTGGCCGGCGCGCCAAGCCTGCGGCGTGTCAAACGGATGGAGATCGGGGTCATCAACCGGCTCGATGATCTCCCCACCAGCGGGTTGCTCTACGTCGACGAAGTGCGCATCGGCGCGGTGCGGCGCGAGCGCGGCCTGGCCCGCCGGGCGGTGCTCAATGGCAACATCTCCGACATCGGGAGCCTCGGGCTGTCGTACTCGCAGAAGGATGCCAACTTCCTGCAGATCGGCGGCTCGGAAGGTTCCGGCAATACGGATCGCAGCTTGAGCGCGAACACCAGCCTCAACGCCGACCGCTTCCTGCCCGCGGCGTGGGGACTCCGCTTGCCGGTGACGTATCAGTGGACGCAAAACCGCAGCACGCCCAAGTTCCAGCCGGGATCCGACACGCGATACAGCAACGACCTGCAGCGGCGCTTCCGCGCGACCGACGGCAACACGTCGACCACGATCGGGTACTCGAAGACGCCGTCACACAATGGGCTGCTGCGCTACACGCTCGACGCCTTCAGTTTCAATGCGACGCAGACATCGTCGTATCGCATTCAGACCACCGGGATCGATTCGACGCGAGGAACCGGCGGCTATCTCAAGTACGCCGTGCGCGCGGGGATCCCGCGTGCCGGCGGCACGGGCCAGCTGCTGCTGCCGGTGTTGCCATGGGGAAAGATCGTCGGCGTCGCCTTCCCGCGTTTGCGCACCGCGACGTTGCGCTACATGCCGACGGAAATCGGCGTCGACGTGCAAGCCTCGTCGTCGCACTCGGTGACCTACGTGCGCACGCTCGCCAGTGCCCTCGGCGACTCCGACGTGGTCGGCGATGCCAGCCGCACCCATTCCAAAGCGGCGACGATCACCGGACGGGTCGCCTTCCAGCCGGTGGACGATTTGCGCAACGTCGCGCTGGCGGTGAGCAGCAAGCGCGACCTCACACAAGAAATTGGTCGCGCGCTGCCGATCCTCGGCAACTCCGGCCGCGAGGTGCTGTCGAGCAAGTCGCTCAGCTTCGACTACCAGCCAGGCTTCTTGCGCAAACTCGGCGGGTCGATGGGCTACACCGGCTCGTCCGGCGTGAACGCCGATCTCGGTCTGCGTCAACCCGGCGATACCGGCGACGTCTTCGCCGTGCAGAACAACCGCCAGCTCGATTTCAATGGGCGTCTGCCGATGCAGTGGCTCTTCGGCCGGCCGCGACAAACGCCGAAGACGCTGCGCCAGCAAGCCGCACAGGACACCGCGAAGACCAGCACGGCGAAGGGCCCCTCGCTCAATCCGGTGCTCGGGCTGCGCAAGTTGCTGTCGAGCGTGTTGACGGTCAATGAAGCGGTGACGGTCAGTCATACGGTGCAGAACAGTTCGTCGTACGACCGCGTCGGCTCGTTGCCCGGCCTTGGGTATCAGCTCGGATTCTCGACCCACGCGGACGATCTCACGCATCTCAGTCAGTACCGCGTCGGCTCGAGCCGCAGCGTCAGCGATCGCGCCAGCCTGCGCGGCACGGTGTTCGGCATGATCACCGTCGACGGGCGCTACGACTTGCGCGACGACGAGCAGGTCAACAACGGCATCGGCCTGCCCTCGCGCACGCAAACCTGGCCCGACATCCACGGCAGCATCCCGGCGCTCGAGAGCAAGGTGAAGGTGCTGAAGAAGGTCTTCTCGACGCTGAGCCTGGAATCCAGCTACCGCAAGACCAGCAAGCACGACTACGCGGACGCATCGCGGAATGCCTTGCAGTCGGTGCAGGACCAGACCTCGTGGCAGCCGTTCGTGTCGCTGCAAGGCTCGTTCCGCGGCGGCACCACGATGTCGTTCCGCTCCGAACATCAGAACTCGATTACCAGCTACGGCGCGTCGAGTGGATTCGACAACACCGACACGTGGGCGCACTCGCTGGAGGTGCGCAAGCAGTTCGACACGCAGCACGGATTCCCGGTGCCGTGGGGCGGGCGCATCAAGTTGCGCAGTCCGCTCAACACGTCGTTCTCGTTCACCTACAACACGTCGAGGCAGGGCAACTCGCTGTCGCCGCGTCTGACCGACGACACCCGCAAGTGGAACCTGCTCACCACGGCCGACTACCAGGTCGGGCAGGACGTGCGGACGTCGTTCAATCTCAAGGTTGGCCGCGTCACGCCGCGCCTCGACGGGAACTGGCGGCAGACCGTCGAACTGGAGACATCGCTGGAGTACATCTTCCAATGATGCGGCGATTCCTCGGGTGGTTGGTGGTGTGCGCCGTGGCGCTGCCGGCGGGCGGGTGCGCCAGCACGCGCGCGGTGCGTTCCGACGCGCGCTTCGACGGTGCGCGCGCGATGCGGCTGCTCGAGATGCAGTGCGCGGCGGGACCTCGCGTGCCGGGCACCGCGGCGCACGACAGTATCGCGGTCGTCCTGGCGGACACCCTGCGAGTCGCGGGCTGGACAGTGGAGCGCCAGCCCTTCACCGGTACCGTCGCGGGAGTGCCGACGCCGATGGTCAACATCGTGGCGCGGCTGTCGCCGGAGGCCTCACGCCGCGTCCTGCTGTGCGCGCACTGGGACTCGCGTCCGTGGGCGGACAAGGAAACCGACCCCGCCGCGCGGCGGCAGCCGGTTCTGGGGGCCAACGATGGTGCCAGCGGCGTGGCCGTGTTGTGCGAGATGGCCCGGCACTTGGCCGCCGCGCCGCCGAAGGGCATCGGGCTCGACATCGTTCTGTTCGACGGGGAAGACCTCGGGTCGGATTTCGCGCCGCAGCTGTTCAGCCAGGGGGCGCGCTACTACGCGGCGCACCCGGCCGGCGGGGTGAAGCCGGAACTGGCGATCCTGCTCGACATGGTGGGGGACGCCCAGCTGACCTTGCCGGTCGAAGGCGCGTCGTGGCGCTCGGCGCCGCGGCAGATCCGCGACATCTGGAAGATCGGGGCCACGGTGGCGCCGCAAGTGTGGGTGGACAGTCGGGGCTACGAGATGACCGACGACCACACCCCGCTGATCGAGGCCGGCATCCCGTCCCTCGACATCATCGACTTCGACTATCCGGCCTGGCACACGCTGGCAGACACGCCGGACAAGTGCTCGGCCGCCAGCCTGACCGCCGTCGGGGAAACCCTCCTGCGCTACCTCAGCCGCTACCCCGGTCCGATCCCGGACTGATCCCGCCTTTTCCCTTGCTTGCGTGAGGCCGCACGTCTATCTTCTCTAGCCGGGCGCGCCTAGCGCCTTCACGTGCCTCGTCCGGACGCCGGAGCGATTCGCTTCGGCGCGTGCTGTCTATCCGGCGTCGGCTGATCTCTTACACAGGGTGAACGGAAGTGCCGTTCGCCACGCCGGGGCGCAGTGCGATGTCTGTCTGCGTCTTTTTTTTTCGTCCGAAAGCCTGTCGGCGCCCTGCGGAGCGCGGCGGCGAGGGACGGAAGGGTGCGGTGGCGGGCGGCGGTCTCGATGAAGGGAGCGGTGTGGAAGACCTGCGGGAGCGCGTGCGATCCCTGGCCGACAGTGTCCTCGAGGGCACCGGCATCTGGGTAGTGGACGCGGAGATCGCCCCGGCGGGCCGGCGCACCATCGTGCGTCTCTACATCGACAAGCCGGGCGGCGTCACGATCGACGATTGCGCGGAAACCAGTCGCGCCGTCGAGGACGCGCTCGACACCGAAGACGTCTTCAGCGGCAGCTACGTGCTGGAAGTGTCGTCGCCGGGACTCGAGCGGCCGCTGCGGCGGATCGCCGAGTACCAGTACTTCGTTGGCCGGCGGGTGCGCGTGGTGACGCGGATGCCGGTGCTCGGCACCAACGCCGTGGTGGGCGAGATTCTCGAGGCCACCGAGACGATGGTGGCGCTCAAGCTGGATGACGGCGAGTTGCTCTCGCTGCCGTTCGACACCATCGCCAACGCGCACTTGGTGGCCGATCTGTGGCCGAACTCGGTCACGCCGGACGATCGCAAGCGCGGCGAGAAGCCGCGCGGCGGCAAGCACCATGCGCATCGCGGCGGCGCGCCGGACGATCTCGGCGACGAGCTGCTGTAGCACACGATTCGGCCCCGCGGACAGCGCGGGGCACCGCGCCAGAGGACGGTGCGGGGAAGGCGCCGGCGCGCGGCGCAATGGAGCGAAAGGCGGACGAGCGATGAATTACGAGATCCAGGAAGCCCTGGGACAGATCGCACGCGAGAAGAATGTCGACCCGGAGCTGGTGCGGGAGACGCTTCAAGTCGGTCTGGTGCAGGCCGTGAAGAAGAAGTACGGCCCGAACACCAACGTCGATGTGACGCTCGACCCCAAGTCGGGCCGCATCTCCGTCGCGCGCCGCTTGTCGATCGTCGAGGAGGTCACCGACTCACAGATCGAGATCACGCTCGAGGACGCGCGCCGCTACGACGACCGCGCGGCGGTCGGCAGCGACCTGGTGATTCCGCTGCCGATCGAGCAGTTCGGCCGCAACGCGATCCAGGCGGCGAAGCAAGTAGTCATCCAACGCGTCCGCGAGGCGGAACGCGATCGCGTCTACCGCGACTTCCAGGACCGCGTCGGCGAACTGGTGCGCGGTACCGTGCAGCAGGTGGATCGCGGCAACGTCATCGTGAAGCTCGATCGCAGCGAGGCCATCCTGCCGGTGCGCGAGCAGATTTCGCGCGACCACTATCGGCCGGGCGACTACATCCGCGCCTACGTCTGCGGCGTCGAGCGCAGCACCAAGGGACCGCAGGTGACGCTGTCGCGCACGCACCCCGAGTTCCTCGTCAAGCTGTTCGAGAGCGAGGTGCCGGAGATCGCCGACGGCGTCGTGCAAATCAAGGCGGTGGCGCGCGAGCCCGGCACGCGGTCGAAGATCGCCGTGCACTCGAACGACGACCGCATCGATCCGGTGGGCGCGTGTGTCGGCATCAAGGGCGCGCGTGTGCAGGCCGTGGTGCGCGAGTTGAGTGGCGAACGGATCGACATCGTGCCGTGGAGCGCGGACGCCGTGGTGTTCGCGCGGCGTGCGCTGTCGCCGGCCAAGGTGCTCGACACGCAGATGATGGCGGCCGAGGGCAAGCTGATCGTGTACGTCGCCGACGACCAGCTGTCGTTGGCGATCGGCAAGGCAGGGCAGAACGCGCGTCTCGCGGCAAAGCTCACGGGCTGGGCCATCGACCTGGTCGCCAAGAGCGACACCGACAAGGCGGCGGCCGAAGAGCGCGAACGCGAAGTGGATCTCGAAACGCTGCCGGAGGTGGGCGAGGCTCTCGCCAGCCGCTTGGCGCGGGAGGGAATCGAGACGGCGGCGGATGTGCAGCGGGCCGGCCTCGAAGGTCTCACCGCGATTTCCGGCATTGGCGACAAGGTCGCAGCGAAACTGCTCGCCATCGCCGACGATGCATTGAGCGCGCAGGCGGAGGCTGAGGCCGACGCCAGCGGCGACACCGCGATCGAACCGGCACCGAACGACGCGTCGACTGCCGACGACGCGACTCTCTCCGCCGACGACGATGCCAGCGGTGAGGAAGCGGGCAAGGAGGGAGTTGCTTCGTGAAGAAACCTCGCGTCTTCCAAGTTGCCAAGGATCTCCATCTGAGCACTGATGCTCTGGTGGATGCGCTGAAAGAGTTGGGGATCGCCGTCAAGAGTCACATGAGTACTCTTGAGGACTCCGACATGGAGGCGCTGCGCCGCAAGTTCAACATCGCGGAGAAGGAGCCGGCGCGCGGCGACGACGAGAAGAAGAAGGACCGCAAGGCAGCCGCCCATGCGGCCCCGCCGGCAGAAGAGCCGGCCGTGGCCGCGGAACCTGCGCCCGCACCCGCCGAGACCGCGCCACGCGTCGAAGCGCCGCGCGTCGAGCCGGCGCGTGTCGAGGCCCCGCGTCCGGAGCCTGTCGTGCAGGCCGAGCCGCCACGCGTCGAACCGGCTCGCGTCGAGCCCGCCCGCGTCGAACCGGCGCGGGTCGAGGCCCCGCGTCCCGAGCCGGCGCCGATCGCGGCCAGCACCGCGGCGCCGCCTGCGCCCCCGGCTCCGACGTCGCCGCAGCACATTGGCCTCGGCTCCGCCGTCGTGGCGCCGCCTCCGGCGACGCTGCCGTCGTACATGCAGCCATCACAACCGCGCCCGCGTCCCGGCCAAGGTCCGCGCGGCGGACAGGGCGGGGGCCGCGCCGGCGGTGGCGCGCCCATCGGCCAGAGCGGCGGCGCGCGCATGGGCGGCGGTGGCCGTCCCGACTCGCGCGGCGGTGGAGGTCCGCGTCCCGGCGGTGCGCCGGGCTCGGTGGGCGTCATGCCGTTGGGCGGCGGTGCCGGCGCGACTCGCCCGAGCGGTGGTGGCGGTGGTGGCGCCAAGCGTGGCCGCTTCGGCGGTGGCGCTGGGGGCGGACGTGGCAAGAAGAAGTCCGTCGACGAGCGTCAGGTACGCGAGAACATCCGCAAGACGATGGCGACGCTGGAAGCCCCGCGCGGCTCCAGCTTCCGCCGCGGCGCGCGTCGCCGCCGCGAGGACGGCATCGAAGAGATCGTGGAAGCGCTGAAGACCATCAAGGTCAGCGAATTCATCACGGTGGCGGATCTCGCCGCGCGCATCGAGGCGAAGTCGAGCGAAGTGCTCGGCGCCTGCCTCGCGCTCGGCATCCCGGCCACCATCAACCGCCGCCTCGACAAGGACGCGATCGAAATGATCGCCGACGAGTTCGGGTTCGCGGTGGAATTCGTCGCGGAAACCGGCTTCGAAGAAATCGAAGACGAGCCCATCAACACCGAGGATCTGCGGCCGCGTCCGCCGGTCGTCACCATCATGGGCCACGTCGATCACGGCAAGACCTCGCTGCTCGACTACATTCGCAAGTCGAACGTGATCGCCGGCGAAGCCGGCGGCATCACGCAGCACATCGGCGCCTACGAGGTCGCGTTGCCCACCGGGCAGCGCATCGCCTTCCTCGACACGCCCGGGCACGAGGCGTTCACGGCCATGCGTGCGCGTGGAGCGCAAGTCACCGACATCGTGATCCTCGTGGTGGCCGCCGACGACCGCGTCATGCCGCAGACCGTGGAAGCCATCGACCACGCGAAGGCGGCGAACGTGCCGATCATCGTCGCCATCAACAAGATCGACAAGCCGGGCGCCAATCCGGACGCGGTGCGCACCGACCTGGCGCAGCGTGGCTTGCAGCCGGAAGAGTGGGGCGGCAAGACGATCATGGTCGACATCAGCGCCAAGCTGGGAGTGAACGTCGACAAGCTGCTCGAGATGGTGCTCTTGCAATCGGAAGTGCTCGAACTCAAGGCGGTGCCCAACCGCAAGGCGAAGGGCGCGGTCATCGAGGCGCGGGTCAGTCAGGGCCGCGGTGTCGTCGGCACCGTGCTCGTGCAGCACGGCACGCTGCGGGTGGGCGACGTGTTCGTCGCCGGAGCGCAGTGGGGCAAGGTGCGTGCGCTGCACAACGAGCGTGGCGGCAAGCTGGAGCTCGCGGGGCCGTCGACGCCGGTGCAGGTGCTCGGCTGGTCCGGCGCGCCGACCGCCGGTGACGGCTTCGTCGTCGTCGAGGACGAGCGCGTGGCGCGTGAGATCGCCGGCAAGCGGATGCAGGCGCACCGCGAGCAGGAGTTCCGCTCGACCAAGCACATGACCCTCACCGACCTCTACTCGAAGATCAAGGAAGGCGAGGCGAGCGAACTCGCGGTCATCATCAAGGCCGACGTGGACGGGTCGGCGGAAGCGCTCGTCGACTCGCTCACCAAGCTGTCGACCGACGAGGTCAAGCTGCGCATCATCCACCACGCGGTGGGCAACATCAGCGAGTCGGACGTGCTGCTCGCGGCGGCGTCGGATGCCGTCATCATCGGCTTCCACGTGCGCCCCGACCCGAAGGCGAACGAACTCGCGAACCGCGAGAAGGTCGACATCCGCCAGTACCAGGTCATCTACGAAGCGGTGCAAGAGATCAAGGACGCGATGTCCGGATTGCTCAAGCCCGAGTCGAAGGAAGTCGTGGTCGGCACGGCGGAAGTGCGCGACATCTTCAAGTCGTCGAAGATGGGAACCGTCGCCGGTTGCCGCGTGGTCGCCGGGACGATCAAGCGCAGCGCCAAGGCTCGCCTGGTGCGTAACCGGACCGTGATGTGGGAAGGCCAGCTCGGCAGCCTGCGCCGCTTCAAGGACGACGTCCGCGAGGTGGAGAGCGGCTTCGAGTGCGGTATCGTCCTCGACGGCTTCCAGGACGTGCAGGTGGACGACCTGGTCGAGATGTTCGTCATCGAGGAGGTCGCGCGCAAGCTGGACTAGCGCGCGGCGGCTCGCGGTGATCGTCGGAACCTTGGAGGTCGAGCTCTGGTTACCGGGCTCGGCCTCGCTCAAGGACAAACGCGCGGTGTTGAACCGCGTGAAGGATCGCGTGCGAGGGCGCTTCAATGCGTCGATCGCCGAGATCGGGCATCAAGATACGTGGCAACGCGCGCGCCTCGGCGTCGCGGTGGTGAGCCACGAGGACAGTGGATGCCGCGACGTGCTCGCGGCGATCCAGCGACTCATCGAGTCGGACGATCGCGTGCTGGTGGTCGACGGATACGTCGACATCCGCTAGGCGCGCGGCGTGCAACGTTGGAGCGGACGGGAAGGTGCGCCGGGGTCGTATCCCCCGGCCGTCCGCGCTCACAGGAGGTGTCGTGCAGGGACAGCGTTTGGAGCGCGTCAACGACCTGCTGCGCCGCGTGCTCGCGGAGCTGCTGGAGACGCGGATTCGCGACCCGCGCAAAGGGTTCGTCACCGTGCTCGGCGTGAAGACCACCGCCGATCTCAAGTACGCCACGGTGACGGTGAGCGTCCTCGGCGATGACGAGCAGACGCGCGCCAGTCTGAAAGTGCTGGCGAACGCGCGCCACTTCCTACGCCAGGAACTGAAGCACGAGGTCGATCTCCGCCAAGTCCCGGAACTGCGCTTCGTCGCCGACGAATCGATGGCCAAGCTGGCGCGCGTGCAAGAGCTGCTGCGCGAGATCGAAGACGACGATGCGCGGCGCGCCGGCAGTGCGGCCGCACCGGACGCCGACGCTGCGCCGGCCGATGACCCGGAGTCGTCCACCTCGTGAACCCGCCCGACGGCTTCCCTCCGGCGCTGCGTGCCACCGCGCGCGAAATCGCCACGCTCCTGCGCGAGGCGCCGCGCGTGCTGCTCTGCACCCACGTCAATCCGGACGGCGACACCCTCGGCTCGATGATGGCGGTTGGGCTGGCGCTGCGCGGAATCTCGCACGGGCACGTGACGATGATGTCGCCGGGACCGATCGCGCCAGTGTACGGTTACCTGCCGTCCCTCGCCGAGGTGGTCACTACGTTGCCGGCGGGGGCGACGTACGATGTCGCGGCGGTCTTCGACTGCGACCAGCTCTCGCGGGTGGGCGAGGAGTTGATGACCACGCTGGCGTGCTGCCCGGTGGTCATCGACGTCGACCATCATCCGTCGCCGTCGTTCGGCACGCACACGTTGCACGACATCAGTGCGTCGGCGACCGGTGAACTATCGGCGCTGGTGATCGAGGAACTCGGCGTGCGCGTCACCCCCGAGATCGCCACCTGCCTGCTCACCGCGGTGATGACCGACACCAGCCGCTTCCTGTTCCCGAACACGACGCCGCGAGCCTTGCGTCTGGCCGCCGCATGGCGGGAGGCCGGCGGCGCCTATGAGACCATCAGCGAGTTGCTGTTCGCCCGCCGCTCCTGGCCGACCACACAGTTGCTGGCGCGTGTCCTCGCCGGCACGACGCTGCACGACGACGGCGCAGTGGCGATCGCCTCCCTGCGTCACGCAGACTTCGCCGACACCGGCGGCGCGGATGCCGACTCCGAAGGCCTGGTGAACTATCTCGGCGACATCGAGGGCGTGCGCTTGGCCGCGTTGCTGCGCGAGGTGGCGCCGGGCGAAGTGCGGGTGTCGTTCCGCTCGCGCAGCGATCTGTCGGTGCGTCCGGCGGCGGTGCGGTTCGGCGGCGGAGGACACGAGCGCGCCGCCGGCTGCACGATCGCCGGCAATCTCGATGACGCCTGCGCGGCGGTGCGCGAGGCGCTGCGCGACGTGATGCGCGACGAGGTGCGCGCGTGAGCCTCGACCGCGTGCTAGTGCTCGACAAGGAAGCCGGCATCACATCTCACGATGCGGTGGCGCTGGTACGCCGCGCGCTCGGGCGTGGCGCGAGCGCCGGACACGCCGGGACGCTCGATCCCTTCGCCACCGGCGTCCTCGTGGTGGCGACCGGGCGCGCGACCCGCATCGTCCGCTTCCTCGGCGCCACGACCAAGACCTACCTCGCCGAATTCGTGCTCGGGCGCGTCACCGACAGCGACGACCTGACCGGCTCGACCCTGCGCGAATCGCCGGTCACTGCGACCGCCGCCGACATCGAGGCGGCGCTGGCGCACTTCCGCGGCCGATTCACGCAGCGCCCGCCGCGCATCTCCGCGGTGTGGGTCGATGGCGAGCGCCTGTACCGCCGCGCGCGCCGCGGCGAGGAGATCGACGCGCCACCTCGTGAGGTCGTCGTGCATGCGCTGGAGATCATCGCGTGCGCACCGCCACGCGTGCAGGTGCGCATCGTGTGTGGCGGCGGTACGTACATTCGCTCGATCGCCCGCGACCTCGGCGAGGTGCTCGGGTGTGGGGGACATGTCGCGAGCTTGCGCCGCGAGGCTGCCGGTCCGTTCGACCTCGCGCAGGCGCTGCCGACCTCGCGGCTGCGTGAAGCGGATGCGGCGGGCGCGATCGCCGCGCACGGCCTGACAGTGGAGGAGGCGCTGGCCTTCCTGCCGCACGCGACGCTCGAGTGGGCGGATGCCGAGCGCCTGGTGCACGGTCAGGCGCCGCGCGCCGGGCTCCTGCAGATCGAGGACGCCCCGGCGGACTTCGTCATCGTGCGCGCACCGGGAGGACGGGTGCTCGGTGTCTGCGCGCCGCCACCGGCCGCCGACGT
>JBGATO010000159.1:0-3545 GCA_044229145.1 Candidatus Eiseniibacteriota bacterium | reverse complement strand
CCTCGCGGCGCAAGGTGAGGGCGGCGTCCAGGTGATCGGCGCGCGTCACGGTCTTGGTCGGCGCGGCGAGGGTGAGGGTTTCGCGCAGCGCCACTTCGGCGGCCTCGGGGTCGGCTTCCACGTCGCGCGCAAAGGCGCGGCCGGCGGCCATCAGCTTGCGGCGGCGATGTTGTTCGGCGCAGGCGGCGGCGGCGGACTGGACGGCGGCGAGGCTGACGAACGCGGGTTCGCCGTCCTCGAGCAGGCCGGTCACGCTGGCGACGTTCCACTCGGGGTCCGTGCCGTGGGCACAGGCTTCGATGACGGCCAGGAGGCCGCCGTGGGGATCGGTGGCGGCGACCTGGCAGATGGTCTCGTAGAGCCGCCGCGCGGCGTGGGAGGCGAACGGCCCGGCGAGGGGCGATCCGGCGTCCGCGATTTCCAGCGCCCAGCGCGGCGTGCAGGCCAGGGCGCCCAGGAGGCGGTATTCGAGTGGGAGGCGGCTCATGCAAGCTCCGGGTTGGCGGCGACCAAAGCGGCGAAGCGGGGGTCGTCGCAGGACGAGGCGGTACGCCGGGCTTGCGGCGGGTCGGACTCCCAGTCGCGGCGCTTCAGGAAGCGTTCCGGCCAGACGATCTTCGTCGCGTCCTGCCACTGCTCCGAGGTGCGCCACCGGGACAAGCCTGCGGCGCAGGCGTCTCGGTCGGACTCCGACAGGGCGCGCCACAGGGCGAGGCAGTCCGCCTTGGCGTGGCGGCGTGCCGCCGGGTAGGGCTGCCAGAAGCGCGCATCGAAGTCTGCCGCGATCTCGCCGCCGCGCGCGTCAGCGCGCCGGGGGGAAGGGGTGTCTGTTCGGTTCTGCTCTGCTCTGCTCTGCTCTGTTATAGTGTGATTTTTCGTGACAGAGCGTGACAGTTCGTGACTCAGTTCTGTATCTCTATGGCGCGCACGCTCTTCCCGCTTGCGTGCGGCGTCGCTGCGCGGCGTGGTCTGCGCTTCGAGGAAGTTCCGGATCACCAAGCCGGACGTTGTTTCGACCACGCAGCCATCTTCCAATAGGCCAGGGAGCGCTTCGGCGACAACGGGTTCGGGGATGCGCGTTAGCACGGCGACACCGGCTGTCACGCGGCGTCCGGTTTTGACACAGCCTGTCCGGTCGGCGCACTTGAGGAGTTCGTAGAACAGCGCACGGGATTGCCACGACAGCGCGAGAAAGTCGGCGTCCGGCTCGACATAAAGGCGCACATAGGGCGCGTCACCCCACCGCATCGTCGTCCTCCCCCTCCAACAGGAACCGGATCGGATCGTCGATAGGGTATTCGACACGCAAGAGGCCATCGTCTGCCAACGCCAGCAGACCTTGACGGACATCGAGAAGCCGCGATTGCGTGAAGTGCAGAACGTCATCGAGGGAGGCTTCGCCCTCCCACGACTCGCCCTCGGTGCCGCACACATCGGCGAGATACAGCAACAACAACTTTTCGAGCGGGGATTTGCGGTCTTGCCGGAATGCCCACGCGGTTGCAACACTCGACATCTCTACCTCCTATCGGGAAGGGCGGGGCCGGACGCCGATAGTCGTCCGACCCCTAACCGTCCGCCCCGGCCAGGGGCGCACAGCTTCGATCACGCGCTGGCCCGCGTGCTATGTCTCGTCGGGCACAGTACCAGACGGGGACGACGCTTTCAAGGTGGGGGCGACCTCGGTCGCATCGCCCAGCCACATCACACAAAGCCATTCCCTGCGGTCATCGCGGACAAGCGCCACGGGCACCTTGCCCGGCTGCGTGGCGGCGGCTTGGTCGAGGGCGGCGTAGAGTTGGCTGAACGCCCGCGCCCGGCGCTTCACTTCCAGCGCGTAGGGATAGGCGTCCGGTGTGGCGAGGTCGCCCGCGTGCAGGCCGTTGCGGGCGTTGCGGGCGAAGCCCAGGAGGTGGCCGACTTCCCGTTCGGCGCTGGCGCCCTTGCGGCGGCTGTGCGCGCTCATGACGCCCCCCTCCCCCGTGGCGGCGCCGCGGGTGGCCGGTGGAAGAGCGACAGCGCGGGCCGCGTCTCCGTCCACGCCTCGGGCGTCTCCGGCGCCCACGTCCAGCCACGGGCGCGCCAGGCGGTGAGGGTGGCGGCGCACGGCTCGCCGCGTCCCAGGGCGGCTTCCTGGGCGGTGCCGGTGCGGTCACGGGCGATCCAGATCACCGGATCACCTCGCCCCAGTACCCCTTGCCGCCGACGGCATGCCGCTGCGTCAGCCCATGCCCACCCGGCATGCGCCACGCGGTCGCCTCGGGGTCGCCAGGATGCTCATGGACCGCGCCCAGCGGCCCCAGGCCGTGCGACCAGAGCACGACGCGGGTCTCGGCAAGGGTCAGGGCCGGGAGCGCCAGGGTGCGCCCCACAGGGGCCAGAGCGCGCGACGGCGCGCACCGGGCGCAGGTGGTGGCGTGGGCGGCCATGGCGCCGTCGCAGTTCGGGCAGGCGACGTAGCCCTTGGCGAACGCGCTAGGCATGGCGCGGCCCTCCGACGTCGAGCGAGGCGAGGAACCGCTCCACCGTCTCGCGGTCGCTCGGCTCCGGCAGGCACGGCGGCCCGTACTGCGTGAAGTGGGCCGGGTGCTGCGTGCGGGCATAGCAGCGGTCGCAGACGGCGAAGGAGGCGATGCCTTCGGGGAAGGCGAGGGTGACGGTGCGCCAGGAGTGGGGGCTAGGCATGCGGCGGCCCTCCCGTCGCCGGGCCGAGCGGGTAGCGGTGCCGGGGGAACTGCGCGGCGTGGGCGCGGATCAGGTCGGAGACGGAGAAGGCGTCGCGGCGCACCTTGAACCGCACGCACACGATGGTGTGTACGCGGGACCAGGCTAGGCCGTCCTCGGCGCGCAAGGTGTGCGCCATGCGGCACATGTCGAGGGTCGGCGTCATCGGCCCGCCCCCTTCGCCCCGCAGAGCACGCACAGCACGGCGACGAGCGCCGACAGCGCCGCCCCCGCGAACGCGAGCGCCGCCTGCACGGGGCGCTCGGTGCGGAGGGCGTGCCACGCCAGGGCGGCACAGGAAACGGTCAGGAACGCCCAGCAGACGGCGGCGCGGAGGGGGTCGGTCATAGCGCGATTACCTCCTGCGCGAGACGGCGCGCGGCGAGGGCGCAAAACTCCTCGCTAACTTCGACGCCGATGGCTTTCCGACCCTCGCGCTTAGCGGCGACGAGCGCGGTTCCACCGCCCGCGAATGGGTCAACGATGAGCATCCCAGGGTTCGTGTGCAGCCGGATAAAATGCGCCATGAGCGGCTCTGGCTTGGGCGTGGGGTGATCGTCGGCGAATGGCTTGAGGCCGTTGAGGCGGACCACATTCGCCGTCGTGTTGCCGCCGTTCCATGTCAGCTTGCCGCCGCCCTTCTTGCGGGCGACCAACACAAACTCGTAGTTGCGGCGGTAGTGCCAGCCCATCCCGAGGCCGCCCTTGTCCCACACCACGGCCTGCACGAAGTCCAGAGGTTCGTCCATCCAGAGCGACCACCGGGCGAACTGCGGATCGGGGCCGCCGCCGCAGCAGCAGCAGCAGCAACAGCTTGCGTC
>JBGATO010000001.1:0-161209 GCA_044229145.1 Candidatus Eiseniibacteriota bacterium | reverse complement strand
GACGCATGAAGGCGATGTGGCGCTAGACGCATGGCCACGGAGCGGGCGCCTTGCGCTTCGCGCCGTTTCGCTCCGGAGGACGCAGGGCCGCAACGGCTGTCGCCTCGCGGCCCTGCGTCGCGCACGGTCACCGCATCACGCTTTCCAAGTAGCCCAGCGCGTGCCGGATTAGGCGTCGTGGCCCGCGGCTTCCCGTGCCCGCCGGTCCACCGGCGGGAGCTCCGGCACATCCGCCGCGCGCACGACACCAAGCTCTCCCAACCGCCGCGCACTCACCACCACCCGACTATCCCACGTGCCGATCGCTCCGTTGTACGCATCCACCGCGCTCGACAACCCGCGCCCGACCTTCGACAGCGACTCGCTGAAGCCCGCCAACCGCTCGCACAACTGATGCGCCGTCGCGCTCAACTCGCGCGCGTTGTCGGCCAGCGCTTCCTGTCGCCATCCGTGCGCCACCGCGCGCAGCAGGGCGATCAACGTCGTCGGACTCGCGAGGATCACCTGCGCATCTTGCGCAGTGCCGTCGAGTAGCGTCGGGTCGGCATGCACCGCCGCGCTGAAGAACGCCTCGCCGGGCAAGAACATCACGACGAACTCGGGCGAGTGCGCGAACTGACTCCAATACGCCTTGCTCGCCAACTTCGCGCGATGGTCGCGCACCTGCCGCGCGTGGCCACGCCACGCGGCGTCTCGTTCGTCATCCGATTCGGCTTCCACCATCGCGAGGTACGCGTCGAGCGGCGTCTTCGCGTCCACGACGACGACGCGCTCGCCAGGCAGATGCACGACGAGGTCGGGCCGCAAGCGGCCGCTGTCGGTGACGACGTGTGCTTGCGTCTCGAAGTCGCAGTGCTCGGTGAGGCCGGCGAGTTCGACGACGCGGCGCAACTGCAACTCGCCCCAGCGGCCGCGCACGCCGGGAGAGCGCATGGCCTGCGCGAGCTGCGCGGTTTCCTGGCGAAGCAACCGCTCCGCCTCGCCAAGCGACGTGATCTGCTGCGTCAATGCGCTAAACTGGCCGTGGCGTTCCTTCTCGATGTCGGCGAGCGTGCGATCGACGCGCGACAATGCATCGGTGACCGGCTCGACCAGCCCGCGAATCGCGGTCTCGCGTTGCGCGAGCTGCGCGGCGGCGCTGTCCTGCAAGCGCGCGAACCGCGTCTCGGCGAGATCGAGGAACCGCCGCGAGGCGGAATCGAGCGCGTCGGCCGCGACCGCCTGGAACGCGTCGCGCGACGCCGCGGCACTGCCGCGCTCCCGGCGCGCGCCCCAGACGAACGCGAGCACCGCCACCGCGACCACCACTACTCCTGCGAGCACTCCGGCGAGCGTGCCGTCCATGCGCGAGCCTCCCTCCGTGGATGCGCCCGACTCTGCCCGCCGCGTCCGGCGCTGGCAAGCGGGGGAGTCGCCCAGGCGCGAGTTTGTCGGCCCTAACTCGCCGCGAGTCTGGTACTCTCTGCGCCTCACCTCGCGCGCCGCGTGGCGCGCCGAATCCGAAGGAGGACCGCGCGCGGCGATGGCGCTCAAGTATTTCGTCGAAACCTACGGCTGCCAGATGAACGAATACGACAGCGCGTTCATCGAGACGGTGCTCGGCCAGCACGGCTGGGAGCCGGCGGACAGCATGCCGGACACCGACCTCTTGCTGCTCAACACCTGCGCGATCCGCGACAAGGCGGAGACGCGCATCATCGGCCGCATCGGCGAACTGATGCCGCTCAAGGAGCGCAAGCCGGTGGTGTTCGCGGTGGCGGGCTGCATGGCGCAGCGCATGGGCCGCGATCTCATGCGCAAGTCGCCGGCGGTCGACATCGTGCTCGGGCCGGACACCTATCACCGTCTCCCGGAGCACGTGAACGCGCTGCGCGACTTCGGCACGCGCGTCGTCGACGTCAGCGTCAACGACGATCCTGCCTACTATCCGCGCATCGAAGGCCGTGAGGGATCGCTCAAGGGTTTCGTCACCGCGACCATCGGCTGCGACAAGAAGTGCACCTACTGCATCGTGCCGATGACGCGCGGCGTCGAGCGGCCGAAGGCGCTCGGCCACATCCTCGGCGAAGTGCAGTCGCTGGTCACCAACGGCACGCGCGAGATCACGCTGCTTGGCCAGAACGTCAATAGCTACCACTGGCAGGACATCGATTTCGCCGCGCTGTTGCGCCACGTTGCGCAGGTGCCGGGGCTGTGGCGCGTGCGCTTCACGACGTCGCATCCGATCGACATGAACGCGCGCATCATCGAGGCGCTGCGCGACGAGCCGACGTTGATGGAGTATCTCCACCTGCCGGTGCAGGCGGGCTCGAGCCGCACGTTGCGCCGCATGTCGCGCCACTACACGCGTGAGGAATATCTCGACACCATCGCCGAAGTGCGCCGCGTGCTGCCAGACATCGCGCTCACCACCGACATCATCGTCGGCTTCCCGGGCGAGACGGATGCGGAGTTCGAGGAGACGCTCTCGCTCATGGAGCAGGTGCGCTACGACGCCGCGTACGTCTTCAAGTACTCGATGCGTCCCGGCACGCCGGCGGAGAAGCTCGAAGCGCGCGACGCGGTGGATGGCGATGTCCGCCAGCGTCGCCTCGAAGCGGTGAACGCGCTGCAAGCACGCATCTCGCGCGAGAAGAACCAAGCGCTGGTCGGCACGACGCAGGAAGTTCTCGTCGAAGGCCTCAACAAGAAGGACGGCCGCCTGCTCGCCAAGACGCGCACCAACAAGACATTCCTGTTCCCGGGCGATGCCAACGCGCTCATGGGCCGGCTGGTGGAAGCGCGCGTGCTCGACGCGCAAGGCCTCGTGCTGCACGGCGAGTTCGTGCGCGACGTCACGCCGGCGCTGGCGATTCCGGTCACCATGCTCGACTGACGCGCGACCACACAGCGCGCAACGCAAAACGGCCCCGCCTCCCGCGGGGCCGTTCGCGTTGCGGGCGAAGGATGCGTCTACCGGTAGAGCGCCTTCACGGTGCCCCACGTGCCCGGCTTGTTCGGCGTCGCGCCGATCACCACGTTACCGCAGGTGATGCCCGCAAACGTCGTCTGGTGGTGCACGTTCACGTACACCGGCGAGCCGGTGATGGTGGCCACCTGCGTCGCGTTGAGCTGGACGTTGGTGGTGTTGGAGCCGTGACCGGTCGCGTCGCAGGTGATGTTCGACAGGCCGACGTACACGGGCCCCTGCGCCGAGCAGGTGCCGGTGTGGATGTGGTCGACGTGCGACGTGTTCGGGTCGAGGTTCCACACCTCGACGAACACCGTCATGAAGTTGTTGTTGTCGATGCTGATGGTGGCAGTGCCGTACGAGTCGGGGTCACCCGACGGGCCGAGCGTGGCGGTGCCGTACCAGGCCGCGGACGCGGCGATTGGCAGGGCGAGACACGCAAGCACGGCGAGGGACGAAAGCAAGCGCTTCATGGGACGAACCTCCGGAGTCTGCACGAGTCAGTAATGAACCGCGGGACAGATCCGGGAGCGTGGCAAGGGTGCCGGTGCAAGAGGCATCCGCGTAGGGGCGCGGACGAAGAGGAGCGGCAGTGGAACTACTCCTTTTGTCCCATACGGGGCGCCGCCCGGTCAAGCGCCCTTTTTCGCCCGGCGGCCGGCGGCGCGCGGCTCGGCGAAGGCGCCGCCGTGCGCGAGCGTCTGTGCGACAGCTTTCTGCCAGTGCGCGCGCAGGTCGCGACGGCGGGCCGGGGCCAGCGCTGGCCGGAACGTCGCCTCGGCCGCCTGGAGCCCGCGCAGTGGCCGCAAGTCCGCTGCGCCGAGGCCGGCACCGACGCCCGCCAGCAATGCGGCGCCGAGTGCCGTGCTCTCCACCGAGCGCGGCCGGACCACCGGAAGCCCGAGCACGTCGGCCTGGAATTGAAGCAGGAACGCGTTCGCCGAGGCGCCGCCGTCCACTTGCACGCGGCGCAGCGTGACGCCGGGCGCCGAGGTCGCGAGGTCGACCATGTCCGCGGTTTGGTGGGCGATGGCTTCGAGCGCCGCGCGCACCACGTGCGCGCGGGTGGTGCCGCGGGTGAGGCCGGTGAGCACGCCGCGCGCATCGGGATCCCAATGCGGCGCGCTCAGCCCGGCGAACGCGGGGACCAGCGAGACGCCGCCGGTGTCGGGCACCGAGCGGGCCAGCGCCTCGGTCTCCGCGGCCTGCGCGATGAGCCCGAGCCCGTCGCGCAACCACTGGATCGCCGCTCCGGCGATGAACACCGCGCCTTCGAGCGCGTACACCGGCCGTCCCGCCGCGTCGCAGGCAAGTGTGGTGAGCAAACCGCGCGGCGCGCGCGGCCGCGTGGCGCCGGCATTGACCAGCAGGAAGCAGCCGGTGCCGTAGGTATTCTTCGCCGTGCCCGGCGTGACGCAGCCCTGCCCGAAGAGCGCGGCCTGTTGATCGCCGGCGATGCCGGTGATCGCCACGCCGGCGGGCAGCGCGGTTGCGCCGCGCGCCGTCTCTCCGAAGTGCGCCGCCGACGGCAAGACGGCCGGCAGCGCACCCGCCGGCACGTCGAACATGTCGAGCAGCGGCGCGCTCCACGTCCGACGCCCAATGTCGAACAGCAGCGTGCGCGACGCGTTGGTCATGTCGGTGGCGTGCGTGGCGCCGCCGGTGAGCTGCCACAACAGCCACGTGTCGATGGTGCCGATCGCCACGTCGCCGCGTCGCGCCGCGCGGCGGAGCGCGGCATCGTGCGCGAACAGCCAGCGCACCTTGCTGCCGCTGAAGTACGGGTCGAGGACGAGGCCGGTGAGACGCCGCGCGCGCGGCTCCTCGCCGGCCTCGCGCAAACCCGCACACATCGCCGCGGTGCGGCGGTCCTGCCACACGATCGCGCGATGCAACGGCTGTCCGGTCCGACGATCCCACACGACGACGGTTTCGCGCTGGTTGGTGATGCCGATTGCCCGCACCCGCCCCCTTCGCGCGCGACGCGTCGCCTCCGCGATCGTGTCGGTGACCGTCGCCCAGATTTCGAGGGCATCGTGCTCGACCCAGCCGGGGCGCGGGAAGTGCTGCGGCACCTCGCGGTACGCGCTCGCCGCGATGCGGCCGTCGAGCGTGTAGACCACCGCGCGCGTGCCGGTGGTGCCTTGATCGATCGCGAGGAGTGCGTCCATGGCGAACCTTTCGTCGGTGAGCGTCAGCGAGCGCCGAGCGCAGCGGCGCGTGCGGCGGCCTCGCGCGCCGCGTCGGGGCGGCCTTGCGCGGCGTAGAGCGAGGCGAGGAGATTCCATGTCCGCCCGTCGGCGGGGAACAGGCGCAGTTCTTCGCGGAAGCCGGCCTCGGCGGCTGCATAGTCGCCGCGCGATTGCGCCAGCAGCCCGAGCGCCAAATGGGCATGCGGATACGACGGTGCCAGTCGCACCACTTCGCGCCATGCGCGCTCTGCCTGCGCGGCGTCTTGCATGTCGAAGGCGAACGCGCCGAGAGCGGCCCACGTCGCGGGATTGCGTGGCTCGAGGTCGACGGCGCGCTGGAATTCACGCGTCGCCGCCGCATCATCGCCGGTCGCATGGGCCGCGAGGCCCAGATTGATGTGCGGGGAGGCGGCGCGCGGTTGCAGGTCCGCGGCGCGCGTGAACGATTGCCGTGCGGCGGCCGCGTCGCCGGAGCGCAACTGCGCGCTGCCGAGTGCCAGCCAGCCGTCCGCATTCGCCGCGTCGGATTGCAGCGCGCGGGTGAAGCCGGCGATCGCGTGCGCCCACTCGCCGCGCGTCGCGTAGATGTTCGCCAGCCGGATCTCTTGCACCGCGTCGAGGCCGCCGGCGATCCCGCGCGCCTTCTCGTAGGCGGCGACCGCGCCCAGCGTATCTCCGGCGAGCAGCAGCATGTCGCCATGACGCGCTTCCGATGGCGCCGCGAACGCGGAGCTGGCGATGGAGCGTTGCGACTGCGCGCGGGCCAGCGCGGTGTCGCCGGCGGCCAGCGAGAGGCGCGCGAGCGTCGCGAGGGCTTCGGGTTCATCGCCGACCCACGCCTCGATCTGCCGCAACAACGGCCGCGCGGCCGCGACACGGCCCTGTGCGAGCTCCCACGTCGCACGCGACATGGCGACGCGCGCGTAGACACTCCGCGTATCGTGCGGCGCCGCGCCGCGCGGTCCGCGCGCCGGGTCGAGCGTCACGTAGCGCCACGGGTCGCCCTGCTGGGGATCGCGCGTCGCGCTGTCGGGGCGCGCCTCGAACACCAGCGCGCGCTGGATCATGGTGTAGCCGGGCGGCACGGTGGCGGGCGCGGGCATGTAGTAGACACGATCGCGCGTGGAGGCGAGGTAGCGCAGCTCGGCGCGCTGCCGCGCCTCGGTGTCGTAGCCGGTCACCATCTGCCGCGTATCCCACAGACCGTACACGTTCGGCCCGATCGTGCCATTGCGATCGACGAGGGTGAGCTGCGGCCATCGCCCTTCGACGAGGTGCAAGTAGGAGAGGCCGAACAATTCCGTGTCGCCGTCGAGGAACAGCGTCGCGGCGCGCGTGCCACCTTCCGTGGCGATGTCACCGGCCGCTTGGAGAACGTCGCGCGTCGCGGTCACGTCGTGCAGATCGTGCGTTCGCCAGCCGAACGCCACGAAGGCAAGCGGCAGCGCCACGAGTGCCAGCCGCGCGACCTGCGCGGCACCGGCGGCGCGGGTGCGTAGCCACGCGACGCCCCGCGACAGCGCCATCGCGAGCCCGATCGCCAGCAGCAGCTGGGCCGGCAGGTAATACACGTCGACGTCGGGAATGCGGTACATCGCGGTGTAGAGCCACCAGGCCGCGAGCGAGGTGAAGCACAGCGCGCCCGTCGCTGGCGCGCGGCGCGCCATCGCGACCAGTCCCGCGAGTCCGAGTACGGCGCCGCCCCACGTCAGCGGTGCGGCGATCGCCGGCGCGCCGGCCACCAGCCGTCGCCAAAACTCACCGCTGCCCGGCGCCACCAACCGCGCGGTGTAGATCGCCCCGCGCGCGTGGGCCACGAAGCGCTCCCACGTCGCCGGGTGCGAGAACGCATACGCCGGCTCGAGCCGCGCGCGCAGCAGCGTCGTCAGGTGCCACGCGACGCCGAGCGCGACGAGCGCTGCCAGCCCCGGCAGCCAGCGCCACGACCACGGCGCGCCACGCCGCGCGCCGAGCAGCAAGCACAGCGCGATGCCGGGCGCCACCAAACCGAGCGACAGATGATGCGCGAGCCCCAGGCCGAACGCCCACGCGGCGACGAAGACGCCGCGCGCGTCCCGTCGTTCCGCCCACCACGCCATGCCGGCGACGACAGTCACGACCAGCAAGCCGTTCAGCGCGTACACCTCGGCCACCGTCGCCTGCGACCACCAGACGCTCGAGGCGGCGAAGACACCGAGAGCGCACGCGGCCACCCACGCCTCCGCGCCGAGCGATACGGCGAGCCCGACCGCGATGCCGATCGCTCCGGCGGCGGCGAGCGCCGAGAAGATGCCGTAGCGCCACGCGACGCTCCCGAACGGCACGAGGTGCGCGACCACCCACCCGAGCGTGGAATACAGCGGATATCCCGGCGGGTGCGCGACCCCGCCCGTCCACGACGCGGTGATGAGGTCTCCGGCGTCGTATTCGGTGATGGTGGGGGCGGCCGTCGCCGCGTACAGGGCGAAGGCGAGGCAGGCGGCGAGCAAGACGGTGCGGCGCGACGGTGACATCGTCGGCGGTGGTCCTCCGGCGGCGCCGGCGGCGGAGCGAAGGGCGTCTGGGGCGTCGCCCCTCGCTCGCGGCGCAGGAGTGTAACGGATGGCGCCCCGCGGAGCGGAGCGCGACCGGTGTGAGCGGCGACAAGTACACCGCGCCGCGGCACGGGTCAAGGGGCGGGTCGCGTGCTACACTGCCGCGCCGCACCGAGCGGCACGACGCGAGGCAGGGGACGCGATGGCGCGACATCGATCGGCGAGCAGGGGCGACGGCCGCCTGTGGGAAGTGCTGCCGCTGGCAGCCGGTGTGGCCGGGCTCATCCTGATCGGCGTGCCGCAGTACTTCCGCTACGACGATGCCGGCTGGCTGCACTTCGCCCGCGATGTTGGCGCATGGCCCTGGCGTCTCCTCGACCCGCGCGTCGACCGCCACGCGTATTCCGGTCTCGGCGACTATTTCCGGCCCACCGTGGCGTGCGTGTATTGGCTGCTCTATCGCCTCTGGGGGGCGAACCCGCTGCCATATCAGATTGCCTCGGGGGCGTTCTTCGGCACCAGCTTGGTGTATCTCGCACTCGCGGCGCGCCGGCTGGTCGGCCGCGCTGGCGCGTGGGTCGCGGTCGGGGCGCTGCTCGCATATGCGCCGCTCGTTGCCTATGGCATCTACCGCATGGGATTGCTGCACGTCGGACTGGCGCTGTTGCTGGCCAGCGCATATCACCTGCTGCGCGCCGGACAGGGCGATGGGCGCGCGCATCTGGCGCTCGGCATCGCCTGCGGCGTCGCCTCGGCCTTGGCGCGCCAAACCGCGGCGGTCATCCTGCCGACTGTGGCGATCGTGTGGATCCTCACCGATCCGGCACCCCTGCGGTGGCAGCGGCGCCTGACGCGGGCCGCTGTCGCGGCGGCGCTTGGGGGCGCGACCATCGCCGGGATTCTCGCGGCGTCGCATTTCGTCGGCGGCGGGGGAGGCGTCGGCGCGGCGCTCGGTCGTGTCGGCTTCTACGGGCGGGCGCTGTTCACCGCGCCGGGTGGATGGGGGGCGGCGGCCGCGGGACTCGCCGCGTGGGGTGTGGTCGTCGCGCCGCGTGCGCGGGTCGCCGGCCTGCTGCCACTTGCCGGCCCGCTGCTCGCCCGCGTGCCGGCGCTGGCGCTGCCGGTGGTCGTCGCCGGCCTGCTGTGCGCCGCAGGGCGCCTGCGCTCGCGGCCGCTGCTGCTGGGCCTGGCCTGGACGGCGGCGGGCATCGCGCCGTACCTCGGATTCCACGCCGGCTACGCGCGGTATTTGCAGGAAGCGCTGTTTGGATTCGTCGTGGCGATGGCGGCCGTCGTGGTGCCGTGGGCGCGCAGCTGGCGGCGGCGTGGGGCCTCGCGCTGCCGCGGCCGTCGTGGCGCGAGGAGGCGATTGCGGCGCTGTGCGTCGCCGCGATGCCGGTGTGCGCGGTGCTGCCGACCGCCGCGCTGCTGTTGCCGCCCGCGCAGGGGGCGGCCGCCGCGCTGCGCCACGCCCGCGAATCGTCGCGCACCGTGCGACGAGTGCTCGATGACGCCGCGACGACGCTGCCGCGCGGCGCGCGCCTCGGCGAACCGCGCGTCGATCTCGCCGCGCTCGCGGATCCGGCGGCGCGCGAGGCCGCGAGCGCGGCGACCCGCGCCGCCGATCTGCCGTCGATGGAACCGCGCGATCTCCAGGAAATGTTCGCGGTGCTCGGGCGCGACGACTTGCGCGTCGTCGCGTGGCCTGCGGCCCCCGGCGACACCACGCGCATCGACGCGCTGCTCTGCCTCACCGGCGCGCAGCGCGACGCGGTGCCGGATAGCGGCTGGGTGGCGCTCGGCCGCTACGGTTCGGGCCCGGCCGGCGCCGCGGTGCTGGTCCCTCGGGAGGACCCGGCGCGGCGTTGACCCGCCTCGCGCGCCTCGCCATACTTCGCCCCGGAGATGACCCGACCCATGCAGATCAGCCTCAATGGACGCCCGCACGCGCTCGACGCGCCGTTGTCCATTCGCCAGTTGCTCGAGCAGCTCGCCGTGCCCCTCGATCTCGTGGCCGTGCAGCGCAACGACGACATCGTGCCGCGTTCCGCCCACGCCGAGGTGATGGTGACCGACGGCGATCGCATCGAAGTGATCACGTTCTCGGCGGGCGGCTAGCCGCTCGCACGCTCACGCAGGGCAGGAAGGAGCCACCATGTCGCGCCGCGAACCGCTCGTCATCGCCGGGCGGGAATTCTCCTCGCGCTTGATCCTCGGATCGGGCAAGTACCCGGACAACCCGACCTTCGCGAAGGCCCTCGAGGCCTCGGGCACCGACATGGTCACCGTCGCGGTGCGCCGTGTCGATCTCACGCCGGGCGCCGACTCGTTGCTGCGCTACATCGACCGCGACCGCTACGCGCTTCTGCCCAACACCGCCGGCTGCTACACCGCGAAGGAGGCGATCCAGACCGCGTACTTGGCGCGCGAGGTCGGTTTGTCGACGTGGGTGAAGCTCGAGGTCATCGGCGATCAGAAGACGCTGTTCCCCGACGTCATCGAGTTGCTCGAGGCGACAAAGCAGTTGGTCAAGGACGGCTTCACCGTGCTGCCGTACACCACCGACGACGTCGTGGTGGCGAAGAAGCTCGAGGACGCCGGTGCGGCGGCGATCATGCCGCTCGGCGCGCCGATCGGCTCGGGGCTCGGCCTCCGCAACCCGCACAACCTCGCGCTGTTGATGGAAGCGGTGAGCGTGCCGGTTGTCGTGGATGCCGGCGTCGGCACCGCGAGCGACGTCGCGATCGCGTTCGAACTCGGATGCGACGCGGTGTTGCTCAACACGGCCATCGCCGGCGCGCAGGATCCTGTCCTCATGGCGACGGCGATGAAGCACGCGGCGCACGCCGGCCGCGCCGCGTATATGGCCGGCCGCATCGCCCGGAAGCCGTACGCCACCGCCTCGACACCGAGCGAGGGCATGGTGGCGTTGGTGTCGTAGCTGCGCGCCGCCGCGCCGGACGGTTGGCGGCTGGTCGCCGTCACCGAACCGGAGTCGTGGGGCACGCGGGCGCCGCGTGACGTGCTCGGCGCCGCCTGCGCGGGCGGCGCCGATGCGTTGGTGTTGCGCGTGCGCGGCTGGGACGCCGCGCGTGTGGCGCGGCTCGCCGAGGACATCGTGCCGCTGGCACGCGTTCACGGCACCGCGTTGCTGGTGCACCAGCGCGCGGACATCGCGGCGGCGGTGGGGGCCGACGGTGTGCACCTCACGTCGGCCGCGCCGGACGTGCGCGCGGCGCGGGCCGTGCTGCGTGCCGGGCAGGTGATCGGCGTGTCGTGTCACGCGCTGGCCGATGCGCGCGCCGCGGCCGCGGCCGGAGCCGACTACGTGTTCCTCGGCCCCGTGTTCGCCACGCCGTCGAAGGCGCAATATGGTCCGCCGCTCGGCCTCGACGTGCTGCGCGAGACCTGCGCGTCGGTGGAGTGTGCGGTGATCGGCATCGGCGGCATCGACGCGACGAACGCCGCGGAGGTGCGACGCGCCGGGGCGGCCGGGATCGCCGCGATCCGTGCGATTTTCGAGGTGGCCGACGTGCGCGCGGCGACGGCAGCATTGCGCGCCGCGGTCGAACCCGTCGCGGGCGGGGCGCGCCGATGAGCGCGGCGTGGTGCGCGCTCTATCTCATCGCCGATACCGGCCTGGTGCCGCGGACGCGGCTGCTCGACGTCGTCGAGGCGGCCATCGCCGACGGCGCAGGTGTGACCGCGGTGCAGTTGCGCGACAAGACAGGCACCGCGCGCGAGAGTTTCGACCTAGGCATCCGATTGCGGGCGGTGACCGCGCGCCACGAGGTGCACTTCCTGCTGAACGATCGCGTCGACCTGGCGCTGGCCGTCGATGCCGACGGCGTGCATCTCGGCCCCGACGATCTCCCGCTAGCGCTCGCACGTGACATGGTGCCGCCCGGATTTCTGCTCGGGTACTCGGCGGGCACGCCGTCCGAGGCGCGCGAGGCCGAGGCGGCGGGTGCGTCGTATCTCGGCGTCGGTGCCGCGTACGCGACGGCGACCAAATCGGACGCCGGCGCGCCGATCGGTCCCGCGGGCGTCGCCGCGGTGCGCGCGGTCACCGGACTGCCGGTGGTGGCCATCGGCGGCATCACGCTGGAGCGCGTCGCCCCGTTGCTCGCGACGGGTGTGCACGGCGTCGCGGTCGCCGGCGCGGTCCTGTGCACGGACGATCCGGCGGCGGCCGCGCGGGCGTTGCGCCGGGCGGTCGCGGAGGCGCCGTCGATCCGATGAGCGAGGACGGCGCGGCCACCGGCACGCTCTCATGGCGCACCGTCGTCTGGCGCGCCCTCGCCGGCACCGCGCTTCTCGCCGGCACCGTGTACTTCTTTCGCCACGTCAGCCGGGCCGACGTGTGGACTGCGGTGCGGCATGCCTCGGTGCCGTTCCTGGTCGGCGCATCGCTCGCGAATCTGGCCAGCATTTGGGTGAAGTCGTGGCGATGGCAGCGCATCCTGCAGACGCTGCGCCACTTCGGCCACGGCGACGTGCTGCGCTTCCTGCTCATCGGGTTTTCGCTCAACGCCCTGCTGCCGGCGAGCGCCGGTGACGTCGCACGCGTGTACCTGGTCGCGGAGGCGGCCGGGCAGCCGCGCAGCGCCGTGTTGTCGACCATCGTCCTCGAGCGCGTGGTCGAGGCGATTGCGTTCGCGGCGCTCATGCTTGCGGTACTGCCGGCGCTGCGCACGGTGCCGTGGGTGGGCGAGGGCGCGATCGGATTCGGCGTCTTCGTGATCGGCCTGCTCGCGGCGCTGGCGGCGTTCGCGTGGCGCCAGCGCGGGCCGGCGCCGCCTCACGCGCGAGCACACGTGCGTTTCGCCGCGGCGCTGGCCGAGCGGGTGCGGCGGGTTGGGGCCTGGCGCGTGCTGGTGGGCGTGGTGCTGCTCTCGGTGGGCGAGTGGGCGTTTCAGGCGGTGTCGTATTGGTGCGGACTGCGGGCGTTCGGGGCGCCGGTCGGACTGTTGGGCGCCTTCGTCGCGGTGTGCGCGGTGAACTTGGCGCTGCTGGCTCGCGTGACGCCGGGCGGCGCCGGCGCATTCCAAGTCGCGTTCGCCGCGGCGATGGCCCTGTACGGCGTGCCCAAGCCGCTCGGACTCGCGTGTTCGGCCACGCTGCACGTGGTCACGCTGATTCCGCCGGTGCTCGCCGGGTTGGTGTTCCTGCTGCTCGCGCCGCCTGCGCAGCGCGCTGCGATTTGGGGTGCGACCGTCCGCCGGTCTGCGCCGTCCGTCGGCTGACCCTTCCCACGACGCGACCGAGCCCGTAGGCTGGTGCGCGCCGCGCGACACGAGGTCGCGCGCGAATCGGAGGACTCCGTGCCGCCGTCTCTCGAGGCCCCGCCGCGTTCCGTGTGGGGACACATTCGGTCCACGCTGCTGACCGGCCTGGCGCTCGTGCTGCCGCTGGTGGTCACCGTGTGGGTCTTCTCGGTGGTCGTGTTGCCCCTCGACCGCTGGCTGCAGCCGCTGCTCACGCGCGCCGTCGGACGGCCGGTGCCGGGACTTGGGCTCCTCACCTTGCTCGTGCTGCTGTACCTGGCGGGTCTCGTGGGTCGCAACGTCCTCGGCCGCATGGCGTTCAACATGCTCGAATCGTTCCTGCGCCGGGTACCCGGCGCGAGCACGGTGTACACGGCGACGAAGGAACTGCTGGCCGCATTCAGTCTCGGCGGCGACGGCACCACAGCCTTTCGCGAAGTCTGTCTGATCGAGTACCCGCGCACCGGAATCTTCGGCCTCGGCTTCGTCACCAGCCGCTTGGAGGTCACCGACGCCGACGGCGCGCGTGATGCGGTGACCGTGTTCGTCCCGAATCCGCCCAACCCGGCGACGGGGCAGTTCGTGATCGTGCCGGCCGGCGAGGTCATCGCGGTCGACTTGTCGGTGGAGGAGGGCATCAAGATGGTGTTGTCCGGCGGTCTCGTAGCTCCCGCGGCGATCCGCCGCCAACCGCGCCAGGAGGAGGGATGAGCCGGCCCGCTGCCGCGACCCCGTGGCGTTTCCGCACCCGCGGCGAAGAGATCCTGCGCTTCGAAGCGTTCAGCGATGCGGTGTTCGCCTTCGCCGTCACCTTGCTCGTGGTCTCGCTGGAAGTGCCGAAGACGTTCACGGAGCTGCAGGAATCGTTGCGCGGGTTTGTCGCTTTCGGCATCTGCTTCACCATGCTCGTGCTGTTGTGGTACGAGCAATACCGCTACTTCCGCCGCTACGGCCTGCACGACGTGCCGACCATCGTCTACAACTCGATGCTGCTGTTCGTGACGCTTCTCTTCGTCTACCCGCTCAAATTCTTGTTCAACTATCTCGTGCTGGTGATCACCGGCGGCGACCTCTCGGTGCTCATCGACGGACATCACGAACCGATGCTCCTCGGCTCCCAAGCACGGTCGATGATGCTGCTCTACGGCGCCGGGTACGCGGCGGTGTACGGCGTGATCGCCCTTCTGTATCTGCACGCGCACCGGCAGGCCGACGCGCTCGAACTCGATCCCGTCGAGCGCTACCAGACCCGGACCTCGATTGGCGCCGCGCTGGTCCAGGTGGTGGTCGCCGGGGTGTCCATGATCCTGGCCGCGGCGCTTCCGGATCCGGTCAGCGGACTGGCGGGTTGGACGTACATGAGCGTGGGGCCCGCGCTCGGCCTCTTCCACGCAATGCGCGGGCGCGGCCGGCGCCGGCTGGCCGCCGCGCACGGGTGGACCGCGTGATGGTGCGCATCCCGGCACAAGGGTTCAACCCGAGTCCGCGTCGGAGTGTCTGACCGCCGGACGGACGGGGACCTTCATGACTGAGAGCGACGCGGACCTCGTCGCCCGGGCGCAGGAGGGCGATGAAGTGGCCTTCGGCGAACTGGTGCGGCGGCACCTGGACAGAGCGCACGCGGTGGCGTATCGCATCCTGCGGGATCGCGAGGACGCCCGCGATGTGGTCCAGGACGGGTTCGTCCGGGCCTGGAAGGCGCTTCCGGGTTTCGAGGGCCGCTCGCAGTTCGGCACCTGGCTGGTCCGCATCATCACCAATTTGGCCCTCAACCGCGCGCAGCGCGACAGGCTGCGTGGCGCGCCCTCTCTCGACGACATCGGCGAGGTCTCCGCACCTGCCGACGCCGGTCTTGGAGGCGGCGTCGCGCTCGGCCGCCGGGTCGCCGAGGCCATCGACGGTCTGCCGCCGGTGCAACGCTCGACGTTTATCCTACGGTTCCAGGAGGATCTCTCGGTGAAGGAAACCGCCGAGCGCTTGGGGTGCAGCGAAGGCGCGGTGAAAGCCAGTGCCTTCCACGCGATTCGCAAGCTGCGCACGGCGCTCGGAGACCTCGCCGATCTCGTCGGTGCTCCGGCGGCCGATGTGGAGGAAGCCCTATGAACGCGCGCCAGCCCCTGTGCCTCGACGACGAGTCGTTGGTCAGTGCCATGCTTGACGCGGACGCTGGCCTGCACTCGCCTGAGGTCGCGCATCTGCGTGCCTGCTCCGCCTGCGCCGCACGGGGCGACGAGTGGGCCGCGATCTTGCACCTCGCCGCGCAGGACGCGCGACTGACCGTGCCGGCGCCGCCGGCAGAGCTCGAAGCCTCGATTCTCGCAGCGATCCGGACGACGCCGCAGGACCAGCCGGCGCAGGCCGCCGCCGCGTCGCCCGCGTGGTGGCAACGTCTCCGCGACTGGTTCGTCCTGCCGTCGGTTTGGCGGCCGGCACTGGCCGGCGGCGTCGCCGTGGCGATTCTGGCGGGTGTGTGGATCGCCCGTGCGCCGCACGCGCCGACCGCGCCCCCCGCGCCGGTGGCGGAGCAAGTGCCGGCGGTGACCCCGGAGGTCGCGCCGGACAGCGCGCCGCAACGGGCGCCGGCGACGGTGGCGAGTGTGCCGGTGGCGCGGCCCCGTGCGTCGTCCGCCGCGACGAGCGCGAACGACACCTGGACCACCGACTGGGCCGCCTGGGACGACAGCACGATGACCCAAGTGGGCGACCTCGCGCAGGCCACCCTGCGGTCGGCGGTTCTGAGTGGCACGACCACGGAGACCACCAGCGACGAGGCGATGTCCTCCGACGATCCGTGGAGTGAGGTGTCGGATCTCACCGCCGACCAACAGGCGTGGCTCGCCGCCGAGCTCGCGAAGAAGATGGGAGGGTCGTAACGATGAAACGGTACGTACGCGCGAGTCTCGCGCGCGGCGTGGCGTGTGCTGCGGTCGTCGTGCTCGCAAGCCTGGGAGCAATGGCTCCGGCCTGCGCGGACGACGACCCGCCGCCCGCTCCTCCGGCGCTGGGGCGTCCAGACGATCCGGGTGACGACGGTCCCGATGGGCCGCCGCTGCCGGACAAGCAGATCCTCGACTTCCAGATGTGGCGGATGACGCAGGATCTGCAGCTGACCGATGCCGACGCGGCACGGGTGTTTCCGCGCTTGCGGAAGCTCGGCGAGGCGCAGAGCCAGCTCCGCCGCGACCGCATGAAGCTCATGAAGAAGCTGCGCTCGAGCGTGGACAAGGGTTCCAGTGACGAGCTGGATGCGCTGGTCGGCCAGATCCGTGACACCGAGGTGGCGCGCCAGCGCGCGGTCATGGATCTCGAGGACAGCGTCATGGCGGTGCTGTCGGCGCGCCAGCGGGCCCAATACCTGGTGTCGCGTGAGAAGTTTCTCCGCGAGATGCATCAGATGGCGGAAGAAGCCCGCATGCGCCGATTCTCGGGGGATCGCGGCATGAAGGGCATGGGGGACGGACCCCGGCCGCTGGGCCCCGGTGGCATGGGCGGACGGCCCGGCGGACCTCCGGGCGGCGGCCCGCCGATGGGCGGTGGCGGAGGCCCGCGCGGCCACCGTTGAGCTGGCCAGCGGGACTCCCGCAGTAGCTCTGCCGTGACTTTCGGCGCCCCGGGCGAGAGGTTGACCCTCCGCTTGCCCGGGGCGTACGATTGCCCGGCACAGCCCTGAAAGGCCGTCCTGCTCCCACCCGTCGGCCTACGAGCTGGAACGGGTTCCCTCACCGGTGCCGGCGCTCATGTACGAGCGCGGCCTGCGCAATCTCCCTCCGATTCCAGATCGACCGCGGCGACCCCGGGCTGCGTCTCGTCCATGGAGAGGCACGTGACCAGATGTTGATCTTGACGCGAAAACTCGGCGAGAGCGTGATCATCGGTGAGCAGCAGATCCGCATTACCGTCACCGAGATCAAGGGCAAGCAAGTCAAGCTGGCGATCGACGCACCTCGCGACGTGGTCGTCTGCCGCGAAGAGATCTACGAGAAATTCATGCGCCGCCACGACGCCCCCGGCGCGTGAGCGCCCTCCGCGCCATGCTTCCTGGGTGGCGCCCGCTTCGTGTGTGCCGCGCCCTCGTCTGCCGCGGCTTCCTGCCTGTCGTGTTCGTCCTGGTGCCGTGGCTTGCTGCGGCTGCGAACGCGGTTCCGTCAGCCACCGTCGAGGCGGACAGTGTCCGGACCTGCCGCACGCCCGCCGCCGCGCTCGCCATCGCGATCGTCCCGGGCGCGATCGTGCACGGGGCGGGGCACCTGTATGCGGGCGACGTGCGAACCGCGCGCTGGCTCGCCCTGAGCGAAGCGGCCGGTTACGCGGCAATGTTCACCTCCCACGCCCGCGGCGCCGATCGCGGCGACGACACCCATGGCGGGGCCATTGTGTACGGCGTCGGGGCCGGGCTCTTTTTCGGATCGTGGCTCTACGACATACTCGCGGCGCCCACGGCGGTCCGCGCGCGGTGTGCGCCGGCGACGGCGGCACTCGCGCGCTGGCAGGTGGGCGCGCTCGCCCAGAGCGGCGAGGGATGGACGCTCGGAGTGGCCTGCCGCTTCTGAGCGCAGTGCTCCTGGAGGATCGGTGGCCGAACACGACACGCACGGAGAGCCCGCGGGGAAATCGCCGCGCGAATCCGCCGTCGAAATGACGCACATCACGCTGCCCTACGACGCGAATCCGCGCGGATTCGTCCTCGGAGGGCACATCATGCACGAGATCGACCTGGTGGCGGCGATGTGCGCGGTCAAGCACGCACGCCGCGAATGCGTCACCGCGTCGATGGACGACCTCTACTTCCACCACCCGATCCGCATCGGCGATTTCGTCACCTATAGCGCGCGCCTCACCTTCGTCGGCCGGACGTCGATGGAGATCGAGGTGAAGGTGTCGGCCGAAACGCCGCTGACCGGCGATACCACGGTGACCACGACCGCATACGTGACATTCGTCGCGCTCGATGCCTACGGCAAGCCGACCTCGGTGCCGCCGCTGATCTTGGAGACTGACGACGACCGCCGCCGCTGGACGCGGGCGGAAACGCGGCGCGCCGAGCGCGCGCGCCGGCTCGAGACACGCCGGATCGAAGACCGCGAGGCGTGAGCGACGCCGCGTGGTTCACCCGCGTCTTCGAGGGGGCGTGGCTGTCGTGGGATACGGCCGATGCGTCCGATGCCGGCGGGGAAGCCGAGGCGTTGGTGGCATTGCTCGGGGTCTCGCCGGGTGCGCGGGTGCTCGACGCGCCTTGTGGTTGGGGACGTCTCAGCGTTCCGCTCGCGCAGCGCGGCTACGCGGTGACCGGCACGGATCTCTCGGCCCCGCTCGTCGCGGAGGCGCAGCGGCGCGCGGCTGCCGCGGACCTCGCGGCGGATTTCCTGCGCGCCGACCTTCGCCAGTTGCCGTGGGACGGCGACTTCGATGCGGTGCTCAACGTGTACTCCTCGTTCGGCTTCTTCGCGGCGGCAGAGGACGAGCGCGCCGCCGTGGCAAGCCTGCTGCGAGCGGCGAAACCCGGCGGGCGCGTGCTGATCGAAGGACTGTGCCGCGATTTTTTGGCGCGGCATTTTCGGCCGCGTGAGGCGCAACGCCGGCGTGGGTGGGAAGTGATCAACACCCAGCAGTTCGACCACGCGGCATCGCGCCTGTCGATGCGGTGGGAGTTCGTGCGGCGGCCGCGCGGCCGCGACTCCGAATCCGTCGAAGCGCATGACTTGTCGGTGCGTGTGTACACGCCGGGCGAACTATGCGAGTTGGTCGCGACGCCGGAGGCCGCGTGGTGGCGCTGCACGGCGACTACGACGGCGCGCCCTACGACTTCGCGGCGGACCGCCTGCTGCTGAGGCCGAGCGCCCGCACCGCGCGCTGAGACCGGCCAGGTCCGCCGACGGTCCACCTTTGACCTTCGGGGCACCTCCGCCTTGACAGTCTCCCGCTCGCTCCCTAGAGTGCGCTGCCTGTTGACGATACCGCTCGCGTCCCGTCCCGCGGGACGGCGCGAGGGCGCTCCGCCACGAGGGCGGGCGCGCCGGCCGTGGACCTTCGTGGTGAGCGCCGCCTGATGCTCCAGAGTTACATTCCCATCGCCATCATGTTCGCCGTCGCGATCGTCGTCGTGTCGGGGCTGCTGGCGGTGTCATGGTTCGTCGGCACGCGCCGTCCCAACCGGTCGAAGCTCGCGCCCTACGAGTGCGGCGTGCCGGCGGTGGGGAACGCGCGCGACCGCTTCAGTGTGAAGTTCTACCTCACCGCGATGATCTTCATCGTGTTCGACATCGAAACGGTGTTCTTCTATCCGTGGGCGGTGTCGTACGGGAAGCTCGGTTTGTTTGGCTTCCTCGAAATGGTCATCTTCGTCGCCACGCTCTTCGTGGCGTACTTCTACCTGTGGCGCCGGGGCGCATTCGAGTGGGAGTAACGACACCAGCCGACACGACGCCGCGCACGCTGTCCGACAAGGCCCGCGCGGCGATTCTCGAACTCAAGGGCCGCTATCCGTCGACGCGCTCCGCGCTCATCCCGTCACTCTACGTGGCGCAGGAAGACGCGGGGTGGCTCGCTCCTTCGGTGATGGAACAGGTGGCCGAACTGCTCGGTCTCCAGCCGGTGGAAGTGGTGGGCGTCGCCTCGTTCTACACGCTGCTGCACACGCGCCCGGTCGGCCGCTACGTCGTGCAGGTGTGCACCAACATCGCCTGCCACCTGCGCGGGGCGCGGCCGCTGCTCCAGCACACGCTGGAGACGCTCAACTGCGAACTCGGCGGCACCACCGCGGACGGGTTGTTCACCGTCGAGAAGGTGGAGTGCATCGCCGCGTGCGGCGGCGCACCAGCGGTGCAGGTGAATCTCGACTACCACGAGAACATCACGCCGGAGAAGATGGACGCGCTGCTCGCCGCGTGCCGGGCAAAGGCAGGTGGCCGTGCTTGAGTTTGCGATCGTCACCGCCGTGAAGTGCCTGCTCGTCGTCTTCGTCTTGCTCACCGCCTTCGCCTACATCACGTACTTCGAGCGCAAGATCATCGCCTTCGTGCAGCTGCGCGTCGGGCCGAACCGTGTCGGGCCGCTCGGGTTGTTGCAGCCGCTGGCGGACGGCTTGAAGCTGGCGTTCAAGGAAGACTTCGTGCCGGCGGAGTCGGACAAGGTGCTCTACACGCTGGCGCCGATGATCACCTTCGTCGTCTCGCTGATGGCGTTCGCGGTGATCCCGTTCGGCACCGAAGTCACGATTCCGATCCTCAGCCAGCCGATCCAGTTCCACATTGCCGATCTCAACGTCGGCGTTCTATACATCCTGGCGATCACCTCGCTCGGCGTGTACGGCATCGTGTTCGCGGGCTGGTCGTCGAACAACAAGTACGGGCTCATGGGTGGTCTGCGGTCCTCGTCGCAGATGTTGTCGTACGAACTGCCGATGGGCCTCGCGGTGGCCAGCGCGCTCTTGATGGGCGGCTCGCTGCGCTTGCACGACATCGTGGAAGCGCAGGCCAAGCTGCCGTTCATCGTGCAGAACCCGGTCGGCTTCATCTTGTTCGTCATCTGCGGGCTCGCGGAAATCAACCGCGCGCCGTTCGACCTGCCGGAAGCCGAGTCCGAACTCATCGCCGGCTTCCACACCGAGTATGCGTCGATGAAATTCGCCATGTTCTTCATGGCCGAATACATCAACATGCTGACGATGTCGTCGCTCGCCACCGTGCTGTTCCTGGGCGGCTGGAGCGGACCGGTGCTGCCGGTGTTGCCGTGGCTGTGGCCGGTGCTGTGGTTCGTGCTCAAGGTCGCGGCGTTCGTGCTGGTGTTCATCTGGATCCGCGCGACGTGGCACCGTTTCCGCTACGACAAGCTGATGAAGTTCGGATGGAAGTTCCTGCTGCCGGTGGCGCTGGTGAATGTCATGGCGGTCGCGGCCCTCAAGCTGTGGGTGATCAAGTGATGGCTCATCTCGACGTGGTGAGCGTGTTGTGGTGGATCGCCGCGGTGGTCGGTGTGGGATCGGCGGTCGCGGTGGTGTCGAGCAAGAGCCCGGTGTATTCCGTGCTCTTCCTGGTGCTCAACTTCTTCGCCACTTCGCTCGTCTTCCTGCTGCTCGGCGCCGAGTTCCTGGCGATCACGCAGATCTTGGTCTACGCCGGCGCCATCCTGGTGCTGTTCCTGTTCGTCGTCATGCTGCTCAACTTGCGGCGGACCGACGGCCTGCGCACCGGCCCGATGGCGATCTTCGCCTACTTGCTTGCCGCCGGCACCGGCCTGCTGTTCGTGTGGAAGCTGGCGTCGACCATTCCGTCGTTCGAACCGACGATGAAGGAGCCGCCGGTCGGCAGCATCCAGACCATCGGGCAGTTGCTCTACACGCGCTACCTGTTCGTCTTCGAGGCGACGTCGATCCTGCTGTTCGTCGCGGTGATCGGCGCGGTGGTGCTGGCGAAGCAGGCGAAGCTGCCGCGCGCGGCGACCGTGCCGGAGGGTGCTGAAGTCGTGACGCGCCCGGCGGCCCGCACGGAAGGGGAGGCCTGATGCCGGTTCAGCTCTCGCACTACGTCGCGCTGGCGTCGATCCTCTTCGGCATCGGCGTGTTCGGCGTGGCGGCGCGGCGCAACGCGATCATCGTGATGATGTCGGTGGAGCTGATGCTCAACGCCGCCAACATCCTGCTGGTCGCGTTCGGCCGCTACCTCGGCTCGTTCGACGGCCAGGTCATGGTGGTGATCGTCATGGTGGTGGCCGCGGCGGAAGCGGCGGTCGGACTCGCCATCGTGCTCGCCGTGTTCCGTGTGGTCGATCACCTCGACCTCGACCGCCTCAACATCATGAAGGGATAGCCGCGTGAACCCCGCCGACTTCCCGCAGTTCTGGATCATCCCGCTCCTGCCGCTCGCCGGCGCGCTGATCAACGGCGTGCTGAACCGCCGGCTGCCGAAGCCCGCCGTATTCGGCGTCGCGTGCCTCAGCGTCGGCGCGGCGTTCGTGCTCGCGCTGATGTCGGTGATGGCGCTGCTGAAGCTGCCCGCCGAGGCGCGGCATGTCGAGCAGATCGTCTTCCCGTGGGTGGTGAGCGGCGACCTCCACGTGCCGTTCGGCTTCCAGCTCGACCAGCTCTCGGCGGTCATGGTGCTGGTGGTGACCGGCGTCGGGTTCCTGATCCACATCTACTCGACCGGCTACATGGGCCACGACCACGGCGTGCAGCGGTACTTCACGTACCTGAACCTGTTCACTGCGTCGATGCTCATCCTCGTCCTCGCCAACAACTACCTGCTGATGTTCGTCGGGTGGGAAGGCGTGGGCGTGTGCTCGTACCTGCTGATCGGCTTCTGGTTCGAGAAGAAGTCGGCGGGCGATGCCGGCAAGAAAGCCTTCATCACCAACCGCATCGGCGACTTCGGCTTCATCCTCGGCTTGTTCCTGATGTTCGTGACCTACCACTCGCTCACCTACAGCGACGTGTTCGCGGCGGCGGCGAAGGGTGGCGTGCCGGTGGCGCTGCTGACCACGATGACGTTGTGCCTGTTCGTCGGCGCGACGGGGAAGTCGGCGCAGATTCCGCTCTACGTCTGGTTGCCGGACGCGATGGAAGGTCCGACGCCGGTGTCCGCCCTCATCCACGCGGCGACGATGGTGACGGCGGGTGTGTACATGGTGGCGCGGTCGGCGCACTTGTTCGTGCTGGCGCCGACGACGATGGCGGTGGTGGCCGGCATCGGCGTGGCCACCGCGATCTTCGCCGCCTCCATCGGCCTGGTGCAGACCGACATCAAGCGCGTGCTGGCGTACTCGACGGTGTCGCAGCTCGGCTACATGTTCGTCGGCTGCGGCGTCGGCGCGTTCACCGCCGGCATCTTCCACGTGATGACGCACGCGTTCTTCAAGGCGCTGCTGTTCCTCGGCTCCGGCAGCGTGATCCACGCGCTCTCCGGCGAGCAGGACATGCGCAAGATGGGCGGCCTGTCGCAGAAGCTGCCGTGGACGCACCTGACGATGTTGATCGGCACCATCGCGATCGCCGGCATCCCGCCGTTCGCCGGCTTCGTGTCGAAGGACATGATCCTGAGCGAGGCGTACCTCGGCGGCCACACCATCGTGTGGATCATCGGATTGATCACCGCCGGGATGACCGCGTTCTACATGTTCCGCCTCATGATCCTGACCTTCTACGGCGAGTCGCGTCTCGACCACCACGCCGAGGAGCACTGCCACGAGTCGCCGCCGAGCATGCTGATTCCGCTGTTCGTGCTCGCGGCGCTGAGCGTCATCGGCGGCTGGATCGGCTTGCCGAAGATGTTCGGCCTCGACCACTTCCAGCAGTTCCTCGCGCCGGTGTTCCCGGAAGGCCACGAAGTCGAACCGGCGGCGGCCACCGAATGGATGCTGATGGCGGTGTCGGTCGCCGTGGCGGGTCTCGGCATCCTGTTCGCGTTCACCGCGTACCGCAACCGCGGCGCGCTCGCGCAGTCGCTCGGCAAGATCAGCGGCCCGCTCTACGGCGCGGCGCTCAACAAGTGGTATGTCGACGAGATCTACGGCGCGGTGATCCTCGCGCCCATCAAGTTCGTCTCGGGATTCCTGGCGTACTTCTTCGACGTGTGGATCGTCGACGGGCTGGTGAACGCCACCGGCTGGCTGGTGCGCGCGTGGGGCGGCGGGCTGCGGTTCCTGCAGAGCGGCCAGATCGCGCTGTACGCCACGATGTTCGTGGTCGGCGTGGTCGGGATCGTCGCCAAGTCGACCGGTGCGCTGCAGCCGCTTCTGTTGGCGGTGCGCCACTTGGTCGGGCGCTAGAGCTGAGAGGAGAGACGTGAGCACCGACATGGTGACCATCTTCGGCATCCCGCTCTTGACCGCCGTCACGTGGCTGCCGGCGCTCGGCGCGGTGGTGCTGTTGTTCCTGCCGAAGTCGCTCGGAAAGATCCACCACTACGCCGCGTTCGCCATTTCGCTCGCGACCGCGCTGATCTCGATCCCGGTCTACACGCACTTCCCGCTCGGGACGGCGTCGTACCAGTACGTCGAGGATCTCGCGTGGATCCCGACGCTCGGCGCGCGGTATCACATCGGCGTCGACGGCATCAGCCTGTTCCTGGTGTTGCTCACCACGTTCATCACGCCGCTCGCGCTGTTGTCGTCGTGGACGTCGGTGGAGCACCGCATCAAGGAATACGTCATCGCGCTGTTGGTGCTCGAAACGGCGATGATCGGCGTGTTCGTCAGCCTCGACCTCCTGCTGTTCTATTTCTTCTGGGAGGCGATGCTGATTCCGATGTACCTGCTCATCGGAATCTGGGGCGGGGCGCGGCGCCTGTACGCGACGGTGAAGTTCGTCCTCTATACGATGTTCGGCAGCGTGCTCATGTTGGTGGCGATTCTGGTGCTCGTGCTCCAGGGCTACCAGCACACCGGCACGCTGACGTTCGGGTTGCTCGAGTTGATGCACACGCCGCTGTCGCCGGGCGCGCAGGCGCTGATGTTCTCGGCGTTCGCGCTGGCGTTCGCGATCAAGGTGCCGATGTTCCCGTTCCACACCTGGCTGCCCGACGCGCACGTCGAGGCGCCGACGGCGGGCTCGGTGATCCTGGCCGGTGTGCTCCTGAAGATGGGCGTGTTCGGCTTCCTACGCTTCTGCCTGCCGCTGTTCCCGGCGGTGGCGATCAAGGCGGCGCCGATCATGGTGACGCTGGCGCTCATCGGCATCGTGTACGGCGCGCTCGTTTCTCTGATGCAGAAGGACGTCAAGAAGCTGGTGGCGTATTCGTCGGTGAGCCACCTGGGGTTCTGCGTGCTCGGTATCTTCGCGCTCAACATGCAGGGCGTCACGGGTAGCCTGGTGCAGGCGGTGAATCATGGGCTGTCCACCGGCGCGCTGTTCCTTCTCATCGGGATGATCTACGAGCGGCGGCACACGCGGCAGATAGCCGATTTCGGCGGGCTGGCGCACGTGCTGCCGGTGTTCGCCACCTTCTTCATGATCACCATGCTGTCGTCGGTCGGCGTGCCGGGTCTCAATGGATTCGTCGGCGAGTTCCTCATCCTGCTCGGCGCCTTCCGCGCCAACTGGGTGTGGGGGACGCTGGCAGCCACCGGCGTGATCCTGGGCGCCGTGTACATGCTGTGGATGTACCAGCGGGTCTTCTACGGCCAGGTGACGCACGAGGCGAACAAGAAGCTCCGCGACCTGAATCTGCGCGAGGTGCTGATCCTGCTGCCGGTGTTCGCCGGGATGGTGTGGATCGGCGTGTTCTCGCCGGCCATGACCAAGCGGATCGAACCGAGCGTCGAGGGCCTGCTTGCTGCGGTGCGCAGCGAACAGATGCCGGCCGCGACCGTCGGCCAGGCGGAGCCCGGCACGCCGCAGGCCGCTCCCGCCGAGGCGGCTGCCACGCCGTTGCCCGCCGATGCAGCGACGCCTCCGACGCCCAGCGAGTCCGCTGCGCCCACCGACCCTCACGCGGCCCACGAGGCAGGACACTAGCCCATGCCGATCGACTTCTCGCAGTTCGCGTCCGCGCAAGATCTGCACGCCATCATGCCGATGATCGTGCTGACCGTTGCCGGCATCGTGGTGCTGCTCGCCGACCTGGTGAAGCTGCCGCTCCGCAGCGGCGTGCTGGCGACGATCGCCTTCGCCGGCATCGCGGCGGCGGTCGTGCTGACCTTTCAGATGGGATTCACCGGCCGCCAGCCCGCGTACAGTGGCATGCTGGTGGTGGACGGCGTCGCGGTCTTCCTGTCGCTCGTCGTGCTGGTGGGCACCGGACTCGCCGTTCTGCTCTCCGCGAGCTACCTGCCGGCGACCACGTCGTATCTCGGCGAATACTATGCGCTGGTGCTGTTCGCGGCGATCGGCATGCTCATCATGGTGATGAGCGAGGACTTGATGGCGATCTTCCTCGGGCTCGAGATCCTGTCGATGGCGCTGTACGTGCTCGCGGGCTTCTTCCGCACCGCGCGGCGTTCGACCGAGGCAGCGCTCAAGTACTTCCTGCTCGGTGCTTTCGCCTCGGGCTTCCTGCTCTTCGGTATCGGCTTGCTCTACGGTGCCACCGGCACCACGCAGGTCCCGATGATGCAGTACGTCCTGCAAATGTACGGTCAGTACGTGTCGCCGTACTTGTTGCTCGGCGGCTTGGGGCTGATCCTGATCGGCATGGGTTTCAAGGCCGGCGTGGTGCCATTCCACATGTGGGTGCCGGACGTCTACGAAGGCGCGCCGAGTGCGGTGACCGCGTTCATGAGCGCCGCGCCGAAGGCAGCCGCGCTTGCCGTCGTGCTGCGTATCTTCGCGGGCGAGCTGAACATGCTGGCGCGCAATTGGGTCGACGTGTTCCTGGTGCTCGGCGTGCTGACGATGACGCTCGGCAACTTGGTCGCGGTGGCGCAGGACAACATGAAGCGCATGCTGGCGTACTCCGGCATCGCGCACATCGGCTACCTGTTCGCCGGGATCGCGGCGTTCAACGGCAACAGCGCATCGGCGGTGCTCTACTACCTCGCCGTGTACTCGTTCATGAACATGGGGGCGTTCGCGGTGCTGGCGATGCTGAACCGCCGCGGCCGCTACGAGTTCTTGGACGACTACGCCGGCCTGTCCTCGCGTCAGCCGGTGATCGCGCTGGCGATGACGGTCTTCTTGGTGTCGCTCGCGGGCTTGCCGCCGACCGCCGGCTTCCTCAGCAAGCTGTATCTGTTCAAGGCGCTGATCGAGTCGAACCAGGTGCCGACTGCAGTGCTGGCGATGCTGAACAGCGTGGTGAGCGTCTACTATTACTTGCGCGTCGTGGTCTACATGTACATGAAGGAGCCGGTGAGCGAGGTGCAGACGCCGGGCATGGCGCTGGGCGCCGGGCTCGCGGTGGCGATCTCGCTGGTCATGGTCCTCGTCCTCGGCGTGCACCCGGGCTCGGTGGTGGAGTGGGCGCGTATGGCGGTCGGGATGCCGTAGGGCGCGCACGACAGCATGATTCGACGATTCCGCCGGTGCGACCCACCGGCGGTTTTTGTATGCTCCGCGCATGTCAGACTCCGCCGCGCTTCGCGTCGCCTCCGCCGACCAGCCGTGGTATCAACTCGGCCCGCACACGTTGCATCTGCTCACCGACGGCCACTATCGCAGCGACGCCGGGACGTTCTTCGGCCTGGTGCCCAAGGAAATGTGGGAGCGCCGTGTCGACGCCGACGCCGCCAACCGCATGCGCGTCGCGCTGCATTGTCTGCTCATCGTCACGCCGGAGGGGCCGATCCTCGTCGACACCGGCATGGGGGCGAAGCTGCGGGACGATGCCAAGCTCGCAGGCATCTGGCGCCCGTCGCGGCGGTCACTGCTGCTCGCCTCGCTGGCGCGCGCCGGGTTCACGGCCGCTGATGTGCGCACCGTCGTCTTCACGCATTTGCACACCGATCACGCCGGCGGCGCGACGTATCGTGACGCGGCGGGGGAGTTGCAGCCGACGTTTCCGCACGCCCGGCACCTCGTGCAGCGCGCCGAGTGGGCCGCCGCGCTCGACCCGCCGGTCATCGGCCGCGGCTCGTACTATCCCGACAACTACCTGCCGCTCGAGCGCCACGGTCTGCTCGACCTCATCGACGGCGACATCGAGATTGCGCCCGGCGTGCGCACCGTCGTCACGGCGGGTCACACGCCCGGCCACCAGATGATCGCCGTCGACGGCGGCGGCGAGCGCGCGCTCTACATGGGCGATTTGGTGTGCACGACCCATCACGTCAAGCCGGCGTGGAACACCGCGTTCGACCTCGAACCATTGCGCGTGATCGAGCAGAAACAGCGCGCGCTCACCGACGCGCTGGCCCACGGCTGGCTGTTGATCTGGGATCACGACAGCACGGTCGGGATGGGACGGCTGCGCGCCGATGGCGGCGTCGAGTGCGTGGTGCCGGGCACCGTCGCCGACGATCTGCTCGACGACGCGGAGGCGGTGTAGTGGCGCTGTATCTGCTCGGCCGGGATGTCGCGAACGCGGAAGGCGTCGTCGCGGAAGCCTGCGCGGTGAGCGGCGGACGCGTGGTGTGGCTGGGTTCGCGCGTCGAGGCGCGTGAGCGCATCGGCTCCGCCGATCGCGTGCGCGACGTGGGCGACGCGGAGATTCGCCGCAGCTTCACCGACCATCACACACACCCGCTGTGGTACGGCGAACGCAGCCACGTGCTCGACGTCCGCGAACGCGGTGATGTCGACGCCGTGTTGATGGCGGTCGCGGCCCGAGTCGCGACACATCCGCGCAACGGCTGGCTGCAGATCGAGGGCTGGCGTCCGGCCGACCATCCCGCATCGCGTGAGGCGCTCGATGCCATCACCGGCGACGTGCCGACAGTGCTCGGCGCGCTCGATGGACACGCGCTGTGGGCCAACTCCGCCGCCTTGGCGCGTGCCGGCGTCGACGAGACGATGACCACACCGCTGGGAGGCGCCGTCGACCGTGATTCGCACGGCCGGCTCACCGGCGTGCTGCGCGACACGGCGATGCTGCCGGTGCTCGACGCGCGCCCGGAGCCGGGAGACAGCGAGCGGCACGAATTCACACGCGCCGCCCAGGGCGGGTTCTTCGCGCGCGGCGTCACCGCGGTGCACGCGATGGAGGGCGAGTCGGCGTACGTCACGCTGCGCGACGCCGAGCGCCGCGGCGATCTCTGGCTCGACGTGACGTTTTTCGCGCGCTTCGATGAACTCGCCGCGGTGCAGGCGGATCGCGCATCGCGGGGGGACCGCACACGTGTGCGGCTCGCCGGCACGAAGTCGTTTCTCGACGGTTCGCTGGGTTCGCACTCGGCGGCGTTCTGCCACCCGTATAGCGACGACCCGCACAGCACCGGGCTGCTGTGCCTCTCGGCGGCTGACATGCTGGAGCGGCTCCGGGTCACGGGCGAGGCGGGACTTACGGCGGCGGTCCACGCGATTGGCGATCGCGCGGTGCAGCTGCTGTGCGACGTCCACGACCGCTGGGATCCCGCGTGGGGCGCGGTGCCGCCGATGCGTGTCGAGCACGCGCAGCACGTCGCGGTGGGCGACGAGCGCCGGCTTGCGGCCTGCGGCCTGACCGCCTCGATGCAGCCGCTCCACGCGCCGCTCGATGCGCCACTGGTCGCGCGCAGTCTGCACGGGCATGCGCTGCACACTCACGCCTGGTCCACGCTGGCGCGCGCGGGCGTGCCGCTGCTGTTCGGCAGCGACGCGCCGGTGGTCGAGCCCGATGTTCTCGCCGCCGTCGCGGTAGCCACCGATGCCGCGAATCCGGACGCGCTGCCGCGCGAGGCGGCGTTTGCCGCATACGGCTCGACGCCGCTGCGCGTCGGTGACCCCGCGCATCTCGTCGCCTTCGCCGGCGCGCACGTGCGCTGCACGCTGGCCGGAGGCGCGATCGTCTTCGACGAGGATCCCAACGCATGACCGACCGGCTCTATCTCGACGACAGCACGTTGCTCGCTTTCGACGCCGCCGTGCGCGAGACGCGGCCGCACGAGCGCGGTGTCGCCGTGTGGCTCGATCGCACGGCTTTCTATCCGACCGCGGGGGGGCAGCTGTTCGACACGGGCACGCTTGGCGCCGCACGCGTCCTCGACGTCGTCGAGGACGGCAGCGAGATCGTGCACGTCTGCGATGTGGCGCCGGGGGACGGTCTCGTGCGCGGGACCATCGACGCCGAACGCCGGCGCGATCACATGCAACAGCACAGCGGCCAGCACCTGCTCTCTGCGATCCTCGACGAGCACTTCCGCGCGCCGACGGTGTCCTTCCACATGGGCGAGGAGACCTGCACGATCGACCTCGACGTCCCGGCACTCGGCACCGACGCGCTGACGCGGGCCGAGGAACTCGTCAACGCGCGCATCTGGGACGATCTGCCGGTGCGGGCGCGCTTCGTGGACGATGGCGAACGCGCGACGCTGCGCCTGCGCAAGGATCCCGCAGTGCACGACAACCTGCGCGTGGTGTCGATGGGCGACGTCGATCACAGCGCGTGCGGCGGCACGCACGTGCGTGCGACCGGCGAGATCGGTGCCGTGCACCTGCTGGCCACCGAGCGTGTGCGGCAGACCACGCGCCTGACCTTCGTGTGCGGCATGCGCGCGCTGCGCCACGCGCGCGCACGCCGCGAGATCGTGGGCGCGCTGGCCGTGCGCTTCACGACGCGCGACAGCGAGATCGGCGCTGCGGTGGACAAGCTCGACGAGCAGTTGCGCACGGCCCGCAAGATGGCAGACACGTTGACGCTCGAGGTTGCGCGCGCCGACGCGGCGACAGTGTCCGCGCCTGGCCTCGACGTCCGCGTGGGAGATGGCTGGACGCCGGAGCGCGCGGCCGAATTCGCCAAGACGGTGGCGTCGCGCGGCGTGGCGTGCGCAGTGCTGGTGCCGCCGCGGACGCCGGAGAAGGGCGCCGACCTCCTGGTTGCGGTTCCGGCGGGCGGCCCGGCGGCCGGCGGCATCGTCCGCGAGGTGACGGCGGCGTTCGGCGGCAAAGGCGGCGGTGCGGCGGAGTTCGCCCGCGGCGCGCTCGGGGCGGGCGCGGATCTGACGGCCGCTGCGGCGATGCTGCGCGCGCAGCTCGGCGGCTAGTCGCGGCGCGGGAGCGCGCGCACGCCGAGCAGGCGCAAGGCCGCCTCCGCCAGCAGCCCCGCCGGCACCGGGACGAGCGCCGCGCACACGAGCCGGCACAAGGCGAACCGCGCGCCGAGGAACTGGAACTCGAAGGGCAGAAACGTCAGCTTGACGATTTGCCACGCGGACATGAACGTCACGATCGTCGCGAGGCGGGCACCGGCGCCGGCGAGCAAGGTCGCCAGCGGATAGGTCAGGTACACCGGCCCGGTCGCGCACGACCCGGCGAGCGCGGCGATCGTCAGCGCGCGCGGCAGGGGCGCCTGGTCACCGATGGCGCGTGCGAGGAGACGGGGCGACACCCACTCCTCGAACAGCCCGAGAAAACAGTACGCCGCCACCAAGAGGAGGCCGATCTGCGCCAGGAAGACCGCGGTGGTGCCGAGCGCCGGCGCGAGCAAGGCCGGGCGCACCACCGCAGTGACGGCGTAGCCGAGCAGCACCGCCGCGAGCAGGGCGTGTCGCCGGAGCAGCGCGCCCATCACGCCTGCCGGCCGAACAGCAGGGCGACCCCCAGCCCGACGGCGCAGGAGGCGAGCAGGGCGACGCCGTTGCGCACCAGGGCGAAGCGCCGCCCGAGGGCCGCCGCTTCGACCGGAAGGCCGAAGCCGGAGACCGATGTCCAGGCGGTCAGCAAGGCCGCGGTGACGCCGGCCGGCAGGCCGGTACCGCCCTGGAAGAGCGCGCCGGCGATCGGATAGGAGACGACCGGTCCGCCGGAGCTCATCGCACCGATCACCGAGGCGCCCAGGATGGCGGGGATTCCGTGCAGACGCTGCAACGCGGCGGCCGACGGGCCATGCGGCATCCAGGCGCGGAGCAGGCCCATCGCGAGAAGCAGCGCGAGGAGCTGGCTCGCCATGCCGCCGAGCAGTCCGATGCCGCGGCGCGCTGCCGAACGCGTGCGCACGGCATCGCGGTGCCACGACACGCCGTAGCAGACGAGGAGGCACACCATCACGATCGCCAGCACCATGGATCGGTCTCCGTCCAGTCCCGCACTCGCCGCCCCGTACGGGCGCCGCATCGTAGCACAGCCGCGCCTCACCGGCGCCGAGCGCGCGCGATGACACGCCGGTCGCGCTTCGTCATCGCCGCGACGGTGTTCGGCGTGCTCGCGGTCATCGAGATGCTCGGCGGGACGCTGGTGCACTCGGTGGCCGTGGTGTCGGACGGCATGCACAACCTGGCCGACGCGCTGGCGCTCGGACTCGGCGCCCTCGCGCTGCGCGTCGCCCTGGGCGCGACGGCGAACGAACGCATGCACTTCGGCTGGCATCGCCTCGAAGTGGTCTCGGCGTTGCTCAACGGCGGCGTCCTGTTGGTGGTGTCGGTCGGCGTGCTGGTGAGTTGCGTGCTGCGGCTGATGTCGCTCAAGCCGGTCGAGGTCGAAGGCGCATTGCCCCTCGTGGGGGCCAGTCTGGTCATCAACCTCGCGGTGGCGATTTGGCTGCACCCGGAGGATGACGACCTCAATCAGCGTGCCGCGTACTTGCACGTCATGGCCGACGCGATGTGGACGGCCGGCGTGCTGTTCGCCCTCGTGGCGGTGCGGTTCACCGGACGTGCATGGATCGACCCGGTGGCGGCGGCGGTGGTGTCTCTGCCGGTGGCGTGGAGCGCACTGGGCGTCGTGCGCCGCAGTGGTGGGATCCTGCTCCAGCGCACCCACGTCGACCCCGCGGACGTGGTCGCGGCGATGCGGCGGATCGACGGCATCGTCGACGTGCCGGACCTGCGCTTGTGGCATGCCTGTTCGTATCTCGTCGTCGGCACCGCGCACGTGGTGACCACGGCGGAGGATCTGCACGCCACCGCGCAGCTGGCGCGCGAGATTCGCCGCGTGCTGGAGGGCGACTTCGGCATCAAGCACGTGACGCTGGAGTTCGAGTCGCCGGAGGCCGCGGAGGCGCATCCGCACGACCTCGATCTGGTGCACGACGAGGACGCTGACTCGCTGCATCTGCACGGGCATGGTCACGGTGAGGCCCATTCTCACGGCCACGAGCACGACCACGCGTCGCACGGAGGCGCGTGAGGCACTGATGGCTGGCCTTCCCGTCGTCTTCTCCGAGCGCTACGGCATCGACATCGGGCCGCATGTGTTCCCGATGCGGAAGTACGCGCTGGTCGTCGAACGACTGCTCGGCGAAGGTGTCATCGCGCCAGGCGATCTCCTCCAGCCGGAGCCGGCCACGGACGACGACGTGTTCCGCGTGCACGAGCGCGGGTATGCCACGCGATTGCGAGACGGCACCCTGGCGCTGGACGAGATCCTGCGGCTCGAGATGCCGTGGTCGCCGGGAGTGGCGGAGATGGCGTGGCTGGCCTCCGGCGGGTCGATCGCAGCGGCGCGCGCGGCGCTCCGCCACGGACTCGCCGGACACGTCGGCGGTGGCTTCCACCACGCGTTCCCCGGCCACGGCGAGGGATTCTGCGCGTTGCACGACGTCGCCATCGCCATCCGCCGCCTGATGGCGGACGGGGCGCTGGAACGCACGCTGGTGGTCGATCTCGACGTGCATCAGGGCAACGGCACCGCGGCCATCTTCGCCGGTGACCCGCGTGTGACGACCTTCTCGATGCACCAGGAGAACAACTACCCGGCGGTCAAACCGCCGAGTGATCTCGACCTCGGACTGGACGATGGCACCGGCGGGGAGGAGTACCTGGCGCTGCTGCGCGCGCACCTGCCGCGATTGCTGGCGACCGCGCGCCCGGAACTGGTGTTCTACGTCGCGGGCGCCGATCCCTACATCGACGATCAGCTCGGCGGGCTGGCGCTCACGCTCGACGATTTGGCGGCTCGCGATGCCTGTGTGATCGACCTCGCGCGCGAGGCCGGCGCCGCGGTGGCGATCGTGCTGGCGGGCGGCTATGCCCGTCGGCTCGAGGATACGGTGACCATTCACGCGCGGACCCTGGCTCTGGCCGCAACGCGATGGGCTCGCGAAGGGTCTCATGTCGTTGACACGGCGCCGCGCGCGTCGTAGCGTGTTCGCACGTCCCCCTCGGGACCCACGGAACGGGAGGTACTGTTCGATGCTGCGTGTCTCTGTCGTCGCCGCTGCCGCGCTGTTGTGCGTGAGTGCCACCGCATTCGCCGGCGCTTTCACGGTTCCGCCGTCGGCTTCGACCACACCGTCGCTCGGGGTGCCGGACGCCGCGGACCCGGCCCCGACCTCGCTCGCCAGCCGCATCTTCGACCCGTCGCGGCTGCACTTCTCGAACATGGTGGTCATGAGTTCGGGCTTCGGCAGCGGCGCGGACGGCTTCCGCAGCATGGCGTACAGCACGCTGTCGTACGACATGGGCGGCCCGCTGAGCGCTGCGGTGACGGTGGGGAACCGCCTGATGGGCACGCCGCGCTACCCCGGCGACGCCGGCAAGATGTCGCTCGAGAGCCTCCGGCTCAACTACCAGCCCAGCAAGAACTTCTCGCTCCGGGTCGACATGGTGGGGAGCAACTACCTGCGCGACACCGCCATCTGGGGCGATGACCAGCGGAATTGGACCCGGCGCTAAACACACTGGGACATAGCTACTTGGGCTGACAAGCTCAGGTGTGAGGTGAATGTAACGCGGCGAACGGGCCGAACCGTCCGCCGCGTTTGCTATGATCGGGCACACGGCGCCGGTATTCCACGGGATCCGGGCGCCGTCGTCACCAGAAGGGAGCCCGAATCATGGCGCGTCACCGGTCCACACGCGTCCCCCCGCACGTCCGCATCTACTGGTCGCCCGAGACCTTCGTGTTCCGCGATCGCGCCGAGGCGATCCTGCGCGGCGCGTTGTCGCGCATGCGCCTGGCGCCATTGCTGCGCGAGGTCCACGTCCACGTGCACGTCGACGACTTCGGCGACGAAGCGCACATCCAGTGGTCGGTGGCCAAGCCGTACACGGTCTATCTGCAACTCGACATGGGGAACTTCCTGACGCGCGACGGCCGTCGCGTGCTGGGGCGGGCCAAGACGCACCATTCGCAGATCAGCGGCCGGCGCTTCTCGCGCCGCACCTTCGAGGGGACGATCCTCCACGAACTTTCGCATCTGCGCGACGACGTGGTGCACGGAATCGACTGCTGGAAGATCCCGCGCGCCTTGCGCGACGCCTTCAACGAAGTGTGGAACGTGTGGATCGACGGGCGCTTGCGGCGCCGCGGTCATCCCACGGTGACGAAGAAGGAACGCCGGGCGATCTTCCGCGACCTGTTCGGCCGCGTGCGCGGACGGAAGCACCAGGTGTTCGAGACGCTGTGGCGGGCGGAGCGGCTGTCGCACCAGGACCTGGTGCGCCACATGGAGGCAATCTGGGCTAAGTAGCCGCCGCCAAGGCGCGCACGCGTTCGAGGTTCACGAGGTCCGCGGCGATGTCGCGGCCCGGGGTTTCGAGGATGGCGGGCAGGTCGGACAGCCGCGGGTCGCGGATGAGGGCGCCCAGCGCGTCGGCGCCGATCTGCCCGTCGCCGATGCCGGCGTGGTTGTCGCGGCGGCAGCCGACCGGACCGTCCGAGTCGTTGAGGTGGAGGAGGCGGACGCGCGCCAGGAGGCCGCGCGAGGTGGCGTCGGCCAGCCAGGACTCGCGCGTCGCCGCTTCGCGCAGGTCGACGCCGGCGGCGAAGGCGTGACAAGTATCGAGGCACACGCCGACACGCTCCGGCGGCGCGCCGAGGCCGTCGACGATGGCGCCGAGCTGTTCCAGCGAATTGCCCAGGTTGTTGCCGCCGCCCGCGCTGTTCTCGAGGAGGAGCGGCGTCGCGCCTGCGTGGCGGCCGAGAACCGTGCGCAGCGACTCCACGAGCCGCGCGACGCCCGCGTCTGTAGCCGCGTCGGTGGCGCTCCCCAGATGCACGACGACGCCGTCGGCGCCGATGCGGTCGCCGAGGACCAGACTGTCCACGCACCCGTCGATCGAACGGGCGCGCAACGCGTCGTCGGGCGACGCCAGGTTGAGCAGGTAGATCGCGTGCAAGAACACGTGCGTGATGCCGCAGGTGTCGCGGGCGGCGCGAAACGCCGCCACCTCGTCCTCGCTGCGCGGCGACGGCTTCCATCCGCGCGGCGTCGACGGGAAGATCTGCAGCGCGGTGCAGCCGCGCTGGCGGGCGGCTTCCGGCGCGACCTGCAGTCCGCCGGCGATGGGAACGTGGAATCCAAAGTGCACGGGTGCTCCTCCAAGAGTGCGGGGACTCTGCCGCGTGGGCGGGCGAGCGGCAAGCTCCGCGGTGCGGGACGCCGCGGGTCCGCACCCGTGGTTGACCTTGTCGCCTCCCAGGCCGGGGGGTACAATCCGCCTGAGTCGCTTTCCCCTCCGGAAGCGGCGGCCGCCCGCGCGGGCGGTCAGGCGCAGTCGAACGTGAGGCGGTGAACGATGCCGAATTTTGGCCCGCAGGAGCTGTTCATCCTGCTGATCATCGTGCTGGTGTTGTTTGGCGGAAAGAACATCCCGAACCTGGCGAAGTCGCTCGGCAGCGGGATCCGCGAGTTCAAGCGCGCGGTCAACACCGACGTGGCCGAAGATGCGTCGAAGCCGGCGGCGTCGGACCCGAACAAGCCCGCCGCGAGCTAGCGAGCCACAGCACGCAGTGATCGGGCGCCGGCCTCACCGCCGGCGCCCTTCGTGTTGCGGTCAGCCGCGGCGGCCGAGCAGGGCCAGCATGCGGCCGGTGCGCCCGGCGTCGCGGCGGTGGCTGAAGAACAGGTCGGCGCGGCACATCGTGCACAGTTCCGCGACGTCGATGGCGCCGCCCGGTACGCCGGCGGCGGCGAGCTGCCGCCGGTTGGCGTCCCACAAGTCGAGGTGACTCCGCGCGCCCTCGCGCTGCCGCACCTCGCTGTCGGGCAACGCCGCGACGACCTCGGGCCCGACCTCGAAGCAGCACGGACCAATCGCCGGGCCGATGGCGGCGCGCAGCTCGGACGCCGGAACACCCGCCCGTGCCGCCACCGCGCGCACCGCCGAGGCCGCGATCCCCGCGACGGTGCCGCGCCAGCCCGCATGCACGGCCGCCAGTGTGCCGCTGGGGGGATGCACGACGAAGACAGGCGCGCAGTCGGCGACGGTGATGACGAGGAGCCGGCCCGCCTGCGTGGTGCACAGGCCGTCGGCATCGGGCCGCGGGCCGTCGTCGTCCCACTCCGGCGCGTCGGTGTCGCGGATCTCGCCGCCATGCACTTGGTGGATGCGCGCGAGGCGCATCGCGGTGCCGCCGCACGCGGCGAGCAGGCGGTCGCGGTTCAAGTCGACGCGCGCCTCGTCATCGCCGACGGCGCGGCCGAGATTGAGCGATGTCCACGGAGCCGGCGAGACGCCGCCGCGCCGCGTGCTGACTACCGCCACGACGTCCGGCCCGCCGCCGTGCCAGACCAGCAGCGGGACATCGCCCTCACTCAATTGCCACGCGTGTGTGTCCATGGCGCGGTTGTAGCGGCTCGCTCCACCGGCGTCCAGCGCCAACCGCTCACGCCTTGACGCGCACGCCGGGCTCCGGCACGGTTCGGGCCATGGCACGAACTCCCGGCATCACCTTGCGCGCGCTGCCGCTCGCCCTCGAAACCCGCCACCCGTTCCGCATCGCGCGCGGGGGCACCGGCGAATTCCAAACCGTGCTGGTGGCCCTCGGCTGGCGCGGGCTCACGGGCTATGGCGAAGCAGCATCGTCGACGTATTTTGGCGAGAACACCGGCACGGTATTGGCGGCGTTGCGCGTGTACGCGCGCGAGCTGGCGAGTGCCGACGCATCGCCCTTCGCGCTCGACCTGCTTCTCGACCGCTGCCGTGCGCGGCTGCGGCACAAGCCGGCGGCGCGCGCCGCCGTCGACATGGCGTTGCACGATTTGCTCGGCAAGGCGCTCGGCGCGCCGCTCGTCGACGTGTTCGGTTTCCGCGGCCTGCCGCTGCCGTCGACGTCGCTGACCATCGCCATCGACACGCCGGAGATCATGCTGGCGAAGGTGCGTGAGGCGGCGGGGTGGGACGCGCTCAAGATCAAGGTCGGCTTCGCGGGGGACGTCGAGGTCGTCGAAGAGATCCGGAAGCACACCGACCAGACGCTGCACGTCGATGCGAATGAAGGCTGGACGCCGCGCGAGGCGGTGACGCGCGGACGGCGATTGGCGGCGCTCGGCGTCGACATGATCGAGCAGCCGGTGCCGGCGGCCGATCTCGACGGCCTGCGCTACGTGCGCGATCGCGTCGACGTGCCGGTGTTCGCCGACGAAGCGTGCGAGACCAGCGACGATCTCGCGCGGCTGGCCGGTCGTGTCGACGGCATCAACATCAAGCTGGCGAAGTGCGGCGGCCTCCGCGAGATGCGGCGCATGATCGCCACGGCACGCGCGTTGAAGCTGCAGGTGATGTTCGGGTGCATGGTGGAGACGTCGGTCGGCGTGACGGCGGCGGCGCAGTTCGCGTCGCAGGCCGACGTGCTCGATCTCGACGGCAGCACGCTGCTGGCGCGCGACCCGATGCGCGGCATGCGCGTCGAGAGCGGAGCGATCACGTTGAGCGACGCGCCCGGCCTCGGCGTCGCGCCGCGCGACCGTGCGGTGGCGAAGGCCTTGCGTGAGGCGCGGCCTCTGTGAGCCGCACGCTCACCGTCACGCTGCCGTCGCCGGTCCGTTACGCGATCCTCGTCGAGGGCGCGCTCGGCGTGTTCCAGTCGAAGACGGCGGCGTGCGTCGTGCGCTTCCGGCGCGACGAGGTGGTGGCGTTGCTCGACTCGACGCACGCCGGCGCGGACGCCGCCACGTTGCTGGGCGTCGACTCCGCGCCGCCCGTGGTGGCAACGCTGGGCGAGGCGATTGCGCTCGGCGCGACCGCGCTGCTCATCGGGATCGCGCCGCGCGGGGGCGGCTTGCCCGACACATATCGGGAGGCGATCGTCGAAGCGGTCGATGCCGGTCTGCACGTGGTGAGCGGCCTGCACGTGTTCCTCGCCGACGACGCGGATCTCGTCGCACGCGCCGAGGCGCGCGGCGTCGAGCTGATCGATCTGCGACGGCCACCGGCGATTCTCACGCTACCACCGGAAGACGAACGGCCGTGGCCGGGCGATGTCGTGCTCACGGTGGGGAGCGACTGCAGCGTCGGCAAGATGACGGTGTCGCTCCTGCTGGCCGAGGCTCTGTGCGCGCGCGGTGTCGACGCGGTGATGGGCGCGACGGGACAGACGGGCATCTTGCTCACCGGCTGGGGCATCGCGACCGACCGCGTGATCGCCGACTTTGGCGCCGGGGCAACACACGCCATCGTCGAGGAAGGATTGCGGCGCGCGGGCTGCGTCGTCGTGGAAGGGCAGGGCTCGGTGATCCATCCGGCGTACAGTGGTGTCACGCTCTCCCTGCTGCACGGTGCGCGTCCGGATGCGCTCGTCCTGGTGCACGATCCGGCTCGTCGCCACGTGAATGGCTACGCGCGCACGGCGATTCCACCGGTGCGCGACCTCATCGCACTGTACGAAGCGTGCGCGGCGCCGGTGAAGCCGGCACGCGTCGTCGCGGTGGCGCTGAACACGGTGACGATGTCGGCGGACGCCGCCGCGGCGGCGCGGGCGCGGATCGCGCAGGAGACGGGCCTGCCGGTGGCGGATCCGGTGCGCGACGGCATCGCCTCGATGGCCGATGCGGTGGCGGCCGTCCTGCCGTCGCGGAGGATCACACCATGACGACGCGCGTGGCGGTCGTGCAGTCGTCGCCGGTCTTCGGTGCGCGCGACGCCAATTGCGAGGCGCTCGTGGCAGCGATGGCGACACTCGACGCGGACGTGTTCGTGCTGCCGGAACTGGCGTTCTCGGGATACGTCTTCGCGTCGCACGACGAAGTGCGCGCATTGAGCGAGACGGTCGACGAACCACGGCTCGCGCGCCTGCGCGAGGTCGCAGCCGCACGCGACGCGGTCATCGTCGCCGGCTTCGCGGAGCGCGCGGACGATCGTGTCTACAACAGCGCGGCGGTCTTGGCGCCCGAAGGCGTGCTCGCCATCTATCGCAAGATCCACCTGTTTGGCGACGAACGCCGCTGGTTCGCGCCGGGCGAGGCGCCGGCGCCGGTCGTGCAGTGGCGCGGCCGTGCCCTCGGCGTGATGATCTGCTTCGACTGGTTCTTCCCCGAGACGATGCGTTCGCTGGCGTTGCGCGGCGCCGAACTCGTCTGCCATCCTGCCAATCTCGTGCTGCCGTTCTGCCAGCAGGCGATGCTCACCCGCTCGCTGGAGAATCGCGTGTTCGCGGCGACGGCCAATCGCGTCGGCACCGAAGCGCGCGGTGGCACGACGCTGACGTTCACCGGCGCGAGCCAGATCACCGGTCTGCGCATGCAGCGCCTGGTGGCAGGCCCGGAGAGTGGCGCGTGGGGCGCGGTGGCGACGCTCGACCTCGCCGAGGCGCGCTCGAAGCAGCTGTCGTCCGGCAACGATCTGTTCGCCGAGCGGCGGCCGGCGTTGTACGCGGGACTGCGCGACACGCCATGAAGCGAAGGCGCGGATGACGACGCTGCTGCCCTGGTCGCCCGGCGGCACGCCGCCGGTGCCCGATGTGTCGATCGTGCGTGCGCCGACATACGACGCGGCGGCGCTCGATGGTGCGCTCGTTGATGTGCTCGCGCCGCTCGGCGGCATACGAGCCTTCGTGTCGCGCGGCACGCGGGTGTTGCTCAAGCCGAACCTGCTCAATGCCGCCCGCCCGCATCGCGCGGTCACCACGCATCCGCAGGTGGTGGCGGCGGTCGCGCGCGCAGTGCTCGACGCCGGCGGCCACGTGACGATCGGCGACAGTCCGCCCGGCGCGGTGGAGGGCATCGCGCGGCATCATGCCCGCAGCGGCCTTGATGTCATCATCTCGCTCGCCAAGTTGAAGACCCACACGCTCACGTTGCTCACGGGCGCGGTGAAGAACATCTACGGCACGCAGCCGGGCTTCGCCAAGGGGACGTGGCACACGCGGTATCCGCGGCCGTCCGATTTCGTCGAGGTGTTGCTCGACCTCGCGTCGCTGGTGGCGCCGGCGCTGACCATCGTCGATGCGATCGATTGCATGGAAGGCGAGGGGCCGAGCGGCGGGCCGCCGGTGCATCGGGGTCGCCTGGTGGCGGGCCGCGACGCACTGGCCGTGGAGGCGGCATGCGCGCCGATTCTGGACGTCCGCCCGCACGAGCTCCCGGTCATCGACGCGGCGAACCGGCGGGGCACGCTGCCCGCCTTCGTGCACGTCGCCGGGCCGCTCGGACACGATGCTCCGCGTCCCGCGCGGCGTCCGAGCTACTGGGCAGCGCGTCACATTCCACGCGGCGTCGCACCGCTGCTCCAACGTGCGTTGTGGGTGAAGGCGCGCATCGACGCGACGCGTTGCACACGGTGCGCGGCCTGCGTGCCGGTGTGCCCGACCGGCGCCCTGCGGTTGCGCGAGAACGCGCCGCCGGCAGTCGACGCGGCAGCGTGCATTGGCTGCCTGGTGTGCAGTGCCGCGTGCTGCGATCAGGCGATCGGATGGCGATTCTCTCCGGTGGCGCGATGGGTGGTGTGACGGGCGATCCGCTGGCGCACCGCGCGCAGGCCGTCGCGCTGCGGGCGCTGGCTGCGGGGATCCGTCCGCTCGACGACACCACGGCCGCGCACGTCGGTGCGGCACTCGGCCTGGCGCTGCGCGCCGTGATGCCGAAGCGCCGCCGCATCGTCGCGGACAATCTGCGGCGTGCGTACGGCGCGGACGGTGCAGCGGCGTCGCGGGCGCGGGAGACGTTCGCGCACGGCGGCCGTCTGCTCGTCGAGTGTCTGCTGCTCGCCGAGCGGACGCCGCGGCTGCGCGATCTGGTGGCGCTGGATGGCCTCGCACACCTCGATGCCGCGCGGGCCGTGGGGCGCGGTGTGTTGTTGTTCACCGGCCATCTCGGCAACTGGGAGCTGATCGGTCCGCGTCTGGTCGCCGAGGGCTATCCGACAGCGGTGCTCGTCGGCGCGCAGCGGAACCGGCGCGTCGATCGATGGCTCAACGCGGCGCGGCGCGCCGGGGGACAAGGCACGATTCCGCTGCGCGGCGGCGGGCGCGAGGCTCTGACGCGCTTGCGGCGCGGCGAGATCGTGGGAGTGCTCGTCGATCAACGGTTGCGGCGCGGCGGCGTCCTGGTGCCGTTCTTCGGACATCACGCCGCGACGTCTCCGGCCGCCGCACGGATCGCGTTGAGTTCCGGCGCCGCGGTCGTGCCTGTCTCGATCGTCCGCCACGCGGATGGCGTACATCACACCGCGACGTTCGAACCCGCACTCGTCTTCGAGTCAACCGCGGATCGCGACCGCGACGCCCTGCGCCTCACGCGCGCGATGACCGCCGCCGTCGAAGCCCAAATCCGCCGCGCGCCGGCGCAATACTATTGGTTCCACCAACGCTGGAAGCCGCCGTCGGACGTGCCGCGCCTGGTATGGGACGGCGATTAGCGCGCGAGCAGCGACGGCAGCCCGCAGATTTCTGCGAGCCCCGCAAACGCGGCCGCGGCGTCGGCGCGACGCTCCGGCGTGAGGTCCTGTGGATGCGCGGTGACCGCCTCGGCCTCCGCGAGGGCGAGGTCGAGGGCGGTCGGCGTGCCGAGATCGTCGTCCACCGCGGCGACGATCCTTCCCCCGAGACTCTCCGCCGCGACGACACGCGGCTCCGCGTGCCCGACGATCTCGACCGCGCGCCGCAACGTGTCGAGCGCGCGCTCCGCGTCATCGAATCCCTCGTCGCAACACTCCATCGGCTCGCGGTAGTGGTGCTGCAACAGCGCGACGCGCACGACCTCAGGCTCGTACTCCTCGTAGACCTCACGCAAGGTCACGTAGTTGGCGCGTGACTTCGACATCTTCTGCAAGCGGTGCGTGACGAGCTGGTGGTGCAGGTAGAAGCGCGCGAGATCGGAGCCCGTTTCGGCGTGCGCGATCAGCATCTCGCTCTCGTGGTGCGGGTAGATGAGGTCGAGTCCGCCGCCGTGGATGTCGAGCGGCCGCGGCTGCAAGGCGCCCGACATCACGGTGCACTCGATGTGCCAGCCCGGACGGCCGTCGCCCCACGGCGCCGGCCACGACGACTCCGGCGGCACCGCGGGCTTCCACAACGCGAAGTCGAGAGCGTGACGCCGTCCCCCCGCGCTCCCCGGCCCGCCGGCGATCATGTCTTCGAGCCGTTGGTGCGACAGCGCGCCAAACCCGCCGGCCTTTTGCGAGTCGAAGTAGACGCTGCCGTCGAGCACGTACGCCGCGTCGCGCGCGAGCAATCCGTGGATCGACGCAATGATGCCGTCGATGTATTCGCTGACCCGTGGATAGGCGCGCGCGCGCAGGATCGCCAGCCGGTCCATGTCCTCCCAGAATTCGCGCACGAAGCGGTCGGCAAATGCGTCGGCGTCCATGTGCTCATCGCGCGCGCGCAGCGAAATCTCCTCCGCCACGTCGGTGAAGTTCTGCACGAAGTCGACATCGTATCCGTGGAAGAGCAGCAATCGCCGCAGCGTGTCGAAGATCACATACGAGCGTCCGTGCCCGATGTGCGCCGGCGCGTAGACGGTGGCACCGCAGATGTACATCGACACGCGCGGCGGAGCGGCGGGGACGAAGGTTTCGATCGACGCCGAACGCGTGTTGTACAGACGGACAGCCATGTCTCCTCCGACGATGCGAGCGGCGCGCGGACTCCGTGTCCACGCGCGGTGACGGAACTAGCCCTTCTCGAGTCCGCCGAGCGCCCACAGACGCTCGCGATCCCAATGCAGCCGGGCACCGCGATACATCCGCAGATGCCAGCCGATGCGATCGAACCCGTGCGAGACGAGCCAGCGTTCGGCGTGCGGATTGGCGGCGGGGACGCTGAGCTCCACCGCACGGCCTTCGAGGCGCGACAGCAGCGTGTCGCCGAGAAGAGCGGCGGCGTCCGGAGCGCCACCGATGGGGCCGAGTTCGGAGGAGGTCGATCCCGGCCGGGCGAGGCCCCACGCCGCAAGCTGCCCCGCGTCGTCGCGGAGGCCGAGCGCCCATCCCGGATAATCCCGCATGAGATGTCCGAGAAGCGAGCGTCGGTGCGTGGCGCCGTTGTGGTCCAACACGTCCGCGTCCGCGGCGGTCAGGGCATCCAGGTCGCCGGGCGCCAGTTCGTAGGTCCCGGGGCGGGACACCGCCTGCCCGTGCGCCACGGTGAGGGACCAGCGGTGCGTCTCCCCATCGTCCTGATAGCCGAGGGCGCGATAGAAGCCGATGGCCGGCGGGTACGCGTCGAGGTAGACGTGGGCAAGGCGGTGCCGGTCGCAGAAGGCGTGCGCCGCGTCCATCAAGACGCGGCCGACGCCCTTCCCGCGCAGTGAGCTGTCCACCACCACGTTGCCGATCCACGCCGCGCCGGCGTAGGGAAGGGTGCTCAGCGTCGCGGCCACCGAGCCGGTGTCGTCGCAGGCCACCAAGAAGCCGTCGCGGCACAGAGCCAGGAGCCGCCGCAGATCGGGCTCCTCGTAGCCCCAACCCTCGCTGTCGGTGAGAGCACGCAGGCGAGGCAGGTCACTGTCAGTGGCGGGACGAACGATCATGCGGAGGGCGCGTCCGGGTCCTCACCACCGGCGGCGCGGGCGGCGTACTGCGCGAGATTCTCCGGCTCGTCGCACTCGTAGGATCCGTGCGTCAGGTGCCGCGCCTCGCCGCGCGCGTGTTTGATCATGCACGGGCCGATCTCGTCGTCTTCGGCGCCGTACCAGCGCGTGCACTCCTTGCACTGCAATCGGAAGGTCGCGTCCATCGCGCCGTCGTCGCCTCGGGTCTACACGCGTTCGGGAATCGACGCCCACCAGGACAGATCGAGGTCCGGGAAGAGGCGGTCTTGGAATTCGAGCGCTTCGAGTGCCAGGCGGTCGTCCTCCGCCAACAAGCGCTGGCGGCGGAACGACGGCTGATCGCCCGGCGTGTGGATCTCTTCGGCGCCGGTGGAGGCGAGGCGCTCGCGGGCGATCGCCACCAATCGCTCGAACGCTTCGACATGTTCGGCGACGCGCATTTCGGCGTAGTCGCGGGCGCTCCACGTCGTGATGAGGAACTGCCAGTCGCTCGCCTGCAAGAGCAGCAACTCACGCGCTGCTTGCCGCACCACGCGCTCGAGCAGCGGATCGCCGTTCTGCAGTGCCTCGCGCGCGAGCTCGGCGAGCGTCGCCTCCGCGGCGTGGATGTGGCGCCACGTCCACTGCGTGTCGTCGTTGAGCCACACGTGGTGGTGGCCGCCGGCGCCCCAGCTTCCCTCGGGCAACTGCAGGGTGCCCGCGGTGCCGTGCGCGTCGAGGTACTCGCTCACCGTCGCCACCTTCACGTCGCCGTCTTGATGCAGCAGGCGAATCACCTGCGCGAGGAAATCCGGACCTTCGAACCACCAATGCCCGAACAGTTCGCTGTCGAACGGCGCGAGCAGCAATCCCGGCTCGCCGGTGGCGGCGTGCTGCTTGGCGAGCGTCTCCTTGACCGTCGCGACGAAGTGTTCGGCGTGGGCGCGGATGCGCTCGGCGGCGCGTTCCGGCTCGTAGGAGTCCTTGTCGCCGAGGTCGGCGTCGCGTGAGGTCACGCGCCAGTAGCGCAGGCCGCCGGGGTGGTGCTTCTTGTGGAACTCGAGGTACGCGCCGTCGCCGGGATAGCCGACGTCGGCGCTCCACACCATGACGGCGGTGCCGGGATCGCGCGCGACGACGGCGACCGGTGCGCGTTCGGCCGGAGCGCCCGCCGTGCCCACCGCCCACGCCGCGTGCACCGAGTTCGCGCGTTCGGGGAAGACGTGGTCGTCGGTGAAGTGCAGCGCCGGTCCGTGGCCGAAGACGCGATAGACGCCGAGCGGCTTGCCGCCCTGGATCAAGTGCGAGTCGGCGACGAAGTAGCGGATGCCTTGGGCGGCGAGCATCTCCTCGACCCCGGCGCGATCGTCGTCGTGGTGCGCGGCGTCCACCGGCGACGTCCAGGCGCCGCGCGGCCGGTAGGCGCACTCAGGGAGCCAGATGCCACGCGGGGCGCGGCCGAATTGACGGTGGTACGCCTTCACGCCCTGCTTGATCTGCGCTTCGGCACTTGCTTGGCTGCCGAGCAGCGGGAGATAGCCGTGCGTGGCGCCCGACGTGATGATCTCGATGGCGCCGCGGTTCTGGAGCAGGCGGAAGCCGGTGACGACGTCTTCGCCGTAGCGGTCGCGGAAGTCGTGGAGCGCTTGTGCGTAGAAGCGCGCCCAGTGCGCGGCCATCGCGGCGCGGCGCGGATTGCCGGTGCGGCGGAAGGTCGTCTCGTCCGCGGCGGCGGCCTCGCGCTTCACCGCGAGGTAGGTCTCGAACTCGTCGGGATAGCGCGGATCGGTGAGCTGCTCGGCGAGTACCGGCGTCACGCTGAAGGTGAGGCGCGGCGCGATGCCGTCGGCCATCAACTGCTCGCAGGCGCGCAGGAGCGGCAGGTAGGTTTCGGCGACAGCTTCGTGGAGCCAGTCCACCCCGTGCGGCCAGCGTCCGTGGCCGAGCACGTAGGGAATGTGGGAGTGCAGCACGAAGCAGAGCGTTCCGATCATGACGGTGCGCGTGTCCTTGCCAATGGCCGTGAGGGAGTGGCGCGGCCGCAGGCCGCTAGCTCGTGGGCTGGAACCCGATTTCCTTGCCTTCGTCGCCCGGCACCGTGCGAATCTTGCCGTGAGTAGTCTCGTAGGCCTTGAGGTTGCCCTCGAGGGCCTGGAGCAGCGACTTGGCGTGGGTCGGTGTCATCACGATGCGCGCGTACACCTTGCTCTTCGGCGTCCCGGGCAGCACGCGCGCGAAATCGATGATGACCTCGGACGACGAGTGGGAAATGAGCGCGAGATTCGAGTAGATGCCCTCGGCTTCCTTCTCGCCCAGTTCGATGCTGATCTGCTGCTGGGGCGGGGCGCCCACCGGGGCGCCGCCGGACGACGGCGTGACCATCAAGTTCCTCCGACGAATGCGATGTGGGCAGACGGTACGCGCGGGGACCACCAGCGTCAAGCAACGCCCGGCGGGGCGGATTTTCGCTTGACGCACCGGGCGCCAATGCGGACTATGTGGCCCCGCGCTTTGCGGCGGCCGATGACATGTCGACGTCCTCGCGCCGGCGTCCGGCGCGTGCGTTTCGCGTTGATCCCACGTGCAACGCGATGGTGTTTCGAAGCTGGTGTAGCTCAGATGGTAGAGCGACGCACTCGTAATGCGTAGGTCCGCGGTTCGATTCCGCGCACCAGCTCCATCCCGCCCTGGCCCAGGCGCCCCGCCCGCATTTTCGCTGTCCGGCGGTGCGGGCCGCGTCGATCTCGGCGACCACCCCGGGCCGGGACCGACAGTTTTCCGGCGGAGATGTGCATGAGCGATTTGCTGTTCAGCGTCTCGGGCTTGCGCGGTGTCGTCGGCTCGTCGCTGACCCCTGACCTCCTCGCGCGCTACGCGGCCGCCTTCGGCCGTCTCGTGGGGCCCGGCCCGATCGCCATCGGCCGTGACACGCGTCCCTCGGGCGACATGGTGCAGGCCACCGTCACCGGCGCGCTCACCGCGGTGGGCTGCGACGTCGTGGACCTCGGGATCGCCGCCACCCCGGCCATCCAGTACGCGGTCGAGAACTCCGACGCGGTGGGCGGTCTGTGCGTCACCGCCTCCCACAATCCGTTCCCGTGGAACGCGCTGAAGTTCGTCGGCGGCGATGGACTCTTCCTGCCGGCGGCGCGCATCGCGGAACTCGCCGCGCTGGTGCAGCGCGAGGCCGAGGGCGACCACGCCTGGGTGCCCGCCGAGCGCATCGGCCGCGCGCGCGCCTCCCACGATGCCATCGCGCGCTACATCGACGCGGTTCTGGCGCTCGATCTCGTCGACGTCGAGGCGGTGCGCGCGTGGAAGCCGCGCGTGGTGCTCGACTGTGTGAATGGTGCCGGCGCGACCTCGTCGCCGCAGCTGCTCGAACGGCTCGGCTGCGAGGTCGAGCTGCTCTACTGCGAGCCCAACGGCATCTTCCCGCGCGGCGCCGAACCGCTGCCGGAGAACCTCACCGCGCTGTCCGAACGCGTCGTGGCAACCGGCGCCGCGTGCGGCCTCGCGCACGACCCGGACGCCGACCGCCTGGCGATCGTCGGGCCCGATGGCGTTCCGCTGGGCGAGGAGATGACGCTGGTGCTCGCCTGCGACGCGGTGCTCTCGCGGACGCCCGGCCCGGTGGCCACCAACCTCAGCACCACGCGAGGCGTGGACGATGTCGCCCAGCGCTACGGCGTCGCGGTGACGCGCACGCCGGTGGGTGAGGCCAATGTGGTGACCGGCATGAAGGCCTGCGGCGCCATCATCGGCGGCGAGGGCAACGGCGGCGTCATCTACCCGGCGCTGCACTACGGGCGCGACGCGGCGGTGGGGATTGGACTCGTGTTGTCCCACGTGGCCCGCTCGAGCGGATCGTTCGCCGCGCTGGTGCAATCGCTGCCGCGCTATACAATGGCCAAGCGCAAGATCGCGCGTCCCGCCGGCGCGGCGCCGTTCGCCGCCGACGCGGTGGCGGCGGCCTTCGCGCAGGAGACGCCGACGGCGCGCATCGATCGCGCCGACGGGGTCCGCGTCGACACCGAGCGCGGCTGGGTGCACGTGCGCCCGTCCGGCACCGAGCCGGTGGTGCGTGTCATCGCCGAAGGCACCAGCGCCGCCGACGTCGACGCCTTGTGCCAGCTCGCGGATCGCGCGCTGGCCGCCGCGTCGTAGCCGTTTCCCAGGAGGAATCGCCGAACCCATGTGTGGCATCGTCGGCTATCTCGGCCAGCGTGATTCGCTGCCCATTCTGCTCGAAGGGCTGCGCCGCCTCGAATATCGCGGGTACGACTCGGCCGGCGTCGCCGTGCTCGAGGATCAGCACCTGGCGATTCGCAAGAAGGCCGGTAAGATCGGCCAGCTCGAGGGCGCGGTGGAGGCCGAACGGCAAGCGCCGAACGGCAACGGCTCGCACATCCTCTTCCACGGCACCACCGGCATCGGCCACACGCGCTGGGCGACCCACGGTGTGCCGAACGACACCAACGCGCACCCGCACACCGACTGCACCGGCAAGATCGCCGTGGTGCACAACGGCATCATCGAGAACTTCGAATCGCTCAAGCGCATGTTGGTCGCCGAAGGCCACGTCATGCAGACCGACACCGACACCGAGATCCTCGCGCACCTGATCGAGAAGCTGTATAAGGGCTCGCTCGAGGAAGCCGTCATTCAGGCGTTGTGTCTCGTCGACGGCACCTACGGCCTCGCGGTGATCAGCGCCGACGAACCGAACAGCCTGGTGGGCGCGCGCAATGGCTCGCCGCTCATGGTGGGCATCGGCCAGGGCGAGCACTTCCTGGCGAGCGACGCCGCGGCGATTCGCGCGCACACCGCCAAGGTCGTCTACCTCGACGACGGCGAAGTCGCGAGCCTCACGCGCGACAGCTACAAGACGCTCAACCTGCGCCAGGAGCAGATCGCCAAGCCGGTGCACGAAGTCAGCGGCGACCTCGCGACCATCGAGAAGGGCGGCCACCCGCACTTCATGCTCAAAGAGATCTACGAGCAGCCGGACTGCATCCAGAATGCGATCCGCGGCCGCCTGCAGATCGACGAAGGCCGCGCCAAACTCGGCGGCCTCAACATGACCGACCACGACCTCGCGCAGGTCGACCGCTTGATCTTTACCGCCTGCGGCACCTCGTGGCACGCCGGCATGATCGGCGAGTACATGATCGAGGAGCACGCGCGCCTGCCGGTCGAAGTCGAGTACGCGAGCGAGTTCCGCTACCGCGATCCGGTCGTGCGGCCCGGCACCGTCGTCGTCGTCATCTCGCAGTCGGGTGAAACCGCGGACACGCTCGCCGCCATGCGCGAAGCGCAGGCCAAGGGCGCGAAGGCGCTCGGCATCGTGAACGTGGTCGGATCGACGATCGCGCGGCAATCGGACGGCGGCATCTACATTCACGCCGGCCCCGAGATCGGCGTCGCGTCGACCAAGGCGTTCACCTCGCAAGTGGCGACGCTGGCGCTGCTCGCGCTGCGTCTGGGCCGCATCGGCCCGATGCGCGAGGAGACCGGCATCGCGATCGCGCGCGAGCTGCAGGCGATCCCCGGCAAGATGCGCCAGATCCTCGAACACAGCGACGCGGTGCTCGAGATCGCCAAGGCGTACGCGCACCACACCAACTTCCTGTACTTGGGCCGCGGCTACAATTTCCCGGTGGCGCTCGAGGGCGCGCTGAAGCTGAAGGAAATCTCGTACATCCACGCCGAGGGCTACCCGGCGGCCGAGATGAAGCATGGGCCGATCGCGCTCATCGACGAGAACATGCCGGCGGTGATCATCTGCACCAAGGACAGTGCGTACAGCAAGGTGCTGAACAACATGGAACAGGTGCGGGCGCGTGGCGGCCGCATCATCGCGGTGGCCACCGAGGGCGACACCCACGTCAAGACGCTCGCCGACCACGTGCTCTACGTGCCGGAGACGCTCGAGATGCTGACGCCGCTCCTGACCGTGCTGCCGTTGCAGTTGTTGGCATATCACATCGCCGTTCTGCGAGGATGCGACGTCGACCAGCCGCGCAACCTCGCCAAGTCCGTGACCGTGGAGTAAGCGAATGGCCTCGCGTGCAATTCAGACTGACGACGCGCCGAAAGTCATCGGCCCGTACAGCCAGGGACTCATCGCCCAGGGCGAAATGATTTTCACCAGCGGGCAAGTGGGCCTGGTGCCCGCGACCGGCGAACTGGTGGCCGGCGGCGTGGCGGAGCAGACGCGGCAAGCTCTCACCAACTTGCAGAACGTGCTGGCGGCGGCCGGGTCGACGATGAACGAGATCGTGCGCACCACCGTCTATCTGACGACGATGGACGACTTCGCGGCGATGAACGCCGTCTACGCGGAGTTCTTCGCCGACACGCTGCCGACGCGTTCGACTGTCGCGGTAGTCGGCCTGCCGAAGGGTGCGCTGGTCGAGATCGACGCGATCGCGCTGCGCACGCAGGGCCCGGTCAACGGGCCGCACTGGTTCACGCACTTCAAGTAAGCTCGGCGTCCCCCCGGACCCACGGAGCGCACCCATGACCGCGCCCGGTTCCTCGCGACGACCGCGGACTCGCACCCGCGGCGAGATCTTCCGGCTCACCGACAAGGTGAGCTGCGCGGGTTGAGCGGCAAAGCTCGGTCCGGCGGACCTGAGTTCCTTCCTTGCCGCCTTGCCGGCGGCTCCGCGCGATCCTCGACTGCTCGTCGGCGTCGAGGCGGGGGACGACGCGGCCGTGTATCGCGTCTGCGATCACGTCGCGCTCATCCACACCGTCGACTTCTTCACGCCGGTGGTGGACGACCCGTCCGCGTTCGGCGCCATCGCCGCGGCCAACGCGCTCTCCGACGTCTACGCGATGGGCGGTGAGCCGCGCACCGCGCTGAGCATTTTGTGCGCGCAGCCGGACGAGTTGCCGCCCGGCACGCTCGCCGAGATGGCGCGCGGCGCCGGCGCGAAGCTCGCGGAGGCCGGCTGCCTGTTGGTCGGCGGCCACTCGGTGCGCGATCCCGAACTCAAGTTCGGCTTCGCGGTCACCGGCGTGGTCGATCCAGCGCGCGTCGTCACGGCGCGCGGCGCGCGGCCCGGCGACGTGCTGCTGCTCACCAAACCGCTCGGCACCGGCATCCTGTCGACCGCGCTCAAGAACGCGTGCTTGTCGGCGGCGCACGCGCGGACGCTGACGGAGAGCTTGCTGCGCTTGAACAAGGTGGCGGGGCGCGCGCTCGGCGCGAGCGGGGCGACGGCGGCCACCGATGTCACCGGCTTCGCCCTCGCGGGGCATGCGCTCAACATGGCGGGTGGTGTCGACGGACCGCGCGACATCACGCTGCGGTTCGTGGCGAAGGCGCTGCCGCTCTTGCCCGGTGTCGAGAAGGCGTCGCGCACCGGCTTCCATCCCGGCGGGCTGTCGACGAACCGCGAGTACTATGGGCCGCACGTCCACATCGACCCGCGGGTGCCGGCGTGGAAGGCGGCGGTGGTGTTCGATCCGCAGACGAGTGGCGGGATTCTGGCGGCGGTGCCGCCGCGGCGTGTCGCCGGGTTCGTGAAGCGCTGCGCGGCGGGCGGGGTGAAGGCGGTGGAGGTGGGGGTGGTCGAGGCGTCCGGCGCCGCTCCTGTGGTCGTCGGCTAGGGAAGTGCGGCCTCGACGCCTTGCGCCGCGTTCGCTATGCTCCACGGCTTGCGCGCCGGCCTGGCGGGCTGGCGCATGAGGCGAGGGAGCGGATGGGTTCTGGTGGACCTCGAGGACTTCAAATCCTTCTGCTGGGCGTCTAGCGCGTCCGGGGTGGGTTCGATTCCCACACGTTCCCGCCATCGCGGGATCGCGGCAGCGCTCCTCGTCGCACTCATCGTCCTGGCCGGCGCCGCGCACGCGCAGCCGGCGCCGCGCGATAGCCTGGCCGCGCCGCGCGCCACCGTCACCACCCGCGTCGATGGCGACAGCACCGTGCGCACGGTGGTGGCCGACAGTGCGCTCGCCACGCCGGCGTCAGTCAAGGCGCCGAAGCGCACGCTGCGCGGCGCCGAGGGCGACACGCTGGCCGGCGGCATCGGCCGCGATGCGCCCGGCCGCGTGATGCTGCGGTCGTTGCTGGTGCCGGGCTGGGGACAGCTCTACAACCACCAGTGGATCAAGGCGGGCCTGGTGATCGGCGTGCAGGGCACGCTGATCGGCGCGTACGTGACACAGAATCACCTGGCCCACACGCGCACCGACGCCACGGCACGGGCGCAAGCGATCGACGCGCGCCAAGCGGCGCTGTGGTTCTACTGCGGAGCGGCGTTGGTGTCGATGCTCGACGCCTACGTCGACGCGCACTTGTTCACTTTCGGAAAGGAACTTGCACCCGTGGAGGTGCGCCTGCAGCCACGCCGCGATCCCGCGGCGGACGGCGTTGCGTGCGCGCTCACCGTGGGATTCTGACCAGCATGCTGAGAGACGCGCCGTCCATCGACCGCAAGGTCCGAAACTTCTGCATCATCGCGCACGTCGACCACGGGAAGTCGACGCTCGCCGACCGCCTGCTGGAGGCGACGCACACCATCTCGCAGCGCGAGATGATGGAGCAAGTGCTCGACGACATGCCGCTCGAACGCGAACGCGGCATCACCATCAAGGCGCACCCGATCTCGATGGACTACACGGCGGCCGACGGCACCGCGTACCGGCTCAATCTGATCGACACGCCGGGCCACGTCGACTTCACCTACGAAGTCTCGCGCTCGCTGGCCGCGTGCGAGGGCGCGATTCTGGTCGTGGACGCCGCGCAAGGCGTCGAGGCGCAGACGCTGTCGAATCTCTATCTGGCGATCGAGAACGACCTCGAGTTGATTCCGGTGGTCAACAAGATCGACCTGCCGGCGGCGGAGCCGGAGCGCGCGGCGCATCAAGTACTCGACATCCTCGGCGGCAGCCGCGAGGACGTGGTGCTGGCGAGCGCCAAGAACGGCATCGGCATCGACGACATCCTCGAGAAGATCGTGCAGGTGGTGCCGTCGCCGCGCGGTCACGCGGAGCGCCGCTGCGCGCCTTCATCTTCGACTCGATCTTCGACCAGTATCAGGGCGTCATCGCGTACATCCGCGTGGTGGACGGCGCGATCCGGCCGGGGCAGAAGATCAAGCTGTTGGCGACCGGCGCCGAGTTCGAGGTGCAGGAAGTCGGCATCTTCCGGCTGACCAAGGAGAAGCAGAAGGAACTCCTCGCTGGCGACGTCGGTTACGTAGTGGCCAACATCAAGGACGTCCATGACGCCACGGTGGGCGACACCATCGCCGACGCCAGCGACGCGCACGCCGAGCCGCTGCCCGGCTACCGCCCGATGAAGTCGATGGTGTGGGCGGGGCTCTACCCGATCAACGACGCCGACTACGAAGTTCTCAAGGACGCGCTCGACAAGTTCGTGCTGAACGATGCCGCGTTCACCTACGAGCCCGAGACGTCGGCGGCGCTCGGTTTCGGATTCCGCGCCGGCTTCCTCGGTCTGCTGCACAAGGAAATCGTGCAGGAGCGTCTCGAGCGCGAATTCGGCGTCAGTCTCATCATCACCACGCCGAGCGTGGGCTTCCGCATCGTGCGCACCGACGGCGAGGAACTGATGATCCACTCGCCGGTGCAGATGCCGCAGCCCAACGAGATCGAATCGATCGAAGAGCCGATGGTGCGCGCGCGCATCGTCATGCCGACCGACTATCTCGGCTCGGTGCTGGCGCTGGCGCAGGACCGCCGCGGCATCCACGAGGGCATGGAGTTCCTCGAGGACAAGCGCGCGATCGTCACGTACCTGCTGCCGCTCGCCGAGATCGTCGTCGACTTCCACGACAAGCTGAAGTCGGTGTCGCGCGGCTACGCGTCGATGGACTACGAGTTCGCCGAGTACCGCAAGGCGCCGATGGTGCGGCTCGACCTGCTGCTCAATGGCGATCCGGTGGACGCGCTGTCGGTGATCGTGCACCGCGACAAGGCCGAAGCGTGGGGTCGCGCGGTGGCGCTGAAACTCAAGGGCGTCATCCCGCGTCAGATGTTTCCCATCGCGATCCAAGCGGCCATCGGCGCGAAGGTGGTGGCACGCGAAACGATCAGCGCCTTGCGCAAGAACGTCATCGCCAAGTGCTACGGTGGTGACATCTCGCGCAAGCGCAAGCTCCTCGAGAAGCAGAAGGAAGGCAAGAAGCGCATGAAGCAGATCGGCACGGTGTCGGTGCCGCAGGAAGCATTCTTGGCGGTCTTGAGCGCGGAGGATTAGTGGCGGCACCTCAATACGGCACGCGTGCGCGTGCGGCGTCGGCGGCGGGCGGGAGTGCCCCGCGCAAGGGTCAGCTGCGGGAGTGGATCGAGGCAATCGGCGGCGCCGTCGTCCTCACGCTCATCATCCGCACCTTCATGTTCCAGGCGTTCCGCATCCCGTCCGGCTCGATGCTCGACACGCTGCAGATCGGCGACTTCCTGTTCGTCAACAAGCTGGTCTACGGCGCGCGGATTCCGTTCACCGAGAAGGACCGTTTGCCGGGCCTCCGCCATCCCAAGACCGGCGACATCATCGTGTTCCAGTATCCGCTCGACAAGAAGGTCGACTTCATCAAGCGCGTGATCGCCAGCGAAGGGCAGACGGTCGAGATCCGCAACAAGGTGGTGTTCGTCGACGGCAAGCCGCTCGACGAGCCGTACACCAAGCACGTCGACCCGACGATCTACCCGTACAAGACGCCCACCGGCATCAATGTGCGCGACAACGACCCGCCGTTCCGTGTGCCGCCGGGCAATCTGTTCTGCATGGGCGACAATCGCGAGAACTCGAGCGACGGCCGTTATTGGGGATTCGTTCCGCTGGAGAACGTCAAGGGCAAGGCGCTGATCATCTACTGGTCGTGGGACTCCGAGCACATGCGGCCGCGATTGGGTCGCTTGTTCCACCTCGTCAAATAGGCGCGTCGATGTCGTGGCACGAGGAGGCCGAGACGCCGCGCGGGGACGCGCCGCGTCTCGGTCTCTATCTGCATGTGCCGTTCTGCCGCAAGCGCTGCACGTATTGCGCCTTCGTGACGCGGGGCGTGTCGGAGGCGCGGGTCGCGCGGTATCTCGACGCGTTGCGACGGGAGATCGACGTGAGGGCGGCAGCGGTGGCGGGGCGCGCAGTCCACACGGTGTTCTGGGGCGGGGGCACGCCGACGGTCTTGTCGCCGGAGCAGATCGTGCAGGTCGGTGCGTGGCTGCGCGAGGCGTTCGACCTGCGCGCGGTCGTCGAGTTCACCAGTGAGGCGAATCCGGAGAACATCGACGCGGCGCATGTCGCGGCATTGCGCGCGGCCGGCGTGACGCGCCTGTCGCTCGGCGCGCAGACCCCGGACGATGACGCGCTGCGTGCGTTGAACCGCCCGCACACCTGGGCGACGGTCGAGGCCGCGGTGCGCCGCGCGCGCGATGGCGGATTCGACGAGATCAACCTCGATTGCATGTTCGGCCTGCCCGAGGAGACGGCGGCCGCGTGGCGGGCGAGCTACGAGGCGTTCACGGCACTCGAGCCGGAGCATCTCTCGTTCTACGGCCTCGGGCTCGAGCCGGGGACGGTGTTGGAGCGCCAAGTGCGCAAGGGACTCGTCCTCCCGGACGACGATGCGCAGGCCGCGCGCTACGACGCGGCGCGCGCCTGGTTGGCCGCGGATGGGTGGGACCACTACGAAGTCTCCAACGCCGCGCGGCCCGGCCACCGCTCGCAGCACAACCTCGGTTACTGGCGGCGCGACGACTATCTCGGACTCGGCCCCGGCGCGCACAGTCTGCTCGGCGCCGAGCGCTGGGCGAACGCCTCCGATATCGCGGAGTACGCGACGCGACTCGCCGCGGGTGCGGACATTCGCGGCGAACGCGAAACGTTGACTCCGTCGCAGATCGTCGCGGAGACGATGTTCCTGGGCCTCCGCGTGCGAGAAGGTGTGGATCTCGCGGCCGCGTCGCGCCGCCTCGGAGTGGACTGCGCCGCCGTGTACGAGGCGGTTCTGGCGCGCCACACGGCGCAGGGCACGCTCCAACGCGACGGGATGCGCGTGTGGATGCCGGCGTCACGCTGGTTCGTCGCGCACGATGTGTTGGCGGATTTCCTCGAGCCGCGTCTGCTCTAGTCGTCGAGGGCGCGCGCGTACGCGGCGCGCAAGGCCTCGGCGTGCCGCTCCCACGAGTACCGCGCCGCGTGCGCCTGACCGCGAGCGGTCACGCCGGCGCGAGTATCCGCCGTGAGCGCGAGCACCGCGCGCACGGCGCGTGCGATGTCGTCCGACGAGGCGGGATCGCAATAGAACGCCGCGTCGCCACACACCTCCCGGTGTGCCGCGATGTCCGACACGACGGCCGGGGTGCCGCACGCCATCGCCTCCACAGGCGGCAGGCCGAACCCTTCGTACAACGAGGGCGACACCAGGGCCGCGGCTCCGCTGTACAACGCCGGCAAATCCTCCGCGGCGAGATACTCGAGCACATGGATCGCCTCGCGGCGCGGCGAGGCCGCGAGCGCCGCGCGCAGCGGACCGTCCTGCCAGCCGCGCGCGCCGACGATGGCGAGGTCGAGCGTCGGGTCGTCGAGCAAGGCAAAGGCCTCGAGCAAGCGCGGAAGGTTCTTGCGTGGCTCCCAGGTACCGACGAACAGGAGATAGGGCCGCGTGAGACGGTGACGCGCGAGCACCGGCGCCGGATCTGCCACCGGTGCGAAGTGCGCGTCCGGCGCGGGATACGCGACGCACACGCGGTCCGCGCCGATGCCGAAGGTGTCGACGATCTCACGCTTCATCGCCTCACTCAGCGTCACGATGACGCGCGCGCGTCGCGCCGTGTGCGGCATCACGGTGCGGCTCAACCAGCGCTTCTTCCAGCCGAAGAACGCGGGGAAGCGCCACATCGACAGGTCGTGGAAGGTGACGACGAACCGGCCGCCACCGCACACCGGCGCGTTGTAGTTCGTCCAGTGCGTGAGGTCGGGGCGCAACTGCGCGAGCAATAGCGGGGCGACGGCGTGCATCCAGAGGGCGCGCCACGGCAGCGTGAGACCGGCGTGGCAGGGTGCGGCCAGTGCACTGGTGAGACGAGGCGGGGCGTTGCAGAGGAGCGCGAGCGATCCGGCGGGCAGCTGCCTCGCGAGAGCGACGGCGCCGTTCTCCACGACCGCGGCGATGCCGCTGCGCGGGCCGCGGAGAACGGTGACGTCGTACGCGAGCTTCGCGGCTAGCGCGCCTCCGCCGCGCGCGCGAGCGAGTGCGAGTCGGTGGCGTCGCCTGGGGGCGGCGCGATGCGCAGACGCGCGGCGCGCGCCGTCTGCGACGCGGAGGAACTGCCGCGGTGGCCGGCGTCGCTGCGATCGCGTTCCCGCACCCGGTGCCGCGGTGTGGCGCGCGGCACCCGCTGCTTCGCCGCCGGTGTGTCCTCCACCGCGAGCGCGGTGTTGGCGACGTCCGGTTCGACGGCGAGCGGCAGGCGGATCGTGCGGCCGGCCGGCGCCCAGCCGCCGCGGTACGCGGGGTTGAGCGACAGCACCGTGGACGGCTCGACGCCGCAGCGGCGGGCGAGCGAACTGAGGTTGGTGCGGCGCGTCGTCGTCGCCTCGCGATAGACGAGCGGATCGGAGCCCGGCAGCGTGAAGCCGTACTGCTCCGGGCTGCGCAGGATCAGCAGCACCGCCATGAACTGCGCGACGTAATCCTGCGTCTCGCGCGGCAAGCGCATGCTCCAGAAGTCCGACGTCCGCTGGCGACCCACCGCGCGCCCGACGCACCCTTCGCCGCAGTTGTACGCGGCGAGCGACAGCGGCCACGAGCCGAAGGTGTCGTAGAGCCGGGCGAACATCTTGGCCGCGGCCTCGGTGGAGCGTTCGATGTCGTGACGTTCATCGACGTCGCGGGTGACCGAGAGGCCGAACAGGCGCGCGGTGCCGGCGATGAACTGCCACGGCCCGACGGCCTGCGCCCACGAGCGCGCCCCGAGGTTGAAGCCGCTCTCGATGAACACCACGCACGCGAGTTCGATCGGCAGGCCCGCATCGCTCAGTTTCTTGGCGACCAGAGGAAAGTACGGTCCCGCGCGGTTGAGCCACCCCTGGAACGTGCGGCGCTTGGTCACCGTGTACATGCGGAGGAACTGCTGCACGCGCTCGTTGGTCTCCGGCACGATCACCGGGTACGTCGCGACGCCGAAGGCGAGCGCGGATGCATCTTGGGTGTCGAGCGAATCGGCGAGACTGTCACTGTGCGTCACGCCGCCCCGCGCCAAGGCGCGCACGCCCGCCGGCGTCTGGGAGACGACGGGGGTGCGCACGATCGCGGTGGTGTCGGTCGAGCCCGAGCCGAAATGCGGGTACACGCGCCGCGCCGGCGCGGCGTCGGCGGACGATGCGCGCAGCGCACCGCCGAGAAGGATCGCCAGCCAGACGATCCCGAACAAGTTGAGGCGCCATCCTGGGCGCGAAGACGACCGAGTCGTGGTCCTGTCCTCCTGACGTGGGGGGGAGCCGAAGCAACGCCGGACGACACGCGACGCCGCCGATCGGGGCGGATTCGCACGTCGCCGCCGCAGGCTAACAGTCGATGCCGCAGGGAACAACCGGAAATCCGGCAGAAGCGGACCCCGCGGGGGCCGCGGGACCGTGGGGCACGGTCACGGGGCGTTCGACGCCGCGGAGCGACTCCGGGCTGCCTCCCGCTCTCGTGATTATCGGCCGGCGGGTCGGGGATCCGCGTGCCGGCAGGGGACCGTGGTTCCGGTTGTGGCACGGGGGGCGCACCGCTAGACTGCGCCCCCATGCGCGTGGCGTTGGTGCACGATTGGTTGACGGGAATGCGGGGCGGCGAGAAGTGCCTGGAGGCGGTCTGCGACCTCTTCCCGGACGCGCCGATCTACACGCTTGTGCACCACGACGGCTCGGTGAGCCCGACGATTGCGTCACACCCCATCCACACGTCGTTCGTGCAGCGCCTCCCCGGCGCCCGGCGCCGCCACCAACGCTACCTGCCGCTGTTTCCCGCGGCGATCGAGAGTTTCGACCTGCGCGGCTACGACCTCGTCCTCAGCCTCAGCCACTGCGTGGCGAAGGGCGTGCGGGTGGCGCCGGGCGCCACGCACGTCTGCTACTGCTTCACGCCGATGCGCTACGTCTGGGACATGTACGACGCCTACTGGGGGCCGGAGGTCGCGGGGCCGCTGACGCGCGCGGTCATGCCGGCCGTCGCGGCGCGGCTGCGCGCGTGGGATCTCGCGACGCTGCCGCGCGTGCATCACTTCCTCACCGACTGCGAGAACGTGCGTGAACGCATCCAGCGCACCTACGCGCGCGACAGCGAGGTGATCGGCATGTGGATCGATACCGAGCGGTTCACGCCGGAGGCCCACGCGCCGCGCGGCGACTACGATCTCGTGCTCTCGGCCTTGGTGCCGTACAAACGTGTCGATCTTGCCGTGCGCGCGGCGCGCGCTACCGGCCGGCGCTTGGTGGTCATCGGGACCGGCGTCGAACGCGCGCGGCTCGAACGCCTGGCCGGTCCGGAAACGACGTTCGTCGGCTGGGCGTCGATGGAGGAGGTCGTGCGCTACATGCGGGGCGCGCGGTGTCTGGTCTTCCCAGGCGAAGAGGACTTCGGGCTGGTACCGGTCGAGGCGATCGCCTGCGGCACGCCGGTGGTGGCGTACGCGCGCGGCGGGGCGCTCGAAACCGTGCGTGACGGCGTGACCGGCGTGTACGTCGGCGAGCAATCGGTGGAGGCGCTGGCGGACGGATTGTGCCGCGTGGATGCGGTGCGCATCGACGACGCGACGGCGCGGCGCGAGGCGGCGCCGTACACCACGACCGCATTCCAGTCTCGCGTCCTGGCGTCGTTGGCGCGCGTGGTGCCGGGGTTCGCGCATCCGGCGCTCGAGGCGTCCGCGTGAGCCCCACGGCGCGCGGCTCGGCCGCACCGAGCGCCGCCTGCGGCTGCTGCAACTGAGCGCGCTGTGGTGGGTGCTCGACATGGTGGGGGCGATGTGCGGCGTGCTGGCGGCGTACACCATCCGGTTCGCGTCGCCGCTCACGCGCTGGGTCCCGGCGACCCAGGGGCGTTCGGATCCACCCCGGCCTACCTTGTTTGCCGGCCTCGCGCTTGGCGTGTTGTGGACATTGGCGTTCCGCAATGCCGGCCTGTACGACGCGCGCGGCCGGCGCGCCGAGGGTGACGCGGCGGCGATCACCCGCGCCAGCGTCGTCGCGACGTTACTGGCCGGCGGCCTGTCGTTCTTCTATCGCGGCTTCAGCTACAGCCGCGTGGTGATGCCGCTGACGTGGGTGTGCGGCTGGGTCGCCGTGATCGGCTTGCGGCGGGCGGCCTCGGCGGTGCTGCGGCGCGCGGTGCGTGAGCCGTGGGCGCGCGTGGCCGTGGTGGGCGATGGTCCGATGGCCGTGTACTTGGCGCGCGACCTGGCGCGTCGCGCGCCGGTGGGGCACGCGTTTTGTGGCGCGGTCGGAATGCCGCGCGACGGCGGTGTCACGCGCGGCGAAAGCGTGCCGTGGCTCGGCGCGATCGCGGACCTCGAGGACCTCGTCGCGCGGCATCGCTTGAACCACCTGCTGGTCGCGTTGCCGTGGGCAAGTGCGCCGCATCTGCCCGCGGTGCTGGCACGCCTGCATGCCGCCGGGATCGACATCGAGTTCGTGCCTGAAGTGGCGGAGTTGCTGCCGGCGCATCCGGTGATGACGTCGCTGGCGGGTGTCCCGCTGATCGGACTGCGCGAGTCGCCGCTCGCGGGTTGGAAGATCGTCGCCAAGCGGGCGATGGATATCGCGGTGTCGGCACTGCTGTTGGTGGCGTTGGCACCGCTGTTCGCGGTGCTCGCGGTGGCGGTGCGTCTCGATTCCCCGGGGCCGGTGTTCTACGCGCAAGAACGCGTCGGACGCGACCTGCGGCGTTTCGTGATCTACAAGTTCCGCACGATGCGCCTGGATGCCGAGGCCGATGGCGCACCGCGCCGGGCGATCGCGGCGGATCCGCGCCGCACGCGGCTCGGTGCAGTCCTGCGGCGGTTCTCGCTCGATGAACTGCCGCAACTGTGGAACGTGCTGCGCGGCGATATGAGTCTGGTCGGACCGCGCCCGGAGCGGCCGGCGTTCGTGGCGGATCTCGAACGCACGATTCCGGATTACTTCGTCCGCCACCGTGTGAAGAGTGGCATGACCGGCTGGGCGCAGATCCACGATCTGCGCGGCGACGCCGATTTCGAGGAGCGCACCCTGTACGATCTCTATTACGTGGAGCACTGGTCCCTGACGCTGGACGCAACGATCGTCGCGCGCACGCTCGGCGCGGTGTTGGAGTCGCGCCATGCCGTCTGATGCGGGGGCGGCGGCGAGGACACCCTCCCAAGCCGTCGGCACGTGGCTGTTCAAGCTGCGCGGGTACACGCCGATTCCGCTGGTCCTCGCGGCGTGGATCGGCGCGCATCCGACGCGCCGTTCGGTGATCACCGGCACGGTGTTGGTGGTGCTCGGCGAGTGCGTGCGGTTGTGGGGCGTCGCGCACGCCGGCTCGGCGACGCGCACGCGCGAGGTCGGCGCGCCGCGCTTGGTCACCAGCGGCCCATACGCGCGCACCCGCAACCCGCTCTACCTGGGCAATCTGCTGATGACCGCGGGGTTCGTGGTGCTCGCCCACGCCTGGATGCCGTGGATGTTGCTCGCGGTGTTGGCGGCGTTCGCAGTGCAGTACGGGTTCATCGTCCGGGTCGAAGAGGCGCGCTTACGCGAGTTGTTCGGCAGTGCGTACGACACCTATTGCGCGGCGGTGCCGCGGTTCGGCGTCCGCGCGACGGCGTGGGCGCAGGCGGAGGCGCGTGCCGCCGATTGGCACGCCGCGTGGCGGAGCGAGACACGCACGTTTCAAACTACTGTTCTTCTCTTCGCCGTCTTCGCGACCCGGGCGGTGTGGTCGCATCGATGAGCCTGACCCGCACGGCGCGCACGCGTCTGGCGGCGTGGGCGGTGCCGTGGCTGTTGCCGGTGCGCGAGTCGCCTGACTGGCAGCCGCCTGCCGCGCCGCGCATCGCGATCGTGCGGAGCGACCGCCGGCTCGGCAATCTGCTCACCATCACGACGTTGTTCGAACCGCTGCGTGCGCACTGGCCGGACGCGCGGATCGACGTGGTGGCGCATGCGGCGTTCGCCGACATCCTCGAGGCCGATCCGCTCGTGGCGCGTGTGATCCCGGTCGATCGCGCACGGCTGTGGCGCTCCGCGACGGCGCTGCGCGGTGTGCTGCGCGCGCTCCGCGACGCGCGCTACGACATCGCGATCGACGCCGCGCATTCGCACATGTTCTCGCGCACCGATGCCGTGCTCACCCGCGCCACCGCGGCGCCGTGGCGAATCGGCTTCGCGCGCGGCGACGAGGCGCGGTTCGGCAATCGCCTCGTGCCGGTGCCCGCGGATGCCGGGCGTGCCCCGCGGCCGCGTGTGTATCGCGCGTTGCTGACCGGCTGCGACATTCCGGCGGACGGCGCCGATGCCGCGACGCGTCTCATCCTCACCGTGGACGAACGCGCCGGAGCCGCCACCTGGTGGGGCACCCCTCGTGGGCCGCGTGTCGTGCTGCACACCGGAGGCCGCGGCGCCAAGCGCTGGCCGGAGGAGGCATTCGTCGCGGTGGCGGCGCGCTGCGCGGCGGCGGGCGACGATGTGGTGCTTGCCTGCGATCCCGGCGAACGCGATGCCCTGGCCGGACGCGCGCCACGCGGCGTGCGGGTGGCGCCGGCGTTGCCGATTCGCGCTTTCGCGGCGCTGGTAGGCGAGGCCGGCGTGTACATCGGCGGGGACGCCGGACCGGCGCATGTGGCCGCGGCGCTCGGCATCCCGCGCGTGTTGGTGTTTCGCGAAGACAAGGCGCACGAGTGGAGCTACGGCGCGCACGTGCGCACCGTCACCGCAGTGCCGGACGGTCCGCCGGTGGACGCCGTGCTCGCCGCGCTCGCGGCCCTGCGCGCCGAAAGGGCGGCATGAGCGAGCGTGTCTTGATCACGCAATTCCGCCGCATCGGCGACGCGCTGGTGACCACCGCCCTGCTCGACACGTTGCGCGCGGCGCGGCCCGAGTGGCACGTCACGGTTCTCATGGATCGCGGCTGCCACGAACCGTTGCTCGGACACCCGGCCGTCGACGCGGTGCTGGCGATCCGCCGCGAGGACTGGTCGCACCCGTGGCGGGCGCCGCGTGCGTGGGCGCGCGTGCGCGCGGCGCGTCCGACCATCGCGATCGACGTGCTCAGCACGCCGTTCAGCGCGGCGGTGTGCCGGTGGAGCGGCGCGGCGCGGCGCATCGGCTACGATCTGCGCGCGCGGCGCCGCCTGTACACCGATGCGGTGCCGCGCGACCGCAGCGGGACGCTCTACACCGGCACGGCACGTCAAGCCCTGCTGGGGCCGCTCGGCATCGCCGCCGTGGAGCGGGCGCCGACGGTGGGGGCGACGTTCCTGATCGCGTGTGGGCGGCGGCGGCGCTGCCGCCGAGCCCCGCGCCGCTCGTCCTCCTGACGACGACGAGCCGGCGTGCGTCGCGGCGATGGCCGCCCGCGCGCTTCGCGGCCCTGGCGTCGCAGTTGGCGGCGCGGGCGCGCGTGCGTCTGCTCTGGGGCCTGGGCGAACGGGAGGATGCGGCGGCCGTGCTCGCCTGGTGGCGTCGAGGGCGACGTCGCGCTCGCGCCGGAAACGCCGTCCTTGCGCGCGCTCGCCGGACTGCTGACGACCGCGCAGGTGTTGGTCGGCAACGACAACGGCACACGGCACCTGGCGATTGCCTGTGGCGTACCGACGGTCGGCCTCTTCGGCCCGCACGATCCCGCGGGCTGGACACACCCCGCGCACACGACGACGGTGCCGCATCGTGTCCTGCGGGGAGGGCCCTGCGTCTGCGACTCGCCGTCGCGCTGCACGCGTCCGGTGGCGGGAACGTTGGATGCCGTGCTGGCGGCGACGGCAATTCTTGGCGAGGCGATGAGCGTGTGGATGCGCGTCCTCGAGGCGCTGATCGTGCTGCTCGCCGTGGTCTCGCCGTGGTCGATCAGCGGGGCCGAGATCGTGCTCGGCCTGGCGACGCTGTGGTGTCTCGCCGGCTGGGCGGCGCGGCGGCTCGTGCTGCCGGCCTCGGCGCTCTGGCGACCGCTCGCCGCCTTCGCGGCAGTCTGCTGTGCCGCGGCGATCGTGGCGGAGCGCTCGTTGCCGCGCGGTCTGAGCGCGGCCGCCCACGAGTGGATCGTCGTCGCCGCGTGCGTCGCGGCCACCGCTGACGACGCCCGGCCGTCCGGGCGCGCCGCCGCCGTGGCGTTGCTCGCCAGCGAATCGCTGCTCGGCGTCTACTGCCTCTATCAGCACGTCACCGGCACCGACCCGCTCCTCGGTCGCGCGGTGGAGCAACTCGAGGCCGGCGGCTATCTCGCCACCGGCACCTTCAGTCACCACCTGACGCTCGCCGGACACGCGATGCTGGCGATGACCGTGGCGCTCGCGGTGGTGGCCGCGGCGCGACGCGGGACGACGCGCGCCGCCGCGCTGGCTGCGTGCGCCGGCTGCGGCGCCGCGCTCTTGTGGAGCTATGGCCGCAGCGCGTGGATCGGCGCCCTGCTCGCCGCGCCGGTAGCGCTGCTGGCGGCGGCACCGACGCGCCGGCGCGATCTCGGCCGGCTTCTGTTCGGCCTGATCGCGGCGATGCTGCTGGTGCCGGCCCTGCGTGCGCGTCTCCTGCACGTGATGAGCGACGATGTCGTCGGCCCGCGATTGCGCCTCTGGGAAACCGCGTTGCGCGTGATCCAGGCGCATCCGGTGCTCGGCGTTGGCCCGGGGAACTGGCACGCCGCCTTCGTGCAGTACCACGTGCCCGGCTTCTACTGGTCGGACGCGCACGCCCACAACGACTATCTCGCGGTGGCTGCGAACGCCGGAGTGATCGGCCTCGCGGCCTTCCTGGTGATGTGGGGGACGGTGCTCGCCAGCACGTTGACGGCGGCGCGCGCCCGGCGCGGCGGGACGCTCGCGGTGGCCGGTGCCATGGCGAGCGTCGCCGTGCTGGCGGGCGGCGTCTTCCAGTGCTTCCAAACCGACGCCGAGGTGGCGATCCTGCTGTGGTCGCTGGTCGGTGCGGGGTGTGCCGCGGCGCGCGAGGAGGCGGCATGACGACGCCGGTATCGGTCGCCCTGATCGCGAAGGACGCGGCGCGGACGCTCGATGGCGTGCTCGCCAGCGTGGCGTGGGCCGACGACGTGGTGATCATCCTCGACGAACGCACGTCGGATGCCTCGGAGGACATCGCGCGTCGCCATGGCGCCCGCGTCGAGCGGCATCCGTGGCGCGGTCACGTCGCCCAGAAGAACGTCGCGCTGGCCGCCGCGCGGCACGAGTGGGTGTTGTCGTTGGACGCGGACGAGGAAGTCTCGCCCGCGTTGCAGCAGGCACTGGCGTCATGGCGCGCCGCGCCGCCGGATCCCGCGGTGGCCGGCTACGAGGTGTCGCGCCTGTCGTATCACCTCGGGCGATGGATTCGGCACGGCGGATGGTACCCCGACGTCAAGCTGCGCTTGGTCGATCGCCGGCGCGCGCGCTGGGTCGGTCTCGACCCGCACGACCGTCTCGAGGTCGAGGGCGTCGTCCGTCGTCTCGCCGGTGATTTGCACCACTACTCCTACGCCGACCTCCACGACCACCTCGCGCGCAGCGAGCGCTACAGCACGATCGCGGCGCAGGCGATGTACGACGCCGGCCGGCGCGCGTCATGGCTCGACATCCTGGTGCGCCCGCCGTGGCGGTTCGTGTCGGGGTACTTCGTGCTGGGTGGCGTGTTCGATGGCGCGGCGGGCTTTGCGATCGCGTACGTCGGGGCGATGGGCGTGGCGGCGAAGTATCTCAAGTTGCGCGAACTCGCGCGGGCTCAGCGCGCCGGAACCACGCGGTCGTAGGCGGCGCGCGTCGCCGCCACCATCCGTTCGATGGGGAAGTGCGCGAGCACGTGCTCCCGTGCGCGGGTGCCCAGTTCGGCGGCGGCGACGGGATCCGCGAGCAGCCGCGCGCAGGCGGCGGCGAGCGCCGCGTCGTCCTCCGCCGGCACCAAGAGTGCCACCGGGGCGACACCGCTCGGCTGGATGATATCGCCCACGCCACCGACCGCGGTGGCCACCACCGGGCGGGCCTGTGCGAGCGCGTCGAGAATCGCCCCGGGCGCGCCTTCGGAGCGCGACGGATGCACGAAGACATCGCAGGCTGCCAGCAAGGCACGCGGATCGTCGAGGTGGCCGAGCAAATGCAGCCGCGCCCCGAGGCCGAGGTCCTCCGCCACGGCGAGGAGCGCCGCGCGTTGCGAGCCGTCGCCACCGATGGCCACCGCGACTGAGGGCCATTGCGACCGCAGCGCCGCGGCCGCGCGCACCAGCGCGGCGTGATTCTTCACCGGCTCGAGCGCGCCGAGGGCAGCAAGCAGCGGCCCGCCGCCGGGCGCGCAGCGCGCTCGCAGGCGCGCGACGTGACGCGGATCGGGCGGATCGGGCAAGCGCACCGGAGTTGGGGCCAAGCTGATGCGCGCCGGATCGACACCGAGGCGCCGCACGTCGTCCGCCACTGCCTCGCTGACGCACAAGACCGCGCGTGCGGCGCTGTACTTGAGGCGCGTGAAGAGGCGATCGAGCGGCCGCGTCCATGCGCGGTCGGTGTGCGGTCGCGCGAGATTGCGCCTCGTGACCACCAGCGGCCGGCGCGTCAACGTCGCCACCGGGAGCAAGAGCGCATGGGCGTGCGCGGTATGCGCATGCAGAAGCGTCGCGCGCATCGCCAACCGCGCCAGCGTCCACGAGGCATGCGGATGGATGTCGCCGCGCATGCGCAACGCGTGGGTGTCGAGGTGGAGCGCGCGGGCGCGGGCCAACAGCGGGGTGTCGGGCGGTGCCACCAAACACGGCGTTTCGCCGGCGGCCCGCAGTGCGGTGAGCAGCGCGAGCACGCGGTCCTGTCCGCCACCCCAGCCGGTGCCGGTGTCGACGTGGAGCGAGACGCGGCCGGTGCTCATCGTCGGGCGCTGGGCGCGCACACGGTGCGCGCGATCTCGTCGAGGGTGAGGCCGAAGCGTTCCGGGGCGAACGCGGCCTCCGCGTGAGCGCGCGCGGCCTCGCCGAAGCGCTGTCGCGTGGCGGAGTCCGCCGCGAATGCGCGCGCCAGCTGCGCGGCGATCGCGTCGATGTCACCGGGCGGCACCAGCCAGCCGCTGCCGCCGTCGTCGATGGCTTCCGCGACCGCGTGCATCCGCGTGCCGAGCACCGGGCGACCACACGCCTGCCACTCGGCTGCCACCCGGCAGATCGCCTCGCTTCCGCGCGACGCCACCACGCCAACGTCCGCCGCGGCGAACAAGACCCGCGGGTCGGGGAGCACGTCGAGCAACCGCACACGTTCCGCGACACCGAGCGCGACGGCGCGCTCCGCCAGCGCGACGCGGCGTACGTCGTCCTCGACACCGCTCAGGACCAGCCACGCGCGCGGCTCGGCGGCCCGGGCGAACGCCTCGAGCACATCCAGCTGCCCCTTCACCTCGGCGAATCGCGCGACCATCGCGGCGATCGGTGCATCGGAAGGGAGTCCGAGTGCCGCACGCGCCGCGGCGCGATCGCCGGGAACGAAGTGCGCGAGGTCCACCGGACACGGTGCGACCCAGGTGCGCGCGGGATCGAGATGCAAGCGGGCGCGGTCCCGTTCGACCGCGTAGGCCGCGGGATACACGACGCCGTCGGTGCGGGCGGCGAGCCAGCGCTGCCCGACGCCGGCGCGGGGCACGCGGGCGTCGGTGCGCGCGAACACCAAGCGTGCATCGACCCCCGCGAAGGCGAGTCCACATGCGGCCCACGCGTGGCTCTCGGGGCGATGCGCGAAGACGACGGCGGGGCGCGTCCGGCGCAAGACATGCGCAAGCGCCCGTACACCAGCCGGCGTGGTGCGCCACGCCAAGCGGTCGAGCCGCGGAATCTCGTGCACGTCGAGTCCTGCCGCACGTGCGCGCAGCGCCACCGGCGAGCCGGCGTCGGCCACCACAGGCGCTGCATGGCCGCGGGCGCGCAACGCCAACGCCGCGTGCACGGCGTAGGCCGCCGACGCGTTCCACCAGCGCACGTTGACGAGATGCAGGAGGGTCACGGCGCGGGAGTATGCGCTGCCGCCGGTCCCGGCGGAAGCGCCGCGATTCTGGTACACTGCCGCGATTCTGCTGGCGGCGCAGGGCGCCGCGTCGATCCCGTCGAAGGAGTGATTCGTGGATTCCGATGTGAACGTTCCGGCGCCGGAGACGCCGGAAGAGGCCGGCGTGCCGGACACCGGCGTGCCCGCCGAGGCGGTCGAGACGCTCGACCCACGTGATGCCGCGCTCGCCGACGCCGAAGCGCGCGCCAATGACTACGAAGACCGCTGGCTGCGCTTGGCCGCGGACTTCGAGAACTTCCGCCGTCGCGTCGCCCGCGAACGCGAACTGGCGATGGAGCAGGGCGCCGAGCGCGCCCTCCACACCGTCTTCCGCGTGATCGACGACCTCGAGCGTGCCGCGGAAGCCGCCACCGCCGAGAACGTGTCCGTCGACGCGGTGCGCGAAGGCGTCGCGCTGGTGCTGCAGCAGGCGCGTCAGGCGCTCGCCGATTCCGGCATCGACATCGTCGACCCGCTCGGCGAACCGTTCGATCCGGCGAAGCACGAGGCGGTGATGCGCGACCCGGCCGGCGAGGCCAATGCGGTGACCCGCGTGCTGTCGCGCGGCTACGTGCGCGACGGCCGCGTGCTGCGCCCGGCGCACGTGGTGGTGGGCGGCTGATGCCGCGCGACTACTACGAGGTCCTCGGCGTCCCGCGCGACGCCGACGACGACACCGTCAAGAAGGCCTACCGCAAGCTCGCGTTCCAGTATCACCCGGACCGCAATCAGGGCGATGACGCGGCCGCCGACAAGTTCAAGGAAGCCACCGAGGCCTACGAGGTCCTGAAGGATCGCGACAAGCGCGCGCGCTACGACCGCTTTGGGCACGAAGGCGCGCGCGGCGCGGCGGGCGGCCCGGCCGGCTTCGACGGCGGCGTGTTCGACTTGGGCGACGCGCTGCGCGCGTTCATGCGCGACTTCGGGGGATTCGGCGACGTCTTCGGCGGCGCCGAGACCGCCGGCCCGCGCCGCGGCGACGACATCGAAGTCCACGTCGACCTGACGCTCGAGGAAATCGCCGTCGGCACCGAGAAGACGCTGCGCGTGCAGCACCTCACGCCGTGCGAGCCGTGCGGCGGCAGCGGTGCCAAGCCGGGCACCCAGGCCAAGACGTGTCCACAGTGCCGCGGCGCCGGCCGTGTGCGCCAAGTGCATAGCGCGCTCTTCGCGCAGTTCGTCAACGTCGTCACGTGCGATCGCTGCCGCGGACAAGGCCGCGTCGTCGAAGAGCGCTGCCCCGACTGCCGGGGCGAAGGCCGCGTGCGCGACACCGACACCGCGACGGTGAAGATTCCGCCCGGCGTCAGCACCGGTCAGTACATCGCGCTGCGCGGCCTCGGCGACGCCGGCCCGTTCGGCGGACCGCCCGGCGACGTGCACATGGTGGTCGTCGAGAAGGAACACGCGCTGTTCAAGCGCCACGGCGACGACATCGTCTGCGACGTCTGCGTCACCTTTTCCCAGGCGGCGCTCGGCGCCAAGATCGAGGTGCCGACCCTCGATGGCACCACGCACCTCCAGGTGCCGGCGGGCACGCAGACCGGGACGATCCTGCGGCTCAAGGGGCTCGGCGTCGGCCGTCCGCGCGGTAACGGACGCGGCGATCAACTCGCGCACGTCGTCGTGTGGACCCCGAGCAAGCCGAACGACAAGGAGCGCAAGCTGCTCGAACAATTGCGCGACGTCGAATCCAAGCCGCCGAAGCCGGGGAAGAGTTTCTTCGAGACGATGAAGGGCATCTTCTCACGGGACGGCTAGAGCGCGTCGCGGCGGGCCTCGAGTCGCCGCCGAGTGTGATCGTGCCGGCCGGGTTGGCGGCCGGCGCCGAATGCGCGCTGGACGAGGAGGATGCGGCGCACCTGCGCGTGCTGCGGCTGGGCGCCGGCGCACCGGTGCGCGCCGTCGATGGGGCAGGACACTGTTTCGCCGCCCGCGTGACCCGCGTGGAGAAGCGCGGCGCGCACGTCCTGCTCGACGCCGACACCACGCCGGCCGGCGCGCCGCATTCCTGCAGAGTCTGGGCCTCTGGCAGCCTGCGCTGCGCTTCGCCTCCGACATGCAGGAAGCAGCGCAACTGGCTGACGTGGAAACGCTTGTAGTCGCAGACCACGAAGGCGAGCCGTGGGACGCGGTGGCCGTGCCCGTCGCCGGTCGGGTCGGCGTGATCGTCGGGCCGGAAGGCGGCCTGACGCCCGCGGAACGGGCCGCCGTGCGCGACGCCGGGGCCCGCCGCGTGCATCTCGGCCCGACCCGCCTGCGCGCCGAAACCGCCGCGCTCACGCTGGCCGCCGCCGTCTCCTGGCGGTGCGGCGCGCCCGCCCCGGCGCCAGGCCCGCGCCAGGGGACCTGACAGGGCCGCAAGTCCCACGCATTCCTTGACGATACCTCGTTCCACGGCTACCATGGCCGACCGATCATGTGCGCGTTGCCGGTTGCGGCCGCGCCTGTTGAGGTTCCACCGTCACGCCACTTTATTCACGCCTCGTGCGAACCAGCGCGGCGAAGCTTCGTGACCCTTCGCCGGGATTCGAGTGTCGTCTTGGAAGGACGCGCCTCGAATCGTCGTCGACGCTGGGATCGAGACGAGTGCGCCAGGTCGAGCCGAAGTCCTTCCGCGATGATGCGCAGAGATGGGAGGGGTGAAGTAGATGCCGGGTATCCGGGTCAAGGAAGGCGAGTCGTTTGAGAGCGCCCTCCGTCGTTTCAAGAAGAAGTGCGAGAAGGCGGGGATTCTCTCCGATCTGCGCCGCCACCAGCACTTCGAGAAGCCGAGCGAGCGCCGCAAGCGCAAGCTGAACGCGGCGCGCCGGAAGGATTTGGCGCGGCGTATGGCGGAGGAGTAGTCACCGCCCTCGCGTCGTGACGACGTGCAGTGAGGTATGGCGCCCGCGCGGATTCGCATCCGCCGGGCGCTTGCCGTCAGAAGGAGGCTCGTGAACACCCACACGCTCGCGGTGCTGGAGTTCGACAAGGTGCGGCAGCTCGTGCTCGCCTGCACCACGACGGACCCAGGAGCGCAACGTGCGGCCGCCCTCATCCCGGAGACGGACGAGGCGGCGGTGCATGACGCGCATCGCGTGGTGGCCGAGCTGCAGGAATTCGTCGCCGCCTCCGGGCTGTGCGATCTCGATGCGCCGGACGCGCGTGCCCTCGTCGAGAGGGCGCGGGTGCCCGGCGCGTTGCTGTCGGGTGTCGAACTGGTCGATGTCGCGCGGCTGGTGCAGAACGTGCACCGTGCGCGCCAGCACTTCGGCCACGGTCGCGAGGGCGAATCCACGACGTGGCGGCGCCGTCTCGACACCGCGCCGCACACCGGCGAACTCGGTCCGCATCTCGACCGCTGTCTCGACAAGGGCGGCGAGATCAAGGACACCGCGACGCCGGAACTGGCGCGTATCCGTCGCGAACTGGTGCGCGCGCGACAGGACGTGCAGCGCCATCTCGAGAAGGTGGCGAGCGGCCTGAGCGGCGGCGGCACCGCCGCGTACGTGACGCTGCGCAATGGCCGCTTCGTGGTGCCGGTGCGTCACGAGGATCGCACCAAGGTGCCCGGCATCGTCCTCGACCGGTCGTCGACGCACGCCACGCTGTTCGTCGAGCCGGCGAGCGCGATGCCGCTCAACGACGCGCTCGAGGAACTCGCCGCGCGCGAAGCCGAAGAGATCACGCGCATCCTGATCGCGCTCACCGACGATGTGCGCGATCACGCCGAGGCGCTGCTCGCGCTGCAAGAGCTGCTCGCCGCGCTCGATCTCGACCAGGCGCGCGTGCGCTTCGCGCGCAAACTCGGCGCGGTGCGGCCCGGCATCGGCGGCGATACGCTGCGCCTGCGCGCGGCGCGGCATCCGCTGCTCGTGGTGACGCTCGGCCGCGACGCGGTGATGCCGCTGCACGCCGAGCTCGACGCGACGACGCGCGTGCTGCTGATCACCGGCCCGAATGCTGGCGGCAAGACGGTGGCGCTCAAGACGGTCGGCCTGTTGTGCTGCATGGTGCAAGCCGGGCTCTTCGTGCCGTGCGACGAAGGCTCGAGCTTTCCGGTGTTCCGCACCGTGCTCGCGGACATCGGCGACTTCCAGTCGCTGGAGGCCGCGCTCTCGACGTTCACCGCGCACGTCGCGCGCTTGCGCGAGATCGAGACCGTGCAGGGCGGCGACGTGCTGGTGCTGCTCGACGAAGTCGGCGGCGCCACCGATCCGGAGGAAGGCGGCGCGCTCGGCATGGCGACGCTCGAGGAGCTGCTCGAGCGCGAGGTGCGCGCCGTGATGACGACACACCTCGGCGCGCTGCAGGCGTTCGCCTTCGGCAAGCCGGGCGTGTTCCTCGGCTCGATGGGCTTCGATGTCGAACGCGGCGAACCGTCGTATCGCTTGATCGCCGGGCCGGGTGGTGGCAGTCACGCGCTCGCCGTGGCGGCGCGCTGCGGGCTCAGCCCGCGCTGGATCGCCCGCGCGGAGTCGCATCTCGACCCCGACACCGCGGCGACGCGCCGGATGCTCGGCGAGGTCGGACGCTTGGTCGAAGAGACCGAGCGCGACCGCGCCGCCGCCGCCACCGCGCGCCGCGAGGCGCACGAGCTGGTCGCGAAGCTGCGTGAGGACCGTGCCGCCGCGCAGGCCGAGACGACGCGCGCCAAGCGCGAGGCGCGCGAGCTGGTGCGCGGCGAAGTGGCGCGGGCACGGCAACGCGTCCGCGCCGCGGAGGAAGAACTCAAGGCCGCGAAGTCGAAGGCGGATCTCCGCCACGTCGAAGCGCTGGTCGATCAGGTGGACGACGAATCGGCGGCGTCGGTGCGTGCCGCCGAGCCGGCGCTGCCCGCCGTGCCGCCGGCATTCGCGACGCGCGGCGCCACCGTGTGGGTCCGCGCGATGCAGCGCACCGGTGTCATCGTCGATGGGCCGGACGGCAGTGGCCGCGTGCAGGTGCAGGCCGGCGTGTTCCGCAGCTGGCTGGCGCTCGACGCGCTGGCGATGCCGCCGGCGCAGGTCGGTGCTCCGGCGCCCGTCGCCGCGCCGTCGCGGGCGCGCGACGCCGAGGCGGAAGCGCGCCGTCTGCTCGAGGAGCGCCGCCGCGAGGAAGAACGCCGCGCCGCCGAGGCCGCGCTGCCGTACGACGAGGCGCTGGCGGAAGCCTTCGCCCTGCGCGGCGAGCTCGGCGACGACGAGCTGCCGTCGCCCGACGCGCCGACGCTGCGTGGCGTCGCGGGCTATCACGCCAAGGAACCGCGTGGCGGCGTGAGCTGGTCGACGCGGCACCACGGCGACAGCGCGGCCACCGAAGACGCGGCGAAGATGGAGATCGACGTGCGCGGCTTCCGCGCCGAGGACGCGGTGGCCGAGGTGGATCGCTTCCTCGACCGGGCGCAGCTCGAAGGTCTGCCGCGCGTGCGCATCATTCACGGCAAGGGCACCGGCGCGCTGCGCGCGGCAATCACGCGGATGCTCAAGGGCCGCGGCGGTGTGCGCTCGTTCGGCCTCGCGGCGCAGTGGGAGGGCGGCACCGGCGCCACGACCGTCGAGCTCCTGTGATGGCGGTCGGACGCGACGAGGCGGTCGAACAGGTCCGCGACGCGGTCGACATCGTGCAGGTGATCGGCGAGAGCGTGGCGCTGCGGCGCAGCGGCTCGAACATGGTCGGGCTGTGTCCGTTCCACAGCGAGAAGTCGCCGTCGTTCACGGTGAGCCCGACGCGGCAGGTGTTCCACTGCTTCGGCTGCGGCGCCGGCGGCGACATCTTCCGTTTCGTCATGCAGGCCGAAGGGCTGACGTTCCCGGAGGCGCTGCGGCGGCTGGCGGACCGCGCCGGCATCACGCTGCCGGAGCGCAGCGGCGGCGAACGCGGCGAACGCGGCAAGCTCGCCGAGGTGCTGGAACGCGCGACGGTGCTGTACGAGAAGTGTCTGGCGCATCCCGAGTGGGGCGCCGCGACGCGCACGTACCTCGAAACGCGCGGCATCGCGCCGGAGACGGCGCGGCTGTTCCGGCTCGGCTACGCGCCGCGCACACGCAACATGCTGGCGACGAAGGCGCCGGCGCTGGTCGACCAGCTCGTCACGGTCGGCCTCGCGGGGCGCGCGGACGACGGCCGGGTGTACGACCGCTTTCGCGATCGTCTGGTGTTTCCGGTGCTGGACGCCGGCGGCCGGGTGATCGGGCACGGCGCGCGCGCGATGGCACGCGAGCACCCCGGGCCGAAGTACCTGAATTCGCCGGAGACGCCGCTGTATCACAAGGGCAAGGTGCTCTACGGCCTGCCGTTCGCCTTGCAGCCGATGCGCGAGGCGGCGGAGGCCGTGCTGGTCGAAGGCTACACGGATCTGCTGTCGCTGTATCAGGCGGGGGTGAAGAACGTGGTGGCCGCGTGCGGGACCGCGTTCACGCCACAGCACGCCGAGGCGCTCGGCCGCTTGGTGCGCAAGGTCGTGCTGGCGTACGACGCCGACACCGCGGGCCAGACGGCGGCGCGGCGCACGGCGGGGATCTTGCTCGATCGCGGGTTTCACGTCCGCATCGCGCGCTTTCCCGACGGCGAAGATCCCGATTCGTTCGTGCAGCGCCACGGCGCGCGCGGCGCCGAGCAGGTGCTGCGCGACGCCAGCGACGCGATGCGCTGGGTGATCGACGGTGCCGGCCGCGACGCTGCATCCGATCCGCCGAGTGCGCGCATCGAACGGGCGGCTGCGTTCGTCGGGCTGCTCGACGACGAGCTGCGGCGCCGGGCGCTGGCGGAAGATGCCGCGTCGCTGCTGAAGCTCCCGGTGGACGTGCTGCTCGAAGGCGTCGAACGAGCGCGCCGCGAGGAGGGGCGCGCGGTACGGGCTCCGCGGACCGCCGCGCAGAGCGCACCGGACGCTCAGGCGGCGCCGGTGGCCGCGACGGAACCGCAGCGCGGCCGCAAGGAGCGCGTGCTGGCGCTGGCGATCGTGCACCACGACCTGGCGTGGGATGTCGTCCATTCGCTGCCGGCCGAGGCATTCGTCTCGCCGGAGCTGCGGGCGATCCGGCAGTGGCTTCACGACGGCGGCGAACCGCCGGCCGACATGCTCGCGCTGGTCAGTCGTTTGACCATCGAGGGCGAGTCGGTGGGACTCGACGAAGCCCGTCGCGAGATGGGCGAAGTGCTGCCGTTGCTGCATCGCGACTACGCGAAGCGGCGCGTGCAGGAACTCTTGCAGGAACTGCAACGCTTGACCGAGCACGGCGCACCCGAGGCCGACAGAGCCGCGCTGCTCGGACAGCTGCAGACCCTGGACGCGGCCCTGCGCCGCGATTGATGCGTGACGCCGGGGTTCGCCCCGTGCACACTGGAGCGCTCGCACCCGGGACGCCGGGTGCCGACAGGATGGGATTCGAGGATTTCCGTGAGCTCACGCAAGCGTAGTGCGGACACGAAGAAGACGTCGTCGCGACCGGCAGGGAAGTCCGGCGCGAAGGCGCCGGCCTCACGCGCCACCGCGCGGCCCAAGGGTGCGGTGAAGAAGGGGGCGTCCAAGGTCGTGCCGAAGCCGAAGACCACGCCGGCGAAGCCTGCCGCCGCCAAGAAGGCGGCGCCTGCCAAGTCCGCGCCGGTCAAGAAGGTCGCGGCCACCAAGCCGGTCGCGAAGGCGCCCGCCAAGGCGCCTGCCAAGACCGCGACGAAGCCCGCCGCGAAACCGGCCGCCAAGGCGCCGGTCACCGCCAAGTCGGTCCTGCCGGGCAAGTCCTCGCCGGCCGCCAAGGCGGTGCTGCCGTCCAAGACGCCGGTGAAGCCGGTCGCCCCGAGTCCGAACGGCAAGGGCGCGCCCGCCAAGCCGCTCGCGGCGGCGGGCAAGACGCCGGTCACTCCGGCGGACGGCAAGAAGAGCAAGAAGGAGTCGAACAAGGCCGCGCGCGCCGGGCTCGCCAAGCGCATCGGCCCGATCTCCGAGGAGATCCTCGACAAGTCCAAGAAGCAGGGCTACGCCTCGTACGAGGAGATCGAGCGCCTGCTGCCCGAGGGCATCGGCCCGGAGGACATGGACGAACTCCTGCAGCACGTCAACGATCTCAAGATCCCCGTCTTCGACACCGACAAGGAAGGGCGCGACCGCGTCCAGGCGGCGAAGAAGGCCGAGGAGAAGAAGCTCGAGGCAAAGGCCGTCGCCACGCCGCAGGTGCGCTACGACGACCCGGTCCGCATGTACCTGCGCGAGATGGGCAAGGTGCCGCTGCTCGACCGCGAGGGCGAAGTCGAGATCGCCAAGCGCATCGAGACCGGCTCGAACATGGTGATGCTGGCGATCCTGCGGGCGCCGTGTGCGCGCATCGAGCTCAAGGAGATGCGCGACAAGCTGCAGGCCGACAAGCTCAAGATCGAGGACTTCGTCCAGATCGAGGTGCAGCAGTCGGGGCCGGACTACAACGAAAAGAAAGAGCGCCAGCGCATGCTGCGCGCCATCACCAACGTCTTGAAGCTCGCCGAGGAAGCCGAGAAGGCGCGCGACAAGTACAGCAAGTCGCCGAAGCCGACCGACAAGATGAAGGCGGCGCTCGACGAACTCGATCGCAAGATCATCGCCGAGTTCAAGGGCTTCGCGCTCAACCCGAAGCTGGTCGAGCGGCTTGCCGGCAAGATCAAGGAGTTCGCGCGGCGTCTGCACGAATGCGAGCGCGAGATCGACCAGGTGCACGTCGACAACTCGCTGTTGCCCGAGCAGTTCCGCGAGGCGATGCGCAAGTCGAAGATCGGCGCCAAGGAAGCCAAGGCGGTCCAGAAGTCCACCGGCAAGAGCGGCGAGGAACTGAAGGACATCGACCAGCAGATCCAGGCGATCAAGCGCAAGATGAAGCGCGTCGAGGCCGAAGCCGGCATGGACAAGCCGTCGCTGTTCGGCGTCGAGGCGAACATCGTCGAGGGCGAGCGCGTCCGTGATCAGGCGAAGAAGGAAATGATCGAGGCGAACGTGCGACTGGTGATCTCGATCGCCAAGCGCTACACCAACCGCGGTCTCGAATTCCTCGACTTGATCCAGGAAGGCAACGCCGGCCTCATGCGCGCGGTGGCGAAGTTCGACTACCGCAAGGGCTACAAGTTCTCGACCTACGCGACGTGGTGGATTCGCCAGGCGATCACCCGCGCGATCGCCGACCAGGCGCGCACCATCCGCGTGCCGGTGCACATGATCGAGGCGATCAACCGCGTGGTGCGCACGCAGCGCCGCTTGCTGCAGGAACTCGGACGCGAACCGACCCCGGACGAAATCGCCGAGCGGCTCGAGTTGCCGGTGGACAAGGTGAAGTCGGTGCTCAAGGCGTCGCAGGAACCGATCTCGCTCGACAAGCCGATCGGCGAGGACGACGACTCGAACCTCGCGGACTTCATCGAGGACACGAGCGTGGTGTCGCCGGCGCTCTCCGCCGCCTACTCGATGCTCAAGGACGATGTCGGCGACGTGCTCGAGACGCTGACCAAGCGCGAGGCGAAGGTGATTCGTCTGCGCTTCGGCCTCACCGAGGACGGCTGCCCGCGCACGCTCGAAGAGGTCGGCGCGTTCTTCAACGTCACGCGTGAACGCATCCGGCAGATCGAGGCCAAGGCATTGCGCAAGCTGCGCCACCCGACGCGCTCGCGCAAGCTGAAGCCGTACGCCGAGCTGACGTAAGCGCGCGGCGAGACGCAGGACGAAATCGGGGCGGGGTCCGCGTGGACCTCGCCCCGTTGCACGTCTTGCACCGCCGCGCTACGGCGCGAGGCGAATGCCCGCGAGATACACGAAGGATGTCGCGCGGTCGTCGAGCGGGCTGGCAATGGCTCGCGCTTCGGCGCGGAGATGCAGTCCGCCCACGCGCGCCTCGACGCCGGCCGTCGGGTGCAGCAACGCGCCGAGCGAGACGCGCACACCATTGCGAGGATTCGGGCAGCACGGCGCGGTCCCGGTGACCGACGCGAACAGCTCCTCGTCCGACAGCCGTGCCTCGCGCGTACGCCGGAATGTCATCGCCGGGCCAATCGCCATGTATGGCCGCACCGCGCCGGTGAACGGCGAGAGTTGGAACTGCACCGGCACCGTGATGGCGCTGCACGACGCCCGTGACGACGCGACTTGCACGCCATCGACCACGTGATCGTAGGTCGCGTGTTCCGTCACGTAGAGTGCGGAGATCCGAAGCGCCATCTCGCCGCCGTACGAGAGCGTGGCCCCGCCGGCGGCGCCGGAAAAGCGCGAGGACGTCGAGCGGACGGCGTGACCGCCGTAGCTGAAGCCGGTCACTTCGTGTCCGCGCGTGATGCCGCCGGTGAGCGCGGTGAACTCGAGCCGACCCGCGCGGAGGCCGCCGCCCTCGAATAGTGAGCCGTCGCGTCCAAGACGCGGCGGGCGCAACGGTTCACCATCGGGACCACGTGCGCCGGCGCCGAGCACGCGAGGTGTGACGCCGGCTTGCAGCGCGACGCGTCGCGCCCACATGCCGTCCTGCGGGCGATTGACCGTGCGGACGGCGAGAGTGACGTGCTCATCGCCGAGTGGCGCCGTGATGCCGGCGCAGGCATCGAGCGATGCCGACCATTCGACCGTGTGTTCGTGGCCGGTCGACATGCCGGCGCCCCACGACAGCGCCGGGCCTGCTTCGACGTACGGCTGCACCGCGCCCGTCGTGCCGGTCCAGCGCACTGACAGCGGAATCTCCACGGTCGGCACCGCACGGCCGTCGTAGTCGGGATGGAACATTGTGATCGCAGTGCTCCAGCCCCAGGCGCCGCGCGTGCGATGCGCATAGGGCACGGTGATCGTGAAGCAGTGGCCGGTTTGCAAGCGCAGGGGACTGCCGGGCTGCGGCGGCGCGAGCAGTTCGGCGCGCGTCCAGGTGTGCCCGAGAAGGACGGCGAGGTCGTCGGCCGCGGCGGGAGCCGCGATGCCGGCCAGGTACGACGCCAACAGAAGGGGGATCCGCAGGTCCGTAAGACGCATGGCATCCTCGCGAGCGAACGGTAGCGGGAAGCGAGACGGGATCACACTATCACAGGCCAGTGCGGAGCCCAATGGTGCTGCCATGGCCTCGTGACGACGACAAGTGTTGACGGCGGAGCCGTCGCCCGGTATGGTTCCGCCCCTGTTGTGCGTGCGGGGCTTCGCGATTTCCAGCGGGTCGGGGCCCATAGCTCAGCGGTGAGAGCAGCCGGCTCATAACCGGTTGGTCCCTGGTTCGAATCCAGGTGGGCCCACCACCGGGCCGCAACCGCGAGCGAACGTGACGCACGAGCGATTTGGGCGAATAGCTCAGCTGGTAGAGCACCAGGATCACAACCTGGGGGTCACAGGTTCGAGCCCTGTTTCGCCCACCATCGTGACGGCGAGTCGGCCATGCGGCCGGCTCGCCGTTCGCGTTTCCGCCCGGCTGGGGTATCCTGCGCGCATGCCCGCCGAACGTCCGCCGGATCCCGCTCCCGCGACACCTGACGTCACGCTGCTGCTCGCCGCGGCGCGTGAAGGCGAGCGCGCGGCCGTGGACGCCGTGTTCGCCGCGGTCTATGCCGAGTTGCGGCGCATCGCGCATGGCCAGTTGCGGCGCACGCCGCACGGCGCGACGTTGCGCACCACCGCCATCGTCCACGAGGCGTATCTCAAGCTGGTGCGCCACGAATCGGTGCGGTGGGAGGATCGCGGGCACTTCTTCGCGGTGGCGGCGCTGGCCATGCGGCAGATCCTGGTCTCCTACGCCCGACGCTTTCTCGCCGAGAAACGGGGCGCGGGCGCGCAGCGCGTGACGCTCGAGGATGTCGAGATCCCGGTGGAGGAGCGCGCGGCGGAGTTGCTGGCGCTCGACGAGGCGCTGGCGCGTCTGGCGGAGCGCGACCCGCGTCTGGCACAGGTCGTGGAATTGCGCTTCTTTGCCGGCCTGTCGGTGGAGGAAACGGCGCAGGCGCTCGGGATCGGCGAACGCACCGTGAAGCGCGATTGGCAGTTCGCCCGCACCTATCTGCATCGCGAGTTGCACGGAGCGGCCTCGTGAGTGACGCGGCGCGCTGGGCGCGCGTGCGCGCGCTGGTGGAAGACCTTGCGGAGCGTCCCCTGGCGGATCGCGCCGCGGCGCTGGATGAGGCGTGCGGCGGGGACGGCGGCCTGCGCGCGGAGGTCGCCTCGCTGCTCGCGGCGCACGATGCGGTGACCGACACCGGCAGCTTTCTCGACGACGCGGCCGGCATCCACGCGGCGGCCTTGGTCGCGGCAGTCGATCCGGCGCCCGACGGATTGCCGGCGGGCACACGGCTCGGCGAGTACACGATCGTGCGTCTGGTGGCGCGCGGCGGCATGGCAGCCGTCTACGAAGCGACGCAACACGCACCGGCACGGACCGTCGCGCTCAAGGTCCTCGAGAACGCGGGCCACGGCGATCCGCAGCGCGTGCGGATGTTTCAGCGCGAGATCGAAAGTCTGGCGCGCTTGCGGCATCCCGGCATCGCACAGATCCATGCGGCCGGCACCACGCCCGGTGGCGATCCGTACTTCGCGCTCGAGTACGTCGAGGGCGTGCCGCTCGATGCGTACGTCCGGGCGCTGCCGCCGCTTGGCGACGCGCTGGAGCGCGGACTCGCGCAGCGGCTCGATCTCTTCGCCGCAGTGTGCGAGGCGGTGCAGTACGCGCATCAGCGCGGGGTCATCCACCGCGATCTCAAGCCGGCCAACGTGATGGTGACGCAGGAGGCGGGAGCGCCTCCGCGCGTCAAAGTGCTCGACTTCGGCATCGCCCGGTTGATCGAGGATGATGCAGGGGACCGGACGCACCTCACCGCGGCGGGCGCGGTCCTCGGCACGCCGGCGTACATGAGCCCTGAGCAGGCGCGCGGAGCGGTCGACGAGATCGATGTGCGCTGCGACGTGTACGCGCTCGGCGTGCTGCTCTACGAGATGCTGACCGACGACCTGCCGACGCCGGTGCGCGGCGTCGGATTGCCGCACGCGCTGCGGGCGATTGTCGAGACGCCGCCGCGACGCCCGAGCGAGTGCGTGCGCGCGCTCGCCGGCGACCTCGAGACGATCGTGCTCAAGGCGCTCGAGAAAGAACCCGAGCGGCGCTATGCGAGCGTGGCCGCCCTTGCCGACGACATCGTGCGGTTTCGTACGCAGCGGCCGATCGAGGCACGTCCGGCGACGGCGTTCTATCACTTGCGCAAGCTGGCGTCGCGTCATCGCGCGGCCACCGTGTTGACGCTCGCACTGTTCGTCACGCTGGTCGGGGGGATCGCGGCGACCCTGACGCTGTGGGTCAAGGCGCGCCATGCGGCGGAGGCAGCGCGCCGCACCTCCGCCACGGCCGAACGCGTCACCACCTTCCTCGAAGGCATGTACCGCGTGAGCGATCCCAGCGAGGAACGCGGCAACTCCGTGACCGCGCGGGAAGTCCTCGACGCCGGCGTGGCGAAGATCCGCACCGAGTTGCACGACGAACCGGAAGTGCGCGCCCGATTGCTGGCCACCATGGGGACGGTGTATCGCGGTCTCGGCCTGTACCGGGAGGCGCGCCCGTTGCTCGAACAAGCGCTGGCGACGCGCCGCCAAGTCTACGGCGGCATCCACCTCGACGTCGCGCGCAGCGAACTCGCGCTGGCGTCTCTGCTGCGCCGTCTGGGCGAATTCGACGCCGCGCGTCCCCACTACGAAAGCGCGCTGCGCATCCGCGAGACGCTCTACGGCGTGTCGGATACGGGCGTCGTGACGGCGATCGTCGGGTTGGCGAATCTCGAGCAAGAGACCGGCGACTACGATGGCGCGCGCCGCCTCTACCAACGCGGCTACGACATCCTCTCCACTGCGAGCCGGCTCGATTCCAGCGAGGCCACCGGCATCCTGTTCAACTACGGGCTGCTGTTGCAGCAGACCGGCGAGACGCCGCGCGCGGTGGAGTTGCTGCAGCGTTGCATCCGGACGCGCGAGCGGCTCGACGGGCCGCGTGATGTCAACTTGGCGTCCGACCTTGCGCTGCTCGGCACCGCGAAGCTCGATCTCGACGATGTCGATGGCGCCGTGCGTGATCTCGAGCGTGCGCGCGACCTCTGCCTCGCGCGCCTCGGTCCCGATCACATCGACACCGCGGAGGCGTTGGCCGATCTCGGGCTCGGATACCGGCGTGCCAAGCGCTATGCGGACGCACATGCCGTCGAGATGCGTGCCCTCGAGCGCTTTCGCACCATCCTGGGGCCGTCGCATCCGACCACCGCGAAGGTTGCCGACAACCTTGCGGGGATTCTCTACGACATGGGGGACGAACGCGCGGCCCTGCGCTACACCGAGCAGGCGGTCGCGGTCTTGAGCGCGCCGCCGGTGCGGGATAGCCTCGGGCTTGGCGTCACGTACGCGAATGCGTCGGCCATCGCCGGCGCGTGCGGCGAGGCCGCGAAGGCGGCGCGCTACGCGACCCTCGCGCTGCGGTGTCTGGACGAGGATTCTGTAGTGCGGACGGCCGACGGCGCGCAGGCACAGTGGACCTTGGCGCGCGTCGCGGAGGCATCGGGACGCGAGGCGGAGGCGGCGCGGCGCTTCGCCCTGATCGACGCGGGTGCCACGGCACCGCTGGTGCGCTCGCACTTGCGCCGCGCCGGGTTCTTCGTCGCGTATGCGGAGTTCTTGCGCCGGCACGGCCGCAGCGCGGAGGCCAGCGCGGTAGCGGCCCGCGGCCGCTGATGCGCGACACCCCGAGACGTCGCGGACGTCCCGGGGTGTGCGAGGGCGCGGCGTCGTCTCAGGGAATGCGGACCAGCCGCGCTTCCCGTCGATCCGCGCCGGCACACACGCGGACCAAGTAGACGCCCGGCGCGACCGAGCGCTGCTGCGCGTCACGGCCGTCCCACCGCACCGCGTGCCGGCCGGCAGCGTACTGTCTGTCCGTCACGGTGCGGACGAGCGCGCCGCGCACGTCGTAGACGTTCACCCGCACCGGTCGCGCGTCCGGCAGGTCGAAGCGCACCTGCGTCGCCGCCGCGAACGGATTCGGGGCCGCGCCGCGCACTGCGAAGGCACGGGGGAGCGCGGTCGACGCGGGGTCGTCGCCGATTGCCGTGGTGCCGAGCGCGCTTCCGCCCTTCCAGAAGCCTCCGAGCATCGCCGAGCCACCACCGAGGTGGGTGCCCGCATCGATCTGACCGACGGTGCCGACCAGTTCGAAACTTCCACCGCCCGAACGCCCGCCTCCGCCATCGAGCGTATTCCAGCTGAGATCGAATGAGCCGCCGGTCTGCGCCCACGCGACGCTCGCCGCGAGCATCGCGCAGGCCGTCAGCGCGGCTCCGCGCAGGAGGTCCCGCATCCTAGCGTCCTCCCACGAGTGCGGCCGGCTGCACCGTTGCGGCCTGCGCCGCCGCCGTCGCCAGCGCGGTCACCGCGGCCTCGACGCGCGCCAGCCGCGACTGCAACGCGATGATCTCGGCGTCCTTCGCCTTCACCTGCGCGTGGAGTTCCTGCACGGCCGCGGCGCTGTAGATGGTGAGCGGGTAGGTGTCGACCTGGAGGATCTCCTCGCCGTTCGCCAGTTTTTCTCCGGAGGACTGCACGTAGTCCGGGAACACCTCGCGGAACTCCTGCGCGAGGACGTTGTGGTAGCGGCGGTCGCGCAGCGTGGGGTGCGCGGCGAGATAGTCCGGCGTGTAGTGGAAATCGACGAGGCGCACGCGGTCGAGCGTCTCGAGCGCGCCGGTCACCGTGCGGATGTCGCGCTTGATGCGGCGGTCCGAGTTGGCGAGCCACGAGCCGGCGGTGGTCTTCGACGCATTGCCTTCGACTTCGAGCTTGTTGGCCGCCGGCGTGCGGCCGAGGCCGGTGCCATGGGTGGTGTCGACGATGATCTGATCGCCGTTGTTATTGAGCCGCCACGATGCGGTGTTGCCGTCGTAGTAGGTCCACGCCTTCGCGAGGCCCGCGGTGGCGTAGCCGTAGAACGGCCGCGCGGTAGATCCCGCAGTCTCCATGTACATGCCACCGTAGCCATTGACCGCAGTGACGCTCGAGTGCACCCCGAACTCCTCGGCGCTCGTGATCTGCGTGGTCCGGCCGATGCCGACGAAGCCGTTCGTGTTGACGTAGAAGTCGCCGTTCACGCGGAAGGCCTGGCCGCCGGCGGCGCCGCCCTGCACGTCGAGCCGCGCACCGGGCAGCGAGTCGCCGACGCCGAGATCGCCGGTGAAGTAGCCGCGCCCGCGGAAGCCGCCGCCCCATCCCGACGGAGAGTTCGACATGCCGAAGACGCCGTAGCCGGCGCCGGTCGCGTTGTAGTTGATGGCCGACACACCGGCACCCGACGGGCTGGCAACGGTGCCGTAGACGCCGGAACAGTTGCCGGTCGGCGCGACGTTGTCGCCGATCACCCCAAAGCCATTGCCGCTCCACGACCTGCCCAGCACGCCGGTGTTGTTCAAGTTGGTGACGCCGTTCGCTTCGCCGTAGATCGCCACCGCGCCGGTGTCGGGCGAGGTGTTGGTGACGAGCAGCGTGCGCGACTGCGCGACGTTCGCGGTGTTCGTCAACTGCACCGCGTATCCCGCGTCGGTGGTGCCGGCGTACGGCAGCTTCAACTGATCGGCGAACGCCGCGTGCGGGACTGCCGTGGTGACCTCTTGGCGCGGCGTCAGCGGCGTGCCGTTGACCGTGATGTCGAGAAAGCGCGCGCACCCGGTGAACACGCCGGACACCGCGCCGCCGTTGGTGAAATCGAGCCGCGTGGTGAACACGCCGTCGTTCACCGCCACGCCGTTCTGGGTGAGCGTGACGCCTACCTGCGAGCCGCCCGAGGCGGCATCGTAGAGACGGAAGATGAGGTCGGCGGTGCCGGTCATCGGCACGCCGCCGTTCTTGATCTGACCCTGGTAGGTGAAGGTCCAGTCGGTGGCGCAGGAGACGGCGCGCGCCGGCGGGACGGCGCACGGCGCGGCAGCGGCGAGCGCGACGGCGACGACGGCGGCGAACACGAAACGGGTGGGATGCACTGCGATCCTCCTTGGCAGCGGGGAGCTGTCGGATGGACCGGCCGTGAGGGCCGGCGCGGCGCGGCGAACGCGCGCTGTCACCGGGATCCACGCGATCCCGGTGGCGGAGGGGCCACGAAATCGCCGCGGCTCGCCTTGACAGGCGGCGTGCGGGGCCGTACTGTCGCCCTAGATCGTTGTCACGTCGCCATTTCCGAGGTCCCATGAGCGATTTCGCCGCACTGTTCACCGTCCACCGGCACGACGCCCGTCTCCACGAATTGCGGGAGATGGCGGCGGAGTTGCCGCGCTTCATCGCCAAGGTGGAGGGCAAGATCGCGGAGGCCGTGAAGGTGCGCGACGGCTACGTCGCGCAGCGCGACAAGGCCATCCACGATCGACGTGCGGAAGAGCGCCGGGTCGAAGAGCTCGAAGGCGAGCGTCGCCGCTTCGAGACCCAGCTCCAGCAGGTCAAGAAGAACGACGAGTACGCCGCGCTGGTGCACGAGATCGACGCGCGCGTGAAGCAACGCGACACCGCCGAAACGCGCGTCCTCGGCCTCTTCGAACTCGAAGAGCACGCGGCGGCGGCACTCAAGGACGCGGAGAAGACGCTGGCCGAGACGCGTGGCGGACACGAAGCGGAGATCGCCCGGCTGCGCGGCGAGCTTGCGAAGCTGGAGTCCGAGATCGCCGCCGAGGAAGCCGTGCGCGCCACCGCGGCGGCCGCGGTGCGACCCGACTGGATGAGCCGCTACGAGCGCATCTTGCGCGCCCGCAAGGACACCGCGATCTCGGTGGTGCGCGACGGCGCCTGTGGCTCCTGCCGTGCGCAGGTGCCGCCGCAGACGCTCACCCGCGTCAAGCGCCTCGAACTGCACGACTGCGACGACTGCGGCCGCATCCTGGTCGCCGACGAGACGATCGGGGCGCTCGCGTGAGCGCCGACGGCGCGCAGACACGCCTCGGGTTCGCCGGCACCGACGAGATCGGTCCCGCGCAGCGCATGAACATCTGGGCCGACGGCGCGAGCCGCGGCAATCCCGGCCCGAGCGGTGCGGGCGCCGTGGTCAAGCTTGCGAGCGGCGAAGTCATCGGCGAGGTCGCCGAGTACCTCGGCACCGGCACCAACAACCGCGCCGAGTACACGGCGGTGATCCGCGGCCTGCAGCGCGCCCTGGAGTTGGGCGGCCGCGAGGTCGATGTGTACATGGATAGCCAGCTCGTCGTGCGGCAGATGGAAGGCCTCTACAAGGTCAAGAACGCGCAATTGCGGCCGCTCTGGGAGCAGGCGGGTTCATTGGCGCGGAAGTTCGCCCGCTGCCGCTTCCATCACGTGCCGCGCGAACAGAACGGCGAGGCCGACGCCCTCGCGAATCAAGGCGTCGACAGCGGGCTGTCACGCCGCTGAGCTGTGCGCCGCTCCGTGTCGTCGCCGCATCGCATGCGGCAGGGACACGCGTCGCGGCGAAGAGTGAACCAGGCGATCGCGGGGACGCGACGGGAGACCGGGACGTCCTCGAGGAAAGTCCGAGCTCCACAGGGCAAGGTGCTGGGTAACTCCCAGGGGGCGTGAGCCCACGGACAGTGCAACAGAGAGCAGACCGCCGCGTGCGGCAACGCATGCGGTAAGGGTGAAACGGTGCGGTAAGAGCGCACCAGTGCGGCCGGCGACGGACGCAGCTCGGTAAACCCCGCCTGGAGAAAGGCCAGATAGGAGAGGAGACGCGGCCCGCGTCGTTATCACTCTCGGGTAGGTCGCTGGAGGGGCGTGGTGACACGCTTCCAAGAGAAATGATCGCCACGGCTTCGGCCGACAGAACTCGGCTTACGGTTCACTCTTCGTCGCGGCGCGCGCTTCCCCGGCGCGTCGCGATGCCGTACACGGGAGCGTGCTCCGCGGAGGGCACTGCATGTTGACGACAGATCGGCGTGACACGAACGGCGGCGGCGCCCAGCCGCTGCACCCGCTCGTCGCGCACGTGCTCGCCGAACGCGGCATCCGCGACCCGCACGCCATCCGCGCCTTGCTCGCGCCCAGCGTCGAGGATCTCCCCGATCCCTTCGGGTTGCCTGACATGGATGTCGCGGTCGCACGCTTGGTCCGTGCCGTGCACACGCAGGAGACGGTGCTGGTGCTCGGCGACTACGACGTCGACGGCGTGACCGCCGCCGCGTTGCTGGCGTCGGCGCTGCGCGAGGCGGGTGGGCAAGCAGTGTGCGCGATTCCGGACCGCGCCCGCGAGGGGCACGGATTCACGCTCGCCGGGTTGGCGCTGGCGCAGCGGCTCGACATCCATGTGGTGGTGGTCGCGGACAGTGGCACGGCCTCGGTGGACACCATTGCCGAAGCGGGGCGCGCCGGCATCGACGTGATCGTGGTCGATCACCATCAGCCGCATGCGGCGCTGCCCGATGCGCTCGCGGTGGTGAATCCGCGGCGGCCTGACTCGCAATATGGCTTCGCGGAACTCGCGGCGGTCGGGGTCGCCTTCCGTGTCGCGCAGGCGTTGTTCGTGGCGCTTGGCCGCAGTCCGCGCTACGTGGACCGGCATCTCGATCTGGTGGCGCTCGGCACGCTCGCCGACTCGATGCCGCTGGTCGGCGAGAACCGTATCCTGACGCGCCTCGGCTTGCAGGTGATGCGCCAAGGGCAGCGCGTGGGGCTGGCGGCACTGCGCGACGTGTGCAGCCGCGACGATCGCGTGCTCGACAGCGCGGTGGTCATGCTGACGCTGGCGCCGCGCATCAATGCGGCGGGGCGGCTCGGGCACGCACAGTCGGCGTTGCGCCTCCTGATGACGCCGGACCGCCGCGAGGCACACTTGCTGGCGCGGCAGCTCGAGGACGACAACCGGCTGCGTCGCCGCCTCGCCGAGGGCGTGGTGCGCGACGCGCAGCGCGCCGCCGAAGCGCAACACGGGGCGCGCACGCTGGTCGCCGATTCGGCCGAATGGCATCCGGCGGTGCTCGGCATTGCCGCGGCGCGCTTGCTCGAGGAGGGGCAGCGTCCGGTGGCACTGATCGTGTGGCGCGGGGACGAGGGCAAGGGCTCGGCGCGCGCCCCGGCCGGCCTCGACTTGCCGGCAGTGCTGTCGGCGTGCGGCAGCGTCGTGCATGCGTACGGCGGTCATGCCGTGGCGGCCGGCTTCACGTTGCGCCGCGCGGATCTGCCGGCATTCCGGCACACCTTCGAGGCGGCGGTGGCCGCCGCCGCGCCGGAGCCGTCGCGCCGCATGCCGCTGGTCCTCGAAGGCTCGATCGCGCTGGAAGACTGCGACGCCGCGATGGCGTCGGCGATCGGCGAACTCGGCCCGTTCGGCACTGGCCATCCGGAACCGTTGTTCACGTTCCCGGACGTGCGGGTGAGCGGCCCGGTGCAGTTCGTCGGGCGCAACGCCGTGCGCTTCCGCGCCCATCGGCACGGCGCCATGGTGGAGTGTCTCGGCGTCGGCTTGGCGCGTCACGCCGCGTGGATCGACAGCGGGCCGCGTGTCGTACTCGCGGCGACGCCGGTGGCCGGGTCCCGCATCCGCGGCACCGCGGTGGAACTCAAGGTGCGCGACTTGGTCGCCACGCCGCCCGGCGACGACGCCGCATGAGCGACGACACGCCGGTCGTCCTGCCACCGCTGGTCGACGAACTCTGGGCGCAGTTGCGCGACGAGATGCGCGCGTACAGTCCGGGCCTCCAACTCTCGACCCTGCATCGCGCGTTCATGATCTCGGCGCACGCGCACGGCACGCAGACGCGCAAGAGCGGCGAACCGTACATCGTGCATCCCTACGAGGTCGCGCGCATCCTGCTGCAACTGCTCGACCGCCGCTGCGACACCACGCTGCTCGCCGCGACGATTCTGCACGACGTCGTCGAGGACACGCACATCAAGCTCGCCGAAGTGCAACGCGGCTTCGGCGAGGAAGTCGCGCTGTTGGTCGATGGCGTCACCAAGATCTCCACCGTCAAGCACCGCACGCCACAGGCGGCGCAGGCGGAGAACTTCCGCAAGATGCTGCTCAGCATGTCGAAGGACATCCGCGTGATCTTGATCAAACTCGCGGACCGTCTCCACAACATGCGCACGCTCGGCGCGCTCGATCCGGAGAAGCAGCAGCGCATCGCGCGCGAGACGCTCGACGTTTACGCGCCGCTCGCGCACCGCCTCGGCATCGGACAGATCAAGTGGGAACTCGAGGACCTGTCGTTCAAGTATCTCGAGTCCACCAAGTATCGTGCGCTCAAGGAAGCGTTCCATTCGACGCGCGCCGAACGCCAAGACAAGATCGACGAAGTGCGCGATCCGCTGGTCGAGATGCTGGCGGAAAACGGCGTGAAGGCGGAGGTGCTCGGCCGCCCGAAGCATTTCTATTCGGTGCAGAAGAAACTCGACGAGCAAGGGCGCGGCCTCGATGAAGTCTACGACCTCCTCGGCGTGCGCGTGATCACCGAGTCCAAGGCGGACTGCTACCGCGCACTCGGCGTCGTGCACGATGTGTTCACGCCGGTGCCGGATCGCTTCAAGGACTACATCGCGACGCCGAAGTCGAACATGTACCAGTCGCTGCACACCACGGTCGTCGGTCCGCGCGGCGAGAACGTCGAAGTGCAGATCCGCACCCGCGACATGCACCGCACCGCGGAGCTCGGCATCGCCGCGCACTACAGCTACAAGGAAGGCACGCGCGCCGATCGTGAGGTGCAGCGCAAACTCGGCGGCTTCATGGCCGAAGCCACCGGCTGGCACTCCGACACCACCGACCCCGACGACTTCCTCGAGTTCCTGAAGACCTCGCTCTATCAGGACGAAGTCTTCGTCTTCACGCCGAAGGGCGATCTCAAGCAGTTGCCCAAGGGCTCGACGCCGCTCGACCTCGCGTACTTGATCCACACTGACGTCGGCCATCGCACCGTCGGCGCGAAGGTCGAAGGGCACATCGTGCCGCTGCGCTATCAACTCAAGAGCGGCGAGAAGGTCGAGATCATCACGCAGCGCGAGGCGCGGCCGCGGCCGGAATGGCTGCGCCTGGTGCGCAGCACGCACGCCAAGGGAAAGATTCGCCGCTGGCTCAAGCAAGAGCAGATGGTGGAAGCGGTCGGTCTCGGCCGCGACATGCTGGATCGCGAGCTGCGCAAACGCCACGTCAAACTGCCGAACGAACGCGAACTCGGCGATGTCGCGCAGGCGTTCGGCCACGTCGACGGCACCGCGCTGCTGGCCGCGGTGGGCAAGGGGAATCTCTCGGCCGGACATGTCGCCGACAAGCTGCACCCGCCGAGCGAACCCGCGCCGGCAGTGGAGAAGAAGCCGTCGAGCCAACCGGCGGCCGGCACCCACACCGGCGGCATCCGCATTCAGAACGTCAGCAATCTGCTGCTCTCGTTCGCCAAGTGTTGCCAGCCGGTGCCGGGCGACCAGGTGATCGGCATCGTGACGCGCGGCCGCGGTGTCAGCGTCCACCGCATCGACTGCCCGAACACGTTTCCCGATCGTGTCGAAGCCGATCGCAAGCTGCCGGTCGAATGGGACGTCGAGCCGACCGCCAGCTTCTACGTCAAGCTCGTGGTGTACGGCCGCGACCGTAAGTCGCTGCTCGCCGACATCGCGGCGGCAATCTCGAAGACCGCCACCAATATCAAGAACGTCGAAATGGGCGGCGGCGATGGCGGGATCGAGGCGCGTGGCGAGTTCGTGGTCGGCGTCACCAACCTCGCGCACTTGGAGCGCGTGATCCGCGAGGTCGAGAGCGTGCCGGGCGTCAACGCGGTGGATCGCGAGCAGATGTTCCCGGCGGGACGCCAGGCCGACGACCGGACCTCGCGGCGTGGGTAGCGGAGGGCGCGCACTGTGCGCGCTGGTCGTCGGTACCGCGATGGCGAACGTGGCGCACGCGCAAGAGGCCGCGCCGCGGGCCCGCGGCGTGCGCATTCCGCTCGAGTTCCGCTTCGCCTCGGTGACCTACTCCACGCTGCACGTCGACACGCTGGCGGCGGCGCGGGGGCTCGAGATCGGGCGGACCAGCGCGTACGGGTTGCAATATCGCCAGCGCGTGACGCCGGTATGGTCGCAAGTGTGGGCGCTCGAGTATGCCGGCCGCCGCAACGCGATCGACGCCGGTGTCTGCTCGCCCGGCGCAGTGCCGTGCGAACGCGCCCCGCGTGCCTTCGGCTACAAGGACTGGGCGATCCGGACGACGACGGTGGTGACCGTGGCGCCGCGTGCGTGGCGGCGCCGCGTGCCGTGGCTGACGCCGTTCGTCGGCGGCGGCGGCGGCGTGCATGCTATCGCCGAGCCGCGGGTGAGCGATCCGACGCGCGGCCGCATCCCGTCCACCTGGTTCGGCGAGACCTCCTACCACGTGCAAACCGGCGCGCAGATGGCCATCCCGCATACGCGTATCGCCGGCTCCGGCGTTTTCCGGTGGTGGTGGATCGGCTGGCGCGGTGCCGGCGTGGGCGTGGGGCTGTCGTTGTTGTGGTTCGCCGTGGTGGCGCGGTTGTGAGCGACCGCGTGCCAGGTCCGATGGCGCGCGCGTTCGCGCATCCGGTCGTGCTGGCGAGTGCGTCGCCGCGGCGGCGCGCGTTGCTGGAAGCGCTCGGCGTCGACGTGCAGGTGCGCCACGCCCCGCCGGGTGTCGAGGGGACCTGGACGCCCGGCGAGGACCCGCACGCCTACGTGCGTCGGCAGGCGGCGGCCAAGGCGCAGGCGGTGGCCGACACGCTGCCGCCTGGCCTGGTGTGCGACGTCCTGGCGGCCGATACCGTGGTGGTGCTCGACGACGCGGTCCTCGAGAAGCCGTGCGATGCCGCCGACGCCGTCGCGATGCTGCGCAGACTGAGCGCGCGCACGCACGCGGTGCTCACCGGTGTGGCGTTGGTGCCGTGCGGACAGCCCGGCATCGCCGCGGCGTGCGAGGTCGAGGACACCACTGTGACCTTCGCCGCACTCGGCGAGGACGAGATCGCGGCCTACGTCGCCACCGGCGAGCCGCTCGACAAAGCCGGCGCGTACGGCATCCAGGGCGAAGCCGGCGTGTTCGTCACCCGCGTCGACGGGTGCTATTTCAACGTGGTGGGGCTGCCGCTGCCGCGCGTCTACCGGATGCTGCGCGCGCGACACGCCCGCCGAGCAGGGGAGGCCGACTGATGCCGGAGCCGATGCGCGCCCTCGACACCGTCCGTGCGGTGCCGGGCGCGGTGCGCCTCATCGACCAAACGCGCTTGCCGCACGAGTTGATCTATCACGACTGCACCGACGTGCGCGAGATGATCGAAGCGATTCGCGCATTGCGCGTGCGCGGAGCGCCGGCGATCGGTGTTGCCGCCGCGTACATGCTCGCATTGGTGGCCGAGAAGGCCGACACGCACTCGATGCCGCGCCTGCACGACATCCTCGAGTGCGCCGCCGACGAGCTCGTCGAAGCCCGTCCCACCGCCGTCAACCTCGCCTGGGCGATCCAGCGCATGCGCGGCGTGTGGGAAGGACTCGCCATGGGCCCCGATGCCGCCGACATGGTGGTGCACCTGCTGCGCGAGGAAGCCGAAGCCATCCGCGACGAAGACTTGGCGATGTCCGAGCGGATGGGCCGCGCTGGCGCCGACCTGCTCCCGCCCGACGCGCGCGTTCTCACCCACTGCAACACCGGCGGCCTGGCCACCGCCGGGCTCGGCACCGCGCTCGCGGTGGTATTCGCCGCCCATGCGGCCGGCAAGAACCCGACGGTGCTCGCCGACGAAACCCGCCCGCTGCTCCAAGGAGCCCGGCTCACCGCGTGGGAGTGCCAGCAGCGCGGCATTCCCGTGCAGGTACTCGCAGATGGCGCCGCCGGCTGGGCGATGGCCTCCGGTCTCGTCGACGTGGTGTTGATCGGAGCCGACAGGGTGGTGGCCAACGGTGATACTGCCAACAAGATAGGCAGTTATCCTCTTGCGGTGCTGGCCAAGCGGCACGAGATTCCGTTCTACGTGGTGATGCCGTCGTCGACCATCGACACCGACACCGAGGTGGGGGCGGAAATCCCGATCGAGCAGCGCACCTCCGACGAGGTCACCCGCGGCGCCCTCGGCCCGATCGCCCCCGAGGGCGTGCCGGCCTACAACCCGGCGTTCGATGTCACGCCGGCGGAGTTGATCACCGGCTGGATCACCGAGCGTGGGGTGGTGCAGCCGCCCTTCGCGTAGGCCCGCCGGCGGGACCGCAGCCGCGCGCTTAACTGCTTGACTCCGCATGCGGTGGGGCTATACTGGCGGGTCGTTTGACGAACCCACTCCTGGCCGCCAGTTGCGGATGTGTGTTGACGCGCGTGTCGTGTGATGGCGCGGCCAGGGACCGGCAGCGGCCCTTTTCCGAGTTTCCGCGCGAGGGCGATTTGCGCCTCGCGGGGTCGCGGCTGGGCAGGAAGCAGAGACGGAGATCCTGATGAGCACGTCGTACACCGGTGCCGGTCACGGCACCTATTCCGTGAAGGGCGGCGAAATCGATCGCGCTTGGTATGTGGTCGATGCGGAGGGCTTGGTGCTGGGGCGCCTGGCTTCCGAAGTCGCGAAGATTCTGCGAGGCAAGACGAAGCCCACGTACACCCCCTGGCTCGACGTGGGCGATCACGTGGTGATCATCAATGCGGACAAGGTGGCGTTGACCGGCTCGAAGCTGGAAAACAAGAAGTACTACTGGCACACCTTGTACCCGGGCGGCTTCCGCGAGGCGCGCATGAGCGACCTGATGCAGAAGTACCCGGACCGCGTGGTGACGCGTGCCGTGCGCGGCATGATGCCCAAGACCAAGCTGGCGCGCGCCATGATGAAGAAGCTGCGCGTGTACGCCGGTCCGGCGCATCCGCACGAGGCGCAGAACCCGCAGCCGTTGGCGCTCGAGAGCGCGCGGCTCGCCTAGGGACACCACGGGCGCGGGGGCCGGTGAGGCCCCCCATGCCCTTCCCGCAGGATTAGGTTTCAGTCGAAGGAGACTTACATGTCCGACGCAGCAGTCAAGCCGGCGACCGGGCGGCGCAAGGAAGCCATCGCGCGCGTTCGTCTGGTTCCGGGAAGCGGGAGCCGCACGGTCAATGGCCGGCAGTTCCGCGAGTATTTCCTCCGTCAAACCGTGGTGACGGACATCGAACGTCCGCTCACCCTCACCAATCTGTCCGGCCGCTACGACGTGATCGCCACCGTGCGTGGTGGGGGAGTGTCGGGACAGGCGGGAGCTCTCCGCATGGGTGTCGCCCGTGCATTGATCGCTCTCGACCCGTCGCTCAAGTCGGTGTTGGGACGGGAAGGCTTCCTCACGCGCGATGCGCGCATGAAGGAGCGGAAGAAGTACGGACAGCCGGGAGCCCGCAAGCGGTTCCAGTTCTCGAAGCGCTAGTCCGTCGTCCCGCCGGCTGCCGAATGGCGGCGGCGGTCCCGGGTGCGCGAGCGATCGCGCGCCACCGACATCGAACACCGTCACTGGAAAGCGCTTCGGCGTTTTCCCATCTCGCACGCCCCACCGGCGCGGACCGCGAACCGCGCCGCCGCACATGAGCAATGTGCGACCGAGTCCGCCGAGCGCCATGCGCCGCGGATCGAGGCGCCTGGGGCGGTGGATGCTCACGCACAGAGGAGTCACCCAACAATGCAGCAGATCGGCATGCGGGAGTTGCTGGAAGCGGGCGTGCACTTCGGGCACCAGACCCGCCGCTGGAACCCCAAGATGAAGAAGTACATCTTCATCGAGCGCAACGGCATCTACATCATCGACCTGCAGAAGACGCTGAAGTCGCTCGAGGCGGCGAAGGCGGCGGTGCGCGCCAACGCGCTCGCCGGCAAGCCGGTGTTGTTCATCGGCACCAAGAAGCAGGCGCAGGATCCCATCCGCGAAGCAGCGGCGAAGTGCGGTCAGTACTACGTGACCGAGCGCTGGCTGGGCGGCATGATGACCAACTTCAAGACCATCCGTACCAACATCAAGCGTCTGCACGAGCTCGAGAAGATGGCCGAGGACGGCACCCTGTCGCGCCTCACCAAGAAGGAAGCGGCGATGCGCGACAAGGAGCGCCAGCGCCTCGAGAAGCTGTTCTCCGGCATCAAGGGCATGGACATGCTGCCGGGTCTCGCCTTCGTGGTGGACTGCAAGCGCGAGAAGATCGCGGTGGCCGAGTGCAATCGTCTCGGGATCCCGATCGTGGGCATCGCCGACACCAACTGCGACCCCGACCTCATCGACTTCCCGATTCCGGGCAACGATGACGCCATCCGCTCGGTGCGCCTGTTCGCCAACATGGTGGCCGAGGTGATCCTCGAGACGCAGGCCGAGCAGCACGAGGGCGCCGTCGCGGTGCCGAAGTCGGAGGGCGTGTCGGTGGGTGAGGGCGACGCGGCGGAAGCGGCCGCGGCGGTGGCGGAAGTGGCCGAGGCCGCGGGTGACGCGGCGGCCGCGGGCCCCGCAGCCTAGCCATCCCGAGACTCGCGCGCCACGGGGGCGCGCGCACAGACGAGAGCGCCGGCGCCGCAATGCGCCGCGCGCCTGAAGGAGAGCAGGGTCAGTCATGGCAATTAGTCCGTCGGCAGTGAAGGAACTCCGCGAGAAGAGTGGCGCGGGGATGATGGATTGCAAGAAGGCGCTGTCCGAGGCGAACGGCGACATGAACGCCGCCCTCGAGGCGCTGCGCAAGCAGGGCATCGCCTCGGCCGAGAAGCGTGGTGGCCGCGAGGCGAAGGAAGGTCTCGTCCAGTCGTACATCCACCCGGGCAACCGCGTTGGCGTGTTGATCGAGGTCAACAGCGAGACCGACTTCGTGGCGCGCACCGAGGAGTTCGGCGCGCTGGTGCGCGACCTCGCGATGCAGGTAGCCGCGGCGGCGCCGCTCGCGGTGCGCCGCGAAGAGCTCGACCAGGCGGTGATCGAGAAGGAGCGCGAGATCTACCGCGCGCAAGTCGCCGAGAGCGGCAAGCCGGCGAACATCATCGACAAGATCGTGGACGGCCGGATCGAGAAGTACTACAGCGAGGTCTGCCTCCTCGACCAGGCGTTCATCAAGGACCAGACCAAGACCGTCGGCGAGCTGGTGAAGGAAGCCAGCGGCAAGATGGGCGAGAATATCATCGTGCGGCGCTTCTCCCGCTTCGCGCTCGGACAGGCGTGAGCGCGGCGAACGGCGCTGGGAATTACCGCCGCGTTCTGCTGAAGATCAGCGGCGAGAGTCTGGCGGGCGAGGCCGGCTACGGCATCGACTCCGCGCAACTCGACCGCTTCGCTGACGAAATCGCGGCCGTGCACGCCATCGGCGTGCAGGTCGCGATCGTCATCGGCGGCGGCAACATCTTCCGCGGCTTGCAGGCCGCGGCCAAGGGGCTCGACCGGGTCACCGGCGACTACATGGGCATGCTCGCCACGGTGCAGAATTCGCTGGCGATGCAGGGCGCGTTGGAGCACCGCGGGCTGTTCACCCGCGTGATGTCGGCGATCGAAATGCAAGCGTTCGCCGAGCCCTATATCCGCCGCCGCGCCGTGCGCCATCTCGAGAAGGGGCGCATCGTGATCTGCGCCGCCGGCACCGGCAACCCGTACTTCACCACCGACACCGCCGCCGTGCTGCGCGCCATCGAGGTCGAGGCCGACGTCATCCTCAAGGCCACCAAGGTCGACGGGGTGTACAGTGCCGATCCGATGCTCGATCCCACGGCAGAATTCTATCCGGCGTTGACCTATCATGAGGTCCTCACGCGGCGCCTGAAGGTCATGGATTCCACGGCGATCTCGCTGTGCATGGACAACAAGCTGCCGCTCATCATCTTCAACGTGAACGTCCACGGGAACCTGCTGCGCGTCGTGCAGCGCGAACCGGTGGGCACCACCGTCACGGAGTAAGCTATGCCGAAGACCGTTCTCGCCGACATGGACGACAAGATGAAGAAGTCGGTGGACGTCGTGCGCCACGAGTTGTCCGGTGTGCGCACCGGTCGCGCCAGCGCGGGGCTCCTGGAGTCCGTGAAGGTCGACTACTACGGCACTTTGACGCCGGTCACGCAGGTCGCCTCGGTGTCGGTCCCTGAACCGCGCATGATCGTGTTGCAGCCGTGGGACCGCAACATGATCCACCACATCGAGAAGGCGATCATGAAGTCGGACCTCGGGCTCAACCCGTCGAACGACGGCAGCGTGATCCGCCTGCCGGTGCCGCCGCTCACCGAGGACCGCCGCAAGGAACTCGTGAAGACGGTCCACCGCCTCATCGAGGAAGGCAAGGTGAGCGTGCGCAACGTCCGCCACCACGCCATGGACCAGTTCAAGAAGATGATCAAGGACGGCCACGCCAGCGAGGACGACGTCAAGCGCGCCGAGGCCGAAGCGCAGAAGATCACCGACAAGCACGTGAAGGAACTCGATGCGATGTCGGCGAAGAAGACCGCGGAGTTGATGGAGGTCTAAGCGTGGCGACGCGGCAGACGATGGACCCGGCGTCCGCGGCGGCCGCGGTGACCGCGTTGCGCGACGACGTGGTCGCGGCGGGCAATCTGCCGCGCCACATCGCCGTCATCATGGACGGCAATGGCCGCTGGGCGCGCCGCCGTGGCTGGGAGCGCGTGCGCGGCCATGAAGCCGCCAAGAAAGCGGTGCGCGACACCATCGAAGGCGCCGTCGACCTCGGGATCGAAGTCCTCACGCTCTACACCTTCTCGATCGAGAATTGGCAGCGGCCGAGCACCGAAGTCTCGGTGCTCATGCGCCTGCTGCGTGAAGTCCTGCTCGAAGAACGCGACGATCTCAAGCGCAACGGCGTGACGTTGCGGGTGAGCGGGCGCGTGGCCGACTTGCCGGCGATCGTGCAGGAGACCATCGCCGAGACGCGCGACTTCCTCGCCGAAGGCACCGGGATGGTGCTCAATCTGGCGTTGTCCTACGGCGGGCGTGCCGAGATGGTGGACGCGATGCGCGTGCTGGCGACCGAAGTGGCGGCGGGCCTGCTGCGTCCGAACGATATCGACGAGCGCGTCATCGAGGCGCACCTCTACACCGCCGGCCTGCCGGATCCCGACCTCTTGATCCGCACCAGCGGCGAGATGCGGCTGTCGAACTTCCTCCTCTGGCAGCTGGCCTACGCCGAACTCTACATGACCGAGGTGCTGTGGCCGGATTTCCGCCGCGAGCACCTGTTCGCGGCGTGCGCCGCGTATCAGCGGCGCGAGCGGCGGTTCGGGCGCGTTGAGTAAGCCTCCACGCGGCACCACCGCGGCCGCGGCCCTGGAGTCGCCCGAGGAGCGGCGGCGCCAGGCGTTCGGCCGCACCCTGATGTTGCGTGTCGCCACCGGCGTGGTGGGCGCGCCGATCGTCCTCTACGCCGTATGGGCCGGCGGTTTGGTGTGGCTGTCGCTGGTCAGCATGACGGTCGGCCTCGGCCTGTTCGAGTTCTACCGCATGATGCGGGCGAAGGGATTGCGTCCGTACCGCCTGCTCGGTGTCGCCAGCGGCATGCTGCTCATCTGGAGCCGTTCGCCGATCATCGCCGCCGACACCAACATGCTGTTCGCCCTCATCTTGCTCGCCCTGATGACCTCCGAGTTGTTCCGCCGCGATACGCGCTATGCCGTCTATCACCTGGCGACGACGTTGTTCGGCGTCGTCTACGTCGGCTGGCTCGGGGCGCACTTGGTGTTGCTGCGCGAGCTGCCGCACTCGCTGGTGCCGTCGCGCGCCTACGCCGACGGCTGGGTCTACGTCTTCTTCGCCCTCATCGTCAGCTGGACCACCGACACGGCGGCGTACTTCGTCGGCTCGCGGTGGGGGCGCACGCCGCTGGCGCCGCGCATTTCGCCGAAGAAGTCGGTCGAAGGCGGGCTCGGCGGCCTGGTGTGCGGGACGCTGGCGGGCGGCGCAATCGCGCTGTGGCGGCCGGACATCCTGAGTGTGCCGGCGGGGCTCGGGGTGGCGTGTGCGGCGAGCCTGGCGGGCCAAGCCGGCGATCTCGTCGAATCGCTGATCAAGCGCGACGTGCATATCAAAGACAGCTCGCAGACGCTGCCGGGACACGGCGGCATCCTCGACCGGCTGGATGCGGTGCTGTTCGCGGTGCCGGTGGTCTACTACGCGTTCCGCTTCGGGGTGCTGCGATGAGCGCCGCGCCCCGCCGGCTGGCGGTGCTGGGCGCCACCGGGTCGATCGGCGTCAACACGCTCGACGTGGTGCGCCAGCATCCCGGACGATTCGAGATCGTGGCGCTCGCCGCGCATCGCCAGGTCGAGCCGCTGCTGGACGCGGCACGCGAATTCGGCGTCGCGCACCTCGTTCTGGGCGATGCCGAGGCGGCCGCCCGTGCGCGCGCCGCGGCGTGGGACGGACTCGTCGTGGAGGAGGGCGCGGAGGCGCTGGTGGCGTGCGCCGGACGTCCCGACGTCGACGTCGTGGTCAATGCGCTGGTAGGCGCCGCGGGCTTGGCGCCGACACTGGCGGCGCTGGCGGCCGGGCACACCGTCGCCCTGGCGAACAAGGAATCGCTGGTGCTGGGCGGCGAGCTGGTGCGCGACGCGCTGCGCACGCCGGGCGCGGCTCTGCTCCCGGTGGATAGCGAACACAGTGGCCTCTTCCAACTGCTCGAAGGGCGCCGCGCCGGCGAGATCGCGCGGCTGTGGCTGACCGCCTCGGGCGGCGCGCTGCGCGACTGGCCGCTCGATCGCCTCGACGCCGCCACGCCCGACGATGTGCTGGCGCACCCGACCTGGCGCATGGGCCCGCGCATCACCGTCGACTGCGCGACGCTGCTCAACAAGGGCTTCGAGGTTCTCGAAACCCGGTGGCTGTTCGACGTGCCGCTGGCCGAGATCGCGGTGGTGGTGCACGCGCAATCGCTGGTGCATGCCTTCGCCGAACTCGCCGACGGCTCGCTGCTGGCCCAGATCAGTGCCACCGACATGCGGCTGCCGATCCAGTACGCCCTCAGCTATCCCGAGCGGTGGCGGCCGCCGGCGCCGGCGGTGAGCCCGCTGGCACTCGGCCAGCTGACCTTCGCGGAACCGGATGCGGCGCGGTATCCGTGCCTCGGCCTCGTGCGTGCCGCCGGGGAAGCGGGCGGAACCGCACCAGCGGTCCTCAATGCCGCGGACGAAGTCGCCGTGGCGGCGTTCCTCGACGGACGGCTGTCCTTCGGCGCCCTGCCCGGCGTGCTGGAACGGGTCCTGGCCGACCATGCGGTGGTGCACTCTCCGCGCCTCGGCGACATCGAAGAGGCGGATCGATGGGCCCGCGACCGGGCCCGCCGATACCTCTCTGTATGACCTCGGCGGTCCGCGCCTTGCGTGGGCCGGTCCACGCTGACTAGAATCGCCCGCAACCGCCGCATCCGACCTGGAGAGCGCTCCACGTGCTGCAGTTCCTGACCGACAATCTGCTGCCCTTCGTCCTCGTGCTCGGCTTCCTGGTGTTCGTGCACGAGCTCGGGCACTTCTTGATGGCGAAAGCGCTCGGCATCAAGGTGCTGCGATTCTCGATGGGCTTCCCGCCGCGCGCCTTCGGCATTCAGATCGGCGAGACCGACTATTGCATCTCGTGGCTGCCGCTCGGCGGCTACGTGAAGATGGCGGGCGATGAACAGGACTCGAGCACCGGCGCGGCCGGCGAGTTCCTCACCGCCGCCTGGTGGCGCCGCGCGCTGATCGCGGTGGCCGGCCCGGGTTCGAACATCATCTGGGCGTACGTGATCATCTGGGCGGCGTTGGTGACCGGCGTGCCGGAACCGGATTCGCCCGCCGTCGTGTACCTGCGCAACGCGAGCCCGCTGGCCGACTCGCTCGGCGTGGTGAGCGGCGACCGTATCGCGTCGGTGGGCGGCACCGCGGTGCAAAGTATGAGCGAGTTCATCGACGCGCTCGACGACACGCCGGGGATGCCGGCGTGGCCGCGCGAATTCGTGCTGCGCGGCGATGCCGGCGAGAAGCGTCTGCGCCTCGACGAGCCCACCGCGGTGCGGTTGGCGATGGCGATCCAGCCCGCCCACGCGCCGGTCATCGGCAATGTGTTGGTGAACCAGCCGGCGTACTTGGCGGGATTGCGTGCCGGCGACAGTTTGGTGGCGATCGCGGGTACGCCGGTGCGCACGTTCGAGGATGCGGCGGAGATCATCCACGCCGGTCTCGGAAAGACCCTGACGGTGAGCTTCGTCCGTCCGGGGTCCGCGCGGACGCAAGAGGTGCGGGTCAAGCCGGTGTCGGCGCTGGCCGCCGGCGCGCAGACCGAGACGGACTACGGCATGATCGGCCTCGAGCCGCGGCCGTTCACGCAGGTCCGCATCTACAAGTCGACGCCGGCCGAGGCGTTCGGTGGCGCGTGGCGCTACCTCGTCAACGTCACCGCGACGATCGTGGAGGGCCTCGGCCGCACGCTGTTCCACCTCAAGGACGCCGGCTCGTCGCTGACCGGACCGATCGGTATCGCGCAGATGGCGGCGACGTACGCCCGGCGCGGCCTCGACATGCTCATGCAGTTCACCGCGTTCATCGGTGTGACCCTGGCGGTGATGAACATCCTGCCGCTGCCGGTGCTCGACGGTGGCCACATCGCGATGGCGCTGTACGAGGGCCTCATGCGGCGGCCGTTGTCGATGAAGGCGCAGCTGGCGTTCCAACGCGTCGGACTCGCGCTCATCGGCACGCTGTTCGTGTTCGTGATCCTCGCCGACACCGTGCATCTGGTGCAGAGGCAGATCGCGGTCCATCAGACCAACCGCGGCGGGGCGCCACCCGCCGCCGCGCCCTAAGCGGCGCGTCCCGGCGCCGCCGCGCCGGACTCACGGAACGGAGGCCACTGCCCTGCGACCACCCACGCATCGAGGGCATGCGGCGTGGAGGCGGAGGCTCCTCGTCGCGTGCGCGTTGGCGGTGCTGTGCGCGGCTCCGGCGGGCGCGGCGCAACGGATTCCCGCCGGCGCCAAGGTAGCGTCCGTGCGGATCGAGGGCGCCACGAGTTTCGCGCCCGGCTTCCTCGGCTCATTGATGCGCCTGCGGCCGACACACGCGTTCCTGGTGGTGCCGCGCCGTCACGAGTTCTACCGCGACTTCCTGCGCGCCGACGTCCAGGCTCTGCGCAGTTTCTACATCCAGCACGGTTTCCCGGCGGTCGTGGTGCAGGACAGCGCGTGGGTGCGGCCTCGCACCGATCCGCCGCTCGTCGATATCCTCATCCGCATCGACGAAGGCGAGCGCGAGACGCTGGAAGGGCTGCATTTCCTGGGCGTGCGCGCGACGCCGCCCGACGTCCTGCGCGAACAGCTGGTGCTGCAGGAAGGCAAGCCCTTCACCGACCTCATGGTCAAGGTCGACCGCGAGACGATCAAGAACTGGTATTACGAGCACGGCTTTCCCTGGGCGCAGGTCGAGGCGGATCAGGAAATCCCGCGCGAGGTCACGTTCTTCGTCGACGAACATGCGCGCGCGCGCTTCGGTGTCGCCACCGTCGTCGATAGTCTCGATACGCTGCGCACCAAGCCGCGCGTCATCGTGCGCAATGCGCCGTTCGCGCCCGGCGATCTGTTCCGCTCGTCGCAGCTCGCCGAATACGAGCGCCGGTTGTACGCCACCGAGCTGTTCTCCAGCGTCACGTTCGCCCTGCCGGGCGAAGCGCAGACCGACTCGACGCACCGCGTGAACGTCTTGGTGTCGGTCACCGAACGCCCGTCGCGCTACGTCGAGGGCGGTCTCGATTACGACGCGACGGGCGCGATCGTTGGCACCGCCTCGGCGGGCTCACGCAACGTCGGCGGATTGCAGCGGCGGTGGGAGAGCGTCGCGGAAGTCGGGCTCTCGGGCACCTCGATTCTCCGGCGCAGCGGTTACTTGGTGCGGAGCTCGAGCGTCAAGCTGGCGTGGACCGAGCCGTGGTTCGTGCTGCCGCGCACGCAGGCATCGGTGGTGCCGTATTATGGCTACACGCGCACGATCACGAATCAAGCGCAGCGCACCACGAAGGCCGGCGCCCGGCTCGAACTGGTGCGCCAGCTGGCACGCCAAACGCGCCTCACGTCCAATTTCAGCAACGAGTGGCTGTGGCAATACGACGATCTGAGCGTCGTCGATGCGCACGCGTCGCAGAACCGCAGCCTGGACATGGCATTCGACGGGGACTATCGCGATCAGATCTTCACCCCGACTCGGGGCACCGCCGTCCACGCTTCGATCGCGTATTCCGGTCTCGGTGGAAAAACGAATTTCATGAAGGGCGTGCTCGAACAGAGCTGGTTCACCCAGCTGAAGCGCCGCGTGGTGCTCGGCGTGCGCGTGCGCGGCGGCGCCATCGCGCCGCTCGGCGCCGACGTATTCCCCGACACCTGCGGCCTCGGCCCCCTCGACCGTGCCGATCTCGCCAAGGTGGATGAGCCGTCGCGTTTCGTGCTCGGCGGCGCCACGACCGTGCGCGGCTACGCCGAGCAGATCATCGGCGCCAATAATCCGCGCGACCCGAAGTTCCCGTGCACCTCCGCCACCGTCGACACCAGCTTCGGGCAGTACAAGACTGGCGGGCTCGCCGAACTGCTGCTCAACGTCGAACTGCGCGTCACGCTATCGGCGCGCTTCGGCGTCGCCTTCTATGTCGACGGCGGAAACGTGTGGCCGTTCGCCTCCGACATCTTGCTCGGGCGCCTGTTGCCGACCACCAGCCGACTCGAGAACTACGACATGAAATACTCCGCGGGCGCCGGCTTGCGCATCGCGACGCCGGTCGGGCCGGTGCGGTTCGACTATGCGCGCAAGATCGGGATTCCGGCCGAACTCGCGGTCAGCACGCAAGATCGCGCGCGCGATCGTCTGCAGTTCGCCATCGGGCCGTCGTTCTGATGAACACGCCGCCGGCCACCGCTGCCCCTCCGCCGCGTCCGCGCCGCCGCCGCAGCTGGGTGCTGGTGGTGCTGGCGTGCGTCATGTTCGCGTTCGTGCTGCTGGCGCTGCCGGGCTACGCGTGGCTCACTTCGAAGCGCGGCGCCGAACAGGTCAGTCAGGCACTGACCCAGCGCGTCATTCAGAGCGGGGACACGCGGCTGCGCGTCGGGAAGGTGCTCGCGTTGCGCGGCCCGCGGCTGACTGTGGGCGACGTCCGGCTCGACTATCGTGTCGATGGCGTCTGGCGTCCGGCGGCGCACAGCTCGCAGGTGTCGGTGACGGTCGGCGGGCTGTTCCTGTGGGGCGAGACGCGGCTTGCCATCGACGCGGATTCGCTCGCGGTGACGGTGTGGCAAGACTCGACCGGGAAGTGGCGCACGCCGCATTTCGGGGGCACGCCGCGTCCGGCGAACGCGGGCCCGCCGAAACCGCTGCGCGCCGACGTCGTGGCGCGGCACGGCACCCTCACGTTCCGACACGCGGACGCGCATCCGGTCTGGTTCGCGGACGACCTGTCGGCCGGCCTGCACTACGACAACCAGCGGGCCGGCGCCCCATCGGCCCGGCAGGCGGTGTTCGCGGTGCGTGGCGCGGGGCGCGGGGAATGGCTACGCGTCGACAGCCTCCGCGCGCGATGTCCGGGCGGCGGCCGCTACCGTGCCGAGGCAACCGCGTGGGTCGGCGCGGTGCGGCAGATCGACGTGCTGCGGATCGCCGGCCCGCACCTGACGCTGGACGCCAGCGGCGTCGTCGCGACGCCGGGCCGCGCGGACAGCGTGCGCGTCGCCGGCGCGATCGACTCGCTGGCGGCGCTCGGCGTGCTCGCGGCGCGGCGCTTGCCGGATGCCGGCTGGCGCGGCGATCTCACACTGGTGCGCCGCGGCGAACAGCAGCGCGTCGCGGCGCGCGGCGGCATCCGGTTCGAGGACGCGCGCGCGGATTCGTTGCGTCTCAATGCCACGCGCGGCGCGCGCGCGTGTGGCGCGTCGACCAGGCGAGCGCGCGGCTCACCGGCGCGACGCGCGTCGCCGCGCTCACCGGCGAGATCGACCCGCGGCGCCGGCGCGCCACGTTGCACGTGCGGGGGGATCTCGACACGCCGTCGCTGCCGCAAGCGATCGCGCGTCGCGTCACTCTGCCGAAGCTGCGCGCCGGCGGTGTCGATGCGACCTTCGACGGAAACTGGAGCGGGCCGTTCACCACCGCGTTTCGCGCCGGCGCGACGGAGATCGAAGGGCGCCGTCTGCTTGGCCTGAGCGGCACCGCGACGCTCGATTCCGGCGTGGTGCGCGTCGCCGGCCTCGCGCTGCAGTTCCCCGGCGCCCGGGTGGAGGCGAGCGGCTCCGTGGTGGTGCGTGGCACGGTGCTCGACTTGCCGTACACGGCGACCATCGGGGATCTCGGCGCGTTCGCCGCGTGCTTCGGCATTCCCGGGCCGCTTGGGGGCTCCGGCACGGCGAGCGGACGTGCGACCGGCCCGCTCGCCACGTCGTCGCTGAGCGCCAGTGGCACTCTGCGCGGCGCGCGGTTCCTCGACATGCAGGGCGAGACCGCGCGCATCGGCGAGTTCGTCGCCGAGTTCGGCGGGGGACCCACACGCGTGCACATGACCGTGGATGCCAGCGGCGTGATGTTCGCCGGCCAGCATGCACCGTTCGCGAGCGCGACGTTGCAGACGGTGGGCACCATCGCCGACGCCGCGTTCCGCGTGCACGGTGTGCACGCCGATACGCTGATCACCGGCCGCGCGCACGCCGACGGCGGGATTACGACCGTCGACATCGACACCGCGCGCGTCGTGCTCGCGGGTGAGACGTGGCAGGTGGCGGATGCGCCGCTGCGCTTCGTGACGCGCGGGGGCATCACGAGCTTCTTGCCGTGGCGTGTGGTCGCGGCGCGCGGCGGCGAGCTTCGCGCGGCTGAACTCGTCTTCGGTCCGGCGGATCGCGTGCACGGCAGCTTTGTGCTCACCGACGTGCCGGTGGCAACGCCGCGCCGCGACGGTGACAGCCCGTACTGGCGCGGCCGGCTCGGCGGCGAGATCAGGCTTGCCGGCGCCACCGCGAACCCGGACGCGCGGGTGCATCTCAGCGCGCACACCGACTCGGCCTCCGCCGATATCGCGGTCACCGAAGGCAGCCTGTGGTGCGACATCGCGGGGCGCGTCGCGCGCCTCGACTCGCTGTGGCTGCGTGCCGGCGACGGCGGCGACCTGCGCGCCGCCGGCGTCTTCTCGTACGCGCCCGGCGTGCCGGAGTCGTTGATGGCGCAGCAGTGGAGTGCGTTGCACGCGGTCAGCTGCGATGCCCACGTGTGGACGAATCGTCTGGATCTCGGCGCGTGGACGCGCGGCGTGCGCCAGCTCACCGTGCCGGTGGGCGGCCAGTTGGTGGCGGACATGACGGTGCGCGGCACGCTGGCCCGTCCAGACCTCGCGTGGCGTGCGCGCGCAGCCGGCTTCAGCGCGCGCGAGTTCGTGAGCGACAGCTTGATCGCCGACGGCCGCTGGCAGAACGGCGGGGCCCTGCCGGCAGGCGTGACGCTCGACTCAGTAGTCGTGCACCGCAGCGGGGAGCGCGCGGTGCTGCGCGGCGTTGTGCCGGCGTGGCTCGATATCCCGCGCGGCCTCACCGTGGGCTCCGCGGGCCTCGACATCGCCGCCGATCTCCCGGCCTTCGACATGACGGCGCTGCCGGCGTTGGTGCCAGTGCTCGGCGATGCCGCCGGCACGATGTCGGGGAATGTCGCGCTGCGCGGCGATCCGCACGCGCCGACCGCCACCGGTGCCCTGCACGTGCGCGACGGACAATTGCGCGGCTTCGGCCGCGAGGAAGTCATCAGCCACATCGCCGGCGATGTCGCGATCAACGGCCACGGCCTCGAGATCACGTCGCTGAGCGGCGACGCGGGAGAAGGCCGCGTGAGCCTGGCCGGCCGCATGTCGTGGGCGCGCGGCGAACCGACGCGCTACGACTTCCGCACCGACGTGCGCAACTTCTGGATCAGCCAGCCTGGCATGTTCAACGGCCACGTCAGCGGCATCCTCCACTTGGTCCGCGACGCCGACGCGCCCACCATGTTCACGCCGAAACTGATCGGCGCCGCGCACGTCGACGATGCGCGCATCGTCTGGGAATTCAACCAGAACACCGGCACCGACCCGGCGCTCATCGGCGTCTACCAAGTGCCAACGCCGGCCATGACCTTCGACGTGCACCTCACAGGCGAGCGCAACATCCTGCTCGCCAACCGCGACGCCAACATCGAGATGCAGGTCGATGTGCAGACCTCGCTGACCTACGCTGGCATCCCGGCGATCGTCGGCACGCTGAAGCTGACGCGCGGTTACTATCGCTTCTTCGACACACGCTTCTCCGGCGTGGAGGGCACCGTCACGTTCAGCGCGGGCGAGATCAACCCGGCACTCGCCATCAAGGCGGAGGCGAAGATCCGTGACAAGAACCGGCAGCCGAGCACCGTCCAGCTCACGCTCGGCGGCAAGCAATTGACGCCGGAAGTCGGCCTCGAAGCGCCCGGTATGTCGCGCGAGGAGATCGTCAAGGCTCTGAGCTACGGTAAGCTGACGAGCATCTCGCAAGACGCCAGCGGCAAGTCCGCGGCCGCGCAGTACACGCAAAACGTCACCGACGTCGGCACCAACGTGCTCATTCGCCAGCTCGAGCGCTCGGTGCTGCGCGACACCGGACTGCTCGATGTGTTCGACGTCGACTACACCAGCGGCCAATCGCGCATCTCGGTGGGCAAGTACCTGGCAAACGAGTTGTTCGTCAACTACCAGCAAGGCTTGTCGACCTCGGAATCGGACGTCTCGATCGAGTATTGGCTCACCAACCGCATCTTGCTGCACGGGCAATACACGCGCACGTCACAGGACGCTACCTCGACGTCCAGCACCACGACGCAGAACGGCGCGGTGCGGGTCGGCCTCAAGGCACGCAAGGAGTTCTAGGCGCGGTCCCGCGGCGCCCGTCAGGCTTCTGGCGGCGCGCCGGGCCGTCGGCTACACTGCGCGCCATGCCGCACGATGCATCCTCGTTCCTGCCCTTGTTCGCGCGTGCCGCGGACGACACGCCGCCCGATCCGTCGCCCGCGCCGGACGTACCGCCGCGCGCCCTGCCGCCGGATCCGTGGGACGTCCCGGAACGCGCCGCCGCGCCGCCGTTGCATGAACCAGAACCGCGCATTCCGCTCAACGACGTGCAGGAACGCGCCGTCACGCACCTCGGCTCGCCGCTTCTGATCCTCGCCGGCGCCGGCAGCGGCAAGACGCGCGTGCTCACCGAACGCATCGCGTGGCTGATCCACGAGCAGGGCGTGCGGCCGTGGGAGATCTGCGCCTTCACCTTCACCAACAAGGCCGCGAACGAGATGAAGGCGCGCATCGAGCGCCGCCTCGGCGCCGCCGCCGCAGATCTGTGGATCGGGACTTTCCACCGCATCTGCACGCGCATCCTGCGGCGAGATGGCGAGACGATCGGCATCCCGCGCGGCTTCGTCATCTATGACACCGACGATCAGCAGAGCGTGCTGCGCCGCGTGATCGCCGATCTCGCGCTGCCGGACGGCCAGTTCCGTCCCGGCGCGGTGGGGCGCGCGATCTCCGACGCCAAGAACCGCATGGTCACCGCCGACGAGTACGCCGAGACGTCGTACACGCCGTTCGCGCAAGGCGTCGCGCGCGCCTACCGCGCCTACCAGACACGGTTGCACGACGCCGGCGCGCTGGACTTCGACGACATCATCCTCGAGACGCTGGAATTGTTTCGCCGCGCGCCGGAGGTGCGCGAGCGCTACGCGCGGCGCTTCCTGCACGTCCTGGTCGACGAATATCAGGATACCAACCGCGCGCAGTACCAGCTCATCACGGCGCTGGCCTCGGGCCATCGCAACCTGGCGGTGGTGGGCGACGACGATCAGGCGATCTATTCCTGGCGCGGCGCCGACATCACCAACATCCTGTCGTTCGAGGAGACCTACCCCGACGCGACGGTGCTGCGTCTGGAGCAGAACTATCGCTCGACGCAGCGCATTCTCGACGTCGCGCACGCGGTGGTGGCGCGCATCGAGTCGCGCCGCGACAAGAAGCTGTGGACCACCAACGCGCAGGGCGAACCGGTGCACCTCCTGCTTACCACCGACGAGGAAACCGAAGGTCATTTGGTGGCCGATCTCGTCGAGGAGATCACCGAGCGGCACGCATTGCGGCGCGGCCAGATCCTCGTGCTGTACCGGACGCACGCGCAGAGCCGTGCGGTGGAAGACGGCCTGCGGCGCGCCGCGATTCCGTATCAGCTGGTCGGCGGCGTCGCGTTCTACGAGCGGCGCGAAGTCAAGGACGTGCTGGCGTACTTGCGCCTGCTCGTCAATCCACGCGACGACGTTGCCTTCGCGCGTGCCGTCAACACCCCGAAACGCGGGATCGGCGACACGTCGGTGGACCGTGTGCGGCAGTTCGCCGCGAGCCGTGGCCTCTCGATGCTGGAGGCGCTCGGGCACCCGGACATGCCGGCGGCGCTCGGCACTGGTGCCGGCAAACTGATGAAATTCGGCGCGATGATCGCCGAGATGCGCGGCATGCTGGATCGCGCGGTGCCCGATCTCGTGCGATTCGTGCTCGACCGCAGCGGCTATCTCACGGCTCTCACCGCCGAGGGCGAGGAAGCCGTCGCGCGCCTCGAAAACGTCGAGGAATTGGTGGCCGCCGCCGCGCACTCGATGGAAGAAACCGGCGACCCGACGCTCGAAGGGTTTCTGGCCGAAGCGACCCTGATGTCGCATGCCGATTCGCTGGCCGGCGAGGAAGACCGTGTCGTCATGATGACGGTCCACACCGCCAAGGGCCTCGAATATCCCGCCGTCATCGTCACCGGCGTGGAAGAAGGGTTGTTCCCGCACATTACGGCATTGGATGACCCGCGCGAGATGGAGGAGGAGCGGCGATTGTTCTACGTCGCCGTGACGCGCGCCGAACGCGTCGTGTATCTGCTCGCGGCCGGCGAGCGGCGGCGATTCGACCGCCGCATGCCGTGTCGACTGTCACGTTTCGTCGAGGACCTGCCGGAGTCGTTGCTCGAGACGCGCGACCTCGGCATGCGCCGGCACGCCACGCGCTGGAATGCGCCCGGCTGGGACGCACCCGAGACGCCGCGCCCGCGCATCGAACGGCGCGACGACGGCCGCGTGCTGATCTACGAGGATGGCGTCGACAGTGGCGAGGTCGTCGAGGATAGTGGCGCGCCGCGTGTCGGCGAGGCGGTCGAGCACAAGACATTCGGGCGCGGTGTAGTCGTCGGGCGCGAAGACGCCGGTGGCGACACGCGGCTCTCGATCCAGTTCGCGCAGGTCGGACGCAAGAAGGTGATGGCGCGCTTCGTGCGCCGCGCGACCGACTAGACTCCCGGAGGAGCGATGGCACTCGATCTCGACACCGTGCGCCGCGTCGCGACGCTCGCGCACCTGCAGCTGACAGCGGACGAGGAAACCCATCTCGCCGCCGAACTGAATCACATCTTGACGCACATCGAGTCGTTGCAGGCGGTGGACACCACCGGCGTCGGGCCGGCATTGCACGCGCCCGGCGACCACGACGTGCTGGCCGACGATGTCGTGCGGCCTCCGCTGTCGCGCGACGCGGTGCTCGCCGCGGCGCCCGATGCCGACGCGACGACGGGTGTGTTCCGCGTCCCGCGGGTCGTGTAGGCACCCGGAGCGCGAGAGGAGAATGATGGATCTCACGCAGTTGCCGGCGCATGCGGTGGCGCGCCACATCGCCGCGGGGGACGTGACGGCCGACGCGGTGGCACGACAGGCGCTCGACACCGCGGCGGCGCACAACGCCGCGACCGGCGCCTTCCTGCAGCTGACCGGCGAGGCCTGTCTCGACGCCGCGCGCGCCGTCGATGCGGCGCGGGCGCGCGGCGAGACCCTTGGCCCGCTCGCCGGTGTCCCGGTGGCGCTCAAGGACAACATCGTCACGCAGGGTATCGAAACCACCTGCGGGTCGCGCATGCTGCGCGGGTACGTGCCGCCGTACGACGCCACCGTGGTGACCCGGCTGCGCCACGCCGGCTTGCCGTTGCTCGGCAAGACGAACATGGACGAATTCGCGATGGGCTCGTCCAACGAGAACAGCGCCTATGGTGTGGTGCGCAACCCGTGGTCGCCGGACCACGTGCCGGGGGGATCGAGTGGCGGCTCGGCAGCCGCGGTGGCGAGCGGCGCCGCGCCGCTCGCCCTCGGCTCCGACACCGGCGGTTCGGTGCGCGAGCCGGCATCGTTTTGCGGCGTGGTCGGCTACAAGCCGACCTATGGCCGGGTGTCGCGCTTCGGGCTCGTCGCCTTCGGCTCGTCGCTGGACCAGATCGGGCCGCTCACCCGCGACGTGCGTGACGCGGCGTTGCTCGCGAACATCATCGGCGGACACGACGAGCGCGATGCGACGTCGTGGGCAGCGCCTCATGCGGTCGATCTCGCGGCGCTCGACGCCGCGCCGTACGGCCTGCGGCTCGGTGTGCCGCGCGACCTTCTTGGCGATGGCCTCGATGACGACGTGCGCGCGGTGCTCGAGCGCTCGATCGCGGCGCTGCGGGAAAGCGGCATGGAGATCGTCGACATCACATTGCCGCACGTCTCGCACAGCGTCGCCGTCTACTACATCGTGGCGACCGCGGAAGCCTCGGCGAACCTCGCGCGCTTCGACGGCGTGCGCTATGGCCCGCGGGTCACGGCCGACGAATTGCGCGCAATGTACGGTGCCACGCGGGCGCAGTTCGGCGCCGAGGTGCGGCGACGCATCATGCTCGGCACGTTCGCCCTGAGCGCCGGCTACTACGACGCTTACTACACCAAGGCGCAGCAGGTGCGCTCCTTGATTCGGCGCGACTTCGACGAAGCGTTTGCGCGCGTCGACGCGCTGGTGCTCCCGGTGGTGCCGACCCCCGCCTTCCGTCTCGGCGAGCGCCTCAGCGATCCGCTCGCCATGTATCTCACCGACCTCTACACGATCCCGGCGAATCTCGCCGGGCTGCCGGCGATCAGCGTGCCGGCGGGGGAGTCTCGCGACGGCCTGCCAATCGGGACGCAGATCATGGCGCGCCGCGGGGACGACACGATGGCGTTCCGCGTCGCGGCGGCGCTCGAAGCGCAGCTGGCACGAGGCGTCCGGGTTTGCGCGCCGCGCGGAGGGCAGGCGTGATGCTGCTGCGCGGATACGAAATCGTCATCGGCATCGAAACCCACGTGCAGTTGCTCACCGCGACGAAGATGTTCTGCCGCTGCTCGACGCGGTTCGGGGTCGCCCCGAACACGCATGTGTGTCCGACGTGTCTTGGACTGCCGGGCGCGCTGCCGGTGCCCAACCGCCACGCCATCGATCTCGCGCTCAAGCTGCTCCTCGCGGTGGGCGCCGAGATCCACGAGGAATCGGTGTGGTCGCGCAAGAACTACTTCTATCCCGATCTGCCAAAGGGCTATCAGATCTCGCAGTACGACAAGCCGATCGCCACTGGCGGCCGCATCGTGTCGCGGTTGCGCGGCGAGCGCCGCGACGTGCCGCTGGTGCGCGTGCACCTCGAGGAGGATGCCGGCAAGTCGCTGCATCCCGAACACGATCACCACGAGCAGGTGACCGGCATCGATCTCAATCGCGCCGGGACGCCGCTGTGTGAGATCGTCACCGAGCCGGTGATGCGATCGCCAGAAGAAGCCGGCGCGTACCTCACCGCGTTGCGGCAGTTGGTGCAGTATCTCGGCATCAGCGACGGCAACATGGAGGAAGGTTCGCTGCGTGCCGACGCCAACGTCTCGGTCCACCTGCCGGGCACGCCGTTCGGCACGCGCACCGAGATCAAGAACCTCAACTCGTTCCGTCACGTCGAGCGCGCGCTCGCCTTCGAGGCAGAGCGCCAGGTCGGCGTGTTGGAAGCCGGCGGCACGGTGCAGCAGGCGACGTTGCTCTACGACCCCGCCACCGACCGCTGCGAGGTGATGCGGACGAAGGAAGACGCGCACGACTACCGCTACTTCCCGGAGCCTGACTTGCCGCCGCTGCGGGTCAGTCGCGCCTGGATCGACGCGGTGCGGGCCGAGATGCCTGAACTGCCGTGGGCGCGCGAGGAGCGGTTCGAGACCGCCTACGGGCTCCCGGCGTACGATGCGGCGATCCTCGCCGACACACGGACGCTGGCCGACTACTTCGAGACCGTGGTGGCAGGCGGCGTGCCGCCCAAGCAAGCGAGCAACTGGATCATGACCGAGCTGCGCCGCGTGATCACCGGCCGCGGCGTGAAGGCGTCGGACATCCCGGTCTCGGCCGCGGCGCTCACCGAGTTGTTGCTCCTGCTCGAGGACGGCACCGTCAACGGCAAGGTGGCGAAGGAAGTCTTCGAAGAAATGGTGGCGGGCGGCGGCAGTCCGCGCGCCATCGTCGCGGCGAAGGGGCTGACCCAGATTGCCGATCCGGAAGCGCTGCGCGCCGCGGTGCGCGAGGTGCTGGCCTCGAGTCCGTCACAGCTGGCGCAGTATCGCAGCGGCCAGGACAAGGTGTTCCAGTTCTTCATCGGCCAAACCATGAAGGCGACGCGCGGCCGCGCACACCCTGACGTGCTGCAGCGCGTGCTGAAGGAGGAACTCGCCGGATGAGTGCGGTGCTGTTGTTGGGCGGTGGCGGTCGAGAGCACACATTGGCGTGGACGCTGCGCCGCGGCGCTCCGTCGGCGCGACTGCTGAATGCGCCGGGCAATCCCGGCATCGCGGCCGAGGGCGCGGACATCGTGCCGTGCCAGATGGGCGATCTCGACGCCATCGCGGGCCTGGCCACGTCCCACGGCGTGTCGTGGGCGATCGTCGGTCCCGAGGCGCCGTTGGTGCGGGGTGTCGCGGACGCGTTGCGTGCCGCGGGCGTGCCGGTCTTCGGCCCGTCGGCGCGTGCTGCTGCCATCGAAGGCTCCAAAGCCTGGGCGAAGGAATTCATGGCGCGGCACGCGATCCCCACCGCCGGGTTCGCGGTGTGCGACAGCGCGGCGGCCGCGCGGGCGGCCGTGGATCGCTTTGGCGCCCCGGTGGTGGTGAAGGCGAGCGGGTTGGCGGCGGGCAAGGGTGCGTTCGTCTGCGCCACGCGTGCCGAGGCCGACGCCGTGGTGACATCCCTCCTCGAGGACCGCACGCTCGGCGAGGCCGGCGACACGCTCGTCATCGAGGAGTGCCTGCGCGGCCCGGAGTGTACCGTGCTCGCACTCACCGACGGGGAGACGTGGCGGCTGCTTCCGGCCGCCCGCGACCACAAGCGGCTCCTGGACGGCGACCGCGGCCCGAACACCGGCGGCATGGGCGTGGTGGCGCCGCTGCCGGACGTGACCGCCGCGGACCTGGCGCTCGTCGAGCGGACCATCGTGGCGCCGACCCTGCGCGGCCTGGCGTCCGAAGACCGGCGGTTCGTCGGGGTGCTCTACGTCGGCCTCATGTGGACGGCTGACGGGCCGCGTGTCATCGAGTACAACTGTCGCTTCGGGGATCCCGAGGCCGAGGCAGTCCTGCCGCTGCTCGCTCCCGAGGTTACCGACGCGTTCGAAGCGGCGGCGCGCGGCGAACTGCAGCGCGCGGCGGTGACGGTCCGCGACGGCTTCGCCCACACGGTGGTGGTGGCGACCGAGGGCTACCCGGACGCCCCGCGCGCCGGCGCCGCCATCGTGGGCGCCGACGGTCCGGCGGGCGACGGCGACGCGCTGGTGTTCCACGCCGGCACCCGCCGGGACGACGATGGCATCCTCCGCGTCGCCGGAGGCCGCGTGCTGGCCGTCACCGGGCGCGGCGTGACCGCCGCCGCGGCGCGCGCCGCGGCGGAGCGCCGCATCGACGCCATCCACTTCGACGGCATGCAGTATCGCCGTGACATCGGGCAGACATCGGGTTTGCCCGCGCACACGACTTGAAGGAGACCCGCGTGGGATCACCCCGCATCATCCCTCTGGACCGCACGCCGCTGCCGGAAGTCTGCCGCGATGTCGCCACCGTGCTGGAGCACGACGGCGTGGTCGCCGTGCCGACCGACACCATCTACGGCCTCAGCTGCCGGGCCGACCGGCCGGGCGCGCTGGCGCGTATCCTCGACCTCAAGGGGCGCGACGCCTCCAAGGGCCTCATCCTCCTGGTCGAACAGCCTGGCGACGTTTTGCGCTTGGTCCGCCAGGTGCCGCCCGCGGCCATCGAGCTGATGGACCGCTACTGGCCGGGTCCGCTCACCATGCTGTTCGGCGGCCGCCCGACGCTGGAGCCGCAGGTGCTGGGCGAGGGCGGCACGGTGGCCATCCGGTGCCCGGCGAACCTGTTCCTCCAGACGTTGCTCCGCAGCACGGGAGCGCCGCTCACCAGCACGTCGGCCAATCCGTCGGGCCAGCCGCCTCTCGCGTCCGCCGCCGCGATCGCCGAGGCATTTGGGGACGCGGTGGATCTCATCGTCGATGGTGGCGCACCGCAGCACACCGCACCGTCGACCATCGTCGACGTCAGCCAGCACCCGCCGCGCCTGGTGCGGGTGGGCGAGCTGATCATCGACCGGCTGGTGCTGGACACGTAGACCGCGCCGGGCGGGTGCCGGGGTCGCCTTGACGCCCGTTCGCGCGGCTTCCTAATATCGGCGCACAGCGTCAGAGCGCCGTCGCGAGGAGGTTGCCGCCGCCATGTTGACGATCCTGTTCGTGTGCTCGGGCAACACCTGCCGTAGTCCGATGGCGGAAGCGGTCTTGCGGCATCGTCTGAGCGAGGCCGCGATCGGCGGGGTCCAGGTGGTGTCCGCCGGCACGGCCGCCGCGGAGGGGGAGCCGGCGGCGCTCAACGCGATCTTGGCGGCCGCATCGCTCGGCGCCGATCTCTCCCGGCATCTCGCACAGCCGCTGACGCGGGAATTGGTCCGTCGCGCGGACCTTGTTCTGGCTCTGGGGCGTTCGCACCATGATGCGGTGATCCGTGAGGTCCCTGAGGCTGCGGATCGCACGCACTTGCTCACGCGCTTCGGTCCCTCGGCGGACCCTGAAGCGCCGGGCGTCCCCGATCCGTTTGGCGGCGACTTGTCCGAATACACGCAGACGATCCACGACCTCGATGCGCACATCCGGCGCATTCTGCCGGAGATCGCGTTGCGCGCAGCCGGCGCGGCGCCAGCCGCTCACCCCGGAGCCGGGAGCGCATCGCGCGAACCCGGGACGCCCGGAACCTGAAGGAGCCACCCATGCCGTTCGACACCCGTTCGACAATCTGGTTCAACGGGAAGATGGTGCCGTGGAACGAGGCCCAGATTCACCTTCTCTCGCACGTCGTCCACTACGGCAGCAGTTTGTTCGAAGGCATTCGCTGTTACTCGACGCCGCAAGGCCCGGCGATCTTCCGTCTCGAACGCCACCTCGAGCGCCTCTACGATTCGTGCAAGATCTACCGCATGGCCGTGCCGTTCCCGATCGAGACGTTGATCGAGGCGTGCGACGCCGTGGTGCGCGACAACGAGTTCGAGGAATGCTATCTGCGCCCGGTGGTCTTCCTCGGCTACAACGGCAAGTCGCTCGGTGTGGATCCGGCCGGCTTCCCGGTCGATGTCGCGGTGGCCGGCTTCGCGTGGGGCAAGTACCTCGGGCCGGAAGCGTTCGAGAAGGGCGCCAACGTGCGCGTGTCGTCGTGGACGCGCTTGGCGCCGAACACGCTGCCGACGCTCGCCAAGAGCGCGGCGAACTACATGAACTCGCAGTTGATCAAGATGGAAGCGCGCGAGGATGGCTACGACGAAGGCATCGCGCTCGACAGTTCGGGCCGCGTCAGCGAAGGCTCGGGCGAGAATCTGTTCGTCTACTGGCGCGGGACGTTGCTCACGCCGCCGTTGGCGTCGAGCGTGCTGCCCGGGATCACGCGCGACTGCGTGATGACGCTGGCCGCCGACCTCGGCATCCCGGTGCGTGAGGAAGCGATCCCGCGCGAGATGCTGTACATCGCTGACGAAGCGTTCTTCACCGGCACCGCCGCCGAGATCACGCCGATCGGTACCATCGACCGCCAGCCGGTGGGCACCGGCCGCCGCGGCCCTGTCACGCAGAAACTGCAGGAAGCGTTCTTCGGCATCCTGCAGGGCACGGCTCCGGATCGCTACCGCTGGCTCCATCACGAGGCGCCGCGCGGCGCCGCCGCGCCGACGCGCGGTTGATCGTTCGCCATCCAAGGACACTCGATGACCATCGCCTTCGCAGCTGACCACCGCGGCGCCGCCTGTTTGGCGCAGCTGGTGGCGCACGTGCGCGCCGCCGGACATGACGTGATCGACCACGGCACGCACGACGAGACCGCTGTCGACTACCCGCTCTTCGCCGCGCAGGTCGCGGCCGACATCGCCTCCGGCGCCGCGACGCGCGGCGTGCTGGTGTGCGGCAGCGGCTTCGGCATGGCGATCGCCGCCAACAAGGGCAATGGCGTGCGCGCCGTGGTCTGCGGCTCGGCCGCCGACGCGACGCGCGCCCGCGCGCACAACGACGCCAATGTCGTGGTGCTCGGTGCCGACGACCTCGCCGGCGACACGCCGAAGACGATCGTCGACGCGTTCCTCGGCGCGCCGTTCGAGGGCGGCCGTCACGCCCGTCGCGTCGCGCAGATCTCCGCGGCGGAAGCCGACCAGCGCTGGACGAAGGTCGCCGCGCGCGACCCCGAAGTCCACGCGGCCATCCAGCACGAGATCGAGCGCCAGCAGCTCACGCTCGAACTCATCGCCAGCGAGAACATCGTCAGCGAAGCGGTGCTCGAGGCGCTCGGTTCGCCGCTCACCAACAAGTACGCCGAAGGCTATCCCGGCAAGCGGTACTACGGTGGCTGTGAGCACGTCGACGTCGCGGAATCGCTGGCGATCGAGCGCGCGAAGCAGTTGTTCGGCGCCGACCACGCCAACGTGCAGCCGCACTCCGGCGCCACCGCGAACATGATCGCGTACTTCGCGCTGGTCGAGCCGGGCGCCACTCTCATGGGTCTCAAGCTGCCGCACGGCGGGCACCTCACGCACGGGCACTCGGTGTCGTTCAGCGGCCGCTTCTTCAAGACCGCACAGTACGGCGTGAGCGAAACCACCGAGACCATCGACTACGACGAGGTGCGCAAGCAGGCGCTCGAGGTGCGGCCGGACATCCTCGTCGCCGGCGCGTCGGCGTATCCGCGCGTGCTCAACTTCGCCGCGTTCCGTTCGATCGCCGATGAAGTCGGGGCGAAGCTGGTGGTGGACATGGCGCACATCGCCGGACTCGTCGCCGCGGGGTTGCACCCGAGCCCGGTGCCGTTCGCCGACATCGTGACCACGACGACGCACAAGACGCTCCGCGGTCCGCGCGGCGGACTCATCCTGTGCCGCAGCGAACACGCGGCGGCGGTGGACAAGGTCGCGTTCCCCGGCATGCAGGGCGGCCCGCTGATGCACGTCATCGCGGCGAAGGCAGTGTGTTTCCTCGAGGCGCAGCAGCCGGAGTTCCGCGCCTACGCGAAGCAGGTGATCGACAATGCGCAGGCGTTGGCGGCGGGACTCACGAAGGCCGGTGTGCGCATGGTGAGCGGTGGCACCGACACGCACGCGCTGCTCGTCGACCTGCGACCGCGTGGTGTCACGGGCAAGGACGCGGAACATGCGCTCCACGCCGCCGGCATCACGGTCAACAAGAACGCGATTCCGTACGACCCGCAGAAGCCGGCGGTGACCAGCGGCGTGCGCATCGGGACGCCGGCCATTACCTCGCGCGGCATGGGCGAGGCAGAGATGGAGCAGATCGCCGCGCTGGTGGGCAAGGTGCTCGACAACATCGGCGACGCCACGGTGGCGGCGTCGGTGCGCCACGACGTCGAGACGCTGTGCCGCCGCTTCCCGATCTACCACGGCCTGCGCGCGGACCTCGGCGCCGTATAGCGGTCGCGGACATCACAGAACACCTCCGAGGGCGCCGGCGACGGCGCCCTCGGCGCTTTCGGCCCGGACCCCGCGCGGTCCGGTCGGGTGACTTGCCCGGCCTGCCCGCCGGTGCTAGGGTGGCGCCGCACCGTACTCAGGGAGGTCAGATCCCGATCATGGCCAAGAAGACCGCTGCCGCGCCCGCGGTGGCCCCCGCCATCCGCGAATTCCTCAAATGCTTCACCGCCGAACTGTTCTTGCCGCATCTCACCGCCACCACCAAGGACGCCGCACTCGAGGAGATGCTCGATGCGCTCGTCGAGCGGGGTGGGGTGCGCGATCGCGCGCTGCTGCTCGACATGCTGCACCGGCGCGAGAGCCTCGGCTCGACAGGCATCGGCAAGGGCGTGGCGCTGCCGCACGGCCGCAGCCTGTCGGTGCGCGAGCTAGTGGTGGTGGTGGGGCGCAGTCTCGACGGCATTCCGTTCGATGCGATCGACGACAAGCCGGTCCACCACATCTTCCTCATCGTCGCGCCGCCGCAGGACAAGGAGAGCCGCTACCTCACGGTGCTCGGCCGCGTGGTCGACTTGGTGAAGGACGCGGCGAGCCGCAAGAAGCTGCTCAAGGTCGAGACGTTCGACGAGTTCGTCGCCTGCGTGGAGGCTCACCGCTTTGAAGGATAGCGTGCTGGCGCAGCTCGTGAAGCTGCAGGACCTCGACAACATGATCCGCGATGCCGGCGGGCTCGAGGCGGAACTCGGATTCAAGGTGCAGAACGTCGAAAAGATTCGTGTGGCGCGCGAGAACCTCGCCGCCGACATTCCGCCGCGCTGGCTCAAACTCTACGAGCGCCTGCGCGAGCGCTATGGCCGCGCCGTGGTGCCGGTGGACGATCGCATGTGCATGGGCTGTTTCAACGCGATGCCGACCGGCGCGCTGCCGCCGAACCCGAATCAGGCCGATCCGCAGTTGTGCGAGAGCTGCGGCCGCATGTTGTACTGGTAGACGCGCATGGCCGATCGCCCGATCCACCCCGCGGTGCTCGTCGTCCTCGATGGCTGGGGACTCCGCGCCGAACGGGAGGACAACGCCATCGCGCTCGCGCACACGCCGGCGATGGACCGCCTCGCCGCGCTCTATCCCATGTCGCAGCTGGTGACGTGCGGTGAGGCCGTCGGGCTGCCCGACGGGCAGATGGGCAACTCGGAAGTCGGCCACATGAACATGGGCGCCGGCCGCATCGTGTACCAGGAACTCACGCGCATCAGCAAGGCGATCCGCGACGGCGACTTCTTCACCAATCCCGTGTTGTGCGAAGCGGTGGACGTCGCGGTGCGTGGCGGCGGCACGCTGCATCTGCTCGGTTTGGTGAGTGACGGCGGTGTACACAGTCACCTAGATCATCTCGAAGCGCTGGTGCGGTTGGCGCGCGATCGCGGGGCGCGGCGCATCGCGATCCATGCGTTGCTCGATGGACGCGACGTGCCGCCACGTTCGGCGCTCGGCTACCTCGAACGGCTCGAAGCCGCGTTGGCGTCGTGCGGCACCGGCGAGATCGCCAGCGTCGCCGGCCGCTACTACACGATGGATCGCGACAAGCGCTGGGAGCGCGTGCAGCGCGGCTGGGCGGTACTCGTCGATGGCGAAGGGGCGAGCGCATCGTCGGCGCGCGACGCCGTGGAAGCCGCGTACGCGCGCGACGAGAACGACGAGTTCGTGCAGCCCACCGTGATCCGCCGCACCGACGGCACCCCGCGCGCACCGATCGCCGACGGCGACAGTGTCCTCGTTTTCAACTTCCGCCCCGACCGTGCCCGCGAAATCACCCGCGCGCTCACCGACGCCGCATTCGACGGCTTCGCGCGCCCGCGCCGTCCGCGCGTTCACGTCGCCACGTTGACGATGTACGACGCGACGCTCGACGTGCCTGTCGCGTATCCGCCGCAACTGCTCGATCACACCATCGGCGAGATCGTCGGCGGCCTCGGCCTCGCGCAATTGCGCATCGCGGAGACCGAGAAGTACGCGCACGTCACGTACTTCTTCAGCGGCGGCATCGAACAGCCGTGGCCGCAGGAAGACCGCTGCCTGATCCCGTCGCCCAAGGTGGCGACCTATGACCTGCAGCCGGAGATGAGCGCGCCCGAGGTCGGTGCCGAAGTCGTGCAGCGCATTCGCGGCGGGCGCTACGCGCTCACCGTGTGCAACTTCGCCAATGCGGACATGGTGGGGCACACCGGCATGATGGAGCCGACGCTGAAGGCGATCGAGGCGGTGGACCGCGCGGTGGGCGAGATCGTGCGCGCCGTGGAAGAGACCGGCGCCGTACTCCTCCTGACCGCCGACCACGGCAATGCCGAGATGATGCGTGACCCGCTCACCGGTGAACCGCATACCGCGCACACCCTGAATCCGGTGCCGCTCCACCTCATTCCCCCGCGCGGTCTGCAGTGCGGGCTCGCGGCCGGGCGTCTGGCCGATGTCTCGCCGACATTGCTGGCCCTCATGGGCATTCCGCCGCACCCGCGCATGACCGGCACCAGCCTGCTCGCCGGCCACACCATCCCGTCGGCCTGATCGCGCCGTCGCCCCGCATCGCCCGGAGGATCACATGCACGTCTACATCGACGAGGACGAGTTGGGCGAACTGGTGCAGGCGCTGAGCCCCCGCGAGGTCGTGCAGGCCGCCACCGTGCGCGTGGTGCCCGGCGGCGTCGAAATCCGCGCGGCGATCGGACAGGGCAGCCTCGGCGTCCGCATGGGCGTGGCGTGCGAGCCGGGGCGTGGCCTGCATCTGGCAGTGTCGGTGCTCGACCCAGGAGGGGCGTGAGCGATGGAGATCTTCCTCGACGAAGACGACATCAACCGGGCGCTGGCGTCCCTGCGGCTGGCGCCGCCGTTCGTGCAGAACGTCGCCGTGAGTTTTCCGTCCGGCGCACCACGCATCCACGCGCGGGTCGGGATCGGGCCGATCGCCAGCACGGTGGCGCTGCGCGTCGAGGAGATCGACGCGACGCCGCACGGGGGACTGGCGTTTCGCTTCCGCCGCGGCCTCGGTCACGTGCTCTTGAAGCGCGTGGTCACGCACCTGGCGCGGCCCGAGGTCGGGTGGGACGACGAGAGCGGCCGCATGGTCATCGCGGTGCCGCAACTCGCGCCGTGGGTAATGGTGACCGGCGTGCAGGTCATGGGCTCCACCTTGCGGGTCAGCGCCCGGCTGGCCGTGGAGCACATCACCGCACTCACGATGCCGCAGATCGCGGCGGCCGCCGCGAGGACTCAGGCAGGCGGGGACACGGCGCCGGCCCCGCCACGGGAGCCGGAGCCCGTGCCGACGGTACGTTAACCAAGTGCCATAAGGATTGACAGGCGAGTGAGTTGGCCGTTGCTCAAGTGGAGGATCATCCCGCCGGGCAGGCGCAGCCAGCAGCTTCGAGAACGCGTCGCACCGCTGCGTGGATCCGGCCGTTGGTGGCGAGGAGCGGATCACCCCAGGCGTAGGGCCGCCCGGCCCAGGTGGACACGCGGCCTCCCGCTTCGGTGACCAGCAGGCGTCCGGCGGCGACGTCCCACGGACTCAACTTCGCTTCCCAGAATCCATCGAACCGGCCGCACGCGACGTAGGCGAGGTCGAGGGCCGCCGCGCCGTCGCGGCGAATCGCCAGCGCGCGGCGCGCCAGCCGCGAAAACTCGCACAGGTTGGTGCCGCTGGTATGCACATCGTACGGGAAGCCGGTCACCAGGAAGGCCTCGCGCAGCCGCGCGGTATCGCTCACCGCGATGCGGCGACCGTTGCGTCGCGCGCCACCCCCGCGCACCGCCTCGAAGGTCTCGCCGAACGAGGGGGCCACCACGAGGCCGTACTCGACCACCCCGGCCCGCGCCACGCCGATCGACACCGCGTAGAATGGATAGCCGTGCGCGTAGTTGGTGGTGCCGTCGAGCGGGTCGACGATCCAGGTGCGCCGTGCCGGATCGATCGCGCCGCCGTCCTCTTCGCTCAGGATCGCGTCCGCGGGGAAGGCCCGGCGAATCGCGCCCAGGATGCGGCGTTCCGCGCCGGTGTCCGCATCCGTCACCAGGTCGATGAGGCCCTTGTGCCGGACGTGGCGGGGGCGATGGAATTGGCGCAGCAGGTAGTCGGCGGCGTCCGCGGCGGCTGCGCGGGCGACGCGCCGCACCGCGGTGGTGGCGGCCGGGCGCGCCGGTGGGTTGACCGAATCGCCGCTTGACCTCATACTTTCACGTTGCTTGGGCAAAGCACCTCCTCTCCTCGATCCCCCACTCTGACGGACCTCGGTCCGTCGCCCCTGACCGTGCGGGTTCTCCGCGCGGGCAGTTTCCCCGCCTCCCGTAGGTCGCGCGCCGGCTGTTGGCGTCGCGCGGCAGGCGCGAGGCAGTCGATACATCAGTTGCTCGCAGATGTCTCGCGGCACCGCTGTTTGGGTGTCAGGGGGTAACCAGGGGAGCCGTGGGGTGAGATCCGGGCACGGAGGCCGCCACACCAGCGGAGCCGTGCGCGGGAGACTCGCGAGAGTCTACTTGCTCCACGGCTCTTTCCATCCCGCCTCAGGCAAACCGCAGCAGCACCTTCCAGTGTCCCGGCGTCCCCGCCGCGTCGAATGCCTTGCTCCACTGGGCCACCGGATAGATCGCCGACACCAGCGCATCGACGCGGATCGTGCCGCGTGCCAGTGCCTCGAGTGCCGGGGCGAACGGCCCACAGCGCGACCCCACGATGCGGACCTCCGGCACCACGACCATGCCGCCCTCGAGCGGAATCGCCCCGGCCACGGTCGTCTTCATCACCACCGTGCCTTCGGGCCGTACGAGGCGCATGGCGTCGTGCAGGCCGCTCGGCGATCCCGTGGCATCCACGACCACGTCGAGCCGCGCCGCCAGATCGTCCAGGCCGCGGTCTGCCGGGCGCGTCGCAAGGCCGAGAGAGGATGCCACCGCGAGCTTGCGCTCGTGGCGGCCGATCAGCAGCACCTCGGCTCCGGTGGTGGCGAGCACTTGCGCGGCGAGCACGCCGAGCCGCCCGTCGCCGAGCACCGCGACCCGATCGCCGGGGGTCATCGCGACCTGTTCGAGGATGCGAAAGCACGCCGCGAGCGGTTCGACGAAGACCGCCTGCTCGGGGGTGAGGCCATCTGGGACCGCATGCAGATTCTCGAGCGGCAGGCGCAGCAGGTCGGCGAAGGCCCCGTCGCGACCCTCGATGCCGAGGACGGTGCGGGTGGGGCAGTGCCGCGGGCGTCCGGCGAGGCAGGTGGGGCAGTGGTGGCAGCTACAGTTGATCTCGCCGACCACCCAGCGGCCGACCCAGGCGGCGTCTGGGGCCTCGAGCACCTGCCCGACGAACTCATGGCCCGGGACACCCCGAAATCGCCAATAACCCTTCAGGAGCTCGAGGTCGGTGCCGCAAATACCAGCAAGGTGGACACGAACCACGGCCTCGCCGGGCCCCGCGACGGGCTCCGGCGCCGTCGCGTGCAGCGACAGACCATCGTCGAGAACGAGCGCGCGCGTAGGTGCCTCCAGGTGAAGGGTGGGCGCCAGGAGACGGGCCTTCGCCGGCTGGATGCCGGCGGCGTGCGCGCCTCCCATCGATCACCGGCAGTGTAGAGACGCTCCATATCGTCAGGGAAGCCGACGGGACGAGATGGCCCCCTCTTGGGCTGAGTTCCGCCACACATGTCAGGGAAAGGAGGGCCGGTGAACGCTGCTCGCAGTGTGCACAGGGGCCAGGCTCCACGAGGGCGCGCGATGCGTGCCATCTCTCTCGCGTTCGTGAGTTGCGGCGCGATCCTCGCGGCGCTCGGCGTCGCGGGATGCGGTATCAAGGCGCCGGAAGCGCCGAGCTGGGACACGACGGTCAACGTGCCGTTCCAGCCCGACACCACGACGGTCCAGGAAATCGTCGATCGCACCGCGGCACTCGCCACCACGAGCGGCGAGGTGTCCTACCACATCACGTCGACTTTGCCGACGACCGCCATCGGTTCGTCGCTGACGCTGAACCGCTTCGACGCGCCGGCGGTGAGCGCGTCGCTCGACACCTTCGACATTACCGCGCCGGCGCAGTTGCAGCACACGCTGAGCCTGGCGGAGATCTCGCCGGTGTCGATCTCGGGGCAGAGCAGCTCGGTGGCGCTGCCGTCGTTCGCGTTCAGCGCGGACAACCGCACGGTGTCGCTCGCCGGCAACGGCTTCCAGTCGGCGACGCTCACGCGCGCCGCGCTGGCGGTGACGCTCACCAACAACCTCGGTCTTTCCGTGGACGGCATCACGGTGACTGCGCACGACCAGACGAGCGGCGCCACGCTGTTCACCTGGTCGCCCGGCGGCATGCTGAGTGCGGGCGGCTCCATGACCTCGGCGATCGCCCTGCCGCAGTCGCCGGCGACGAGCGTGGCGATCGGACAGACGTTGTTGATATCCGTCGACGGCCACGTCAACGGCGGCACCGTGGCGCTGGGGACGAACGAACTGCAGGTGACCGCGGCGTTCACCGGCGGCATCGAGGCGGTGCAGGCCACCGCGCAACTGCCGTCGCAGACCTTCTCGCGGACGCTGAGTAGCACGGTGCAGAGCAATGGGTCGGTCACCGCGGCGCGCTTCGCGTCCGGCTCGCTCGTCCTCACGACGCACAATGCTTCGCCGCTCGCGGGGATGATGGACCTGACGATCCGCGAGCTGACGACGCCGTCCACCGGGCAGCCGTACGTCGCGCACCTGTCGGTGCCGGCCAACGGGAATGCCACGGCGACGGTGCCGCTCAGTGGACTCGACTACACCAGCGCGGTGGCGAATCGCTTCACCGTCGACGTCGATGCGCACACCAACGCCACGGCGAACGCGGTGAGCGTGCAGTCGTCGAACAGCGTCTCGGTGTCGGCGAACGGCAGCGGCATGGTATTGCAGTCTGCCACCGGTGTTCTCGACTCGACGCGCGTCGCGCTCAGCGACCAGTCGATCGATGTCGACGTGCCGAGCGGGCTCTCGCACGTGTCGATTCCGCACGCCAAGGCGACACTCACCCTGCACACCACGGCGAACGTGCCCGGCACCGTGCAGTTGTGGGTGACCGGCTACGACGCGCAGAACAACGCGTTCACGCTGACCCAGAACGGCACCAACCTGCCGCCGGTGACGCTGGCCCTCACGCCGGGCGTCGGAGGCACGCTCGTCCTCGACGAAACCAACTCCAACCTGGCGGCCTTCGTCAGCCGTTTGCCGACCCGCATCGTGGTGAGCGGCAGCGCGCTGGTGGGCGATGGTCAGACCTCCGGCAGCGTCTCCGCGACCGACGTGGTGAGCGGCGACCTGCGCGTCGACGTGCCGGTGTCGCTCGCCGTGACCTCGCCGGTGACGTTGGCGGGCACCGTCGACACCGTCTCGGTGTCGCAGGACACCCGCGAGCAGTTGCAGAAGCGCGTCCAGGCGATCCACCTGCTGGCCGACGTCACCAACGGACTGCCGCTCGGCGCCTCGGTCACCGTCGCGGTGTCGCGCACGCGGCAGGGTGCGGTGGACTCGCTCGCGGTGAGCGGACAGACGCTGGTGCTGCACGGCAGCGTCGCCGCGGCATCCGGGTCGACGCATCAGCCCGGCCGCTCGACGATCGATCTCGCGGTGAACGGCGACGACGTCGCCATCCTCACGCAGCCGAATGTCTATGTCGCCACCTTCCTCCACCTGCCCGCCACCAGCGGCACGGTGAACGTCTTTCCGAGCGATGCGGTGATCGTCCAGGCCCGCATCCAAGCCACCGCGAGGATCAGCCAATGAGACGACACACTCTTGCCGCCGCCGTTCTGTGTGGCGTGACGTTCGTGGCGGTCGTGAGCGGAGCCGAGGCCGGGAGCGCCGGGTCGGTGGCCTCCGCGCTCGGCGGTGCGTACAGCATGCGGGCGAGCGGTCCCGAGGCGGCGCTGTGGAACCCCGCGACGCTCGCCTTGCCGGAGCATCCGTCATTCGCCCTCACGCTCGGCTCGGTGAGCGCGAATGCCGCCACCAATGGGCTGTCCCTCGGCCTCTACAACAAGGTCAACGGGCAGTTCCTCGATGACGCGCTGAAGCAGGACGTGCTGGCGGCGATCCCGACGGATGGCTTGCGGCTCGACGCCGACGGGGAGGGGCAGGCGCTCGGATTCAGCATCGGGTCGTTCGCGCTCACCAGTCATGTCGCCGGGTTCGGCAACGCGGCGCTGCCGAAGGATCTCGCGGATCTCGCGCTCTACGGCAATGCGCTCGACCGCACCTACAGCTTCGACGGGACCGACGGCAACGGGCTCGCGTACGGCGGTGTAGTTGCGGCGTACGCGTTGCGCCTGCCGGCAGGAAAGTCGATGAAGGCGCTGAGTCTCGGCGCATCGTTCGAGGACATCCTGATCGCCAAGCACGCGACGGTGATGCATGCGACTGGCGCGATCGCCACGACCTCGTCGGCGTTTCTCGGCAACGGTGTGATCGATGCGCGGGTCGGCGAGACCGGCAAGGGCTACACGGCAAGCATCGGACTGGCGGGCGAGACGCTCAAAGGCACGCGGTTCGGGGTCAGCGTGAGCGGCTTCGGCTCGCTGCACTTCACCGAGGGCACCGACTACCACAACACGGTGTCGGCGACCACGGTGACGCTCGACGATGCGAGTGGCGCGGACTTCGTGACGAGCCAGTCGGACTCGACGCCGTCGCCGGAGTATGACGTGCAGTTGCCGACCACGGTGCGCGGCGGCGTGTCGCGGCGTCTCGGACCGCTCGCGGTGAGCGCCGATCTCGCGTACGTCGTGCGGTCGTCGGTGGGCGTGCGCACCGGCTCGGACATCGCGGTGGGCGCGGAGCTGTGGCCCGCCGGAATTCTGCGGCTGCGCGGCGGCTACGGCCACGCCGGCGCGACCGGCACGCGGCTCAGCGGCGGCATCGGTCTCGCCCCCGGACCGATGCGGCTCGACCTGGCGGCCGTGCATTATGGTGGGACCTCTTCGGCGTCGACGCGCGGCGTCGGCGTGGGCGCCAGCTTCGGGTTCGAATTCTGAGCGCGCCCGACGATTGACGACGGCGCACCGCGCTGCCTAGTCTGCCCCCGGATGGCCTCGTGCCGTCCGGGGGTTGCGTCATCGAGGAGGAGCGCGTGCGTCGCGTTGCATGGGGAATCGTCGTGCTGTGGATCGTGGCGTGCGTGCCGGCACCCGTGCGCGCGGCCAGCATCCTCGACGTCGATCGTCTAGCCACCGAGGCCCCGCGCGAGACCAGTGTCATGCGGCAACGCGAACGCGAGGCGCGCGACGCCGGCCGAACGCCCAAGCGCGACTATCGCTGGGTGCCACTCACGCGCATCGCGCCGATCCTGCGCCGCGCGGTGATCGCCAGCGAGGACGCGCGCTTCTACCAGCACGGCGGGCTCGACGTGAAGGAGATCCAAGCGAGCGCCAAGGCGAATTGGAAGCGCGGCAAGATCGTCCGCGGCGGCAGCACGATCACCCAGCAACTGGCGAAGAACCTCTATCTCGAAACGTCCCGCACGCTCTTGCGCAAGGCAGAGGAAGCGCTGCTCGCGGTCGAACTCGATCGCCGCTTGTCGAAGCAGCGCATCCTCGAGATCTATCTCAACGTGATCGAGTGGGGCGACGGCATCTACGGCGCCGAGGCGGCATCGCTGCACTACTTCGGCGTGCATGCCTCACAGGTGAACGCGCAGCAGGCGGCGCTGCTCACCGCGCTGATTCCGAGCCCGCGGCGTGACAATCCGGCGAAGCGGCCGGCGCGCCTGGTGCGACGCTACAACACCGTGCTGCTGCGGTTGCGGCAAGGTGGGGCAATCTCGCGGGCGACCTACGCGGAGTTGCGCAACGCGCCGTGGCAACTGGCTGGCACGCGGCCGCCGCGCCCGGTGACACCAGTCCTCGCGGCGCCGGTGGACAGTGTGCGGACCGACAGCGTGGCGCCGGTATTGGCTCCGCCAGACTCGGTGCGGGCCGACAGCAGTCTCGGCGGCTGACCGCGCGCTTCAGTAGCCGCGGCCGCGATCCACCTGATGGGCGAGCGGTGCGCCGTCCATGTAGCGCTGCAGGTTGGCCAGGAACTGCGCCGCCATGTCCGGCACTTCGGAGATGCCGGCGACGTGCGGCGTGACGCGCACCCCCGGCGCCGTCCAATATGGGTGCTCTGCCGGCAAGGGTTCGGTGGCGAACACGTCGAGGGCCGCACCCGCGAGCCGGCCGCCACGGAGCGCATCGAGAAGTGCCTCGTCGTCGAGCAGTTCGCCGCGGGCGATGTTGATGAGATAGGCGTGCGGCGGCAACTGCGCGAGCGCTGCGGCATCGAGCATCCCGCGCGTGTCCGGCGTGAGCGGCGCGACGACGATCAGGAAGTCGAGGCCGCGCAGGAACGCGTGCAGGTCGTCTGCCGCGTACATCGACTCGAACGGCGCCTCCGCAGCGCCACCGCGGCGCCGGAGCCCCGAGACGCGCGCCCCGCACGCGGCGAACACCGCGCCGATCTCCCGGCCGATCTCGCCCGCGCCGAGGATGCCGACGCGCGATCCCGCCAGCGACGCGGGCTCGTAGCCCTGCCAGCTGTGCGCGGCCTGTTGCGCGGCCGCCACCGCGTGCCGCTGCGTGTGGGCAAGTGCCGCGCTCAAGGCGTACTCGCTGAGCGGCCGCCCGAAACTGCCAACCATGCGGGACACCCGCACCTGCTCCGGCAACCCGCTCGCGAGGATGCGGTCGACTCCAGCGCCTGTCGACTGAACCCAGCGCAGGCGCGGCGCGCGCCTCGCGAATCCGTCGGGGAGATGAAACGTCAGGACGATTTCGACATCCTCGAGCGACGGGGGGAGATCGCGGAACGACGTTGCCACCGCCAATTGGAGCGGGGTGCCCGGTGCGGCGGCGCCCGGCCCTGCGACGGCCGGCAAACCGGCGCGCACGAGAGGCTCGAGTCGCGGTCCAAACCGCGACAGCACCAGGATCGTCATCGACACGGTTAGGAGGTCGTCGGGCGAGTGCAGGCCGCGCGTGGCGCGCTTCGCGGAGTGCCAGAGGGAACACCGTCGCGGTAGAGAGCCTTGATGCGACCCCACGTGGTGGCGCGTGTCGCGGTGGACGCCAGCGCGATGGTGGCGGTGGTCTGGTAGACGTCGTCGCCCGCCGGTTCGGAATCGCCGAGTCCGTCGGCGGCGACGCCGGCCGCGTAGAACGTCACCTGCGTCACCGCGGGATCGGTCGGCGCGGTCCACGCCAGTGTCCACGTGGCGCTGGGTTGCCCTGCGAACGTGCCCTTGACGCTCTGGTAGGCATAGAGCAATCCCGCGTCGGTATTGGTGTCGCGCTGCACGCTCGTGGTGGAGTCGAGCGAGCCGAAGAATCCCGCGTTCTGGCCGTCGGGCGTGCGTGCGACGACTTCGAAGCCCCAGCGCTGCTTGGCGGCTTCGGCGAGATGCACCGTCACCGTATAGGACAGCCCGGTGGAGAAGCTGTCGCTTCCGGTGCTGACCGAAAGGGTGCCGCCGCCGCTGTCGAGCGGCGCGTCGTTGTGGCAGTGGATGCACTGCGTGGTGCTCGGCTCGTTGGGGGCGCCGGTGCTGGGGATCGGGGGCGCTGGGCTATACGACACGGCGAGCCGCGCGGCGGTGAGCACCAGGGCCGCGGCACACACGGCGAGGTGGCGCGAGCCCCACGAAGCAGGGCGGATGGTGACACGGAACGAGATGGCATCCTCCGAGCGAGAGGTCACGGCACGTCGGGGCGGCGCGCCCCACGTCGAGCGTGCCAGAATTATCGGCGGTGTCAACCGGCGCTTGCAGGACGATCGAAGGGATGGTGCCGGAGGTCGGACTCGAACCGACACGGAGTTGCCCCCACGGGATTTTGAGTCCCGCGCGTCTACCAATTTCACCACTCCGGCCCAACTGCGGAGCACGGACGCTACCGAACCGGGCCCCGCACTGTCAAGACGCGCGGCATCACTCGACCACGCGGACGCGCGATCGCGCCGCCGGCGGCTCGAAGACGCGAAGCAGCAGCATGCCCGCCACGAAGCCCCCAATGTGCGCGAAGAACGCCACACCGCCACTCATGCCGCGCGTCGCGCGCACGTCGGCCAGCCCGCCGAGACCGTTGAACAACTGCAGGACGAACCACAACCCGAGCACGAGGATCGCCGGGACCCACGTCAACTGGAGCAGGAAGATGATCGGGATCACGGTGAGGACGCGAGCCCGCGGAAAGCGCACCGCGTAGCCGCCAAGCACCCCGGCGATCGCCCCGCTGGCCCCGACCATCGGCACCAAGGACGCCGGCGCCATCGCCACCTGCGCGACTGCCGCGATCAGTCCGCACAGCAGGTAGAAACACAGGAAGCGTGCGTGTCCCAGCACGTCCTCGATGTTGTTGCCGAAGATCCACAAGTACAGCATGTTGCCGCCCACGTGCAGGAAGCCGCCGTGGAGGAACATCGAGGTCAGCAGTGTCAGCACGGGCGGCAAGTCCGGCGGCGGCATCAGCGCGGCCGTGTCCGCGTGGCTCAACAGAGCAGGCACGACGCCGAAGCGGAACACCACCGCCTGCCGGAGATCCGGGGGCAGCAGCGCTTCCCACAGGTAGACGATGACGTTCAGCGCGATCAGCGTCACCGTCACCACGGGGGTGCGACGGGTCGGATTGTCGTCCTTGAGCGGGAACATGTCCGCAGCGTACCGATTCGTCCGTGCCCGGACAAGCAAGCCGGCGCGTGGGCCATCCCCGCACATCGCGCTTGACGCGTGGCCCTGCGGCCGATAGATTTCCTCGCGCGTTGGCACGGCGGGGCTGTAGCTCAGCTGGGAGAGCACAAGGCTGGCAGTCTTGGGGTCAGGGGTTCGAACCCCCTCAGCTCCACCAACGCCGCCCTTTTCGGGGGAGGCGATCCTCCACCCGACCGACGCAGTGGGGGAGCCGACGAGTTCGGCTCCCTTTGGATCTCCGGAGATCTCCGCGATGATCCCCGCGCGGCACCCGCCGCGCGGTCCGACGGTGGCGCTATCGTCTAGTGGTTAGGACAGGTGGTTCTCAGCCATCAGACCGGGGTTCGACTCCCCGTAGCGCTACCACTCGCGAGTTGACGTGCGAATGCCTGCCTGTGGTCCTGAAGTAGACCGAAGGACACCTGGACTCGTCCATACGCTGCCGATATAACTCAGACACCCATCCATCGCCGCGGCCGCTCCGTGCGCGCACGCGGCGTATTCCGTGCGACTGTCTCGCCGCCCCAACGCCCGCGTCCGGTCGGTCACATATCCGGCGCACGCGTTCGCGGCTCACGATCGTTCCGAGAGGCACACGTCATGGCGAAATATCTGCTCGTCCAGTCGCGGAGCCCGTTCGAGTCTGCCGATGCGCAGTACATCTACACACTCGTGCGGGAACTGCTGGACTGCGGCAATGAAGTCTCGCTCTACCTCGTGCAGAACGGGGTGCTGTCGGCGCGGCGCGGCGCGAAGGATCTCGGCCTCGGCGCGGTGGCGCACGCCATCACCGTGTATGCCGACGATTTCTCGCTGGCGGAGCGGTCGATCACCTGGGAGCAGATGATTCCCTCGGTGAAGGTCGGCACGGCGGACACGGTCATCGATGCCCTCGCGGCCGGTGACAAGGTCATCTGGCACTAGAGCGGAGAGAGACCCGAGATGGCAACCATCACGATCGGAATCATGGATCCGCCGCTGGAGGCGGAGAACATCACCACCGCGTTCCGCCTGATCGACGCCGCCCTGCGCAAGGGGCACAACGTGAACGTGTTCGCGTACGAAGGTGCCGTCGGCCTGACGTCGATGGGCCTGGCGCGTCACGCGGACCCGGTGACTGGCGCGTCGGTGGAAGAGATGGATCACCCGACGACACGGGAGTGGGTGGAGTCGCTGCAGGCGCTCGCGCGCACCAAGGGCGTGAAGCTGACCTGGACCAACTGCGGCCTCTGCATCGAGGAACGCGGCCTTGGCGCGCAACTCGATGGCACCAGCGCGGGCGCCCCGAAGGACCTCATCGACCTGGCCGACGCCTCCGACGGCTTCCTCTTCATCCCGACGAAGTGAGGGACTCCATGAACCGTTACCTGAGTGTGATCGAGACCCCGTATCGCGCGGTGCACGAGGAGCAGTGCGACACCGGCCTGTGGTTCACGCACGCGTTGCGCAATGCCGGCGTCGGCGTCGGCGTGTTGCTGCGCGGCAACGCGGTGGTGTACGGCGTGCACCACCAGAAGCAGCCGCGTCTCACCATCGGCATGAAGGACGTCGCGGTGGGGCCGAACGGCGAGAACGAGATCCGCGCGCTGATGGCCAACCGCGTCACCGTGTACATCGTCGTCGACGACGCGGCGGATCGCGGCATCTTCAAGGACGACATGATTCCGGGCTTGCAGCACCTGCCGCGCGGCTGGTTGGGCAAGCTGTACGACAGCTACCAGCGCGTCATTCACTGGTAAGCGTGTCACGCGGTACGACGATGCCCCGGAGGCTGCACGAGCCTCCGGGGCTTTCGCATGTCGCGCCGTCTAGTAGGACGCGAGGTAGCGGTCGACCTCCCAGGTGTGCACCTGGGCGATGTACTCCTGCCACTCCTGGCGCTTCGCCTCGACGAAGTTCGCCGTGATGTGCTCGCCGAGCGCGGCGGTGACCACCGCGTCCTTCTCGAGCGCGTTGAGCGCCTCGTTGAGGTCGGCGGGCAGCGCTTCGATGCCGAGCCGCTTCCGTTCGCGGAGCGACATCGTGTAGACGTTGCGGCTCACCGACTCGCCCGGGTCGATCTTGTTCTCGATGCCGTCGAGTCCGCTCGAGAGCATCACCGCGAACGCGAGGTACGGATTGCACGAGGGGTCCGGCATGCGCAGCTCGATGCGCGTGCCGACGCCGCGCATGTCCGGCACCCGGACGAGCGGCGAGCGGTTGCGCTCCGACCACGCGATCATGGTCGGCGCTTCGTAACCCGGCACCAGCCGCTTGAACGAGTTGACCAGCGGGTTGGTCACCGCGCAGAAGCCGCGCGCGTGGCGCAGGATGCCGCCGATGTAGTGCAGCGCGGTGTCCGACATTTCGTAGCGCTTGCCGGGGCCGTAGAAGACGTTCTCGCCGTTGACGAACAACGACTGGTGCACGTGCATGCCGCTGCCGTTCTGGCCGAAGATCGGCTTCGGCATGAACGTCGCGTGCAGGCCGTGGTCGCGCGCTACCTTGCGCACCACCCAGCGGAACGTGCTCACGCTGTCGGCGGTGGTGAGCGCGTCGGCGTACTTGAAGTCGATCTCGTGCTGCGCCGGCGCGACCTCGTGGTGCGCGGCTTCGACTTCGAATCCGAGCTTCTCGAGCGCGTCGACGATGTCGCGCCGCGCGTCCTCGCCACGGTCGATGGGCGCGAGGTCGAAGTAGCCACCGGTGTCGTGCGTCTCGGTGGTCGGGTTCTGGTTTTCCTTCGGCCCGACGAACAGGAAGAACTCGGCCTCGGGGCCGGTCATCATCTCGAAGCCGAGCGCCTTGGCGTGGGCGAGGGCGCGCTTGAGCGCGACGCGCGGGCAGCCGTCGAACTCGCTGCCGTCCGGGTTGTGCACGTCGCAGATGACGCGGGCGACCTTGCCCTGCGGCTCGTCCCACGGGAGCACGCGGAAGGTGTTGAGGTCCGGGTGGAGCCGCATGTCGGACTCTTCGATGCGGACGAAGCCCTCGATCGAGGAGCCGTCGAACATGATCTTGCCGTCGAGGGCGGCCTCGAACTGGCGGCGCGGCACCTCGACGTTCTTGATGGTGCCGAGAATGTCGGTGAACTGCAGGCGGAGGAAGCGCACGCCTTCGCGGTCCACTTGTTCGAGGATGCGGGCGCGCATCGCCTCGCGGTCAGCTCCCACCAGATCGGCCATTTCGGTCAGTCCTCCGTTTCGCCGGTGACACGCGGCCGGCGTCGATGCCGTGCCCGCGTTTCTGCAAGACCTGCAAAGAATGCCCACGAATATCGGCGAATGACAGAGGAAAATGAGCACTGTAAACGTTACACCTGTACTGTAGCTGCAAAATACAATGCATAATGCAGAGCTTAACGGAGTTCGCCTCTACCGTGAGTGCCGCTCCAAACGTACGATCGACTCGACGTGGGCGGTGTGCGGGAACATGTCGAGCGGCTGGATCGGGCCGGGCGCGTAGCCGGCCGCGGCGAACAATCCGAGGTCGCGCGCCAGCGTCGAGGGATTGCACGACACGTAGACGATGCGCGGCGGCGCCAACGCGATGACGCGCTCCACCGCCTTGGCGTGCAGGCCAGCCCGCGGAGGATCGACGACGATGACGTCGAGTGGCGCGAGCGATTCGAGCGGCAGCTTCTCGACCTCGCCGTGCAGGAAGCGACAGTGATCGAGTCCGTTGCGCGTCGCGTTGGCGCGCGCGTCCTCGAGCGCGGCGGCCACCGTCTCGACGCCGATCACCTCGCGCGCCGCGCGGCTCCGGTCGCCGTCTGGACCGGCCGCCATCAACAGCGCCAGCGTGCCGGTGCCGCAGTAGAGATCGAGCACCCGCTCGTGGCCGGTGAGCGCCGCGCTCTCGACCACCAAGCGCGCGAGTTGCTGCGCCTGCGCCGCATTGACCTGGAAGAACGAACGCGTCGACACTTCGAACTGCAAGGGCCCGAGCCGTTCGAGAAAGCGGTCGACACCCCAGAGGATGCGTTGCGTGCCCTGCGTGGCGACGCCGGACAGTCCGGTGTGGACGGTGAGCACCACGCCGGCGAGCGTCGGACACGCCTCGCGCAACACCGGCACCCAGCGATCGAACGCCGGCAAGTCCTTCGCGGCGACAAGGTGGGCAAGCACCTCGCCCGTGGCGCGGGACTCGCGTGTGGCGAGCAGCCGCAGCAGGCCGGTGTGGCGCTTCTGGTGATACGCCGTGAGTCCGTCGCGCTGCGCCAACTGCGCCACCGCGCGCACCAGGGCCACCGATGCCTCGCTCGCCAGGTGGCAATCACGCACGCCGAAGACGCGGTCGTAGCGGCCCCGCACGTGCAAGCCGAGGATCGGCACCCCGCCATCGTCGTAAAACGAGTACTCCATCTTGTTGCGATAGCGGTAGGGTTCCGGCGATGGCAGGGTGGGCAGGACGTCGACGCCCTCGAGGCCGGCGATGCGCTCGACCGCGTCGCGCACCATTTGGCGCTTGATGTCGAGTTGCGCCTCGAGCGACACGGTCTGCCAGGTGCACCCGCCACAGAGCGAGACATGCGAACACGGAGGATCGACACGATGCGGCGACGGCTCCAGCACGCGGATCGCGGTGGCTTCGCCGAAGGCGCTCTTGCGTTTGTCGATGCGCGCTTCGACGACGTCGCCGGGCACGCCGCCGGAGACGAAGATCACGTAGCCGTCGAGGCGCGCGACGCCGGTGCCGCCGGCGGCGGCTGCATCGATGCGCAGCGGGAGGAGCTGTCCGCGCGTGAGCGTCTCGGGGCGCGGCGTGTCGTGTGGAGTGGATGGCGTCATCGCGGCAGCGTACACGACGCCGCCCGGCGGCGGCCAGCGCGGGCACGGGTCCGGCTCGGCGCACTGCTGTGTGGCGTCGCGGTGCATGCCACGTGCCTCGCGGCGGAACGCGTGCCGCTGTCGCTGCGCGTCGTCTATCCGACGGAAGGCGCTAGCATCGCCGCGGTCGAGTCGACGTTCGTCTTCGGCAACGTCAGCGACCCGAAGGCGCGGCTGACCATCGACGGCCGCGACGTGACGGTGTATCGCACCGGCGGCTTCCTCGCGTACGTCGCGCTCGCGCCGGGCGCGACGACGCTGCGTGTGGTCGCGCGCCGCGGCGATGATTCGACCCTCGTGGCGCGCCACCTGACCGTCGCCGAGGCGCCGCAGACGCCGCCGGTGTTCCCCTTCACGGTGGACGCGCGCGCGGCCGAGCCGAGCGAGGACCGCGAACTGCAGCCCGGCGATGTCGTGTCGGTGCGCGTGCGCGCGAGTCCCGGCGCGCATGCGTGGTTCGATCTCGCGGGCCGACACTTTCCTCTCACCGAAGCGCCCGACACGCGCCCCGACGATCCGCGCGTCGAAGCATTCACGGACGGCGTCAGCCACGCCGACACGGTGCACTCCGGTATCTACACCGGGGCGTACGTGATCCAGCCGGACGATTCCCTGGCAGCCGCGCACGTCGTGGTGCACTTGGTGGCCGAGTCCGGCGCCGACACCGCACGCGTGGTGACCGCCGCCTCGCTCACCACGCTCGACACGCGGACGCCACGCGTCGTCGAGTTCGTCGATTCGCTGACCGTCGGACGGACCGCGCCGGCCGGCGGCTACAGCCTCTTCGTGCCGCGCGGCGTGCGCGCGTGGTGCACCGGGGCGCACGCGGCGTGGTTTCGCGTGCGCTGCGCCGACGGGCTCGCTGTGTGGGTGCCACGTGTCAGCGTGCGCATATTGCCGGCCGGCACCAGCATCCCGCGGCCGCGCGTCGGCACGATTCGCGTCGACGAGGGTGCCCGCGCCAGCCGCGTCACGGTGACCGTCGTGCCACCGGTGCCGTATCGCATCGAAGAAGACATCGATCCTGGGCGCCTGCGGGTCTCCCTCTATGGCGCGGTCGCCGATGTCGACTGGATTCACTACAGCCGTGGCGAGGCGGCGGGGGACAGCACCGGCGCCTACATCCCGCTGGTGTCGTGGAGTCAACCGGCCAGCGAGATCGTGCAACTCGAGATCCACCTGGCGGCGCGGCGGCCGTGGGGTTATGCCGCCAGCTACGACGGCACCACCTTCACGCTGGTCGCCCGGCGTCCTCCCGCGCCGCAGGTCGATCGCAAGAAGGGTACCCTCAAGAAGACGCCGTCGCCGCTCGCCGGCTGGCGCATCGCCGTCGATGCCGGCCACGCGCCGGACACTGGCGCGAGCGGGCCGACCGGCGTCCTCGAACGTGACATGACCTTGGCGATCTCCCGCGAGCTCGGCGCACGTCTGCGTGCCCGGGGCGCCGACGTGTTCTTCACGCGCCCCGATTCCTCCGGCGTGCCGTTGGCCGAGCGCCCGCGCATCGCGGTGGCGGGAGAGGCCGACCTCCTGCTCAGCGTCCATCTCAACGCGCTGCCGGACGGCGTGAATCCGTTCCTCCACCGCGGCACCTCGGTGTACTTCTACTATCCGCACAGCGAGCGCTTGGCCGCCCGTGTGCACGAGGCGCTGCGCGCCCAACTCGGCCTCCCGGACTTCGGACTCTACTACGGCAACCTGGCGCTCACGCGTCCGCCGCAGATGCCGGCGATCCTCACCGAATCGACGTTCCTCATGCACCCGGAGGAAGAGGAGGCATTGCGTGACGGGTCGCGGCGTCGTCAGATCGCGGATGCGATCGCCGCGGGAGTGGAGGCGTTCGTCGGCGAGCAAAGCTGGTCCGCGGCGCTGGTGCCTGCCCCGGCGCTTGACGGCACCCATCACACTCCCTAGCCTCGCGACGATGAACTCAGCGTGGCGCGACATCCGAAGGGTGGGGGCAGCGGCGATCGCATGCCTCGTGGTGGGTATCTCCAGTGGAGCCCGCGCGGCCACGGACGAATCGGGCGGCGTGTCTACGAGCCGCCCGCTGTTCTCCGCGCAAGTCTCGATGCGCATGGTTGGCCGCGATTCGGTGACCGCTACCGTGCTGGCCACCGTGCAAGGCCGCGAGCTGGCGTTCGTGCGCGAACGGGGCATCTACCGCGCTCGCTGCGAGGCCACCGTGACGGTGCGCCGCAGCAGCGCGAAGCCGCTGTTCAGTGTCGTCGACACCCTCGGCGTGACCGCGCCGACGTACGAGGCGAGCAAGTCCGACTCGCTCGAACTTACGTGGCATCGCGACATCACCGTGCATCCCGGCGACTACCTCCTCGACATCCAATTCCGCGATCTCGAGGCGGGGGCGAAATCGAAGTTGCGGCTCCCGTTCGCCGTCGAGAACTTGCGCGCGCACGATGGCACGTTGAGCCCGGTGGTGCTCGGCAACCTGCGGCCAGGACGCGACAGTGCGCGCACCCGCGACGACATGATCCCGAGCGCGTCACGGGTGTTCGGTGCCGATCATCCGCTGCAAGTCGTGGCGGGGGAGATCTACACCGGCCTCACCTCCGCCGACAGTCTGCGGGCCCTGCGGGATTCCACGTGGACGATCGGCTACCAGATCGTCGACGCCGACCGCGAGGTGCGCTTGCGCGGCTATCGCACGGTGCCACGCCGCGGCGACGCCACGCCCTTCGTGCTGCAGCCCCCGCTCGACTGGCTCTCGATGGGCAACTACCTCTTGAGCCTGTGGACGATGCCGAATGGCCCGATCCGTGACGTCCGCTTCGAAATCGACGAGACGCTGCTCGACTTCGGGCGCGACCCGCGGCAGCTCACCCAGTTGATTGCCTATATCGCGACCCGTGCCGAACTCGATTCGATCCGCAACGCGCCGTCGGCTGCGGCGCGCCGGGCGCGCTGGGAGGGTTTCTGGCGCCGCCGTGAGGACACCGGATCGCGCAACCGCCTCTACATCACGCGCCGCGAGTACTTCCGGCGCCTGCGGGCCGCCGACGAGATGTTCGGATTCGGCAGCGAAGGCGGCTGGCGCAGCGACCGCGGTCGCATTTTCATCAAGTTCGGTCCGCCCGATCAGACCGAGGAACAGCCACTCACCGGCTACGAGCCGGCGCAGCAAATTTGGCGGTACTATTCACCGCCGCGTGTGTTCCGATTCGCGGATCGCGAAGGATTTGGCCGCTGGACGCTGGTGGCGGCCAGCAGCGGCGAGTGAGCCGGCGCGTCCGTCCGTCACCGTGTCCCTCACCCGAAAGCCTTGACAGGCGCACGGGCATCTCCTTAAGTAGACCGTGCTTCACGGTGTCGTAACCTCGCGCCCGGTCCACGGCGACACGCGCCCAGCGTGCTTGTGCGGTGGGAACGGAAGCAGGAGCGCTCGCGAGGATACCGAGGTCAGCGGACGACCAGACGCGCCACAGGTCCACCCACTCTGGTCTCCGCGCGACAGCAGGTAACGCACGGAGGGGATCACCATGGGAGTCCTGTCACGGCTCACGCGAGCCTTGGTAGGCGTCGTGCTGGTAGTGGCCAGCGCAGTGCCCGCATTGGCGGGCACGACGGGCACGATCAAAGGCACCGTTCTCGACGCCAAGACCAAAGAACCGATCTCCGCCGCGACGGTCATCATCGATGGCACCAAGCGCGGCGGCATCTGCGATGCAAACGGCGTGTTCTCGATCCCCTTCGTGCAAGCGGGGACGTATAACTTGATTGCCCGGGCCACCGGGCACCGCGCCGTCTCGAAGACCAACGTGACCATCTTGGCGGACTTCACCAATACGGTGAACTTCTCCCTCGACCCGGAAGCGGTGGAAGCCCAAACCGTCATCGTCTCGGGTGAACGCCCGGTGATCGAGAAGAGCGCGACCTCCACGGTGCGCTACGTGACCGGCAAGGACATTCAGAACAAGCCGACCCGCGGATACCAGCAGGTGGCCTCGTTGCAGTCGGGCATCGTGCAGCACCGCGGCGCGACGAACGAATCCACCAACGAACCGTCGCTGTTCATCCGTGGTGGCCGCGCCAACGAAGTCGCCTACTACGTCGACGGCTTCTCACAGCAGGACCCGCTCACCGGGATCTCGACCACCTCGATCAACAACAACGCGATCGACCAGGTGGTCGTCATGGCCGGTGGGTTCAACGCGGAGTACGGCCGCGCGATGTCGGGCGCGGTGAACGTGATCACGCGTGAAGGGTCCGCCAAGTACAAGGGCGCCTTCGAAGCCCTCACGGACAACTTGAGCGGCACGTGGGTCGACGCCGCCAAGTCGGACAACAACATCTACTCGGCCTCGATTGGCGGGCCGGTGATGCCGGGCAAGGACAACGTCACCTTCTACGCCAGCGGCGAGCGTCGCTGGTTGCGCGACCGCAACCCGCGGCCGCTGTCCGACGACATGCGGTCCACGTTGGCCGGCATGGGCCTGCGCGACGACATCCTGCCGTCGAACTCGCTCAGCGGCTGGACCTGGCAGGGCAAGGTGAGCGCCCGCGTCAACGACAAGACTTCGCTGAAGCTCGGCACGATCGGCTCGAGTGACGACTGGCAGGAGTACCTGCACACCTACCTGTTCGACCACGAGCACGCGCCGCGGACCGAAGACCGCAACCAGTCGGCCTTCGCGACGATGAACCAGCAGCTCGGCAACCGCACGTTCCACACGTTGGCGCTCAACTACTCGTCGACCTCGCGGAAGCGCGGGGACGGCGTGTACTTCGACAACGTCGCGGCGTACGCGCGGCCGAACTCGAACCCGCGGTACCGCTCGTCGTTGCCGTACTTCTGGCCGTCCGACACGCTGGCCGCGGGCGACAGCCTCGACGCCTACGGCCAGGTGGTGGGCAACAACTCCGCCCACGTGTTCGACAGCTTCACGCGGCGTGAGTCGTCCTACCTCGGTGCGCGCTACGACGTGAACGCGAACATCGCCAAGCGCCACCAGATGAAGATCGGCGCCGACTTCCAGTACCACACGCTGCGTCAGTACGAGGCGATCCGCCCGACCACCTTCACCACCGACGCCAACGGCCGCAAGCCGATCGTCGACGTGAACATGTACGGGTACGACAACCTCGCTACCACGCACGTCGACACCGGCCTCAACGGTGCCAAGCACCCGATCACCGCGTCGGCGTACTTGCAGGACAAGTACGAAGCGAACGGCGTCGTCGCGAACCTCGGTCTCCGCTACGACTACCTGGCGGCGCGCACCGAGCAGTTGCTCGACGAGGCGTTCCCGCTCGGCCCGCGGGGTGACCAGCCGATCACCGCGAACCTGACTTCGAGCAAGGCGTACAACCGCGTCAGCCCGCGTCTCGGTGTCGCGTTCCCGGTCACCGACCACACGGTGTTCCACCTCAACTGGGGCCGCTTCTACCAGCAGCCGGACCTCCAGAACCTGTACGTGAACTACGACTTCCTCCAGTACAAGGTCACGCGCGGCGGGTACTTCTACCCGTTCGGCAACCCGAACCTGAAGCCGGAGAACACCACCGCGTACGAGGTGGGTTTCGTGCAGCAGCTGTCCGACATCTCGCGCATCGACGTGTCGGTCTACTACAAGGACATCAAGGACCTCGTCGAGGTCGAGACGATCACCAGCCACCCGTCGTCGTTCTCGTCGTTCCGCAACCGCGACTACGGTACGGCCAAGGGTGTCGACCTGCAGTACACGCTGCGCCCGGCGCGTCACGTCGGCGCGGACGTGAGCTACAGCTTGTCGTTCGCGAACGGCACCGGTTCGCTGTCGACCACGCAGCGCAACATCGCGTGGACCTCGGCGCAGCCGCCGAAGCAGACGGCACCGCTCGACTTCGACCAGCGCCACAAGATGTCGGCCTCGCTCGACCTGCGCAACGGCAAGGACGAGGGTCCGGCGATCGGTGGCTACCACCTGTTGGAAAACGCCGGCATCAACGTGCTGTGGAGCGCCGGCAGCGGCAGCCCGTTCACCCCGAGCAACGTGTACGACGAGGTGTCGCTGGCCGCCGCGTTCAGTGTCCCCACCGGTCCGATCAACTCGCGGTACACCCCGTGGTCGAGCTCGATGGACATCAAGGCGAACAAGGATTTCACGCTCGCCAACAAGTCCTTCTCGGCCTACGTCTGGGTGACCAACGTGTTCGACCGCCGCAACCCGGTCGCCGTGTACACCTCGAGCGGCGATGCGGCCTCGACCAACTGGCTCGAGACGGCCGCCGGCAAGGCGTACTTGGCGGCGCAGGGTGACTACGGACGTGACCTCTACCTGCTCGCGGAGCACAACCCGAACCAGTACGACGGCCCGCGCCGCGTGCGTTTCGGCATCCGCGGTGACTTCTAGCAGGCCAGACGGTCTGACGACTCCATGTTCAGGGGGACTCACATGACACACGGACTCTCAGTGTCGGGACGCCGGCTGCGCGCAGCCGCTGTCTCGCTCACGTCCGCCGCGCTGGTTCTGGCCACGTGCGTGGCGCAGGCCGCGCCGCGCGCCGGCGCCACGACGCCGACGTCGTCGCGGACGGCGGCCAAGGGCGGGAAGACCCGGCGGGCATCAACACCTACGACAACGCGGGACGCGCCGACGCCAACACGGTCGACATGTTCGTGTCGAACCACGGTTCGTACGCGTTCGACATCAGCACGGGCAACGCCGGACTCATCTACCCGAAGGGCACGCAGAACACGGCGGTGTTCGCCGCCGGTCTGTGGGTCGGTGGGAAGGTGAACGGCCAGACTCGCGTCGCGGTCGGCGAGTACTCGCAGGAGTACGCCACCGGCCCGATGCTGAACGGCGCGGCGCAAGCCGACGCCGCGGAATTCCGCAACTACGTCATCGAGCGAGGCAAGACCTCGGCCGAGGACTACATCAGCTGGATGAGCGGCGCCGCGCGGGCGCAGGGCGCGCCGGTGGACAACACCGGCACCCCGGTGCTGTACGGTGACAAGGACCTGTGGAGCGTCTACAACGACGCCGACCCTGCGGTCCACGTCAACCGCGCGGGCAGCACCGCGCCGCTTGGCATCCAGGTGGAACAGACGGCGTTCCAGTTCGCCCGCCAGGGCGCGCTGGGCAACACCGTCTTCATGAAGTTCAAGCTCACCAACGCCAGTACGCACAACATCGACAGCACCTACGTCTCGCTGTGGTCCGACCCGGACCTCGGAGGCGCGGGGGATGACCTCGTCGGCTGCGACACCACCCTCAGCTTGGGCTACGTGTACAACGCGACGAACAACGACCAGCTGTACCACGCGAACCCGCCGGCGGTGGGGTTCGACTTCCTGCAGGGCCCGGTCGTCGACGGCGAGCGCCTCGGCATGAAGTCGTTCAACAAGTACATCAACGGCACCGACCCGCAGAGCCCGGCCGAGACCTACAACTACATGCGCGGGCTCCTCGGTTCGGGTGACGTCTACTACTACGATGGCCAGCCGTCGTCGTTCGTGGCGACCGGTGACCCGGTCACCGAGACCGGCGACCTCGACACCAACCCGGCCGACCGCCGCATGATGCTGTCGACCGGACCGTTCACCATGGCGCCGGGCGACACGCAGGTGATCGTGGTGGCGGTGATCGTCGCGCAGGGGGCGGACCGCCTCTCCAGCATCACGCTGCTCAAGAACTACGACGACGCGGTGCAGAAGGTGTTCGACCAGAACTTCGACATCCCGTCGCCGCCGCCGAACCCGACGCTCACCGTGCGTCCGCTCAATGGCAAGGTCGACCTCATCTGGGGCACCGAGGCGGTGGGCAACGTGCAGGAGAACGCGGCGCTCGGGCAGAAGTTCGAGCACCAGGGCTACAACGTGTACCAGGGCGCCTCGGCGGCCGGACCGTGGAAGAAGATCGCCACGTACGACCTCGAGGACGACTACGCCGCGATCTACTCGGACGTCTTCGACCCGACGGCCGGCGGCACGCAGCGCGTCATCACCCAGAACGGCAGCAACTCCGGGCTGGAGCACCACCTCGCTCTCACCACCGACGCGATTCGTGGCGGTCCGCTCAACAACGGGATGGACTACTACTACGCGGTCACCGCCTACTCGATCGACGTCAACAACGTGGCGCCGTTCGAAATCAACGGCAATAGCGTAGGGACGATCGTCGAGAATCTCGAATCGCCGATCGTGTCGCACACCGCGACGCCGGCGGGTTCGGGCGCCACGTTCACGGACGCCGCCTCGCACAAGGCCGGTGTGAGCGAAGGCACCGTCAACATCGACTACATCGACCAGACGGCGGTGAAGGACCACACGTATCAGGTGGTCTTCAAGAGCAGCGAAGGCGCCACCGTCTACGACATCGTCGACAAGACCACGAACACGGTGCGGGCGGCGAACCAGTCCGACCAGAGCGGCGACTACACCGCGAACATCGTGGACGGGATGATGGTCCGCGTGAAGGGGCCGGATCCGGCGGTCATCAACGTCGCGGAAGTCTTGACGGACGGCACGCTTCGTTCGGTGGAGGGGTCGAGCCACCCCAACTCCTCCGGCCAGTGGTACGAAGTGCCGCGCACCGACGCCGCGCACTCGGGCCCGGAATACCCGCGTCACATCGGGAGCCTGTGGACCGGGTCGGGTCACACCTACGAGATCCGGTTCACCGCAGCCGCGACCGAGCATGCGTTCAACTTCGACGACGACGCACCGCTGCCCTTCACCATTCCGGTTCAGCTGTGGGACCTCGGCGCGACGCCGAATGACCCGTCGGATGACAAGCGGGTGTCGTTCCTGTTGCTCGAGAACGGGGACAACTCCGGCGAGTACGGTTGGGGCGACGGGATGTACTTCTGGGACATTCCGTACGACGACGTCGACTGGAACAACACGTCCAAGCTCGCCGACGACTACGACCCCGACTACGCGTTGCTCTCCTGGCGCCGCTTCTTCTTCTGGGCGGTGGATGGCAGTGCGACCGGCTACCCGGCGGCGGGCACCAAGGTGCGTGTCGTCCCGCGGCCGATCAACCTGCCGGGCGACATCTTCGAGTGGACGGGGAAGCCGGTCGGCACCACCGACGGCACCGTGCTCGGCATCGGCGCCGCGGCGCTTTCGAAGGTCCGCGTCGTGCCGAACCCGTACCTGGTGCGCTCGCGGTACGAAACCAATCAGTTCAACCGTGTTCTCAAGTTCACCAACATCCCGGCGTCGAAGAACGTCACCATCCAGATCTACAACCTGGCGGGTGACTTGATTCGCACGCTGCGGAAGGACGCAGCGAACTCCTCCGGCGGCTACGACGCGGGAGTGACGGGCAACGCCATCATGACGTGGGACCTGCTGACCGAGCGGAGTCTTCCGGTCGCGAGCGGGATCTACATGTACCGCATGTCGGTCCAGGGCGTTGGCGAAACCAAGGGCCAGTTCGTGATCTTCGGCGAGAAGGAACGCTTGAACACGTTCTAGGCGCCCATCGTCATCCAGTTAGGAGGAGAAGCAATGCGTACATCTCACATCCTCATCACGGGAGTCAGCGTGCTCGCCGGGATGAGCCTCGCCGCGGCGGCACATGCCGGCGGCGAAGACCGACTGGGAACGGCGGGTGCTTCCGAACTGCGCATTCCCGTGGGCACCCGTGCCCTGGCACTCGGCGGCGCCGTGGTCTCGGACGCCGCCGGTGTCGAAGCGATGTTCTACAACCCTGCCGGCATCGCGCAGGGCGAAGGCACGGACATCGTGTTCGACCACATGACCTACCTGAACGACATGAAGGTGGAGTTCGCCGGTTTGACCAGCCATGCCATGGGCGGGACGATCGGCGCCAGCTTCAAGGCGCTCCAGGTGGGCGACATCATCGTCACCACCGAGAACGCGCCGGACGGCACGGGCGAAATCAGCAGCCCGGTGTTCTCCGTCGCGCAACTCGGATACGCGCGCCAGATGACCGACCACGTCCGCGTGGGGGGCAGCATGGCGATCGTGTCGGAGCGTGTGCTGCAGGAGTCGGCCACCGGATTGTCCTTCGACTTCGGGTTCCAGTACGACCCGCTGTGGAAGGGCCTCACGTTCGGGTTCGCGATGAAGAACATCGGCCCGAACATGAAGTTCGGCGGCGCGGACCTCGAGCGCAGCTATCCGGCGGACAGCGGTGACCCGAACACCAGTCCGTACTTCCTGTCGTCGTCCTCGGCAGCGTTCGAACTGCCGTCGTACGTGAGCTTCGGTGCCGCCAAGGCGTGGAACATCGGCGCGGCGAGCAAGTTCACGCTGGGCGGGGTGTACCAGAACAACAACTTCTCGAGCGACGAGTACCGCGCGGGAGGCGAGTACCTCTGGAACAACCAACTGGCGCTGCGCGGCGGTTACGTCGCGTCGAACCAGGACGGCTACCTGTACGACTGGACGGCGGGCGCGGGCTGGCAGCTGCCGCTCGGCCGCGGCCACGCGTCGGTGGACTACACCTACCGCAACGTGGCGGCGCCGTTCGACGCCAACCAGATGTTCAGCGTGTCGCTGAAGTTCTAAGCGGCCGTCACGGCATCGTCGAAGGCCCGGGCGCGTGAGCGTCCGGGCTTTCGTGTGCCCGGCGGTGCTTGCTAAGGCGTGGCGGCGAGCAATGCGGCGAAGCGACAGGCGGCGCGCTGGGCCGCGGCGTCGGGCGCATTGTCGGTGAGGAAGACGAAGAAGATGGCGTGGCCCGCTGCGGTGTCGGCGCGGCCTGCGAGCGTGCGCACGCCGTCGAGCGTGCCGGTCTTGGCGCGCACGCGATTCTCTGCGGCCGTCCCGGCGAGGGAGCGCAGCCAGCTGTCGCGCCCGGCCAGCGGCAGCGACGACCACAACGCCTCGCGCCACGCAGGCTGGGCGTCGATCCCGCGCAGCAGCTGGAGCCAGGCGCGTGCCGTGATGCGGTTCGCGCGACCCAGTCCGCATGCGTCGTCCAGCGTGACCGCCGTGGTGTCGACGCCGAGTCCGGCGAGCGTCGTGCGAATCGCTCGCAGTCCGCCGAGGCGCGACGCCGGCGATGCGGGGTCGATCACGCGCAGCAACAGCTCCGCGTGGAGGTTTTGACTGCGCGTGTTGGTCACGGCCACGAGGTCGGACAGTGGCCGTGAGGCCCAGGACCATTCGTGCGCCGCGTGCGGCAGCGGCGGGTCGCCGGCGCGTCGCACGCGCACATGTCCATGCACCGCGATGCCACGCTGCGCCAGGACTTCCGCGAACGTCGCGATGGCGAAACGCGCCGGATCGGGGACACTGGCATACGCGGTGCGCGGCGGCGAGTCGATCGCGATGGTCCCGCGCACCGTGGCGTCCCGCCGTCCCTCGCGACGCGCGAAGTCGCAGCGGTACGGCGTGCCGGGCGGCAGGGTGATCGGTGCGCCGTGGAGGCGCAGGACGTCGCCCGGAATCACCGCGGCGAGCAGCGCGCGATCGCCGGGGCGGGCGCCTGGCGTGACACGCACGTCGACGCAGTTGTCGTTGTAGGAGAGCGCACTCGGCACGGCGCCGAACCACTCGCCGAGATCGCTGGTCTGCCACGAGGGCCCCGGCCCTTCGTCGTGCCACGCCGCTGCGTCGCCGATGAGATCGCCGTCGAGGCGGTGAACCCCGGCAGCACGCAGGCTGTCGGCGAATGCGTCGAAGGCGGCGGTCGGGGTAGCGGCGAAGCGCCCGGAGAGATTAGGGTCTCCACCGCCGCGCAGCACGAGATCGCCATGCCAGGTGGTGCCCTCGGCGTGACCTGTGAGACGGCACACCGTGGCCAGCCGGGCCTCCGCGCCGCGGGTGGCGAGCGCTGTAGCGGCCACCGCCAGCTTGGCGACCGAGGCCGGCGGCATCGGCCGGTCGAGCCCGCGCGCGGCGAGGGTGTCGCCGGTAGTGGCGTCGAGCGCCACGGCGGACAGCCGCGCGTCGTGCCAAGCGGGCGAGGCGGCGAGCGAATCGAGGAGGGCGTGGGCCGGATGCACGACAGTCGTGGAGGCCGCCAGAAGGCGCGCCGGGGACGCGAGGTGCGAGACGACGGCGCACGCCGCCAGGACTACGCGGGCGATCCGGCGACCGAACGCAGCGTGTGGCTCGGCGCCGCGGTGGCGGAGCGTGCGGGTGCCGAGCGTGCCCGGCGCCGCGCAGTCGCGCATCCGGTGGCACTGCGGCCGGGCGATCGTGTCCGGCTCGTCGCGCCTGCCGGTCCAGTGTCGCGAGCGCGCGTCAGGCTCGCGGTGGAGCACCTGCGCGCGCTCGGGCTCGATCCTGTGCCACCGCGCGAGGTCCGCGCCGCGCGCGGCTACCTGGCCGGCGCCGACGAGGCACGCGCCGCCGAACTGTCCGAGGCGCTCGAAGACCGCGAAGCCCGCGCCGTGATCGCGATGCGCGGCGGCAGCGGCTGCATGCGTCTGCTGCCCGCGCTCGACGCGCTGCGGCTCGGCACGCACCGGCCACTGGTGGTCGGGTTCAGCGATCTCACCGCGGTGCAGCTCGCGCTGTGGACGCGTCATCGTCTGGTCAGTCTGCAAGCGCCGATGCCCTCGATGCCGGGATGGGATGCGCCGTCTGCCGCCGCACTCCTCCGCGCGCTGACGCTCGACAAGGCGTGGGGCGCGCTGGCGCCGCGGCCGTTCGCCTGGGACGCCATCGTCCCCGGACGCGCGCAGGGGACGCTGCTCGGCGGCAATCTCGCGATGCTCGATGCGCTGCGCGGCACGCCGTGGGACCCACCGCTCAGCGGCGCGATCCTGTATCTCGAAGACGTCGACGAATCGCCGCATCGCATCGAGCGGATGCTACTGTCGCTGGCCTGGAGCGGCAAGCTGCGCGGGGTCGCAGGCATCGTCTGCGCGAGTTTTGCCGGCTGCGTGCCGACCGGTCGCAAGAGTTCGCTCACCGTGCGGCAGGTCCTGTACGACGTGCTCGGTGGCCTCGGCGTGCCGGTGGTCTTCGGCATGCCCGCCGGACACGTCTTTCCCACGCTGACCGTGCCGATCGGCGTCACCGCCACGCTCGATGCCGGCCGTGGCGTGCTGCGCATCGACGAGCCGGTACTGGTGCCGCGTCGCGATCGTCCGTGATGCGCGACGGGGAGGCCCGCCGGACGGCGTGACCTCCCCGTGATCGCGATGCGTGCTGCCGGACTTAGGCGTACACGCCACGCAACTTCGCCACGTCGGTGACACGCTTCACCGCGAGCATCATTGCCGCGGTGCGCATGTCGACCTTGTTGTCGCGCGACATGCCGTGCACCTCGTGGAAGGCGCGCACCATGTACTCCTCGAGCTTTTCGTTCACCTCGCGCTCGGTCCAGTGCATGCCGATGCGGTCCTGCACCCACTCGAAGTACGAGACGGTCACGCCGCCCGAATTGCAGAGGATGTCCGGGATGATGAACACGCCGTTCTTCTCGAGGATCTTGCCGCCGGCGTAGGTGCACGGGCCGTTGGCGCCCTCGGCGACCACGCGCGCCCGCACGGCCGCCGCGTTCTCCGAGGTGATCTGGCACTCGAGCGCCGCCGGAATCAGGATGTCGCACTGCGTCGCGAGCAACTCCGCCGTGCTGATCTCGTTCGAGCCCGGGAAGCCCTTCACGCCGCCGGTCTTCTTGACGTGTGCGAGCAGCGCCGGCACGTCGAGACCCTTGGGGTTGGCGATGTTGCCGGTGACGTCGCCGACCGCGACGAGCGTGACCTTGTGGATCTCGGCCAGCAACTCCGCGGCGATCGAGCCGACGTTCCCGAAGCCCTGCACCGCCATCGTCGCCTTGCTCAGGTCGATGCCGAGTACCTTCGCGGCCTCGCGCACCGTGAGCATGACGCCCCGGCCGGTGGCTTCGCGGCGGCCGAGCGAACCGCCCATGATCACCGGCTTGCCGGTCACCACCGGCGTCACGGCGTTACGCGCGTGCATCGAGATGGTGTCCATCACCCACGCCATCGTCTGCTCGTTGGTGTGGACGTCCGGCGCCGGCACGTCACGGTCCGGGCCGAAGAGGTCGGCGAGGTCGGCGGTGTAGCGGCGGGTGAGGCGCTCGAGGTCGTGCTGCGTCAGTTTGGTCGGGTCGCAGACGATGCCGCCCTTGCCCCCGCCGAACGGCACGTTGACCACCGCGTTCTTCCACGTCATCCAGGTGGCGAGCGCGGTGACTTCCTGCAGCGTCACCTGCGGATGGTAGCGAATGCCGCCCTTGGCCGGTCCGCGCACGATCGAGTGCTGCACGCGGTAGCCCGTGAACAGGGCGAATTCGCCGCTGTCCAGATGCACCGGCAGGTACACGATCGTCTGGCGACGCGGCGCTTGGATCCACTTCAGCAGACCTTCGTCGAGCTGAAGCAAAGCGGCAGCTTCGTCGAACTGCTGCCGGGCATTCTCGAGCGGGTCCATCTCCCGCAACTTGTTGTCGGTGGCTGCGCTCATAACGCGACTCGATCCCCTGGACGTGATGCGGCGTGGAGGCGGGCCGGCCTGCCGCCGGCCCCTGGGCGTCCGGGCGGGAGAGCCCTGCATGACGCCGAGAAATGGGACCGCCGCACGGGTCGGGGACACGCACGGCGGAGAGCCCCGCACACTAGCACCATGCTCAGGAGGTGTCCACCGCCGCCGGGCCGTTGGGGGAACCGATGGACCGTCGGACGGCGTATGCCACGCTCAGGTTCATGCGGGTCGCCGACTTGCCGATAACCCCGCGGCAGCGCGCCGAGACCGCGAGGGCCCTGGCGCGTTCCCCTTGTCGCCGGAGGACGCCCTGCTCGCTCCACTCGACGCATTGCGCGGGACACCGCGAGGAGGCCGCCGGTGACCGGAGTCCTCCCGGTAGCGGTGCGCGTCGAGTTGCGCCGGCCGCCCTACGCTTCGATCGCTCTCGTGACCATCAACGTCCTCATCTGGGCGATCTTGCAGGTGCACCCGCACGGCCTGTCGATCATGACCTACCTGGCGCTGGCGGCGGCGCGGCCGAGTTTCCACGGGGCGCTGGCCTCGTGTTTCCTGCACGCCAGCGCGTGGCACGTCGCTGGCAACATGCTGTACCTCGCGGTGTTCGGTCCGCCGCTCGAGGACCGCATCGGCTGGGTGCGCTTCCTCATTCTCTACCTCGCGCTCGGCGTCACGGCGTTGTTCGCGCAGTCGGCGTCGATGTGGATCGGTGGCCCGGCGGACCCGTACACGGTCATCGTCGGATCTTCGGGCGCGATTGCCGGCGTGCTCGGACTCTTCCTGGTGCGGTTTCCCAACGCCGAGGTGGTGGTGTTCGCGCCGCCGCTCCTGGTCGGGCGGCGCAAGTTTCCCGGGATCGGGTCGCTCAACGCGGTGGCGGCGATCGTCGCCTGGCTGATCATCGAGGCGACGGTCGGGTTCTTCAGCCTCGAGCAGGCACACTCGGCGGTGGCGCACTGGGCCCATCTCTCCGGCTTCCTGCTGGGTGCCGCGGTTGGGGTGTTGATGCACCTGCCGCAGGCCGCGCACAGCGAGCGCGTCCGCTCCGATGCCCGCCGGGCCGAGCGGCAGGGCAAGCTGGAGGAAGCGCTGGCGTTCTGGCGCGTCGCGCTGTCGCTGGACGGTGATGACCTCGAGCCGTGGTTGCGTTGCGGGCGCTTGGCCGCGCGGCTCGGCCGGGACAACGAAGCCCGCCTAGCTTACGACGCGGCGCTCGACCTCACCGTGCAGCGGCCGTGGCGCGACCAGCGCCTCTCGACGTACGAAGAGGTGACGCACGCGTTTCCCGACACGCCGGCGTATCCGGCGCTCGAACTGGCGCTGGCTCGCCGCGAGGAAGACGAGGGACGTTTCGAAATTGCCGCGGCGCGGTACCGCCGCGGGGCAGAAGCGGCCTCCGATCCCGCCGTGCGCTCGGCCGCCTACGCCGAGCTGGCGCGCCTTCACCGCGACAAGACCGGAGACAACGTCGCCGCCGCGGACGCGGACGAGGAATCGCAGCGCATCGGCGGGGGAGACCGCCGCGACGCTCAGGTACCCGTCGACGGGAGCGACCGGCGCACCGTGCCGCGTCCCGGGCTTCCGCGCCGCACCGTGGCGCCAGCCCGCTCCGACACGCCGCCGCCTGGCGGGACCATCTCCCCGTAAGTTTCAGGGCGGCATTGCGGTTCGGCGAGGGAGTTGCTACTCTGCCCGCGTCACGCGCACAGTCTGGAAGGGTGCGCGAATCTGGTGGGGAACGGATCCCCCGGCGCCCGGTCCAAGCGTCACCGCACCTTGTGGTTACACGGTTTCCCCCCACTCCGCCGGCGAGGGGAACCGGGCCCGCGACTCCGTCGGCCGTCCGCGGTCCGACGCCGCGTCGTCCTCCGCGCTCCTACCCGCTTCGCCGCGCCGCGCCGTCCGGCGCCGTGCGCCGCTGCCCCCACCGCCTTCCACGTCACACGAGGAGCCGCAATGATCTGGGACAGCCTGCTGGGCATGGTCTCGAATGATGTCGCCGTTGACCTCGGCACGGCCAACACTTTGGTGTACGTGCGCGGACGCGGCCTCGTGTTGAACGAACCGACCGTCGTCGCGGTGGATCGCCGCACCGACGAAGTCATCGCGGTGGGCCGCGATGCCAAGACGATGCTCGGCAAGACGCCCGACGATGTCTCCGTCGTGCGGCCGCTGAAGGATGGCGTGATCGCCGACTTCGAAGTCACCGAGAAGCTGCTCGCGCAGTTCATCCGCAAGGTGCAGCGTCAGCGCTTGTTCCGCCACTTCGTGCGGCCGCTGATCATCATCTGCGTGCCGAGCGGCATCACCGAAGTGGAGAAGCGCGCGGTGCGCGACTCGGCGGAGAACGCCGGCGCGCGCGAGGTATTGCTGGTCGCCGAGCCCATCGCCGCCGCCATCGGCGTCGGGCTGCCAATCGACGAAGCGTGCGGCAACATGGTCATCGACATCGGCGGTGGCACGACCGAAATCGCCGTCATGGCACTCAACGGCATCGTCAACGACACCTCGATCCGCCAGGGCGGCGACGAGATGGACGAAGCGATCCTCCAGTACGTCAAGTCGACGCACAATCTTCTCATCGGCGATCAGACCGCGGAGCAGATCAAGATCCAGATCGGCTCCGCATTCGATCTCGGCACCGACGAGACGCTAGAGGTGAAGGGCCGCGACCTCATCAAGGGCGTGCCGAAGACGGTGCGGGTCAGCGAGAGCGAAATCCGCGGCGCATTGCAGGCGACGATCAGCGCGATCGTCGACGCCCTCAAGCAGTCGCTCGAGCAGACGCCGCCCGAACTCGCGGCCGACATCGTCGACAAGGGCATCGTGATGACCGGCGGCGGCTCGCTGTTGCGCGGTCTCGACGTGCTGCTGCAGGAAGCGACCAACCTGCCGGTGTTCGTGGCGGAGGATCCGCTGCTGTGCGTGGTCAAGGGCTGCGGCAAGATCCTCGACAACCCGAAGGCCTACGAGAAGGTGCTGCTCCGGGGTCCGCGGAGCTAAGGACGCGTGGCGCGACACGACGGCGTCGGTGCCCGGATCGCCAGTCTGGCGATTGCGGTGGTGTTGGTGGGAGCGGCGATCGCCGTCTCGCGCGCGCCGGTCGTGGCCGACGCGGTGCGGCGCGTGGTGGCGGCGCCGGTCGAATTCGTGGTGGCCCCGCTCGGACGCGCGGTGCGCAGCGTGTGGGGAGCCGGGTCGGTGTGGGCGGAGAACCGCGCGTTGAAGGCGGAGGTGGCGCGACTGCACGCACTGCAGAGCACCCTCAGTGACATCGCGAGTGAGAATGCGCGCTACCGCGATATCATCGGATTCCAGGCGCGTTCACCGTATCGGCTGGTGCCGGCGCGGGTGATCGCGCGCAGCGCCGACCGCCAAGGCGGCGGCGTCATCCTCGACCGTGGCAGCGCCGATGGAGTGACGGCGAGGCAGCCGGTGCTGAGCCTCGACGGACTCGCGGGGCGCGTGCTGCGCGCCGAGGCGCATCAGAGTTGGGTACGCACGCTCGACACGGAAGACAGCCCGGTGTCGGTCTACGACGAGCGTTCGCGCGAAACCGGCATCGTGGTGTGGCGCACCGGCGCGGCACCGCGGTTCATGCTCGATGATGTTCCGGCACGCGCCGACGTGCAGACTGGCGACCTCTTGCTGTCCACCGGCTACGGCGGTGTATTTCCGCGTGGCATTCGGGTCGGACGCGTGACGCGCGTCGGCATCGAAGCGCGCGGCCTCGTGAAGTCGATCGATGTCGACGTGTCGACGCACTTCGGCCGGCTCACCGACCTCTTGGTGCTCGCCGACGCCGTGGCGCCGGGCGATTCGCTCACCGCGTTGTGGCTCGACCGCTATCCGATGGCGCTCGCGTTCGATCCCCGCCGCGTCGTGCCGATGCCGTGAGGCCGCGATGACCGACCGCCAGATCGCCCTCGCCGTGTTGCTCGCCACCGTGCTCGATGCGACCGTGATGCCGCTGTGCGCGGTGGCCGGGTTCCGGCCGGTACTGTGGGTGACGGTGGTCTCGTACGCGGCGCTGACGCGTCGTGCCGGCGTCGGGATGACCGCGGGACTCTGCGGCGGACTCTTGGTCGATGCGCTGTCCCCGGCGTCCTTTGGCGCGCATGCGGCAGGCGGCATCGTGGTGGGGTTCCTCACCGGGCATGTGTGGCGTGCGGTGTACCGCGATCGCTGGCCGGCGCAGGCGGCGTGCTTGTTCGTCGGTGTGCTGGTGTGCGATGCGGTTGCGGCGTGGGTCGCCGGACACGCGAGCGTGCTTTCGGTTGCCGGGTTGATCTCGCGTCAATCGCTGCCAGCGGCCGCGGCCACCGCACTGGCGGGTCCGCCGCTGGCCGCGTGGCTGGCGCACGTGCTGCACTGGCAGATCAGGTGGGAGCATGCCACGGGCGCACGGTGATCTCGAGCGCAAGCGCGCCGCCGTCGGCTTCACCATCCTGATCGCCACGCTTTTTGCGGCGGCCATCGTACGGCTGTTCCAGATCCAGGTCGTGCAGAGCGAGACGTATCGCCAGATGGCGGAAGACAACGCGGTCCGTCTCGTCGTCATCCCCGCGGCGCGCGGCGTCATCCGCGACGCCAAGGGCGAGCTGTTGGTGGACAGCGTGCCGTCGTTCACGCTCGCGGTGGATCCGTTGAATCCGCGGCTGACCCAAGTCGGAGCGGACAGCGTGCTCGGGCACGTGGCCGCACTGCTCGGCGTGCCGGCCGACGATCTCCGCGAACGCTTCCGCAAGCAGAAGGGTGCAGCATTCGGCCCGGTTCCGGTGCGACGCAATCTCGATCCCGTCGCGGTCGCCACGATCGAAGAGCACCGCATCGATCTGCCCGGCGTGTCGATTCAGACCGAACCGTTGCGCCACTATCCCGGGACGTTCGCCTCGCACGTGCTCGGGTACTTGAGCGAAATCACCGAAGAGGAGCTGGTCGAACGCAAGGCCGACGGCTATCGCGTCGGCGACATGATCGGGCGCAGCGGGGTCGAGAAGCAGTACGAAGAATATCTGCGCGGCCACGACGGCGAAGAGTACGTGATGCTGAACGCGCTCGGGCAGCGGATCGGCACACTGAGCGACCGGCCGCCGCGGCTGCCGGTGCGCGGGCCGGATCTCTACCTGACGCTCGATGCGCGTGCCCAGCGCGCCGCCGAAGAGGCGTTTCCCGACTCGCTGCGCGGGGGGCTGGTCGCGCTCGACCCGCGCAACGGCCGCGTGCTGGCGCTGGTCAGCCGTCCGGCGTTCGATCCCGGCGAGTTCGCCGTGGGATTGACCGCCAAGCGCTGGAAGCAGCTGCTGGGCGACAAGAGCTTCCCATTGCTGGATCGCCCGATACAGGCGGCGTATCCGCCGGGGTCGACCTGGAAGCCGCTGACCGGACTGGCGGCGCTCGAAGACGGCAAGGTGACGGCCGAAACCCGCATGGTGCCGTGCGGCGGCGGCTTCTTCTACGGCGGGCGCTTCTTCCGCTGTTGGTTCCACGCGGGCCACGGGTCGCAGGCATTCGTCGGAGCGTTGGCGCGCTCGTGTGACACCTACTTCTACCAACTTGGGCTGCGCGTCGGGATCGATGGACTGCATCGGTGGTCGGAGACCTGCGGTCTGATCGGCAAGACGGGCATCGACCTGCCGCAGGAGCGCAAATGCTTCGTGCCGAGCACCGCGTGGTACGACAAGCGCTTCGGCCCGCGGCGCTGGGGGCGTGGCGTCGTGTTATCGCTCGGCATCGGCCAGGCGGAATTGCTGCAGACGCCCCTCGGCTTGGCGCGCTTCTACTGTCTTCTGGTCAACGGCGGGCGCATCGTGACGCCTCATGTGTTGCTGAAGGTCGTGGAGGCCGACGGCAGCGTCCGCGTGGCGGAAAAGCAGTCGGTGGGCGCGCCGCTGCCGATCGCGCCGGAGACGCTCGAGCTCGTGAAACAGGGCCTGCAGGCGGTGGTCGAAGAGGGCGGCGGCACCGGCGGGCGTGCGCGCATTCCGGGCGTGCACGTGGGCGGCAAAACTGGCACCGCGCAGAATCCGCACGGCAAGGACCACGCGCTGTTCGTCGGCTGCGCGCCGATGGAGGATGCCCGCATCGTGGTGGCCGTGATGGTGGAGAACGTCGGGCACGGCGGCACCTTCGCGGCGCCGATCGCGCGCAAGGTCATGGAGGCGATCGTGCTGCCGCCCACCGATAGCACCGCGGCGCCGGCGCCGCTCGCCACCAGCGGATCGCTGCTGCGTCCCGCGGCACCCCGCCCCCTCAATCCCGCCGACACGCTCACGGTGCCGAGCGACTAGCCATGGCCTCGTCCTCCCAGCGCGTCGCGCATGGCTTCCGGGCCGTCGACAAAGTGCTCGTGGTCAGCACCGTGCTGCTGCTCGTCCTCGGTTTCCTGGCGGTCTACAGCGCAACCAGCTTCCCCGGCACACGGGAGCATGGCTCGCACGTCAAGCAACTGGTGTTCATCGTCATCGGCATCGCCGCGTTCCTGGTCGGCGCCTTGTTCCCGGTGCGCTTCTACGACGGGCCGCTCGCCACGCTGGTCTATGGCGCCTCGCTGGTCGGCGTGCTGATCACCCTGGTGCTCGGACGCGCGCACCTCGGGGCGACGCGGTGGATCGAATTCGGTCCGCTGCATTTCCAGCCGTCGGAGATGGCGAAGATCGGTACGGTGCTCCTGCTCGCGCGGCTGCTCAGCGGACGGCCGCATGAGACGATTCGGCCGAAGCGGTTGTTCGTCTGTCTGGGTGTGTGCGCGCTGCCGGCCGCGTTGGTGATGAAGCAGCCCGACCTCGGCACCGCGGTGAGTTTCCTCTCGTTGCCGTTGCCGCTGATGTACTGGGCGGGCTTTCCGCTGTTCGGCCTGTTGCTCGTCGCGTCGCCGGTGGCTAACCTGCTTGCGTTGATCTCGGTGCGGGTGTGGATCGCCTACATCGTGGTCTTCGCCCTGGTGTTGTGGAACTCGCGCGACCGCATGGGGACGTGGGTGGCGGTCCTCCTGTTGGTCGTCAACATCGGCGCCGGGATCGCCGCGCCGCGCGCGTGGAATCATCTCCACGACTACCAGAAACAACGCATCACGACGTTCCTCGATCCGTCGAAGGATCCCTACGGCGCCGGCTACCAGATCATCCAGTCGAAGATCGCGCTGGGCTCCGGCGGCGTCACCGGCAAGGGCTATCTGCAGGGCACGCAGAAGCGCCTGTCTTTCCTGCCGGAGCAACACACCGACTTCATCTTCTGCGTCGTGGGAGAGGAGGGCGGATTCGTGGCGACGGCGACGATTCTGCTCTTGTTCACCTTGCTGCTCACCAACGGTGTGTTGATCGCCTACCAAGCGCGCAACAAATTCGCCAGCGTGGTGGCGCTCGGGATGGTTGGCGTGTTGCTCTACAACATCCTGGTGAATGTCTGGATGACGGTCGGATTGGCGCCGGTCACCGGACTGCCGCTGCCGCTCATTTCGTACGGAGGAAGCTCGCTCATGACGACGTTGTTCGAGATCGGGCTCCTCGCGAACGTGTCGATCCGCCGCCATGACTACTGAGAACGTGGTTCCGCTGCCCAGCGGACACACGGAGGTGTTCGCGATCGTCGGCGATCCGGTGGCGCATTCGTTGTCGCCGGCTCTGCACAGCCTCGCGTGGGCGCGCATGGGACGCGATGCCGTGTACGTCGCCCTGCCGGTGACGGCAGAGCATCTCGTGCGTGCGGTGGAGGGGCTGCACGCCGCGGGGGTGCGCGGTGTGAACGTGACCGCGCCTCACAAGGAGGACGTGCAGGGGGCGTGCCGCGAACTGTCGGAGGCGGCGGCGCTCGCCGGTTCGGTGAACACGCTGGTGCGCCACGCCGACGGATGGCGCGGCGAGACCACCGACGGCGACGGCTACGTCCGCTGGCTGGAGGAGATCGACGTTGCGGTCGACGGGGCCAACGTCGTGTTGTTGGGAACCGGCGGGGCGGCGCGCAGCGTCGCTTTGGCGTTGCTCGAAGCCGGTGCGCACTCAGTGCGCGCCGTGGCGCGTGATCCCGCGCGCGCGGTGCGCACCACACGCGGTGTGGCGCGCGTGGGAGGCGACCGATGGAGTGTGGTCGGTCTCGAAGAAGTGTACGCGGGCGGCACGTTGGCACACGGAGACGTGGTGATCTCGAGTCTGCCGCCCCACGCGCTGACACCGGCCATGGCACGCTTGGTGCTCGATCGTGTCGCGCCCCAGGCGCGCATCGCCGACATGACGTACGGTGCCGCGAGCACGTGGCTGCGCGAGGCCGGCGCACGCGGTCACGTGGTGGAGAATGGGCGCGGCATGTTGTTGCATCAAGCCGTGCTTTCGGCGGCGCTGTGGTGGGGCGAGGCACCGCCGCTCGAATTGTATCGGGCGGCGCTGGTGGCCGCGGGAGGGTAGCGAAGGGAGCCGTGGGTGGGGATGACGTGGGGGAGGAAGGTTCTCGACGCGGGGTTGTCGGCACTCGTGCCGCAGCGATGTGTGCTGTGCGGGGCCGGCCTTCCGGCCCACTGGGCGCCGCTGTGCGATGCGTGTGCCGGCAGCCTGCCCGCCGCGCCGCCCCCGGCCTGCTTGACGTGTCGCTTGGCGGGACGCGCGGCGTCGATGCGCAGTTGTGCGGATCCCCACCACGCCGCGCTGCGCACCTGCGCGGCCACCGTCGCGGAGCCGGCCGCGCTCACCCTCGTTCACACGTTGAAGTATGACGGCATCGCGCCACTCGCCGTTCCGCTGGGGCACGCGATCGCCGCCGCCCTGCCTCCGGGATGGCGCCAGGAGGCGCTGGCCGTGGTGCCGGTTCCGCTACACCGTGGCCGCGAGCGGGAGCGCGGGTTCAATCAAGCGGCGGCGCTGGCGCGGGTGGTCGGCGATGTTCTCGCCCTACCAGTGGACGCGGGTATCCTTCGGCGCACACGGCGCACCGGCACACAAACGCAGCGGCGCGCACGGGATCGCCGGGCCCATGGAGTCGAGAGCGCGTTCGCGGTGCGCTCGCCGGAGCAGGCGGTGCCGCGCTGCGTGCTGCTGATCGATGACGTGCTCACCACGGGCGCGACATTCCATGCGTGCGCCGCGGTCTTGCAGGCGGGCGGGGCGGAGAGCGTGCTCTGCGCGGCCTTCGCGGAGGCCGTGTGAGCGGGCCGCGGTGCTTGTCGCCTTTCCGCTCCGGTGGTAGCATGCCGGCGTGGCGTAGGGATTCGGGGAGAGGGTGGGGAAGACGGACGCGCGCAGGCTGTTGCCCCCTGAGGCGTCCGGGGCGGACCGAATTCGAGCCGACCAGTGTCGGGCAGCATCACCTCTTGGCCGTGTCATCGCGCACGACGCCCCTGCAGTGCCGGGGCGCATCTTCGTCGGTGCAAGGCCGAGCGTGCGAAGCCGGTGACCTTCAAGGGCGCCGCTGTCGCGCGTCTGCACGCAAGGATGTTCGTGAACTTCGACCCGGCCTCGCTCCGCGAGGCGCTCGACCCGACACGCAGCGCCAGTTCCCGCACGTCCGCGTGGGAGGGCGAGCCCTGGCGCACGCTCCTCCCGCTGGTTGGCCGCCCTGGCCGCTATCGCGCGCTGGACGCCCGCGATAGTGCGGAGCCCCATCCCGCGCGGGGCAGCGTGCTCCTCTGCGCACCCGGCGATTCGCGACTGCCCGCCTGGATTCCCGCTCTGCGTGCCGTGCACGCCGCGGCGACGTTCTCCCAGCTCACCGTCGACACCCTGCATGTTCCGGGCGATGACGTGCGCCACTTGGCGCGGCGCGTCGGGGCGGCGTGGCCGTCCGCGCTCTTGGGGTTGCATGCGCGGACGTTCGACACGTGGGTCGTGTACGTCGCCGAGCTCGTGGATATCGCGCGGTTCATCGAATTGTGCACCGCCGCAGGTGTCGAACCTGAGCGCAGGCGCCGCGCGCCCGGCGACCCGCGTATCGTCTTCGTCGGCGCGGCTGCAGCGTGGCCGCACCTCTGTGCACCCTGGGCGGATCTGTGCGTCGCGGGCGATCCGGAGTCGTGGGATATCGCCGCAGGTGCGGCGAGCACGGGCGGCATCCTCCAGGGAGCGTTGCCGTTTCCGCCGCGGGAGTGGCCGCTGCCGTTGGTGGACGGCGGCGACGATGTCGCCGCAATCGAGGTCGCGCGCGGATGTGCGGCCGGATCCCTGTGGTGCGGCGCATCGCATGTGTGCGCGCCGCGCCGGAGCGATCTCGCGCGGCTCGGCCTGCGTGCCGCGGGCCTCATCGCGGAGTGCGGTGCAGAGCGTCTGTCGCTGCGCGGGGGGCCGATGCCCTCGCCGGCGGCCTGGGAGGGCGTGCTCGCGGACGTGGAGCGCGCGCTCCTGGGTCGTGGCGTCGTGGTGCAGATCGATGAT
>JBGATO010000047.1:6258-31116 GCA_044229145.1 Candidatus Eiseniibacteriota bacterium | reverse complement strand
TTTTCGCCAAGCCTAATCGCTGCTCGAGTCGACGCGCTCCCAGTGACCCACTTCAGAGAGTCCCGGGACAGTGATCGAGTCGAGCCGATCGGGTAGCAGCCCCTTGCCGTTCGAACTCGAGAAGTTCATCCCTGCCGTCTCGACAGGCGACAGTTCGGTGTCCTCGCGATTGTCGAGTTCGTAACGCTCGCCGCCGCTAGTCAGGACGATGCTCCGGATCTTCAGTTTTTCGGCGAGCTCGCTGCTGGTTTCCACGCTTGCGAAGACCTGGACTTCGCGCTTTCTTTCGAGCGTCGGTACTGGAGTGCGCAACTGATTCGGATTGGAAGATGACTTGGTTGAAGGTGTCATGTAGTCGAAGTACGCTTGGAGATCCAGTTCGACAGTCATCAGGACATTGCCGTCCTTATCGAACGCGGCAAATCGTGGAGTTCCCGCGAACTCACGCACTTGTGTCGCGCGCGCCTTCGAGATTCGATCATCGATTTGCGGATGTGAGGACAATAGATCAGCGCCGCGCTCCGGTTCCGAGTTCTTGCTCTCCGCGTACTTCAGCTTTGACAGCATCTGCACGAGGGAGGCGGACGAGCCGCCCGGCCGACTGGCCGCCCAGGCTAGTGCATACGAATCCGCTTCGCTTTCTTCGCTCCGCCCGTATCCCGTCAGGGCGATCACGGTCGCGATATCCGCCATTGCTCGTACGACATCAGCCACCGCGCTACCCGTACTGGGTGATTTGGTCGCCTTCTCCGCGGCGGCACCGATGAGGATGCTGGCGATACCGCCGATGACGCTTGCGGTTTGAGCCCGGCGATACTGCCGGTAGCCATGCCGCCTTTCGACGTGAGTGATCTCGTGCGCGAGCACGGCATCCAACTCGGCATCGTCCTCAACCGCATCGAGAAGCCCGGTGGTGACGTAGATTCGCCCAGCGGGACACGCGACGGCGTTTGGCGCGTCGTCGTCCACCACGCCGAATTTGTATTGATACCCACGGAGGGGAACAGGCCAGGAGGCGAGCACACGCTGGCCGGCTTCGGAAACGCGCGCGTTCAGTTCGGGATCGACCACTTGGGGCGTGCGCTGCCGGAGCGATCCGGCTGTCGCTTCGCCCAGTCGCAATTCGAGACCGTAGCCTGAGACGCGAGGCGACGCGCGGAAGCAGATTGCACAAACCTTGTGGCCCGCCGCCTTCGCGGCGTCGAGAGTGGAATACTCTTGCCGTAGGTCCGCGGGCGGCAGGTGATTGCAGCCACGGGCGTGAATGACGTGACTCTTCAAGTTGGCGATGCATTGCGGGGCCGTCGGCATGGAGGGATCAAAGACCAGCGCGTCGCCGAGGAGTGCGAGAAAGTCGTCCCGCTCGAATTCGGTTCCAGGGGCGGGGAAGAAGGAGATCGTGCCTCCGCCATGCTTGGCGGATCGTACGGCAATGTCAACTCGTTGCGCATCGCCGGAGATCTTGCGGATCGTGACCGTTTCTGGCGCGCGTGGTGGAAAGAGTCGATCCACGCTGTAGACGAAGTAGGCCTGGCCCGCCGGCGTGTCGCGATAGACGGTACGAGTGACGTTGGTGCGGCGCGTAGAGTGGCCGGTGCGGGTTTGCGTTCCGATTCAAAAGCCTTGATCTCGGACTTCGTCAGATGAGCCGCATGAGCCGCGGTAGTGAGGACCGCGACCACCAGAGACTGTGCGCCACGATTTTCACAGGTCTGGTCTCCTTCAAGTTCAGGGGAGGATGGCGATGCATCCGAGAGGGCTCACAAAACTGCGAGGCTTACACCTTCCATAGGCACGCTATCACTGACAATACACTTCTCTGGGTATGTTGCCGTGCTCCGTAGACGCGTGGCGTCCCGTCAGGTGGCGAAACGCCGCAGCGCGAACAGCGACAGGTCGCGCGCGCGCGGCCGTCGACGGCGAGATCCACTGCCGCCTCGCCGAGCGCGCTCGCGAACTTGAACCCGTGTCCGCTGCACGCCGATAGCACGACGACCTGCGGGTGCGCCGGATGGAGATCGACGACGAAGTGACCGTCGGCGGTCGACGTGTACATGCAGGCACTACCCTCGAGCCACGCGCCATCGGCGCCCGGCAGCAGTGCGGCGAACGGCGCGCGCACGTCGTCGACATCGTCGGCATGCACGCTGCGGTCGAGCGCGTCAGGTGTCGTCAGCACGCCGCCGTGGTGCCGCGCGACCTTCACGCGGCCGCCGAGCGCGGGGAAGCCGTAAATCCAGCGTTCGGCGTCGTGCTCCCAGATGTAGATCGGGAAGCGCTCGGGATCGAACGCTCGAGCGCGCCGGCGGGGCGGAACCAGTGCAGCGTCTGCCGCGAGACGGTGAGCGGCACGCCGCACGCCGCCGCCAGCGGAACGATCCACGCGCCGGTGGCCAGCACCAGTCGCGCCGCGTGATAGACGCCGCGCGGCGTGGTGATCCGCACGCCGTCGCCGTCGGCCTCCCACGCGGCGAGCGGCTCGTGGGGCCGCAGCTCCGCGCCGAACCGCAGCGCGAGTTGCAAGTGCGCGTCGATGCACTGCTCCGGCGCCAACACGCCGGCGCGCGGCTCCCACACCGCGACGTGATCGTTCGGGAGATGGAAGGCGGGGAAGCGGCCGCGCACGTCGGCCGGCCCCAAGATCTCGTGCGGCAGGCCGTGGGCGCGAGCCGACGCCAGCGCGCCCTGCACCAGCACGCTCTCCGGCGCGCCGATCATGAGTCCGCCGGTGGGGCGCAGCAGCGCGCGATCGCTCGCCAGCTCGAGTTCCTGCCAGCGGTCGTAGGCGCGTTGCACGAGCGGCACGTACGCCGGGTGCTCGAAGTAGGCCTCGCGGATGATCCGCGTCTCGCCGTGCGACGAACCGAGGGCGTGCGGCGGCGCGAAGCGGTCGAAGCCGATCACCCGCAGGCCGCGCCGTGCCGCGTCGTAGGCCACCGCGCTGCCCATCGCCCCAAGTCCGGCGACCGCGAGGTCGAAGCTCTTCATCCTGCTCGCAATCCTCCGCGGCTCCATGGGATGCACACCTCAAGTGTGCTCTCGAGTCGAACAGTAGGCCAGGAGGTCGCGGCGAACAATGGTGCTCGCATGTTCAGTCGAGGCGCGATGCCTCCCGCGGACATACTCCATCGGTCCCCCACCTCAAATTGACGCTCTCCGCCCTGCATGGTACTGTGCCGCTTCTGTTTGCCGCCTGTGCGCCCGCCGGACGATGCCGAACATCGCCAGGGGCGGGCTCGCGCATGCAGGCAGGGTTCTGTCTCCGGCGCCCTCTCATCGTGTCCGTCCCCCGCGTTGCCGACGGACGTTCCAAGCGCGCCGCCGCCGTATCGCACGCACTCAGAGCAGTGCACCTCACGCACAGTGCAGGAGGAGTTCCGCGTGGCTGTGAAGACGTCGCCCAAGAAGAAGAGCAAGGGCGCGAAGACGGGCAAGCCGAAGGCGGCCGCCCGGGCCAAGGCGAGCACCGTCAGCCGGCCGGCAACGGCATCGGCGAACGGCAAGGCGAGCTACAAGCACACTCCCTCGGTCCAGGAGATCCAGCGCCTGTACCGGATCATGCTGGTGTCGCGCCGCCTCGAAGAGCGCTACATGAAGCTGTTCCGGCAGGGCCGCTTCCACGGGAACGTGTTCCCGGGCGTCGGCGAGGAAGCCGCGACGTGCATCCCGACCGCGCTGCTCGCCAAGAAGGACTGGGTGATGCCGTCGCACCGCGAGTGCGGCGCCGCCGTCGCCAAGGGCCTGACGCTGCGCGAGATGACCTTGCACGAGTTCGCCCGCCTGGCCGGCCTCGACAAGGGCAAGAGCCACCCGGGGCACTGGGGCTCGATCGAGCTGAACTTCGTAGTCGGCGCGTCCACCGTGGCGGGGCAGATTCCGCTCGCCACCGGCGTGGGCTGGGCCTCGAAGATCAAGGGCGACGACGCCGTCGCGATGGCGTTCTTCGGCGATGGCGCCACCGCGCGTGGCGACTTCCACGAGGCGCTCAACTTCGCCGGCATCCACAAACTGGGCTGCATCTTCGTCTGCAAGAACAACCTGTGGGCGGAGTCGGTGCCGGTGAAGTGGAACTGCGGCGCCGAGCGCATCTCGGACCGCGCCGCCGGGTACGGCATGCCGGGCTACACCGTCGACGGCAACGACACCTTCGCGATGTACGACGTCGCCAAGGAAGCCGTCGAACGCGCCCGCCGCGGCGACGGCCCGACGCTGATCGAAGCGGTGACCTACCGCTGGTACGGCCACTCGGCCGTGGACCCGGCGAACTACCGCACGCAGGACGAGGTCGACGAGTGGAAGGCGAAGGATCCGCTCGCCCGCCTCGAGGCCCACATGCTGAAGGCCAAGATCTACACCCAGAGCGAGCTCGACGCGATCCTCGCCGGGGTCGAGGAAGAAATCGACGACGCGGTGCACCACTCCGAGGCGAGCCCGATTGCGCCGCCCGAGGAAGCGCTGACCGACGTGTACTACGGCGAGTAGGAGAATCGAGCCCTTACCATGAAGCCCATCACCTACATCGAAGCCATCACGCTCGCGCTGCGCGAGGAGATGCGCAAGGACCCGCGCGTGTGCATGCTCGGGGAAGACATCGGGTTCTACGGCGGCGTGTTCAAGGCCACCATGGGCCTGCACACCGAGTTCGGCGACTGGCGCGTGCTCGACTCGCCGCTCAGCGAGTCGCTGATCGTCGGCGCGGCGATCGGGGCCGCGATGGCCGGCATGGTGCCGGTGCCGGAGATCCAGTTCTCCGACTTCATCACCTGCGCGTTCGACCAGATCGTCGAGCAGGCGAGCCGCATGTGCTACCGCACCGGCGGCGCGCAGCCGGTCAACATCACGATCCGCGTGCCGATCGGCGGTGACGTCGGCGGCGGTCTCTACCACTCGCAGTGCAACGAGGCGTGGTTCGCGCACTGCCCGGGCCTCAAGGTGATCCTGCCGTCGACGCCGTACGACGCGAAGGGCTTGCTCACCGCCGCGATGCGCGACCCGAACCCGGTGCTCTACATGGAGCACAAGAAGCTGTACCGCTCGGTGCGCGCCGAGGTGCCGGAGGACGACTACGTCATTCCGCTCGGCAAGGCCGACATCAAGCGCCCGGGCTCCGACCTCACGATCGTCGCGTACAGCTACATGCTGCACAAGTCGCTCGAGGCGGCGGAGCGCGCGGCGGCCGCGGGCATCGACTGCGAGGTCATCGACCTGCGCACCGTCTACCCGTGGGACAAGGACATGGTGCTCGAGTCGGTGAAGAAGACGGGGCGCTTGCTCGTCGTGCACGAGGACATCCGCACCTGCGGCATCGGCGGTGAGATCGCCGCGACGGCCGCGGACGAGTGCTTCGAGTACCTCGACGCGCCGATCCGCCGTGTCACGCCGCCCGAGGTGCCGACGCTGCCGTTCGCGCCGCAGATGGAAGCGTTCTTCATGCCGAACGCCGACAAGATCTACGCCGCGGTGGAAGAGCTCGCCGCGTTCTAGCTGGAGCCCGCGCGGCCTCGCGCGCCGCGGCGACCTCGCCGCGCACGCCCGCCGCCGAAGGAGGAGATGAAGGTGCCGCAATCGATCGTGATTCCGCAGCTCGGCGAGTCGGTCGTCGAGGGAACTGTTGCGAAGTGGCTGAAGGCGGAGGGTGACCCGGTCAAGCTCGACGAGCCGATCGTCGAAATCGCCACCGACAAGATCTCGATCGAGATTCCGGCGCCGGCCGCCGGGACGCTCGGCAAGATCCTGGTGGGCGAAGGCGCGACGTTGCCGGTGGGCACCGAGATCGGGTCCATCCTGACCGCGGGTGAGACGGCGGGTGCCGCGGCGCCCGCGCCGGCTCCGGTGGCGGCGGCTGCGCCTGCGCCGGCTCCCGCTCCGGCGGCTGCTCCGGCGCCCGCGCCGGTGGCGGCGGCTCCGGCCCCCGTCGCGGCGGCTCCGGCCTCCGCGAACGGCGCCAACTTCGACGGTCAGCGGACGTCGCCGGCGGTGCGCCGCCTGGCGCGCGAGCACAGTGTCGACATCACCCGCATCGCCGGCAGTGGCGCCGGCGGCCGCGTGACCAAGGACGACGTCCTCGCCTTCGTGGCGGCCGGTGGCGCCGGCACCGCCGCGCCGCGTCCGGCGGCCGCGCCTGCCGCGGCGCCGAGCTACGCGCCGGTGGCGGCTGCGCCGGCTCCGGCCTACGTGCCGCAGTCGACCGCGCTCGAAGAGGTCGTCCCGATGACGACCATCCGCAAGAAGATCAGCGAGGCGATGGCGCGCTCGAAGTACACGGCGCCGGACGTCACGACCTTCGACGAGGTCGAGATGACCGCGGTCGCCGAGTTGCGCAAGCGCTGGAAGCCGCAGCTCGACGCCAAGGGCATCAAGCTCACCTACACGCCGTTCTTCATCAAGGCGGCGGCGATGGCGCTACGCGAGTGGCCGCTGCTCAACGCCTCGGTGGTCGGCGACAACATCGTCTACAAGAAGTACTACAACATCGGCGTGGCGGTGGGTGCCGACCGCGGTCTCATCGTCCCGGTGATCAAGGACTGCGACAAGAAGACCGTCGTCGAGATCGCGCGCGAACTCGAGGACCTCGGCGCGCGCGCGCACCAGGGCAAGGTGACGATGGACGAAATCACCGGCGGCACCTTTTCGGTGACCAACGCCGGCGGCTTCGGCGCCAAGTCGTCGACGCCGATCATCGCCTACCCGGAGGTCGCGATCCTCGGCGTGCACGCCATCGAGCAGCGCGCCGTGGTGCGGAACGGCGAAGTGGTGCCGCGCTTGATGTCGACGCTGGTGGTGACGTTCGACCACCGCATCATCGACGGCCACATCGCGGTGCAGTTCCTGCGCCGCATCTGCGAGTTCCTCGAGAACCCGGAGCTCATGGTCGTCGGCGCGTAAGGCGCGACGGTCCGCAGTGGCACGGCCCGTGGGCGGCACACGTCCGCGGGCCGTTCGCATCGAAGGCAGATGAGACGCGCCGCATCGGCGGCCGCGCGAACGGAGTGAGGACGCGATGGACAAGTTCGATGTCGTGGTGATCGGCTCGGGACCGGGCGGCTACGTGGCGGCGATTCGCGCCGCGCAGCTCGGGCTCACGGCCGCGGTGGTGGAGAAGGACAAGCCGGGTGGCGTGTGTCTCAACGTCGGCTGCATCCCGACCAAGGCGCTGCTCGCCTCGACGCACCTGCTCGAGTACGCGCACACCGCCGCCTCGTACGGCGTGAAGATGGCGAAGCCGGAAGCCGACCTGCCCGGCATGATGAAGCACAAGGACGCGACGGTGAACGCGATGACCACCGGCGTCTCGCAGTTGCTCAAGGCCAACGGCTGCGCGTGGTACGCCGGCGACGGCTCGATCGAGAACCGCACCACGGTCGCGGTGAAGGGCGCCGACGGCAAGGTCACGCGCCTCGAGGCGAAGAACATCATCGTCGCCACCGGTTCGTCGCCGATCCAGTTGCCGCACCTGCCGTTCGACCACAGCACGATCCTCGACTCGACGTCGGCGATGACCATCACGTCGGTGCCGGAGACGATGGCCGTCATCGGTGCCGGCGCGGTCGGCCTCGAGTTCGCCGCGGTGTACTCGCGTCTCGGCTCGAAGGTGTGCGTCTACGAACTCATGCCGCGCGTGCTGCCGGGCGGCGATGGCGAGATCAGCGACGAACTCAAGAAGGCGCTGGTCAAGCGCGGCCTCGAGATCGTCAACGAAGTCAGCGTCAGCGCCGCGCAAAAGACCAAGGACGGCAAGTGGTCGCTGACCATCAGCCCCGCCAAGGGCGGCGCCGCCACCGAGCGCGTGTTCGACCGCGTGCTGGTGGCCGTCGGCCGTCGCGCCAACACGAGCGGCCTCGGCCTCGAGAAGCTCGGTGTGGCGATGGACAAGCGCGGCAACATCGTCGTCAACGACAAGGCGCAGACCAACGTCCCTGGCATCTACGCCATCGGCGACTGCGCCGGCGGCAAGCAACTCGCGCACAAGGCGTCGCGTGAAGGTGAAGTCGCCGTCGAAGTCATCGCCGGACACGCGGCGCTCATGGACAACCGCTGCATGCCGGCGTCGGTGTACACCGATCCGGAAGTGGCAAGCGTCGGCTTGAGCGAGGACGAGGCGAAGGCCGCCGGCCACACGCCGAAGATCGGCCGCTACTTCTTCCGCGCCAACGGCCGCGCGGTGGGAGCCGGCACGCCGGACGGTCTGGTGAAGATCGTCGCCGACGAGAAGGGCGAGTGGATTCTCGGCGCGCACATCGTCGGCGCGAATGCGTCCGAGTTGCTCGGCGAACTCGTGCTCGCGATGGAGATGCAGGCGACGATGGAAGACATCGTCACCACCGTGCACCACCCCCCGACGCTCTCCGAAGCGGTGAAGGAAGCCGTGCTCGACGTCAACGGCCTGGCGATCCACAAGGCACCGCGCAAGAAGCCGGCGGCGGCGGCGCACTAGCGTCACTCGCCACATCGCAGCACTCACGCAGCCCCCGCGACCGTCGCGTCGCGGGGGCTGCGGCGTTTTCTGTGGTGTCCTCGCGCTGTGCTAGACTTTGCGTCTCACCACGGGAGACACGGGTATGGGGAAGGATGCGGACATGATGGGCGCGGTGCGGCGGTACAAGTTCACCGTCGCGGACTACGAACGCATGGGGGAGGCGGGACTCTTCGCGAAGGGGCCGCGGGTGGAGCTGTTGGGTGGGGAGATCGTGGAGATGAGTCCGATGGGGTCGCGCCACATGGCGTGGGTGGACAAGCTTGCGAGGACATTGCATGCCGTGTGCGGGGGACAGGCAATCGTGCGAACGCAGGGGCCGGTCGTGCTCGACGACGAATCGGAGCCCGAGCCAGACATCGCCCTGCTTCGTCCGCGCGAGGATTTCTACAAGCACGCGCATCCGGAGGCGCCGGACATTCTGTTGGCGATCGAGGTTGCAGATTCGTCACTCGCGTTCGATCGCGAGGTGAAGGCGCCGCTCTACGCGGCGGCCGGCGTGCCACAGGTGTGGATCATCGACGTTGCGGCCGAGACGATCGATGTTTACGAGCAGCCGCTCGACGGCGCGTATCGCCGCGTGCATCGCGCGGCGCCGGACGAGCAGCTGGTGCTGCCGGTTGCGAATCGTTCCTCGATCATCGCAGCGGACGTGACGCCGTAGCGCAGCGCTTCGTCCGCGCCGACCCGCAGCCCCCGCCACGCTCGCGTCGCGGGGGCTGCGGCGTTTCCGGCGCTGTCTGCGCGCCGTGCTAGACTCGACGTCTCGCCACGGGGGGCAACGCAGTGGAGAAGGAGACCGACATGGGAGATGCCGTGCGGCGCTACGCGTTTACCGTCGCCTACTATCATCGCATGGACGAAGCGGGAATCTTCGCGGACGGGCCGCGGGTGGAGCTGGTGAGTGGGGAGGTGGTCGAGGTGAGTCCGATGGGAAGCCGCCACGGCGGCTGCATCACGAAAGTGATCCACATGCTGTCGAAGTTGTGCGGAGACGCCGCGCTGATCCAGGTATGAGTTCCCGTCGTCCTCGACGACTACTCCGAGCCGGAACCCGACATCGCCCTACTCCACCCACGCGCCGACTTCTACTCGACGGCGAAAGCCTCACCCGCCGACACCTTCCTCGTCATCGAAGCCGCCGATTCGCCGCTCGACGTGGACCGCGGCATCAAGGCGCCGCTGTACGGCCGCGCCGGCATTCCGCACTACTGGCTGCTGGCGCTCGAAGACGAGACGCTCGAGATGTACAGCGAACCGTCGGCGCAGGGCTACACGATGACGCGCATCGCGCGGCGCGGCGCAGTCGTTACGCTGCCCATCCCCGGCGCGCCGCAGATCGCGCTCGACGACTTGTTGCCGCCCGCGCAGCGCTGATCGTCGGCTGCGGCACGTCAGGGCAGGGACGTGCGCAGGATTCGTCGCTGACGGACGAGCTGCGCTCGGGTAGACTGTCTACAGGTACCCCGTAGGAATTCTGCCCGTACGCACCCGAGCTCTCTCGCAAACACCCACGCCCCCACCCGGTGAGGACCCCTCATGTCTCCGTGTGTGCCGCCGCGCGTGCGCCGTGCCTTCCAGGCGTTCGCCCTCAGCATGGTTTCGTTGCTCTGTCTCGCCAGTGTTCTTGCTCCCACGGCGCACGCCCTCTCCCAGCGACGGCTGCAAACGCTCCAGGGCGATCAAGGCGGAGGCTGGTTCGGTTATTCGGTGGCGAACGCCGGCGATGTGAACGGCGACGGCTACACCGACGTCATCGTCGGCGCACCGCTCGCGCTTGCGATCGGCCGCGCCTACATCTACTTCGGCGGACCGAACGCGGACAACACGGTGGATGCCACCCTCTTGAGTCCCGCCGGGGTGAACGGGTACTTCGGCACCAGCGTCTCCGGGGCGGGCGACGTCAACGGCGATGGGTTCGCCGACGTGATCGTCGGCGCGTACGGTTACAGCAGCTACACCGGCCGCGCGTACATCTACTACGGCGGCGTCACCCCGCACACGACGGCGGACGTGACGATTACCGGCAGCGCGGTCGGAGTGGAATTCGGCGTGTCAGTCGCCGGCGCCGGCGATGTCAACGGTGACGGCTACGGCGACGTCATCATCGGGGCGTCCTACTACAACTCGGGCCAGGGCCGCGCCTACGTGTATCTCGGTGGCATCAGCATGGACACGGTTGCCGACGTGACCGTCACCGGCGAGAACATCGGCGATAGCATGGGCGAGGTGGTCGCCGGCGTCGGCGATCTCAACAACGACGGCTACGCGGATGTCGCTGTCTCCGCCATCGCCCACAATTCGAACACCGGCCGCGTCTACGTGTTCTTCGGCGGCGTGTCCATGGACGCCGTGAGCGACCTCACGGTGACGGGGGAAACGCTCTCCGACACGTTCGGGTCGTCACTCTGCGGCCCCGGGGACGTCAACGCGGATGGCTACGCCGATCTCGCCATCATGGCGCACGACTACGGCTCGTTCGCCGGCCGCGTCTATCTCTACTATGGCGGCCCGTTCATGGACGCCGCCGTCGATCTCACGATCACGGGGCAAACCAACGATGGCCTAGCCTCGATCGGTGCGGGCGATTTCAACAGCGACGGCTACCGCGACCTGATCGTCGGCACCACGGTCAATCGGGCCAACATCTACTTCGGCGGCGCCTTTCCGAATAGCGGCGTGGACATCGGGCTCGAGGGCGATCCCAGCTCTGGCTTCGGCAGCGCGGTGGCGGGCCTCGGCGACGTCAACGGCGACGGATTCGGCGATGTCGTGGTCGGCGAGTACGGCTTCTCGTCCGGCCTCGGACGCGCGATGGTCGTCAGTCTGTTCCCGTACAACGTCGTCTCGCCGAACGGCGGCGAAACGCTGATCGGCGGCAAGCCCGCGACGCTGCGGTGGCGCGGCAAGGATCCCGCCGACGTGTCGCTGTCGCTCGACAACGGTCTCACCTGGAACACGCTCGCCTCCAGCGTGGGCGGCGCGGCCGACGACACGCTGACCGTCGTGATCCCGAACAATGCGACTACGCAAGCCCGCCTGCGCATCAGCATGAACGGCGCGACGGTCACCCGCGCGACATCGGATGTGTCCGATGGCAGCTTCACCATCGTCGAGCAGACTCCGCCGGCGAGTGCCGTCAGCCGGCTGCTCTGGAGCTTCAATGGCACCGCGGGGTCGTCGACCGGCACGTCGTGCGCCTCGGTCGGCGATCTCAACGGCGATGGCGCCACCGATATCGCGGTGGGCGCGATGGCCGCGGGACGTGTCTCCGTGTTCTTCGGCGGCCGCACCGCCGACAACGTGCCGGATGTGACGTTGCTCTCCGAAGCGGGCAACGGCTCCTTTGGCTACAGCGTGTCGCCCGCCGGCGATCTCAACGGCGACGGCTATGCGGACATGATCGTCGGCGCTCCGTCCTTCAGCGCGAACGCCGGCCGCGCCTACATCTACTTCGGCGGTGCCGCGATGGATGCGACGGCTGACATCATCCTGGTGGGGGCGAGCAGCGAGCAGCTCGGCTGGGCCGTCAGCGGCGGTGTCGACTTCAATGGCGATGGCAACCCCGATGTGCTCGCGACCGCACCGTCGAGCAGCGCGGGCGCTGCGGGCGCAGGTCGCGCCTACGTGTACTACGGCGGCGTGGGCATGGATGCCGTCGCGGACTGGACGTTCACCTACACGTCGACCGGCGCACAGGTCGGAACCGTCGGCCTGCTCAACGGCGACGTCAACCACGACGGCTTCGGCGACGTCGTGCTCGGCGCGCCCTTCGCCGCGAGCAACAACGGCCGCGTGCTCGTGCTCTTGGGCGGACGGTCGCCCGATGCGTTGGCCGATCTCACCCTCAGCCCCGCCATCACGACGACGGGCGAACAGTTCGGCTCCGCGGTGGCGTGCGCCGACCTGACGGGCGATGGCGCGGCGGACATCGCCGTGCGATCCTATCCGGCGAACGGCACCGGTCGCGTCAGCTTCTTCTACGGCGCTGCGCTGCCGGATGCCGTCGCAGACGCCGTGCTCACCGGCGAGGCCACCAGCGTGGGCCTCGGCGCCGTGCTGTCGACCGGCGACATCAACGACGACGGCTGGGCCGATCTGCTCGTCCTCAGTTCGCTCTACAACGCGGGCCGCGGCCGCGCGTCCGCCTACTTCGGCGGTCCGGGCTTCGACGCGGAGCCGGACTTGAACTGGTACGGCGCCGTCATCAACCAGGCGCCGTCGAGCATGGCCGCCGTCGGCAACTTCACCGGCGAGGGATTGGGCGCGGTGGCCATGGGCACTTCCAGCGTCAACGCGTCCGCCGGCCGCTTCGATGTCTTCCACGTCGCTCGCTGCTACGTGACGGGTCCGAACGGCGGCGAGACGTGGAACGTCGGCGCGCTGCAGTCGATTTCCTGGCTCGGCACCACGCCGATGGACGTGTGGCTCTCGGTGGATGGCACCGCGACGTGGACGAAGTTGTTCGCCAACGTCGGGGGCGAGGCCACGAATAGCGTCACGCTGCGGGTGCCGCATTCGCCGACCCGCTTCGCCAGCGTGCGCGTCACGCCGGCGGACGCCGCCATCAGCGGCTCGGACCGCAGCGACTCGCTGTTTACCATCTCGACGTCGATCGCGCTGCTCGGGCTGAGCGTCGCGCAGGCACCGCAGGGTGGCGTGGGGCAGGTGGTGTCATGGCGCACCGATCCCGGCCCGGCCGACCTGTCCGGCTACACCCTGGAGCGCGCCGATGGCGCAGACGCCGCGTGGCAGACGCTCGTCACGCAGACCACCGCGACCTCGTACTCGGACGTCTCCGGTACGCCGGCGTCGCGCTATCGGCTCACCGCGATCAACGGGCTGGGCGAGGCGTTCGTGCTCGGCGAGACGGCGGTGCGTCCGCTCGCCGCGCTGGCGGCGTGGCCGCTGCCGTACCGCCAAGGCGACCTCACGGTGCAATTTGCCACCGCCGGACGCGCCGGTGGCGCAGCCGCGCCTACGCAGGTGACGGTGCACGACTGCACGGGGCGCCTGGTGCGCGTACTCGCCCAGGGCAGCTACGCGACCGGTCACCAGACAGCGACGTGGAACGGTCTCGACATGCACGGCCGTCGCGTCCCGCGTGGTCTCTACCAGATCCAGTCGCGTACCGGCGGCGAGACGTATCGCCTCAAGCTGGTAGTGCTCCAATGAGAGCCGCGCTTCTCGCGAGCGTCGTCCTCGCGGCAGCGGCCGTCGCGTCGCCGGCACGTGCGCTCACCGTCTTCGCGCTGGTCAATACCGGCGAGGTGTACGCCTCGCCGGACACTGGCGCGACGTGGTCGGTCAAATCGACGCTGCCGGTGCGCGACGCGGTGGCGCTCACCGCTCTGCGTGCGCCGACGCAGATCATGATCACGACACGTTCCGGCGTGTTCTACCGCAGCGCGGATGGCGGGACGTCGTGGACGGCGCGCGCCGCGCTTCCGGCACACGACATCGCGGCCGTCGTGGTCAATCCCTACGACGGGCTGCTGCTCGCCCTGACGGCAAGCGGCACCGTCTACGCGTCCACCGATACGTCCTACACCACGTTCGCGGCGAAGGGTGTGCTGCCGTCTGCGTGCGTGGGGCTCGCGGTGGCGCTCGGCGGTGTCGCGCAGACGCACTACGCGCTGACACGAACCGGCGAGGTCTACCGCAGCCTCGATGGCGGCGCGACGTGGACGGCCCGCGGGGCGATTCCGACATCGGAGGCCGTCGGCGTGCGCGTGTTCGGGCCCACGCTCGCGGTGACGACGGCGAGCGGCGACATCTACACGTCCGGGGACGATGCGGCCACGTGGACGGCGGTGGGAACGCTGTCGGCGGTGCACGTCACCGGATGGCACGTCGTGGGACCGTACGTGGCCGCTGTCCTCGCGGAGGGCGAACTCTATACGTCTCTGAACGGCGTGCAGTGGAATCTCCGTGGGACGGTGAACCAAGTCGCCGTGCAGGCGCTCGCCACCGACACGCCGGGGGTGACCGGCATCGGCGAGCCGGTGCGCCCCGCGATCGCCACCTTCGACACACCGGCGGCGGTCTCACGGCGTGGTGAACCGCTCACGCTCCGCTTCGGGCTGGCGCACGCGACCACGGCGGCCTTCGCGCTGTTCGATATCGAAGGCCGTGTGGTGGCGCGCCGCGCCGCGGAGTCGTTCACGGCCGGGGCGCATGCCGTGGTGTGGCCCGCGGGTCTCGAGGCCGCGGGAGTGTATGTGCTGCGCTTGACGGCGGCGGATGGCACCGCAGCGACGCAGCGCCGCGTCGCCGTGCCGTAGCGCGGCATCGCCACGGCGGTGCCGCGTGGTCCTGCGCGGCGCATCGGCAGTACGGTAGGCTGACCCCATGGCCGTCCTTCGACTCGGCCTCGTGCCCTACCGCGAGGCGCTCGAGCTCCAGCATCGTCTCGTCGCCGCGCGCCGCGCCGGCGAGATCCCCGACACGCTCGTCCTGCTCGAGCATCCGCCGGTGCTCACCGTCGGCCGCGCGGGTGGCGACGACAACGTCACCGCGGCGCCCGGCGTGCTCGAGAAGCTCGGCGTCGAGATCGTGCATGTCGAGCGCGGCGGCAACGTGACCTATCACGGGCCGGGGCAAGTCGTCGGCTATCTCATCGCCGACCTCACCGAGCGCGACCGTGACCTCCACCGCTTCTTGCGCGACCTCGAAGAGTTGATGATCCGCGCCGTCGCGCGCTTCGGCGTCACCGCGACGCGCGTCGGCGGCAAGACGGGCATTTGGGTGGGCCCGGAGAAACTCGCGTCGATCGGCGTGGCGGTGCGGCAGTGGGTGACCTATCACGGCTTCGCGCTCAACGTCCGCACCAATCTGCAGCACTTCAATCTGATCGTGCCGTGCGGTCTGCAGAACGTTCGCATGTGTTCGCTGGAATCGCTCGCCGGCACCGGCGATCCCGGCGCGCCGGTCCCCGACGATCCGCCGACGCTCGACGCGGTGTGCGATGCGTTGGTCGAGGAAGCGGCGGCACTGTTCGGGCTGGCTGCACTGCCGCTCGCATGCAGCGAAGCAGAACTGCGCGCGGCTGCGAACACCGAGGGCTGACCGGGCACCTTCACCGGCTCGGCGTTCGCGCCGCGACGACGGAACTTAGCGGACGATCTGCACGCCTCGCCGGGCAACCTTGCCCTCGGCGTCGAGGCGAATCACGTAGAGGCCCGAGACCACGTCGCGTCCGGCGCCGTCGCGGCCATCCCACGTCGCCAGGTACTCGCCCGGCTGCTGCGGTGCGTCCACCAACTCCCGCACCAAGCGCCCCGCGATGTCGTAGACCGCGAGCCGTGCCGCGCCGCCGGCGTGCAAGCCGTAGGCGATCTGCGCGCGGCCGCGGCTCGGCGACGGATACGGCGCCCCGACGTACATGGCGGCCGGAATCGCCCCCGCTACCTCGCCGACGCCGGTCGAGTTGTCGACGTTTTGCACCAAGATCATGAACGACACCGACGACATCTCGCCGCTGATCGCGTGCGCCGTGAGCACCACCGGGCCGTAGGTCGGTCCGTTCTCGTACGCCGAGTAGTCCGGCGTCCAGCGGAACTGGCCGGTGGTGGCATTGAGCGTCGCGCCGCCCGGCATGCCGGTGGCCGTCCACGACAGCGGGCCGGTGGCGCACGCCGAGATGCTGGCCGTCGGCGTGACGGTGAGCAGCACGCCCTCGTTCACCGTCTTGCCGGAGATGGGCGTGATGGTGATCGGTGCCAGGTCGATGGACACCGACACGTTGGGACCGGCGGTGGCGGGCTGCGGCTGGTTCGTGCAGTTGCGCAGTTGGAGGTCGCTCACGCTCACCGTGCCGGTGCCGCTGGTGCTCGCGTACGACACGTCGACGGTACACAGCGTGCCGCTGGTCGAGGTCGCGCCGCAGGTGGTGCCGAGGATCGAGATGTCCACCGTGTACGAGCCGCCGCCGTTGTCGATCAAGTTCATCGCCGTGGTGCCGCCCGACGAAATGAACGTGCCTTCCTTGATGCTGACCGCCGGCGTGCTGCACAACTTGAGCAGCGACGACAGGTGCAGCGTGACGCTGGCGCCGCGGATCGGCGTCGCGTAGTTGCGGCTGATGGTGACCGGGATCGTCAGGCAGCTGCGTTGCGGCGTCAGGCAGCGGGTGGGCGGCGTCGGCGCGATGGTGGCGACCGCGTTGGTGACCCGGAACGTGAACGTCTGCGAGCCGCTGGCCCCGCCCGGCGTGGTCGCGGTGAGCGTCACCGGGTAGTTCGGGCCGTTCTCGAACGCGTTGGTGTCAGGCGTCCATGAGATCACACCGCTCGACGTGTTGAGCGTGGCGCCGCTCGGCAGACCGCTCGCCGCCCAGGTCAGCGTGCCGGTGGCGCAGCCACCGAGCGTGGCCGATGGAGTCACCGTCGCGATCGACAATTCGGTCACCGCCGGATCGGCGATCGTGGCGATGGTCACGGTGCCCGGCGAGTTGATCACCGTGATGCTGAAGGACGCGGTGCCGGTTTCCTCCGACGCGGCGGTCGCGGTGAGCACCACCGGGCCGTACAGCGGACCGCTCTCGAAGTCGCCGCAGGTCGGGGTCCAGGTGACGACGCCGGTCGACGGGTTGAGCGTGGCGCCGCCCGGCAGGCCGCTCGCGCTCCAGGTCACCGGACCGCTCGCGCACGTCGGCAAGCTGGCCGCTGGCGTAACCGTGAGCGTCTGCGTCTCGGTGACCGTCTGCGTGGCGCCGACCGTCACACTGAGCGAGCCGGTGGTGTTGGTCACCGTGACGAGGAAGCTGGCGGAGCCCGTTTCCCCGGTGGCCGCGTGCGCGGTCACCGTCACCGGCCCGTACACCGGCCCGAGTTCGAACGCGCTGCACGATGGCGTCCAGGTCAGCGTGCCGGTGCCGCTGTCGAAACTGGCGCCGCTCGGCAGGCCACTGGCCGTCCAGGTGGCCGGACCTTCCGCGCAGCCCGCGAGCGTCGCCGACGGTGCCACGGTGAGCAGCGCGGTTTCGGCGACGGTGCGGTCGGCGATGGCGTCCACCACCACGCTGCCCGGCGTGTTGCTCACGACGATCGTGACGCTGGCGGTGGCCGTCTCGCCGCCGCTCGCGGTCGCGGTGAGGACGATCGGACCGTAGGACGGACCCTCCTCGAACGCGTGGCATCCCGGCGTCCACGCGATCTCGCCGGTGGTTGGGTTGAGCGTGGCGCCGCTCGGCACGCCGGTCGCGCCGTAGACCACACTGGAGGGCGCGCAGCCGAGCACACCGAGCGTCGGCGTGATCGACACGGGCGTGCCCTCCGCCGCCGCCACGGTTCCCGCCACCGACAGCGACAGGCCGCTGGCGACGGTCACCGTGAAGCTTGCGCTGTGCGTTTCGCCGCCGACTGCCGTGGCGATGAGCGTGATGCCGCTGTAGACCGGCCCGTTTTCGAACGCGTCGCAGCCCGGCGTCCAGGCGAACTCGCCGGTCGCCGGGTTGACGGTGGCCCCGCTGGGCACGTTGAGGCCGGTCCAGGTCAGCGGGCCCTCGGCACAACCGGCGAGCGTGGCACTCGGCACGACGCTGAGCGCGGCGTTCTCGTACAGCGTGTGGTTGGCGAGCGGCGCGACGGTGACGCTGCCGGGCGTGTTGGTCACCGTGATCGAGACGCTGGCGTCTCCCTGCTCGCCGGTCGCCGCGGTCGCGGTGAGCGTGATCGGACCGTAGCTCGGACCGTTCTCGAACGCGTGGCAGTCCGGCGTCCAGACGACCGTGCCGGTGCCGGCGTCGAGACTGGCGCCGGCGGGAAGCCCGGCGGCGCTCCAGGTCAGCGGGCCCTCGGCGCAGCCGGCGAGCGTCGCCGACGGCGTCAGCGACAGCGTGGCGCCTTCCGCGACGCTCGGCGCTCCGAGCGAGGCGACGGTCACGCTGCCCGGCGTGTTCGACACCGTGATCTGGAAGGAGGCGGAGGCGGTTTCGCTGCTCGCCGCGGTGGCGATGAGGGTGACGGGGCCGTAGAGCGGGCCGTCCTCGAAGCCGTGGCAGCCCGGCGTCCAGGTGACCAGTCCGGTCTCCGGGTCGAGCGTGGCGCCGGCCGGCAGGCCGCTGGCGCTCCAGGTCACCGGACCGTTGGCGCAGCCGCCGAGCGTGGCGGACGGCGTGACGTGCAGCGTCGCGCCCTCGGCCACCGCGGCGTCGCCGAGCGGCGCGACGACGAGCGTGCCGGCGGTGTGCTCGACGTGAATCGTGTAGGTGACGCCGCCGGTGGCGCCGCCCGCTGTCGAGGCGCTCAGCACGACGACGTAGTCCGGCCCGTTCAGCGCCGCGGTGCACGAGGGCGTCCACGTGAGCGTGCCGCTCGGCGCGTCGAAGCTGGCGCCGACGGGCAGGCCGCTGCCACTCCACGTGATCGCGCCCGCCGCACAGCCGGTGAGCGTGGCGGACGGTGTGACGACGATCTCCTGCGTCTCGAACGCGGTCTGCGTGGCGATCGGCGCCACGGTGATGGCGCCCGGCGAGTTGCTCACCGTCACGCTGAACGTCGCGCTACCGGTTTCGCCGGTGACGGCGCGGGCCGTGAGGGTGATCGGGCCATAGATCGGACCGTTCTCGAAGGCATCGCACTCCGGCGTCCACGCGAACGCGCCGGTGAGCGTGTCGAAGCTGGCGCCGGCCGGCAGGCCGCTGGCGCTCCAGGTCACCGGACCCTCGGCGCAGCCGGCGAGCGTCGCGGTGGCGGTGAAGGCGAGCAGGGCGTTCTCGGTGGCGGCCGGTGCGGCGGGCGCATCGACGCTCACGCTGCCGAGTGTGTTGGTGACCTCGAGGGTGAACGTCGTCGCGCCGCTCTCGCCGCTCGCGGCGGTCGCGGTGAGCGTGACCGGACCGTACGCGGGACCGTCCTCGAAGGCGTGGCAGCCCGGCGTCCATGTCACCACGCCGGTCTGCGCGTCGAGCGTCGCACCGCTCGGCAAGCCGATCGCGCTCCAGGTCAGCGGCGCTTCGGCGCAGCCCGCCAGCGTCGCCGACGGCGTGACGACGACCGTCGACTCCTCGGCCACCGTCTGCGCGGCAATGGCAGCCACGCTGACGCTGCCCGGCACGTTGGTGACCGTGATCGAGAACGAGGCGCTTGCCGACTCGCCGGTCGCCGCGCTGGCGGTGAGCGTGATCGGCCCGTACACCGGCCCGTCGTCGAAGCCATGGCAGCCGGGCGTCCAGGTCACCACGCCGGTCAGCGTGTCGAGCAGCGCGCCGCCCGGCAGGCCACTGGCGCTCCAGGTCACCGGCTCGTCGGCGCAGCCGCCGCGCACCGCGACCGGCACGACGATCAGTGTCTCGCCCTCGGCGAGCGTGCGGTCGGCGATCGGGTCCACGCTCACCGTGCCGAGCGTGTTCGTGACGGTGATGCCGAAGCTGGCGCTGCCCGTCTCGCCGGTCGCGGCGGTGGCGGTGAGCACCACCGGGCCGTACAGCGGCCCAAGGTCGAAGGCGTGACAGTCCGGCGTCCACAGCACTTCGCCGGTGCCCGAGTCGAACGACGCGCCGGACGGCAGACCGCTGACGCTCCACGTGAGCGGGCCCTCGGCACAGCCGGCCAGCGTGCCCGCGGGCAGCACCGTCAGCGTCGCGTTCTCCGCCACGGTCTGCGCGGCGATGGCGTCGACGGTCACGCTGCCCGGCGTGTTGGTGACGGCGAGCGAGAACACCGCCGACGCCGAATCGCCGATCGCATCGACCGCGGTCAGCGTCACCGGGCCGTAGGCCGGGCCGTTCTCGAAGGCGTGGCAGTCCGGCGTCCACAGGATCGTGCCGGTGATGCTGTCGCATGTCGCGCCGGCGGGCAAACCGCTGGCGTGCCAGACGAGCGGCGCCACCGCGCACACCGAGAGCGACGCGGCGGGCATGAGTGTCAACGTCGCGGTTTCGGCCACCACCGTGTCCACCACCGGGGCGATCGTCACCACACCCGGCGCATCGATCACGGTCACCGGCACCGCGATCTGCGCGGCGTTGCCGGCGGCGTCGGTTGCCGTCAGCGTGAGCGGGCCGTACGCCGGGCCGTTCTCGAACGCGTCGCACGCGGGCGTCCACTCCACCGCGCCGGTCAGCGAGTCGAACAGCGCGCCGGCCGGAAGCCCGCTTGCCGACCACACCATCGGCAGCGCGGCGCAGGCGCCGAGCGTCAGCGACGGCGTGAGGCGCAGCGTGTCGCGCTCGGTCACGCTCTGCGCGCCGATCGCGGCGACGCTCACCGGTGCGATGTCGACGTTCACCGAGGCGGCCGGCCCGGCCAGCGGCATGAGGTCGTGGTTCCAGCAGTCACGCAGGCTGAGCGCGGTGAGCGTGACGCTGCCGGGGCCGCTCGCGCCGCCGCCGATCAGCTGCACCGTGAACAGCGTGTCGTTCTGCGTCGTCGCGCCGCACGGGTTGCCGAGCAGCGCGCCGTCGACCGTCCACACGCCGTTGCCCTCGTCGACGATCTGGATCGCCGTCAGCGCGCCTGGCCGTTGCAGGAACGGTCCTTCGAGGATGCTCTCGCTCGCCGGTCCGGCGAGCTGCAGGTTGGCCAGCTGGAGCGACACGCTGAAACCGCGCACCGCGGCGGTGTCGTTGCGCGCGATGAGCACCGGCACGGTGACCGACGGCGCGGCCGGCGTCACGCACACCGCCGGCGCGCGCACCAGGATCGAGTCGAAGCGATCCTGCGCGAAGCTCGCATCGAGCGTGTGGTTCGCCGCCACCGCGGAGAATGTGTACTGCGCCGGCGTCCCCACCGAAGCGCCATCCACCAACACGCCGGCGATGTGGTAGCCGCTGTCGGCGGTCATCGTCACCTGGAGCGAGTCGCCGTACGGCACCGCGGTCGCGCCGAGTGGCGACACCGTGCCGTGCGCCCCCGCCGATGTCGTCACCGTGAAGCTGTCGATCGCAAACGTCGCGCTGATGGTGTGCGCCGCGTTCACCGCGGTGAACGTGTACGTGCTCACCGCGCCCACCGAAGCGCCGTCCACCAACACATCGGCGATGTGGTAGTGCGCGTCCGCGGCGATCGTGTACGTCTGGTCGGTGCCGTAGGTGACCGCGGTGGTGCCGGCCGGCGTGACGCTGCCGTGCGCGCCACTCGCCGCGACGATCGGGAAGGTCTGCGCGACGAACACCGCCGTGACGCTCTTGTTGCCGTTCATCAGCAGCGCCGCCGGATTCGTGCTGCCGGTGACGTCGCCTTCCCAATGGTCGAACAGATAGCCGGGGGCGGGCGTCGCGGTGAGCGTGACCGTCGAGCCCTCGACGTACTGCGGTGCCGACGGCGACGCGGCAATCGACCCGTTCACCGCGCTGAGCGTCAGCGTGTAATAGAGTGGGTCGTCCTTGGTGAAGTTGCGGATGTTGGCGTAGCTTGCCGGGTTCGTCGCGAAGTTCGGCGGGTCGGCGGGGTCGAAGCCGTTGAACGAACGCTTCGACCACATCGGGTTGGCCCACACGTTCGTGCCCGCGCCCACCGAGTCGCGTGCCGCGATGTAGAACTCGTAGCTGCCGGCGGCCAATGTCGCGAGCGAGGTGCTCCAGCCATAGGAACCGTTCATCGCGCCGGACGGCTTGCTGTCCGCGTCGAGTCCGTCGAACGGGTCGGTGCCGCCGGCCGGCCGGTACCACAGACGGATCTGCGCATTGGTGAGCGCGAAGCTGTTGTCGCGTACCGTCACCGCGATGTTCGGGAACGCGCCCGAGCTGATGGTGACAGCGGAGAGCGCCGGTGCCGCCTGGTCGTCGAGTGCGTTGGCGGTTTCACGTGCGCCGATGGTCGGGCGCGTCGTGCTGCGGGCGGCGCCGGCGATGTCGGTGAGCACGCCGTCGTCGGGCGTGCCGCTGAGCGCCGCCGGCGTCGCGCCCGCGAAGCCGAGCGAAGTGCCGCTGACGAAGTTCGGGTTGGCGTTCGCCGATCCGGCCTCGGCGCCGTCCACCGGCGGGACGCCGCTGATCGCCGCCGCGTAGAGCGGCAGCGTCGCGCAATCCGAGCCCGCCACCGTCCCGACGAAGCCATTGCCGTTCGGCGTCCAGTACAGGTTGCGCGACGCCGCCGACGCCGTGCCGTTGGGCACCGCGAGCGCGTAGTGCTTCGACGTCGTCTGCGACGGCGTGAAATTGGCGAAGACGTTGTTGGTCAACGTCGCCATGCCGCCGTTCTGATAGAAGCAGGTCGACGACACCTTGAGCTGATTGCCACTCAGGCCGGTGCCGATCGACACGCTGTTGTGCGACAGGGTCACCGAACCGCCGCTGCCGCTCACGTTGACCGCCAGCACGCGGACGTACTGTGCCGTCTGGGCCGTGCCCGGCGCCGGCGGCGTAAATGCGTACAACTCGTTGTTGACGATATTGGCGGCGCCGTATCCGGCGGCCACGTCCGCGCGGATGCCGTACAGCACCGCCGCGCTGGTCGACGTGCTGGTCGACGTGATGTTGTAGATGGTGTTGCCGGAAATTTCGCACGACGCGAGCGACCCGCCGGTGATGCTGTTGTCCAGGTAGATGCCGTAGGGCGATGAGGTCGCGGTGCTGTTGACGTTGCGCACCGTGATGCCGGACACCCGCGCGCCGCTCTGGCGGTCCATGCGCACGCCGAAGATGCCGCCGCCGGCCAGTGTGCCGCTGCCGATGTCGTTGCTGGTGGCCGCGCCGATGGTCGTCGCGCCGCCGCCCGCCGTGCCGATCACGTTGCCGGCGTCGGGGAACGCCACCGTGCCGCCGATCAGTCCGATGCCGCTGAACGTGTTGGTGATCGTCAGATTCAGGTAGCTGTTGTAGGAGTTGGCGCCCGCGTTGGCCTGCGGGGTGAGACCCGCGCCGAGGATCGTCGAACTCGATTGCATCACGGCATAGGAGGCGGTGTTGGTGCGGCTGAGCGTGATCGTGCAGTCGCGAATCGTGTTGTGGGTGGCGCCGTCGGTGGAGCCGACGTTGCGGATGTAGACGCCGTACTCGAGCAGCGAGCCGCTGTTCTCGATGATGTCGATGCCCTGCCAGGTCACCCAGTCCGCGCCGACGAGGCTGAAGCCGCCTTCGTTCGCGGCGCTGGTGCCGGTGGGGCGCAGCTGCGGATTGGAGCCGGCGCCGCTCTTCACGAAGACCACCGGATGCGTCGAGTCCGACCCCGCGCCGCCGACGATCGGCGACGGGTCCTCGACGAACGTCGTGCCGGCCGCCACCTGGAAGGTCACACCGCCCGGACCGACGCCGTGCAGGTTGAGCGCGGTGATCGCCGAGGAGAACGTGGCGAAATCGCCGCCGCTGCCAATGACCTTGGTGCCGCTCAGCGGGTTGGCGACCGTGATCTTGACCTGGTCGAGTCCATAGTCGGTCGATCCGAAGTCGGAGACGCCCTGGAAGCGCACGCGGACCGTGGTGGAGGCGGTGGCGCCGAGGCTGACCACGCACTGCGTCCACATCGGCGTCTGGCCGAGAGCCGTGAGCAGCGTCGGGTAGGTGGCGCCGTCATCGGTGGAGAGCCAGACGCGCAGCGCGAATCGGTGCCCGACGAGTTGAAGTACCAGAAGCTGAGGCGCTTGGTGCCCGCGGTCGAGAAATCGAGTGTCGGCGTGACGAAGTCGCCGGTGCTGTTGAGGCCGGCGTCGTAGCTGTGGAAGCGGGCGGAGCCGGTGGTGCCCTGCGCGCCGGTGGGCGAGTAGGCGCCGTTCGACGAGGACCAGCCGGTGGTGTAGTCGTTGCGGTGCCACTCGTTGTTGGCGGGCGAGGACGTGCCCGACCACGGCTGGCCGCCGGTGAGCAAGGTGCCTGGCGTCGTCCACGCGGCATCGAAGGTCTCGTTGAAGAGCGTCTGCGCGGTGGCCGGGAGCGCCCACGCCGCCAGCGCGCACGCCACCCCGAGCAGGGTGCGCGCGAGCCTGAGTCGACGGGGCGTTCGAGGGAACGTCACGCAGCAGCCTCCGAGCCGTGGATGATGGACGAGCGTCGCAGTTCGGTTCGTAGTTCGGGTGATGGTGGCCTGAGACGTTGGGGAGGGGCTGCGTCCGCGCTCATCCGACTCGGGCGTCGGGGTGAGACACACGTGCCCGCCGGCTCGGCCGCGCATCCGTGAGCGCAGGGACCCGGCAGGGTATCGCGTTGTCGCCCTCGCACGCGTGCAATGCATGGCTGTCGCGTGTGCTGTCCGCACCGTGCTCGGGAGGGAGAGTCCCAAGCGGGGAGCGCGGGCGAAGGCAACTGAACTACGCGGGGTGTGTCTCGGCCGGGATGCCCTGGCTGGGAGCGACCGGCAGAGGCTCGAACGACGTGCATTAAGGGTAGCCGCCGCCCTTGCGGAGTGTCAACCGGACCACGCGGTCTTCGGCGGGTCGGCGGGTGGTTCGGCACACCGTGCGGACCGCACTTGCGGGCAAATCGCAACCTCCGCCACACTGTGCCCGTC
>JBGATO010000047.1:0-6244 GCA_044229145.1 Candidatus Eiseniibacteriota bacterium | reverse complement strand
AGCCCGTCCATCCACGCCCACCCCCGAAGGATCCTGCATGACCGACCCGCATATCCTCGCGCGCCTCGGCCGCGCCGCCGTTATCGCGGCGGGGCTGCTCGTCGCCGCCTCGTCCGTGGCACTCTCGGAGCCCGCCGCCGGCCTCAACCTCAAGCCCCGCTTGCAACTGACCCGCGCCTCCGGGCCCATCGTCGTCGACGGCGATCTCTCGGATGCCGCCTGGGCCGGCGCCGCCAAGGCCGAGAACTTCGCCGAGACGTCGCCCGGGACCCAGATTCCGGCGCCGCAGGCCACCGAGGCGTGGTTCACCTACGACGACAAGAATTTCTACTGGGCGTTCAAGGCGCACGACGATCCCGCCACCCTGCGCGCCGCGCTCAGCGACCGCGACAGCGGCTTCGACGGTGATTACTGCGGGCTGATCTTCGACACCTACGGCGACGCGGCGTGGGCGTACGAGCTATTCGTGACCCCGGCCGGCGTGATGTCGGACCTCTTGTGGACGCCGGACAACGAGACCACGACCTTCGACATGGTGTGGACGGCGAAGGCGCGAATCGTCGAGGACGGGTGGATCGTCGAGGCGGCGGTGCCTTTCGCCAGCCTGCGGTTCCCGGCGCGCGACGAGCAGGAGTGGAGGGTCGACATCTGGCGGACGCGGCCGCGCCAGAACCGCGAGACCTCGTCGTGGGCGGTCATCGACCGTGGCGTGTCGTGTTTCCCGTGCCAGTTCGGGACGCTGGCCGGGATTACCGGCGTGCGGCCGGCTGCCGGACTCGACATCCTGCCGTACGGCTTGGTGTCGCAGGCGGCGCAGGTTGCGCCCCGCCCCGGCGGCGGCCTCGGCCTGCACGCCGACGACGCGGCGGGCGACGCCGGGTTCTCGGCGAAGTACCGCATCGCCTCGAACCTCACCGCCGAGGCCACGGTGAATCCCGACTTCAGCCAGGTCGAATCCGACGCCGCGCAGATCGACGTGAACTCCACCTTCGCCCTGTTCTACGACGAGAAGCGGCCGTTTTTCCAAGAGGGCAGCGACCTGTTCGGCACCTGGATCAACGCCGTCTACACGCGCTCGATCAACGATCCGTCGGTGGCGTGGCGCATCACCGGGCGGAAGGATCGCACCAGCGTGGCGTACATCGGGGCGCGCGACGAGAAGTCGCCGGTCATCCTGCCGTTCGAGGAACGCAGCGCCTTCCTGCCGGCCGGGCCGAGCTACTCGAACATCGTGCGCGTGAAGCAGACCTTCGGCGGCAACAGCGCGATCGGCGCGCTGGTGACCGATCGCCGCTTCGTGACCGGCCACGCCGGCAGCGATGGCGGGTCGAACACCACCGGCGGCGTCGACCTGACGTGGAACATGCTGCCGAAGCTCCGCTTCGAAGGGCAGTACATGCACTCGCACACCGCGGAGCCGCCGTACGATTCGGTGTTCGCCGGCGCGCATCCGCTGTCGCAGACGACATTCGATCGCGGGCGCTACACGTCCCGCTTCGATGGCGAAGTGTTCGACGGGCACGCGATGTATGCCAGCCTCGAACGCGACGCGGAGCTGTGGAATTTCGACGTCGACTATTGGGAGACCAGTCCGGCGTTCCGCGCCGACAATGGCTTCGTGACCCAGAACGACAATCGCCGCGTCAGTCTGTGGTCGGGGCTCGACTTCCATCGGACGGGGCTGGTGACGTTCTGGCAGCCGGCGATCAACGCCGCGCGGGTGTGGAATTTCGACAACGTGCGCAAGGACGAGTGGATCATGCCGCGCTTGCAGGTGCGGCTGCCGGGCTCGACCTCGGTCAGCGGGTGGTACATGTGGAGCCATGAACGCTTTCGTGGCACCGATCTGCCGGGCATCCATCGCGGCAGGATCGGCGCCGACACCAACTTCTCGCAGCTGCTCTCGGGCGGCGTCGGGTACCAGGGCGGGCGGTTCGTGGCGCGCGGGCTGGCGACGCCGGTGCTCGGGCACGGCGATGTCGTCGATCTGTACGCGACGATCAAGCCGCTCGACCGCTTGGTGCTCGATCCGTCGTACTCGTGGCAGCGGCTGCGCCACCCCGACACCGACGCGACGATCTTCCGCGGCGGCGTGTGGCGGATGCGGACGCAATATCAGTTCACGCACGAACTCTTCGCCCGCGTGATCTCGCAGTACGATGGCTTCCGCCACGCGTGGGAGGTGGACCCGCTGGTGAGCTACAAGATCAATCCGTTCACCATCGCGTACATCGGATCGACGCACAGTTGGGAGCAGTTCGCGCCGGAGGAGGGCGCGCCGGGGAGCGACATCGGGCCGCGGTATCGGACGCGGGTTGTCCCGCCGCGCGCCAGCCGGTAGACTTGCGTGTAGATGACTGTGCATGAGTTGGGATGGGATGACGAATGGGCGGCGGCGTTCGCGCCGTTCGCGGAGCGCGCGTGGCAGCCGGCGCGCATCGTCGTCCAGCATCGCAAGACGTTCGACGTGCTGTGCGAGGCCGGCGAGTTGACCGCCGCGGTGTCCGGCTCGCTCCACCACCTGAAGGACGATGTCGACGCGCTCCCCGCGGTCGGCGATTGGGTGGCGATCTCGCATCGCCCGCAGGATTCGTTGGCGCGCATCCGCGCCGTGGTGCCGCGCCGCACGTGGTTCGTGCGCAAGGCGGCGGGGTTCCACGCCGAGCCGCAAGTGATCGCCGCCAACATCGATACGATCTTCCTCGTGAGTTCGCTGGCGTTGCCGCTCAATCCGCGGCGCATCGAGCGTTTCTTGGCGCTCGCGCATGCCGGCGGCATCGAGCCGGTGGTGCTGCTCAACAAGGCCGACGTGTGCGCGGATCTCGACGCCGTCGTCGCGGCGGCGCGTGGCGTGGCGCAGGATTCCGAGGTGCGCGTGGTGTCGGCCCGCACCGGCGATGGGCTCGACGCATTGCGGCCTTCACTCGCCGGGCAACGCACGATCGGCTTCGTCGGGCCGAGCGGCGTCGGCAAGTCGACGCTGGTGAACGCACTGTGCGGCATCGAACGGCAATCGGTGAACGACGTGCGCGAATTCGATCAGAAAGGCCGCCACACGACGACGCGCCGCGAGTTGATCGCAGTGCCCGGCGGCGGGTGGGTGCTCGACACGCCGGGCATGCGCGAGGTCGCGCTGTGGGACGCCGAGGAAGGACTCGCCGGCGCGTTCGACGACATCGCGCAACTCGCCGAAGGCTGCCGCTTCCGCGACTGCCGCCACGATGGCGAACCCGGCTGCGCGCTCGACGCCGCGGTGACGCGTGGCGACGTCGATGCCGCGCGGCTCGATTCGTACCGCCGCCTCCAGCGCGAGATGGTGCAACTCACCGCCGCCACCACCGAGCGCGCCCGCCGCGAAGCCAAGCGCCGCGACCGCGTCCAATCGAAGGTGCGCCGCGCGGTGACGCAGGCGCAGCGGCGGGAAGGGAAACTCTAGGGTCAGCCGGGCGATGCAAAACGGGCGGGAGCCTTCGCCGGCTCCCGCCCGTTGCACGTTGCGCGCCGCCGGCGGATCGGCGCCGGCGGCGGCGTAGGGGGATCGCTGGCGGCGACGCGATGCGGCGGCATCGAGCGTCGCGTGTAGGGGGCCGCGATCCCCGGACCGCGACGGCTAGCGTCGCGGCGAAAACAACGACTTGATCGCTCCCCAGGTCTTCGGCACGGTCGATGTCGGCGGCAGCACGCGCACTTGACCGTCGCACAGCGTCACCGGCAAGTCGTCGTTGTGCGAGTCGCGCATGATCGCCAGCGTCATGTGGAAGGTGCTGGTGCCGGTATTCTGGGCGATGAACGAGAAGGTGCCGAGCGTCCCGGGTCCGTTGCTGGTCGTGCCGAGGATGCCCGCGTCGAACCCAATCGTGTCAGGTGCGGCGCTGTACGGGAAGAAGTAATTGGGCACCGCCGACAAGACGGTGCCGGGCGAGGTGGCGAGCGGCGCACCGAGTGCGGTCGAGTTGAAGGTCAGCCGCACCGAGTAGCCTTGGAGGTCGGCCGGCGGCCCGTCGGTGGTGATGCGCACGACGACCGGATCGCCCACCGACACCGCGGTGTCGGCCGGCGCGATGCAGACGTGGATGCCGGAGACGACGTGGATCACGCCGTCGCAGGTCACCGTCTGGATCGGATCGTTGTGCGAGTCGCGCATGAGCGCCACGGTGACGTGGAAGTGCGAGTCGCCGGGGTTGGTCGCCACGAACGAGAAGGTGCCGAGCGTGCCGGGTCCCGCCGTGGTGGTGCCGAGCACCGCCGCGTCGAACCCGAGCGTATCGGGCGCGGCGCTGTACGGGAAGAACACGGCGGGCACGGGATCGAGCATCGTCCCGGCCCCGGTGGCGGTCGGCGGGCCCAGCGGCGTCGTGCCGTAGGTGAGCCGTACCGCGTAGCCCTGCACATCGGTGATCGGGTCGTTGGTGTAGATCCGCACGGTGACCGGATCGCCGACGTTCACCGTCGAGTCACTCGGCGTGACGCAGACGTGCACGTTGGCGCGGGCGCGGGCCGCGCCGCCCGCGAGGCCGAGCGCGAGGAGCGCCGCGAACGCGAGGCGCGCCGTAGATCGCCGGTGAACCGAGAGCTTGTGTCCACGCATGTGGGTGCCTTCTCCAAGGAAGGGAGGCGAACTGGCGCGATCGCGTCCCGTGGTGCGATGCGGTCGGATGCGGCGTCCGCGCGGCGTGAGCCGGCGCGGACGCCGTCCTTCCTGGCGTGTACTTACCGAACCACCTGCAGCGTCTGCCGGTACACCTTGCCGTTCGCCTCGAGACGGGCGAGGTAGATGCCCGATCCCACGGCGCGGCCGGCGCGGTCCGTGACGTTCCAGGTGACGACCTGGTCGCCGGCGTCCACGACACCGTCGACCAGCGTGCGCACCAGACGGCCGCTGACGTCGTAGATCGCCAGACGGGCGCGGCCGCTCTCGTGCAGACCGAAAGCGATGGCCGTCGAGCGCACCACCGGGTTCGGGGCGACGTGACCGAGGTACGTCACGTCGGGGATGTGGATCGCCGGCTTCGGCGGCTCGAGGCTCGACGCCACCACCACCGGCTGGTTCTCCGCCGTGCGACCCTCGGCGGACACGAGCGTGAAGCCCGCGTCGCCCGCGGCCTTCACGCGGAAGGTGAGCGTCGCGATGGTGCCATCGCCGGAGAGGCTCGCGCCGCTGCCGAAGAGCGCCACGTCGACATTGCCCGGCGCGGCGGACAATGCCATCGCCGGGAGATCCTGCTGCGCGAGCAGCGCGCCGTCGGCGATGCCGACCTGCTCGACCACCGCGTCGTCGAAGCCGAGGCGCGCGGTGAGACCTTGCAGATCGCCAGCCGCCGCGAGGTCGACGGTGACGGCGAACGTCTCGCCGACCGCCGGCAGCGCCGGCACGTGCACGGTCAGTTGGTTACGCGTCGGCGTCACCGCCGTGAGTCCGTGATGCACCGGCGCGGCCACCTGCCCGAAGTTGATCGCGTAGAGGATCAGGTCCTCGAACTGCAGGACGTTGTCGGTCAACGGCCGGCCGTTGATGAAGTGGTCGGTGGTCGGGCCGACGTCGAGGTAGTTCAGCGGGTCGCTCACGCCCAGCGGGATGCCGTAGTGCGCGCCGAGCAGCGAGATGTCCGCCGTGTTGACCGCGTTGTTGCCCTGGCCCGGCGTGAAGCCGTCGGAGACGTCGCCCAAGTGGTAGTTGAGCGTGCCGCCGGTCATCGTGCTGACCGCCGAGACGTCGCCGCAGGCGTTCGTGGCGAACGCGACGTAGTACCAGAAGTCGCGCGTCGCCGGTTCGTCGGTCTGGCCGCTCGCGGTGACGCTGGTCAGCGTCCACGGCGCGCTCGGCGGGTACGACGGCACGGCCGGCGTGCTGCCCGCGGCCGGCGCGTCATCGTACTCGGGGTAGTTGCCGAAGCCGGCGCGGTACACCTCCACCGTGGTCGACGGCGGCGCGCTGAAGGTCAGCGTGATCTTCGTCGTGCCGTCGGTGTCGTTGCCGGTGCGGTTCTGCGCCGCGCTGAGGCCCGTGACGGCGGCGACGCTGGTCGGCACGTCGGTCACCGTGATGCTGAACGACGCGCTGCCGGATTCGCCGGTGGCCGCCTGCGCGGTGAGCGTGACCGGTCCATACGTCGGGCCGCTCTGCGCCGCGAGACAGTCCGGCGTCCAGGTGACGACGCCGGTGCTGCTGCTGAACGTCGCCCCAGCCGGCAGGCCGGTCGCGCTCCAGGTGAGCGGTGCGGCCGCGCAGCCGACGAGCGTCGCG